>NZ_BAAFHB010000001.1:0-282755 GCF_041155115.1 Marichromatium sp. PS1
ATTTTTTCCAGCAGCAACCGATCGATCAGTTCGCGGGTTTCCTGAGAAACCGGCCCCTTGGCAGGATGGAGAACGAACTGGCGACCGCAATCTTGACACTTGTACAACTGCTTTTTCAGCCGGTTGAATCCATTTTTGGTCACATGGTTGGAGTGACACTGCGGACATGTCAGATACATCTTCTTCATCCTTAAAGCAAGAGATTCTGATCTTATCGAAACCTATCGGTCAGGGCACTACCAAAATCTCCCTGGCCGGAATTGCCCGTGCGGTGAAGGTCTCCGAGGCTTGGCTGCAGAACTACGTGAACGAGAAGTACAAGAAGGTTCCTCGTCAGGTCGCGCTAAAAAAAACACCACACCCTACGGAGTGATCCTGGAGTGCGACGAACTGTGGTCCTTTGTCGGAAAACGCCTGAACAAACAATGGATCTGGCTCGCCATGGATCGCCTGACCCGGCGTATCGTCGGGGTCCATGTTGGCGATCGTACGGAGCGCTCCGCACAGGCTCTGTGGGATTCCATCCCAGCGCAATATCAGACTTCCGCTCCCGTCTACACAGATTTCTGGAGCGCCTATGCGCGGATCATCCCGGCACACCGACATTATCCCAGTGCGAAGTCACAAGGGGAAACCAACCATATCGAACGGTTTAACGGTACACTCCGGCAGCGTATCTCCCGCTTGGTGAGAAAGTCGCTCGCATTCTCGAAAAACCAGGAAAACCATCTGGGTGCACTCTGGCACTTCATTCATCACTACAACGAAACGATGTGCGCTTGACTCACTGCGGGTGAGCCAAACACATTGAGCGATTCAAAATCCTATCGGTCAGGGCACTACCGCTGGTCGAATTGGGGATGACGCATGACACGGCCCCATCCGCCGAGGTATCGGAGCGGCGCGCCAGGCAGAACTCGGACGAGAAGACATGAAAAATCATAAAGAACTGGCGCGCATCAAGTCCGAGGACGAGATCGCACAAGCCGAAGCTCAAATCGTCGAGCTTTCCAAGAGGATCGAGTTCTATTTGACGGAGTATTCCGTTGAACTCTTGGCCAGCAAGATGATCAAGGGCGAGTTCGTCGTTCCCGCATATCAACGCGAATACACGTGGGAGCATGATCGAAAATCCCGATTCATCGAATCTCTGATCTTGGGTCTTCCCATTCCATTCCTTTTCTTCTGGGAAATGCCGGACGGAAAGCTGGAAATCGTTGATGGCTCGCAGCGACTGCGGTCGATCGAGGAATTCGTGCTGGGTGATCTTCGACTCGGTGAGTTGAAAAGCCTGACGGCATTGTCTCACTTCAAGTTCTCCGACCTCCCCGATTCCCGTCAGAGGAAAATCAAAAATCGCTCGATACGTGGCATTGTGCTCAACGAGCATGCCGATGAGCAGGCACGCTTCGACATGTTCGAGCGGATCAATACGGGTAGCAAGATCGCCAACATGGCCGAGGTCCGCCGTGGTGCTCTTGCTGGTCCTTTCATGGACCTCATCATCGAACTCTCTATGCTTCCGAAGTTTGTTGCTCTGGCACCTGTATCCAAGAAAGGCTTGAAAGAGCGCGAGCGTGAAGAACTCGTTGCCCGCTTCTTTGCCTACAGCGATGGATTGGAGGACTACAAGGATCGTCCGTCCGAGTTCATCTTCAACTATGTCAAAAAGATGAATATCGAAGCAGCCGATAATCCGGAATTGGCTAATCAGTACCGTGCCCGCTTCCAGGAGACCATTGACTTTATTGAACGTGTGTTCCCGTATGGCTTCCGCAAGACTCAAAAAGGGAAAGCCACCCCCAGGGCTAGGTTCGAAGCCATTGCCGTGGGATCGCGCCTCGCACTGAACGAGCGTCCCGGCCTCGTCCACGATGACATTGAGGACGTGAAGCCATGGTTGACCAGTAATGAATTCAAGACGGTCACTGGTTCGGACGGTGCCAATGCTATCGCACGCCTACAGGAACGTACTGGTTTCGTGCGAAATCGACTGCTGGGTGAGTGAATGAGCAGCAACCTAGCCATCGTATTCCAAGAGCGACTAGAGGAAGTCGAGGAATATCTGAATTTCCTTTCGACCATAGAAGCTCAGGCCCAACAAGGGCCGCCACGGATCGAAGGCGCAGAACATCCCATTACTACCCAACAACAAAGAATCCTTTATTCGAGCGTGTATTTGCAGTTGTACAACCTTGTCGAAGCAACGATGTCCCGCTGCATCGAAGCAGTTTCAGAGGCCGCGAAAGAGAATGCTCAATGGAAGCCTGGCGACCTTAGCGACTCGATGAGGCGCGAGTGGGTGCGCGTAACAGCTCGCACACACATCGAATTGACACCAGAGAAAAGACTGGAGAGCGCATTGCGCCTTTGCGAAAATCTGATGGACTCGTTGCCGATCGAAATCTTCGACATCGAAAAAGGGGGCGGTGGCAATTGGGACGACTCAGAGATCGAAGCATTCAGCAAGCGGCTGGGCTTCCAATTGGATGTAAGTCAGCCCGTCTACAGAGCCATCAAGCAGCCCTTCCGGAACGATCTAGGGCCGCTCGCCTTGGTGAAGCAACTAAGAAATCGTCTCGCGCACGGATCCATCTCGTTCGCGCAGTGTGCCGAAGATATCACTGTGGGGCGGCTCATCGAATTGAAGGATAAAACCGTAGATTATCTGAAAGAAGTTGTGAATTGCTTCATCAGATACATTAATAGCTTCGAATATCTCCTCCCGGAGAGGCGACCTGCATGAGCCGCAATCCAAAGAACATGCCTCGAATCGTGGGGGTCGATCTTTTCTGTGGTGTGGGCGGTCTCACACATGGCCTCATTCGTGGTGGCATTCAGGTGGCCGCAGGAGTGGATATTGATTCGAGCTGCAAGTTCCCCTTCGAGGCGAATAATTCCGCCTCGTTCCTGGAGTGCGATGTCGGGAAGCTGAAAGCCGAGGACATCATGCCCTTCTATGAGGGCGCCGACTTCACATTGCTCGCAGGTTGCGCCCCATGTCAGCCGTTCTCCACCTACAGTCGCAGCGGACGGAACAGCGATTATGAGTCGCAATGGCCTCTGGTGTCCTCCTTCGGCCGCTTGGTCAAGAAAATCAAGCCCGACCTAGTGACCATGGAGAATGTCCCGCAACTGGTGGATCACCCGGTCTTCCAGCAATTCCTCAAGAGCCTTTCTGGCTACAAGAAATGGTGGCAAATCGTGGAATGCTCGTCGATAGGTATTCCGCAGACTCGAAAGCGCCTGGTGCTACTTGCATCGAGACTTGGCAGCGAAGGTCTGGAGCTTTCGCAGGATCAAGCTCGGAAGGTGACAGTGTACGAGACGATCGGCTCGCTCCCCCCGATCAAGGCTGGCGAGCGCGATCCCCAAGACGAGTTGCACACTGCCTCGTCCTTGAGTCCTTTGAACCTGTCGAGGATTCGCAAGTCGCGCCCTGGAGGGACGTGGCGAGATTGGCCCGAAGAGTTGCAGGCATCATGCCACCGGAAGGATACAGGAGCCACCTATCCGAGCGTCTACGGACGAATGGAATGGGATCAGCCCGCACCGACCATCACCACGCAATGTTTTGGGTACGGCAACGGAAGATTCGGGCATCCAGACCAGGATCGCGCCATCTCGCTCCGAGAGGCAGCAATGCTCCAAACCTTCCCGAAGTCTTACGCATTCGCCCCACCTGGCGCTCCGATTAAGTTCAATAAGATGGGGCGTCTGATCGGCAATGCCGTGCCCGTTCGGCTTGGGGAGCTCATCGCTCGTTCGCTCGTTGGGCATGTGCAGGCCCACATGCACTGATCCGCACCAGCTCATCGTCTGGGACAAATGAAATAAAGGAAATAAAGGGAAATAAAGGGACACCCACTTACCGTTTTAGGAAATAAAGGGACACCCACTTACCGTTGACGCTCCCAAGGCCCTCTTCTACGCTTCTCCCAACACCCCCAGCGGAGATGCCCCATGACCCGTCCCCGCGCTGTGCTCGTCTCCTTGTCCGATACGCCTTGGTATCACGTCGTCACACGGTGCGTGCGCCGGGCGTATCTCTGTGGCTTCGATCGGCTGACCGGGCGGAGTTTCGAGCATCGGCGCGGCTGGGTGGAGTTGCGGTTGCGTCAGCTCGCGGGGGTGTTCGCGATCGATGTGGCGGCTTATGCGGTGATGAGCAATCACGTGCATCTGGTGGTGCGGGTCGATGCCAATCGGGCGGCGGGGTGGTCGGATACCGAGGTGCTGCGGCGCTGGCGGTGTCTGTTCCGGGGGCCTATGGTGGTGGAACGGTTTCTGTCGCCGTCGACGCGGGCGGGGATGACCGAGGCGGAGCTGGAAGTGGTCGCGGGGTTGGTCGCGACCTATCGGGCGCGGTTGGCGGATCTGTCGTGGTTCATGCGGGTGTTGAACGAGTCGATCGCTCGGGCGGCGAATCGGGAGGATGGGGTACGCGGACGGTTCTGGGAGGGACGCTTCCGTTCACAGGCGATCCTCGACGAGACGGCGTTGTTGGCGGTGATGGCCTATGTCGATCTCAACCCGATTCGGGCGGGGATCGCGGAGACGCCGGAGGAGAGTACCCACACCGGAATCGCGGCGCGGATCGCCGCGTTGCGGGCGGGTGATGAGGGTAAGGCGACCGGGCAGCATCTCGACGTGGCGTACCGCCCGGATGTCGGGCCGGAGACACCACCAGAGGTCTCTCCCGATTCGCAACGACCGATTCTCCACCAGCGCAAGACACCAGCCAGTCACGCACCCACACCGCCCGAACCCGAGAACGACACCTCACCGGACGCCCGTAGCACCAACCTCTGGGAAGCGGCCCTCAACCGCCTCTCCCCTGCCCCACTACTACCCTTCGGCAACCCCGCCGAGGTCCCGGCAACGATCCCCTTCACCTTCGACGACTATCTGACCCTGGTCGATTCGCTCGGTCGCGCCCTGCATCCACGCAAGCGCGGGGCGATCCCGGAGAACCTGCCCGATATCCTCACCCGGCTCGGGATCACGCCGGAGCGCTTCATCGAGCACGCGGGCTTCCTGCTCAAGGGCTTCGGGTCGGCTATCGGCGCGCCGGAGCGGCTGACGGCGCTCGCGGCACGGCGCGAGTGTCGCGTTATAAAGGGACACCCACTTACCGTTGACGCTCCCAAGGCCCTCTCCTACGCTTCTCCCAACACCCCCAGCGGAGATGCCCCATGACTCGTCCCCGCGCCGCGCTCGTCTCCTTGTCTGATACGCCCTGGTATCACGTCGTCACACGGTGCGTGCGCCGGGCGTATCTCTGTGGCTTCGATCGGCTGACCGGGCGGAGTTTCGAGCATCGGCGCGGCTGGGTGGAGTTGCGGTTGCGTCAGCTCGCGGGGGTGTTCGCGATCGATGTCGCGGCCTATGCGGTGATGAGCAATCACGTGCATCTGGTGGTGCGGGTCGATGCCAATCGGGCGGCGGGGTGGTCGGATACCGAGGTGCTGCGGCGCTGGCGGTGTCTGTTCCGGGGGCCTATGGTGGTGGAACGGTTTCTGTCGCCGTCGACGCGGGCGGGGATGACCGAGGCGGAGCTGGATGGGGTCGCGGGGTTGGTCGCGACCTATCGGGCGCGGTTGGCGGATCTCTCGTGGTTCATGCGGGTGTTGAACGAGTCGATCGCGCGGGCAGCGAATCGGGAGGATGGGGTTCGGGGACGGTTCTGGGAGGGACGCTTCCGTTCACAGGCGATCCTCGATGAGACGGCGCTGTTGGCAGTGATGGCCTATGTCGATCTCAACCCGATTCGGGCGGGGATCGCGGAGACGCCGGAGGAGAGTGCGCATACCGGGATTGCGGCACGGATCGCCGCCTTGCGCGCGGGCGATGAGGGTACGGCAATCGGGCAGCATCTCGACGTGGCGTACCGCCCGGATGTCGGGCCGGAGACACCACCAGAGGTCTCTCCCGGTTCGCAACGACCGATTCCCCATCAGCGCAAGACACCAGCCAGTCACGCACCCACACCAGCCGAACCCGAGAACGACGCCTCACCGGACGCCCGCAGCACCAACCTCTGGGAAGCGGCCCTCAACCGCCTGCCCCCTGCCCCACTACTGCCCTTCGGCAACCCCGCCGAGCTCCCGGCAACGATCCCCTTCACCTTCGACGGCTATTTGACCCTGGTCGACTCGCTCGGTCGCGCCCTGCATCCACGCAAGCGCGGGGCGATCCCGGCGGAGTTGCCCGAGATCCTCACCCGGCTCGGCATCGCGCCGGAGCGCTTCGTCGAGCACGCCGGTTTCCTGCTCAAGGGGTTCGGGTCGGCGATCGGCGCACCGCAGCGGCTGACGGCGCTCGCGGCACGGCGCGAGTGTCGTTATCTGCGGGGATTGCGGCGCGCCCGACTGTTGTTCTCGGCCGCTTGAAGGGAGGTCACACCAGCGTCTCAGGGGAGACTCGCAGCGGACCATCTTCAGCTCAAGGCGTCGGCATCACTCGACGGGGAACGCGCCCGTTCAGCCCGCGTGACCGAGGTAGCCCTCGATCATGGGCGTCCATTCCGGACTCTGGATCATGCGCAGAATCCATCGATTGACGGGCTCGCGTAGCTCGGTCTCCGGCGGAAGCGCGATGCCGTAATCCTGCCGCAGCAGAATGCCCGGCAGCACACGGAGTTCACCGGCATGCTCCGAGCTGACCAGGTGTCTCAGGATAGGCAGGTCATAGACGACGGCATCGGCCCGCCCGGCGGCGAGCGCCTCCAGTGCCTCGGAGACATCCGCGACCGACCTGTAGCGCACCAGCTTCTGGTCGAGGAAACGGGCGCTGGTGCTGTCCTCGGCCGTCACCACCCGCTTGCCGTAGAGATCGCTGAGCCCGCTCACGTTCTGACCCAGCTCGCCCACGGTCAGCGAGCTTGCAATGGCCGCCGTGAAGCTGGAGACGACCACCACACTGGTGAACATCCAGACCAGCCCGATCAGCCGCCCAGCGAAGGTCACGGGGGCCTTGTCGCCATAGCCGACGGTGGTCATGGTGACGGCGGACCACCAGATGCCCGAGCCGATCCCCTTGGCCGGCTTGCCGGAGAACTGTTCGTTGTGGCGACGCTCGGCGAGCCAGACCAGGGCGCCGAGTAAGGTGAGGACACCCAGCAAGGCCGCCAAGGACTGCAAAAAGGCACCCGAGGCCACGCGCCTGAGCGCGGAGAACCAGGTCAGCTCGGGGCGCTGCGGGACCGCCACCCCGAGCCCGGAGGTGAAGAAGGGATGGGTGAAGTCGACCCGCTGCTCGCGCTCGGCGGTGATGGTCAGGGCGGCGGCGGCCGCATCCACCTCTCCAGCGGCAACCGCATCCAACATCTCGTCGAGTCCCATTTCCTTGAACTGGACCCGGAACCCTTCCTCGTCGGCGATACGCCGGATCAGCTCGATGGTGATGCCATCCCAGCCCTTCTCCCGCTTGATGGCGAAGGGCGGCGCATCACGCGTGGCGATGACGAGTTCGCGCTCGCCCGACGGCTCGTCGGCCCCGCCCTCTGCAGGCGTCATGAGCGACAACAACACGCTCAAGGCGATCAAGATCAGCGGTGATTGACGCCCTACGCTCTTCATGGCGGATACTCCTCGCACGCCTGTCTCGTCCGCCGCGAACCGGCCATGCGCCAGCGGTGCGGCTCTCGAACAGCAGCCATACTAACAGGAGCGTTGCAGCGATTGCCTGGCACCGGGAGAAAGGGCGCGCACGTACAGTTAGGCGCCTGCCTGATGCCGCCGTCTCGACATCGCGCCCGAGCGTTTCGTCAAGCACACCGGTTTCCCGCTCAAGGATTTTGGATCAGCGAGAGTGTTGCGATCTGGCGAGGGTTGCGGCGTGTTCGGGTGTGATTCTCGAGCACTTGAGGGGCGTCCCTGCCGGACGAGTAAGAACGCCAGACATCAAGCTAACAAGCGAAAAGACACCGACTCAATCGGGGATCTACCGGCCATCCCCGCCCGAGTCGACAGCGCCGCCGCGCGCCCTGTCGCGTGGTCGGTTTCCTGCTCAAGGGCCGCGCGCGGAGGCGGCGCGCGCGGCGTGAGCATCGCGATGTGGGGCTATGGCTTGCCCGGGTGTCGTCCTCGACCGCCTGAGTGGAGACCGCGCCGGCATCCCTGCCGAACGCGTACGCCGCCAACGCTCAGCGCAGCGCGCCCTCGAGGATCGCCCGCACCTCGGCCGAACCGATGTCGCCGCGCTCACCGAGCGGCAGCAGGTGGTTGTCCTCCAGGCCGGCGACCAGGGTGTCGATCGCGGTGGCGTCGAGCCCGGCGTCGGCGAGCGAGGTCTCGACACCCATGCGCTGGAAGAACGCTCGGGTTTGCGCGATCGCCTGATCGATACGCGCCTCCGGCTCGCCCTGGTCGATCCCGAAGACCCGCTCTGCGTACTGCAGCAGCTTGTCGCGCTTGGCCGCGCGGCGGGCCTGCATCAGCGCAGGGAGCACGATGGTCAGGCTGCGCCCGTGGTCGATGCCGAAGTGCGCGGTCAGCTCGTGACCGATGCGGTGGGTGGCCCAGTCCTGCGGCACGCCACAGCCGATCAGGCCATTGAGCGCGAGCGAGGCGGCCCACATGATGTCGGCGCGCAGCGCCAGATCATTGGGGTCGTCGAGCGCCTTGGGGCCGGTCTCGATCAGGGTCAGCAGCAAGCCCTCGGCGAAGCGATCCTGCACCCGGGCATCGGCGGGATAGGTGAGGTACTGCTCGATGACGTGGACGAAGGCGTCGACCACCCCGTTGGCGATCTGGCGCGGCGCCAGGCTGAGGGTGGTGGCGGGGTCGAGGATGGCAAAACGCGGGCGCACCAGCGGGCTGTAGAAGGCGAGCTTGCGCTCCGCCCGGGTCACCACCGCGTTGATATTGGTCTCCGAGCCGGTCGCCGGGAGGGTGAGCACGCAACCCAGCGGCAGCGCCTCGCGCACCGGCGCCTGCTCGGCGAGGATCGCCCAGGGATCGTCGCCCGGATGGCACGCGGCGGCGGCGACGAACTTGGTGCCATCGATCACCGAGCCGCCGCCGACGGCGAGCAGATAGTCGAAGCCACCGGCGCGCACCCGCTCGACCGCGCGCATCAGCGTGTCGTAGCGCGGGTTGGGCTCGATGCCGCCGAAGGCTTCCCAGTCGAAGCCGGCGAGCGCCGCTGCCACCTGATCATAGACCCCATTGGATTTGATCGAGCCACCGCCATAGAGCATCAGCACCCGCGCCCCAGTAGGGATGGCCTCGGCCAGCGCGGCGATCTGGCCGCTGCCGAAGTGGATACGGGTTGGGTTCTCGTAGACGAAGTTGTCCATCGTGACTCCTGTGGATTCGGTACAAGGGGCATGCGTTGCCCGTGACCCTATCAGCCTACCCCGCGACTATCGCGGCCTGAACCGTCGATCCTGCCGATTACTTGCCTGATCCTGCTCAATCCGGGCGGATCGTCCACAAATCATGCCCGATAAAGGATAAGATCCTGCTTCCAGGCCATCACACAATACGACACCAGCATGCCGCCAGGACTTCAGCAACCGCTCGCGCGGCTGCGCGCCGCACACCAGGCACGTGCGCGCAGTGGCACCTTCGACACCGAGATCCCCGGGGTCCGCGTGTTCTGGACCGACGCCTCTGCGGCTCGCACCCCGATGATCTACGAGCCCGGGATCGTGATCATCGCCGGCGGCCACAAGACCGTCTATCTCGGGCGCACCCGCTTCGGTTACGACCCCAATCACTATCTGATCGTCAGCGTACCCTTGCCGCTCGAATGCGAGACCCACGCCAGTCCGAGCGATCCCCTGCTCGGGTTGTTCGTCGCCATCGACTGGACCCTGCTCCACGAGTTGGTCGCACTGGTCTGCGGCGGACTCGCGCCGCAGCGGCCGCAGACCGCCGGACTGCCGCGCGGACTCGCGCCGGTGGCGCTCGATGCCGAGATGATCGCCACCACAGCTCGACTGCTGCACGCGCTCGACTCGCCGCTGGAGTCGCAGGTGCTGGGCCGGGCGCTGGTGCGCGAGCTGCACTACCGCGCCCTCCTCGGCCCTCATGGTCCGGCGCTGTGTGCGCTCACCCAGCACCAGGATGCCGATGCACGCATCGCCCGGGCACTGGCGCGCATCCATCGTGACTATGCCAAGGCGCTGAGCGTCGAATCGCTGGCCACCGAGGCGCACATGGGCGCTTCGACCTTCCATCGCGCCTTCAAGCAGGTCACCGGCGAGACCCCGCTGCGCTATCTCAAGCGCATCCGCCTCGACCGCGCCCGGGCGCTGATCGCCGCCCAGGGGGTACGCGCGAGCGTCGCCGCCACCCGGGTCGGCTACCAGAGCGCCTCGCAGTTCAGCCGCGAGTTCAAGCGTCACTTTCGGGTCTCGCCGGCGGAGGTGCGACATGCCACGGCGAGCGTCGCCGGCCCGGTCCCCGACGACTCGCGGCCCTGAGCGGACCCGCTCAGTCGCCGTTGCCGCGCCAGTCGGCGAGGCGGATACCGACCAGGCTGGCCACCAGGATGGCGAGATAGAACTGCCCCACCACCGCCTCGATGAAGGCGAAGAAGCGCGCCAGCGAGGACACCGGCACGATGTCGCCGTAACCGACCGTGGTGAGGGTGATGAAGCTGAAATAGACCAGCTCGGGAAAGCCCTGGTACCAGGGACCGGGGCGTAGACCGGCGAAGGCGCTCGGCTCGAGCAGTGCGATCAACATGTAGAGCGTCGCCCAGACCAGCCCCATCAGCAGATAGACGCAGACCGCACCGACGATCTTGTTCCAGTCGACCGAATCGCCGCGCAGCACCTGCTCCATCGCCAGCCAGCTGGTGAGGATGAGATAGCCGAGCAGGATCAGCAGCCACACCACCGCCGTCTCCAGCCAGCGCCCGAGCAGGATCACCACCAGGCTGGCGAGGATCAGCCCCAGCCGGGTGCGGAACCAGTGGGTGCGCCGGTTCATCCCCCAGACCCCGAGCGCCAGCGCGGCGACGATCGCCAGCTGCACCAGCAGCTGACCGAGCCGCAGACCGAGCTCGTCGGCCAGCGCGGTACCGAACAGCAGCACCACCAGGGCGACGGTGAGATAGCCGAAGTTGTCGTGCTCGGTGAGTCGTCGTCTCATCTTCCCTCCGAAGGTGCCCGCCTTGCCCCGTGCCCGGGCGGCGACTAGCATCGATCCCTTTTCCGCGCCCGCGCATCCTCACCACAGGAGACCCCCGAGTGGAGCCTGCCGTCGACAGCCCCGATGAATTCTGGATGCGCCACGCGCTGCGCCTGGCCGAGCGCGCGGCGCAACAGGGCGAGGTCCCGGTCGGCGCGGTGCTGGTGCGCGACGGGCAGTGCATCGGCGAGGGCTGGAACCGCCCGATCGCCGACAACGACCCCAGCGCCCACGCCGAGATCCAGGCGCTGCGCGACGCCGGACGCCGGCTCGCCAATTATCGCCTGCCCGAGACCAGGCTCTATGTCACCCTCGAGCCCTGCGTGATGTGCGCCGGGGCCATCGTCCATGCCCGTGTCGGCGCGGTGGTCTATGGCGCGACCGACCCCAAGGCCGGGGCCTGCGGCAGCGTCTTCGACCTGCTGCCCTCGGATGCGCGCTTCAACCATCGCACCGAGTGTCGCGGCGGGGTGCTCGCCGCGGACTGCGGCGAGCTGTTGCGTGACTTCTTCCGCGCCCGACGCCGGGCCGCGCGGGCCGCCCGCGACGCGCTCAGGCCGTGAAGTCGACCACCACCGCGGTGACGTTGTCGCTGCCACCGGCCTCGCAGGCGGCCCGTACCAGCGCCTGAGCGGCGACCTCCGCGGGGTGGATCTGGGAGAGGATACGGGCGATCTCGTCGCCGGCGAGGTCGCGATTCAGCCCATCGCTGCACAATAGGTATCGATCGCCCGCGCGCAGCGACTCGGTACGCCGCTCGAACTCGAGCCGGGCGTCGGCGCCGACGGCGCGCACCAGCACGCTCGAGAGCGGGTGCAGCTCGGCCTCCTCGGGGGAGAGCAGCCCCATATCGACCAGCGCCTGGACCTGGGAGTGATCGCGGCTGAGCTGCTCGAGCACGCCGGCGCGCAACCGATAGATACGGCTGTCGCCGGCCCAGCACAGCGCAGCGCGATCACCAACGGCGAGCAAGGCCGCGACCGTGCTGCCGCAGAGCGCCTCGAGCACGCCCTCGGCGCTCGCCACCAGCTCGCGGTTGACCGCACGCAGCGTCCGCTCCAGCGTCTCCAGCCCCGACTCCAGCTCGAGTGCGCGCTCCAGCCGTCCCAACCGACTGACGATCAGCCGGCTCGCCTCGGCGCCGTCGCGATGCCCGCCCATGCCATCGGCCACCGCCCAGAGCCCCAGCTCCGGACGATCCAGATAGGCGTCCTGATTGTCCCGCCGCACCCGACCGGCATCGCTGATACCGCCCGAGTTCCAACACAAGCCCTTCGACCAGGGAGCCATGATTCGATCCACCTCTCGTCCGCCGACCATGGCGGTTTCGATCTTCCATTGTGCTGCCGCCGACCCACGTTGCGTCGACGACGATCAAGCCGCATAGACTGTATAGCGAACGCCATGACGTCAATGCGGATGTACGATTGCGACCGGTGGAGGCAGCGGATGGGCCAGGAGATCGCCAGTGACCGGTTCAGCGAGGCCGATCTCGCGCGCTTCACCACCCGGCTGCGCGAGGAGACCGCGCTGCTCGCGCGCTGGTTCGCCGAGGGGCGGATCGCGCGCGCGCCCCCGATGCTCGGCTTCGAACTCGAGGCCTGGCTGGTCGACACCGCGATGCGCCCGGCCCCGCGCGCCCCGGCGCTGCTCGACGCGCTCGCCGACCCCCGGGTGGTCCCGGAGCTTTCGGTGTTCAACATCGAGTTCAACGGCACCCCGCTCGAACTCGGCGCGACGACCCTCTCGCAGCTCGCCACGACGCTCGGCGAGCCACTCGAGCGCGCCCAACGGCTGGGCGAGGATCTCGGGCTGCGGGTGGTCACCATCGGCACCCTGCCGACGATCGACGCCGAGCAGCTCGACATCGAGACGATGTCGCCGCTAGCGCGCTATCGCGCGCTCAACGCCCGTATCTTCGCGCTGCGCCAGGGGCGAGCGCTGTCGCTGATCATCGACGGCGACGAACCGCTCGAGCTGCACTGGCACGACGTCATGCTCGAGGCCGCCGGCACCTCCTTCCAGATCCACCTGCAGGTCGCCCCCGAGCACGCCGCCCGGGTCTACAACGCCTCCAAGATCCTCAGCGGCCCGCTGGTGGCGATCAGCGCCAACTCGCCTTTCCTGTTCGGTCATGCGCTGTGGGAGGAGACGCGGATCGCGCTGTTCGAGCAGGCGGTCTCGGTCGGCGGCGCGATTCTCCAGGAACGGGTCAACTTCGGCCAGCGCTATGCCGCGCACTCGATCCTCGAGACCTTCGAGGCCAATCTCGCGCGTTATCCGGTCCTGCTGCCGCAGTGCAGCGACGAGCCACCCGAGACGCTCACCCACCTGCGCCTGCACAACGGCACCATCTGGCGCTGGAACCGGCCATTGATCGGCTTCGACGACGACGGCCGCCCGCATCTGCGCATCGAGCACCGGGTGATCCCCGCCGGTCCCACGGTTGCAGACGCCATCGCCAACACCGCGCTCTATCTCGGTGCGGTGCACGCGCTCAGCCACGACCCGCGCCCCCCGGAGCAGCGACTGCCCTTCCCCCTGGCGATGGCCGGTTTCTACGACTGCGCCCGCGCCGGGCTCGGCGCGCGCATCCGCTGGCTCGACGGGCGCGAGCACCAGGTCGCCACCATCCTCCGCGACGACCTGCTGCCGCGCGCCCATCGCGGGCTGGAGGCGTTGGGGATGGGCGCGGACGAACGCGGACACTGGCTCGACATCATCGCCCAGCGTCTCGCCCGGCGACGCACCGGCGCGGCCTGGCAACGCGCCTGGGTGGCGCGCCACGGCCACGACATGTACGGGTTGACCGCCGCCTATCTGGCACGCCAGCGCGCCGGTCACCCGGTGCACCAATGGAGCATCGACTGAACCAGGGACGACCATCCCGAGGACGCAGAGACCATCGCCATGCTGCAACAGCTCGACCACCTGCCGGAGGGACTGCTCGAGACCCCGGCGCCCGGACTCGAGGCCCTGCTCGGCGGCCCGACCCTGATCCATCTGCCGGGACAGCGCCGGGCGCCGCTGTTCGTCTCGGTGCTGCTCCACGGCAACGAGACCGTCGGCTGGGAGGCGGTGCGCGCCCTGCTCGCCGCGCGTCTGACCCGCTACGGCGCGCTGCGCCTGCCCCGTGCGCTGAGCCTGTTCATCGGCAATGTCGCCGCCGCCGCCCACAGCGTCCGGCGGCTGCCCGGACAACCGGACTACAACCGGGTGTGGCCGGGCGCCGCACCCGACCACGGCCCGGAGCAGCTGATGATGGCCCAGGTGGTCGAGACCATGCGTGCACGCGCGCCCTTCGCCAGCGTCGACCTGCACAACAACACCGGGCGCAACCCGCACTATGGATGCGTCAACGTGCTCGAACCCCGGACACTGCAGCTGGCGAGCCTGTTCGCCCGCACCCTGGTCTATTTCACCAGCCCCACCGGGGTGCAGTCACAGGCCTTCACCGGCATCTGCCCGGCGGTGACCCTGGAGTGCGGCAAGGTCGGCGAGCAGGGCGGCGTCGACCACGCGCGCGAGTTCGTCGGCGCCCTGCTCCAGCTCACCGAGCTGCCCGCGCGCCTGCCGGCGGCGCGTGAGTTCGATCTGTTCGAGACCGTCGCCCGCGCCCGCATCCCGCCCGGGGTGCACTTCGGTTTCCCGCCCGAGCAGGCCGATCTGGTCCTCGACCCGGCGCTCGAACGGCTCAACTTCTGCGAGCTGCCGGCGGGCATGGCCTTCGGTCGGGTGCGCCCCGGCAAGGGGCTCTGTGTCGAGGTGCACGACGCCGAGGGCCGCGACCTGAGCGCGCAGTTCTTCAGGATCAGTGGCGAGGAGCTGCTGCTGCGCCGCCCGGCGATGCCCTCGATGCTCACCCGCAACGAGGTGGTGATCCGTCAGGACTGTCTCTGCTATCTGATGATCCGCCGCGAACCGCCGCTGGCCGTGCGCGACGATTGAGCGGACTCAGCCCGAGAGCGGGCGCGGCGCGCCCGCGACCAGGCGGCGCAACCGATACCACAGCCAACCGAGATGCTCGTGGAGGGCGTAGTAGCTGACCACGAAGCCGCGCGCCGAGGGCAGCCAGTCACGATAGTTCCAGTCATCCGGATCGGGGTCGTGGAGAAACCCGGTGGGCGCGGCGATCGGCGCCAGACCGACCTCCTCGAACACCCGCAACGCACGTCTCAGGTGCCAGGCATCGGAGACCAGCAGGATGCGTCGATGGCCGTCGCGCGCGAGCAGCGGCGCCGAATAGGCGGCGTTCTCCCAGGTGTTGAGGCTCCGCGCCTCGACCCCGGCGACGGCGATGCCGTAATCCTCGAGCAACACCTCGGCCATCAGCCGCGCGATCGGCGGGGCCTCCGGCGGCGGGCTGCCGCCGCTGACATAGAGCGGCAGACCGGTGGCGCGCTGCAGGTGCGCGGCGTAGCGCAGACGACGCAGGGTGGCGCTGTCGACGCTCTCGCCGCCGTACTCCGGGGCCGCGCTCGTACGTCCGGCGCTGAGCACCAGGATCGCCTCGGCATCGGCCGGGATCGGGTGACCGGGGGTGGCGAGCGGCGCATGCCGCTCCAGCGGCGCCATCAGCCAGGCGCCGACGGCCGGCAGGCTCATCGCCGCGAGCGCCAGGGTGGCGGTCAGCAGCAGCCCCCGCCCCACCCCGCCCTGCACCAGCAGCGCGGCCAGCAACAACGCCAGCACCAGGATGCCGGGCGGCATCAGCAGGCTCTTGAGTACGCTGTAGAGCACGCTCATGCGCGCCGGGGGCGGCGACTCACAGCGGCGCCTGCAGGTCGGCATGATAGGAGGAGCGGACCATGGCGCCGCTGGCGACATTGCGAAACCCCATCGCCTCGCCATCTTCGCGCAGGGCGTCGAACTCCTCCGGGGTCCAGTAACGACGCACCGGCAGGTGCGCGCGCGAGGGCTGCAGATACTGCCCGAGAGTGAGCATGTCGCAGCCGTGCTCGCGCAGCGCGCGCATCACCTCCAGCACCTCGTCGCGGGTCTCGCCGAGTCCGAGCATCAGCCCCGACTTGGTGAGCACATCGGGGTGGCGCGCCTTGAACGCCTCGAGCAGTCGCAGCGAGCCGGCATAGTCGGCACCGGGCCGGGCCTCGCGATAGAGCCTGGGCACGGTCTCGAGGTTGTGGTTGAAGACGTCGGGCACCGCGTCGTCGACGAAGCACTCGAGCGCGACCGACTCGCGACCGCGGAAGTCCGGCACCAGCACCTCGACGCGGACCCCCGCCTCCTGGGCGCGCACCGCGCGCACGCAGGCGGCGAAGTGAGCCGCGCCGCCATCGCGCAGGTCATCGCGATCGACCGAGGTGATGACCACGTAGCGCAGCCCCATCGCCGCGATCGAACTGGCCAGGTGCTCGGGCTCGCCGGGATCGGGCGGCTCGGGACGACCGTGAGCGACGTCGCAGAAGGGACAACGGCGGGTGCAGACATCGCCGAGGATCATGAAGGTGGCGGTGCCGTGGTTGAAGCACTCACCGAGGTTCGGGCACATCGCCTCCTCGCACACGGTGGCGAGCTTGTGCTCGCGCATCAGCGCCTTGATGCGCCGCACCTCGGCGCCGAGCGGGGCGCGCGCGCGGATCCAGGCGGGCTTGCGCAGCACCGGGGCATCGGTCGCGACCTTGACCGGGATGCGGGCGAGCTTGTCGCGGCCACGCTGGTGGGTCTCTGGGGTCGCGCGCGAGGGCGCGCGTAGCGGATCCTGATCTGACATGGACGGGTTCCCGGCCTCGCGCTCACACGAGGCTGTTGCGGTTGACGACATCCGCATCATCATCGGGGAGACGAGGCAGCGAAACAAGCGCGACCAGAGTCAGGTCGCGCCGGGCAACGGAGGACGGGAATCAGTCCTCGGGCGGCAGCAGCCGATCGACGAGGATCGCAAACCAGGGGGTGAACCACTCCGGGTGCATGCGCAGGGCGCGACGGATCGCCGCCACCGACATCCACCGCCAGGCGCCGACCTCGGAGGGGTCGGGCTGCGGGTCATCGGTGAAGTGACCGTGGTAGATGTGCAGGTATTCGTGCTCGATCAGGCCCGAGGCCTGATCCTCGGCGCGATAGATCAGCTCGTTGCGCTCGGTGAGCGGGACGCGGAAGCCGAATTCTTCCTTGAGCCGGCGGCCGGCACCGGCGACCGTGGTCTCGCCCGGGCGCGGGTGACCGCAGCAGGTGTTCGACCAGCGGTTGGCGAAGTGATACTTGGCATCGGCGCGGCGCTGCAGCAGCAGCTCGCCACGGGTGTTGAACACCAGGATCGAGAAGGCGCGATGGAGTCGGCCGTCGACGTGCACCTCCAGCTTGCCTGCCGGACCGATCTCGCGATCCTCTCGATCGACGACGATCAGCTGCTCGCTGGCGTCGCGTCGGGCGACCTGCTCGAGTTCGGCGGCGTTCAGGGGCGGAAGGACTTGGGCGGTCAAGGTCTCACCTCCAGCACGCTCCCGCCCCACCAGGCGCGCGACGAGGTGCGGGAGACGTCGTTCGGATTCAGGGTCGGATCGGGACGCCGACGACTCAGCGCGTCCCGAAGGCGTCGATGGCCGCGCGCAGCTCGACGTGCTCGGCGGCATAGTCTAGCAGGGGAACGCCCCGGGCGATCGCCTCCCAGGCCTGACGAATGCTTGCGGCGCCGCCGCGCGGGCCATGCGGATGGCCGAACACGCCCCGCCCCGGCACGAAGCCGAAGTCGACGGTACCGAGCTTGTCGTGGACGCCGCCGAGGGTGAGGGCGTTGTCGCTGCCCCCGGGGACCGGCAGGCTGGGCAGCAGCTCGCCCATGGGCTCGAGACAGGCGGCGGCGTTGGCGCGCACCTCGTCGTCGGAGGTGAACATGCGCGAGCCGAAGCCGGGCATGATGACGACATCGAACCCGGCCAGACGCTGCAGCTTGGCAAACACCCGCGAGTGGATGCCGAAGCGCTCCATGCGACTGAAGGGCGCGATGAAGGGGAAGTGGGCGACCAGCGGCACCTGGGTGTGCTCACGCAGCATGCGCACCGCGCTCAGGCCCACCGGCATGGCGTTGACCAGCAGCGCGTTGGCGCCGCGGGCAACGGCACGATCGTGCAGTTCGATCAGGTTCTCGACCTCGTCGGTGACATTGGCGAGATAGATCTTGGGGGTGCCGGTCTCGGCCTCGGCGCGACGCCGCGCGGCGCCGAGCAGCTCGGCGCGACGCTCGAGCGGACACCAGTCGGTGTCGGCGAGCATCTCGTCGTCCTTGGCGATGTCGAGCCCTCCGAGCCAGCCCTGGTAGCCGAGTTCGCTGAAGGCCTCGGGCGGCAGACCGATGTTGGGCTTGATGACACCGAAGAAGATCGGCCGATCATAGGCCTGGAGCTGCTCGCGCAGCCCCTGGACGCCGAACTTGGGACCGGGGAACTGGGCCAGATAGGCCGCCGGAAAGTGGATGTCGAGCAGCTTGACCACCGGCGCGCCGGGCGAGAAGAAGGTGCCCTCGCCGCACACCGCGCTCAGCAGGTTGGGAATGCGCGGGCCGAAGTTGCGATGGGGATGGGCGATGCGCACCCGGCAGGCGGAGACGCCCTCGGTGACCTCGGGCTCGACGCCATAGCTGAAGCCCGGGCGGTCCTGTTCCAGCACCTCGAGCTCGACCGCGCGCGCACCGAAGCGCGGGCGCAGGTCCTCGTCGCTGCCGACGCGGCGCCACTGCGCGGTGGATTGCTCGGCGCAGAAGTGCGCGACCGCCTCGCGCGGATCGCCGCTGCACTCGAGGTAGTAGTCGAGCAGGATGTAGTCGTCGGCCACCAGCTCGTCGAGCGTGGCGAAGAAGCCCTCGCAATCGGCAGGGGTCATGGGGTCAGCGGACTCCGGAGATCTGGATGTTGAGGGTGCGCGACTCGCGCGGTCCGTCGAGTTCGACGAAGAAGATCGACTGCCAGCGACCGAGCAACAGCTCGCCGTGGTGCACGGGGATGGTCTCGGAGGCGTTCATGAACAGCCCGATGAGATGGGCGTGGGCGTTCTCGCGACCGTCGATCGGCGCCTGGTCGTGACCATAGCCCGCGCTCTTCGGGGCAAGGCGCGAGAGGAAGGCGAGCATGTCCTGCTGGAGCATGGTCTCGCGCTCGTTGAGGGCAACGAAGGCGGTGGTGTGCGGGGAGTGGATGGTGACCTGTCCCTCGCGCACCGAACTCTTCTCGAACACCTGCCGGATCTCGGCAGTGATATCGATGATCTCGATCGGGGAGGCCGTTCTCAACGGCAGGCGTTCGTGATGGAAATGCATAACAAGATGACTTCGATCTCAGCGGCCACGAGCGGGAAGGCTGCTCGCCCTCCTCGCCCGCGTCCGCAACCAGCCGCTTTCGCTTCAGAGCGTCGGCATGGCCGACATTCCTGCGACAGCCACCGGAGCAGCCTCCGAACCTTGCAGCCAGCCAAAGCCCGGGGAGCTGAGCAGGATGAGGTGGATCAGCAGCGCGAGCACGAACAGGAACCCACCCATGGCGACCAGGGTCATGCGCGGATCAAAGGTCTGCCAAATCTTGTGCATTGGTTGTCTCCTACATACATGGCACGGGACGCGGCAGCACACGAAGGCTGCCAGCCTCCCGTCAAATCCGCTGTGCGGCGGAGGTCTGGCTGATTACAGCCAGGGACGCCACAGCCACGCGAGGATGTGAGCCACGACCACGATGCCGAAGAAAGTGGTCATGCTCTGCACGAAGATGCCGTGAAACTCCTTCGCCTCTTCCTCGGTCAGCCCGGTCATGCTTTTCTCATCAGCCATGGAATTACCCTCACTTTTCATGTTAGGCCGATTAGGCCGTTACCGCGATCTACCCCGCGGCGGGGAATGATTCGGTGCGTCCATGGGCGGCCGAGGCCTGACCCGGGGACGCAGCCGTTGCCCGGGACTCGGACTTAAGCAGCACCGCCGAGCCAGTTGAAGGCCGGGCTGCTGAGCAGGATGAAGTGGATCAGCAGTGCCAGCACGAACAGGAACCCGAACAGGGCGACCAGGGTTCTGCGCGGATCAAAGATCTGCCAAATCTTATGCATGGTTCTCTCCAGTTTCATACAGAGTGGGTGTTACCGAGCTGACGGCCACCCGAGCGGTCATCGACCAAAAGACCCTTGGCCGTTACAGCCAGGGACGCCACAACCACACGAGGATGTGTGCAACGACAACGATCCCCGTGAACGCGACGAAACTGGACACGAAGATGCCGTGAAATTCCCTGGCTTCGTCTTCGGTCAGTCCAGACATCGAGCGGTTTTCCTGAGCCATTGAATGCCTTCCTCTCGATCGTCACCTTAGGCGATCGACTTCGCCGGTGTTGCGTCCCCGGGGGGGCGTACCGTGGCACGGTCCCCTCGGCTTGGGCGCCGCCGGGGCGGATGCCTCCGGCGCCGTCTAGGGCGTCCTTGCCCAGATCACGAGCGAAGTCCGAGTTCGCCCGTTACAGCTGCTGAGTATCCGCCTCGGCCGGAGCAGCCTCCTGCTCGGCCTCCGCTGCCTCGGTCTGACGACCCATGAGGCCCGGATAGTCCTTCAGCATCTTCGCACCATAGAGCGGCTTGTAGGCGCCCTGGTGGCAGGTCTTGCAGCTGACGCGGAAGGGGTCGCCATAGGGCCCCTTGCGCGACTCGGGCAGCACCTCGTTGAGCGGCCACAGGTAGTCCTGGTTCATCTCACGCACATGGCGGATCGCGTACCAGGCGGTGGTCCGCTTGGGCGTACTCTGATCCCAGGCGAAGAACGACCGGCTGTTGTGACAGTAGGTGCAGTTCACGCCCAGCGCTTCCGAGATGTGCATCATCAGACCATAGGTCCACTCGGCCTGCTTGATCGAGTTGGTGTTACCCGAGGGCAGCGCGGTGTTGCCGATGACGCGGATCTCGTTGTCGTTGTCGAGGAACGGGGTCATCGGATCGAACGGCAGCGACGAGTAGGCCGCGGTCACCATGCCAGCGGCGTTCTGCCCGGTCGGCACCACACCGGACGGGTGGTCCGGACCCGGATCGGTGGTCCAGACATACTCCGGCACCGGGTTGCCGCGGTGACAGGTGTAGCAGGTCACACCGGTGTCGGCCACGTGATCCTTCCACGCGCCGTTGGCCTGACGGGTCATCTCGAACATCCGCCGCGACACCACCTTGGTGTAGATGTCGTCGGAGGCGAAGTCACCGGGGACGTGGCAGTAGTTACAGCCTTCCTCGGGCGAGACCCACATGGTCACGGCGACCATGGTGCGAGTGAACTCAGCCATGGTGAGGTCGTCGAGGACCTGGACATTCTGGTAGATGTCGGTCGCCATCGGACCACCGGGTGCCGCGGCCGGGATCACCTCCGGCGGCACGTTCTCCCGGAAGCTGGCCTCGAGCAGACGGGGGTTCTTGACGTGCTCCATCGCCAGACCGCGGTAGCCGCCCTGCTCGACTTCTGGTGGCGGACGCTCACACCCGAGGAGCACCACCGAAGCAACGAGTGCTACCGCTGGGATGGATGCATGCTTGCCAATATTCATTGCGACACCCCCTGCAGCATCAATGGGTCTTGCACGGTGGTTTCGATCGGATAGCTCGGCGCAACGCCGTGCTTGACCGCCCAGAGGTACCAGTTGTCGACAACGGTGCCGGTCAGCAGGATGCCGATGCCAGCAGTGATCACGGTCAGGACCGCGCACCACCAGGCCCAGCGGTGGATCGACTCCATGGTCGCGTTGAAGCCCATGGTCCAGCGCCAGAACAGCGCCGCACGCTCTGCAGCAGTACCACGATCCACCACCTGATCGATCTCACGGTCGCCACCGAAGCGGCTCACGGCCAGGATGGTTGCACCATGCATGGCGAAGAGCAGCGCCGAACCATAGAGGAAGGCGATCGAGAGCATGTGGAACGGGTTGTAGTAAAGATTGCCGTAGCGAATCGAGAAGGCAGCCGTCCAGTCGAGGTGCGGGAAGATGCCGAACGGCACCGCCTCGGCCCAGCTCCCCATCATGATCGGGCGGATGAAGCCCAGGCTCAGATAGAAGAAGATGGCTGCGGCGAACGCCCAGGACAGATACTGGCTCATGCCGAGGTCGGCCGCGCGCTTGTAGGTGCGCACCCACCACAGCAGGATCGAGGCTGTCAGGAAGAAGCCGGCCATCAGCCACCAACCACCCTCGGTGAGCGGCGGAATGCTCAGTCCGTACTGCGGTGCCGGCGGCTCGAGCGCGAGCCAGAAGAAGTTCCTGACGAACTCGATCGGATTCCAATCGACCGTCGCCATCATGTTCAGGCCGATGATCAGAATCGCGACGAAACCGAAGATCAGCGAGAGGGTACCGGTGAAGCCGAGGTAGATGGGACCGAACTGAGCGTCACCGATCTTCCCGAGCCAGTAGGAGAAAATGGGCTTTCCGAGACGTGGCAGCTTGCCTTTCGGCAGCGGCACACCCGGATAGGCCGGGCAGCGCACTTGCACGCTCGTAAAAATGTTCTGATATTCAGGCATTGTAGTCTCCTAGATCCTACCAGAGCGGAAGCTCAAGCCACCAGTTCCACCATTCAGGCCAACCGCGGGTCCAGAAGGGTCCACTGATAACGATACACACCGCGCTCCAGAAGACGGCGCTCAGCGCCAGGAACAAGCCCAGACGGTGGATGCCGAGTGCGCCAATGGAGTAGCCCACGAGGTCACGGAAGAAGGTGTTCTCATGCTCGCCGGTCTTGACCGGCTCACCCTTCTGCGGATTGGTCACCGACAGGATCAGCGAGCCGTGCATCGACAGCGCCAAGCAGGTGGTGAAGAAGAAGGTGATGCCGAGCATGTGAGCCGGGTTGTAGTGGAAATGCAGGAACTGATACCCCACATTCGAAACCCAGTCGAGGTGGCTCAGGATCCCGTAGGGGAAACCGTGACCCCAAGCGCCCATCAGCACCGGGCGAACGACCACGAGCGTCAGATAGGCGCCGATCGCGAACGCAAATGCAAAGGGGATGTGGAAGCCGATGCCGAGCTTACGGCAGATTTCGACCTCTCGGAGAGCCCACGACACAAAGGCACCGGTGGCACAGATTGTGATGATTTGCCACAACCCGCCCTCGGTCAGCGGCGCCATTCCCAGACCGTAGCTCAGGTCCGGCGGCGCGATGCTGATCTGCCAAATGTTGTAGGTCTGGAGTTCGGCGTTAGGACCGATGGTCGCACCCCAAACGATCAGGAGCACGCCCAACAATGCGAAGAAGAAGCCCGTCACCCCGAAGAAGCCGACATAGAACGGCCCCACCCAGAAGTCGAATAGGTCTCCCCCTATCAGCGTCCCGCCACGGACGCGGTATTTTCTCTCAAAACTGAGCATGGCCATCGTAAAATCCTCTGCTGGGGAGGCACCCGAGGCGGCTGCCTCCTCTTAGCACTGTCGGCGGTAGGAGGGGCCGACCAGCTTGGCCGAGCCTCGCCTGCCGCCCCCATCAGGGACGTTATTGGTGCTGCGGCACAACCGGCGTCACCTGCTGGACCGACGAGGCCGGAACACCGTCTTCGAGCCAGTTGAACTCGGCGGTGCTCAGCAGAATCATGTGGATGGCGAGACCCAGCACGATCAGGAAGGCGAAGAGGGCGATCAGGATGCGACGCGGATCGATGAGCATCCAGATCTTCCACAGGGCTTCGGTCGGGAACATAACTAATTCTCCTAAAGAAATCGTAAAGGTCGTGCAGCACTTGCTGCCCAGGCGGCCCCGATGGGCGCCTGTGCACCTACGCTCGGATTACAGCCAGGGGCGCCACAGCCAAGCGAGGATGTGCGCGACGACCACGATGCCGAAGAAGGCAGTCATGCTCTGCACGAAGATGCCGTGGAACTCCTGTGCTTCCTGCTCGGTCAGACCGGTCACGCTGGTGTTGTCAGCCATTGGATAAATCCTCCGAATTTGGAGCTAAACCTCAGTTACGCCGCACTTGCCCCGTGCGGCGAGGGGTGCCGTGAGAGTGTCTGCCACGGCTGAGAAGACACCCGATGCCTGTCGGGCGAAATCCCATCGTGCCGATCGCCCCGCGACGGGGGAGATCGTCAATTCGATCCGCCACCCCTGGTGCGCTCGCACCCTCGGCCTCGCTCACTCTCAAACTCAGGAGTGCTGATCGAGGCTAGCGTCATTCGCGTGGTTCACAGAGGACTCACGACAGCGCGGGCTCGAAACACGATGGCCCTACGGGCTGGCTGGATTTTGGGTGTCAGTCTAGCTTGACTGGCAGAGATGTCAATCTACATTTACACCGGATTTTGACCCAGCCCTGCCCCGGATCAGGATTCCTTCCCAATGGGGCCTGAAGGCTGCCGGATAGCGACGCGCAAAGCGGTGTGAGGAAGGCCGCTGGCACGACAGCGCCCACCGGGAAGGCGGGCACGGAAGGGTGATGAGAGAGTGCCGACAGGCACCGTCCGGGCCGCCTCGGGCCGCCCGGACGACACCCTCAGCAGCGGCCTCAGGCGCCGGAGACGGCGCCGCGCGACTGCTCCACCTGGGCGACACCGACCTGCTCGAGACCCGCGGTCCGGGCAGCGCGCTCGGCAGCGTCCCGCAACCGCTTGGCCGCCGAGATCCGCACCAGCACCGGCTGCGCCTCGACGATCCGGTCGAACAGCGCCCGCGCCTCTTCCGCCCAGGGCAGCTCGCGATGCATTCGCGCCGGAGTAGGATCGACGCGATCGAGATCGCTGCCCAACGGCAGGATGTTGAACAAGGCGTCGAACAGCGCGTTGCACACCTCCTGGACCAGATAGGTCGCCCCGGCGTAGCCCATGAAGGGGGTGCCGGTATGACGCCGGATCACCGTGCCCGGGAAGGAGGCCGGGATATAGGTCGCGCGAGCGCCGATCTCGGCGAGATACATCCGCTCGTTGTAGCTGCCGAAGACGATCAGCGGCGTCTTCTCCTGCACCGCGGTGCGGATCGCGTCGTTGTCGATCTTCACCCCGGCGCACCGCGAGAAGGCGAAGTTGCAGGGCAATCCCAGCTCGTCCTCGAGGAAGTGGCGCAGCCCGCGACTATAGGTCTCGCTGGCCGCGACACCGAAGCTCGCGGTGGTGAAGAAGTCCTGGGTGACCGAGCGCCACAGGTCCCAGATCGGCTTGATCGTGGTGTGCTTCTCGCGCTCGATGAAGGGCTCGGGGTCGAGCCCGAGCAGCTCGCCGAGGGTGCGCAGGAACTTGGTGGTGCTGTGCAACCCGATCGGCGCCTGCAGATAGGGCCGCTCGAGCGCCTCGCACAGCGCCCGACCGCTCTCGCGGTACATGCACACGTTGACGTCGGCGTCGGCAAGCCTGGGGATCTCCGAGAGCTCGCAGCCGAGCGGGAAGGTCAGGTTGACCTCGGCGCCGATGCCCTCGATCAGGCGTTGGATCTCGGCCAGATCCGAAGGCATGTTGAAGGTGCCATACATCGGACCGATGATGTTCACCTTCGGGCGCTCGTCGGGGCCGCGCTCGCGGCGCTTGACCGCCTTGCCCTTCTTCGGCCCGTACTGGGTCCACAGCCAGTACATCGCGCGGTTGGCGCTCTGCCACTGGTCCTCGTCGATGGTGCGCGGCAGGAAGCGCTGGATGTTGGTGCCTTCGGGGGTCACGCCGCCGCCGATCATCTCGGCGATCGAGCCGGTCACCACCACCGTCGGCAGCTTCGGATCGAGGCTCTCGAAGGCCCGGCGCATCGCCTGCTCGGTCCCCTCCTGCCCCAGCTCCTCCTCACCCAGCCCGGTCACCGCCACCGGCAACTCGTGCGGCGGCAGGCCATCGGTGTAGTGCAGCACCGCCGTCACCGGCAGGTTCTCGCAGCCCACCGGGCCGTCGATGATCACCTGCAGGCCCTTGACGGCGGTGAAGACGTAGACAGAGCCCCAGTAACCGCCAGCGCGGTCGAGGTCGTTGATCAGCATCGGTAAGGCGTCCTCAGTGCGCGGCTCGGGTCGGCTTGGCGCGGCGTGTGCCGGGCGCGACGGGCCAGACCCCGCTCGTCGCCCCCTCCCCGACCCCGGCGAAGAACGCCTTCATGGTGTCGAAGCGGGCACGATTGCCCAGCGCGGCGTTGATCACCTGCGCCAGCGAGCCGGCCCCGGCGGGCCCCATCAGCGGGCGCGCCGAGATCAGGTTGGTGAAATAGAGCGCGGGGATGGTCATCTCCTTGGCCGCCTGCACCACCGGCGTGGTGCCGATGGCCAGGTCCGGCTCGAGCGCCTTCACCGCGGCGAGGTCCTGCTCCAGCGAGGCGCGGAACTGCACCGGCACACCGCGCTCCTCGAGCCAGGCAAGATCCGGTTCCGACCAGGGGGTGCGCGGACAGGCGGTGCCGACATAGGGCACCTCGGCACCGGACTCGATCAACAGGCGCGCGACCAGCAGCTCCGAGCCCTCGTAGCCCGAGACCAGCACCCGCCCCTTGATCGGCGCGCCGGCGAGCGCGCCCTTGATCGCCGGCAGGAAGCGGTTCTTGGCCGCGTCCACGGTATCGCGCGCAATCCCGCAGGCCGCGCCGATGGCATCGAGCCAGGCGGCGGTGCCCTCGACCCCGACCGGGGCCGAGCCCACCACCGGACGCCCGGCGGCGGCGAACTCGCGCGCGCTGGCGGCATAGTGGGGATGGATCGCCGCGGCGGCGGCGCAGTCGAGCGCGGCATAGAGCTCGCGCCACTCGCGGGTCGGGATCACCGGACCGGCGGCCAGCCCCAGCGGTTCGAGCAACATGCCGATACCGACCGGGTCGGCCGGGAACATCTCACCGAGCAGGGTCACCGTGGGGCGCTCGCTGCGCCCACCGCGCGGGGCCTGCACCGGGCCCTGCTCGGCCTCGCGACGGGCGTAGTTGAGCATCGCCCCGGCGAGCACGTCCTTGGCCTCGGCATGGGTCGGCACACCGAAACCGGGGATGTCGATACCGAGCACGCGCACCCCGTTGAGCTCCTTGGGCAGCAGCCGCAGCGGCACCCCGGAGGCGGTCGGCACGCACAGATTGATCACCACGATGGTGTCGTAGCGCTCGGGGTCGGCGAGCGTGTCGACGGCCTCGCGCACGTCCTCGTAGAGCTGACCGGAGACCAGGCTCTCGGAATCGAACGGGATATAACCGATCGAGCGGCGCGCGCCGTAGAAGTGGGCGGTGAAGCTCAGGCCATAGACACAACAGCCGGAGCCGACCATCAGCATCGCGGTACGACGCATCCGCAGCCCGACGCGCAGCGCGCCGAACGAGGGACACATGGTCTGCGGCTGATCGTGCGGCGCCGCCACCGCGTTGGCGTCGAGCCGCGCGATCAGCGCGCTGTCGCCGGCGGCCTCGGCGGCACGGCGCAGCACGTCACGGTGCTGACCCCCCCCCTCCCCGGGTGCGGCAACGGCCTGCGAGCCGCGGGGCGCGTCCTGGTGCTGCTCAGACATCGTCGTAGACCACCTCGAGCGAGGGCCGCTCGATCGCGGCGGTACTGCACATGTCGGTCGGCTGCGCCGGCTCGAGCACGACGTTGCGACCGACCTCATCGCCCTTGAACAGGCCGAGCAGCGACTCGTGGTCGAGCGGCTTGGGACGACGCGGCGGCGCCTCGGCGACATTGGTCGCCAGCTCCTCGAACAGCGGCCCCCAACGCTCGCCGGGGCGACCGATGATCTCGTAGTTGGCGCTCTTGCGACGGATCTCCTCGTGCGCCGGGATGGTGGCGAGGATCGGGATATCGGCGGCGTGGGCAAAGGCCTGGGCCTCGCCGGTGCCGTCGTCCTTGTTGATCACCATGCCGGCGACGCCGACGTTGCCGCCGAGGCTGGCGAAGTACTCCACCGCCGAGCAGACGTTGTTGGCGACGTAGAGCGACTGCAGGTCGTTGGAGCCGACCACGATCACCTTCTGACAGAGATCGCGGGCGATCGGCAGGCCGAAGCCGCCGCAGACCACGTCGCCGAGGAAATCGAGCAACACATAATCGAAGTCCCAGTCGTTGAAGCCGAGACGCTCGAGCAGCTCGAAACCGTGGATGATGCCGCGACCACCGCACCCGCGACCGACCTCGGGGCCGCCGAGCTCCATCGCGAACACGCCATCGCGCTTGAAGCAGACGTCACTGATCACGACCTCCTCGCCAGCGCGCTTCTTCGCCGAGGAGGTGCCGAGGATGGTCGGGCAGGAGCGCCCGCCGAACAACAGCGTGGCGGTATCGCTCTTGGGGTCGCAGCCGATCAGCAGGACCTTCTTGCCCTGCTGCGCCAGCATGTACGACAGGTTGGCGAGCGTGAAGCTCTTGCCGATGCCACCCTTGCCGTAGATGGCGATGATCTGCGTCTCCTTGACCGCGGGTGCCGCACTGCTCGAGGCGGGTGTGTTGACGGATACGCTCACGAAATCGCTCTCCAATCCAGAATCATCTTCAGGCACATCGGGTCGCCGAAGGCGGTGCGATAGGCGCGATCGGCCTCGGTGGCCGGCTCCCGATGCGTAATGAGCCCGTCCAGGGACAACCGGCCGGACTCGACCAGTTCCTTGACTGCGGCCAGGTCGGCGGGATGCCACTGCGCCGCCACCCGCAACCGCGCCTCGCGCATGAACGCCGGCGGGAAGGTGAACGACAGCGGCTGGCTGTAGAAGCCGGCAAGCACGATCTCGCCCTGCGGGGCGAGCCGCGCGATCAGCTGATCGAGGATCTGCGGATCGCCGCTGACATCACAGATGCTGCGATAGTCGCGCCGCTCGTCATTGGCCGGATCGACCACCTCGTAGTCGAAGCCCTCGGCGCCGCTGGCACGCTCGGGATTGACCTCCCAAACCACCGGACGACTGCCCTCCTCGGCGAGCGCGGCGATGCGCGCCAGCAGCCGACCGAGCACCCCGTGACCGACGATCAGCTCGGCGTGCGGCGCCTTGCCGGGGGTGGCGATGGCGTGATAGGCCGTCGCCGCCAGCGCCAGCAGCACCGCACGCTCGCCGAGGGCCTCGTCGACCGCGAGCAGCCGCGCGCCGGGCACCACCACCCGCGCCGAGGCACCGCCGAACAGGCCGTTGACCTCGCCATAGCAGCGGGCACCGGGGACGAAGACGAAGTCGCCGGCCTTGACCCCCGACTCTGGACCGGCCTCGACCACGCGACCGACCGACTCATAGCCGGGCACCAGCGGATAGCCCATGCCGGGGAAGGGGGGCATGCGCCCGGACCACAGCAGACGTTCGGTGCCGGTACTGATCCCGCTCCAGTCGATCTCGACCACCGCATCGCCCGCCTCGGGCGGGGTGAGCTGCAATCGTTGAAGCGAAAGACGTTCGGGCTGTTCGAGGACAACGGCGAGGGTTTCGAGGTTCACGGTGCGGCACGCATTCGAGTTGTTACGGACGAGCCTCGCAGTTTAACGGATGTGACCGACCCGTCCACCGCGAGAGCCCAGGGATATTGATCTGCATCGGCAAAAGCGATCGCCACGGGACGTGGTGGAACGCGCTCAGTCGGACGCCCGGCGTGCGAGCAGCGCACGGGTGAGGATCGGGCGGTTGGTTGGCAGCTCGCGCGTCTGCTCGAACCCGGCGGCGGCGAGCATCGCCTCCAGCTCGGCGGCGGTGCGTGGGCGACCGCTGCCCATTGCCAGCAGGTAGAGACCGAAATAAGCGTCCCCCACCGGCTCGGCACCACGGGTGCCGGACATCGGCTCGGCCACCAGCAGCGTACCGCCGGGGGCGAGTGCGCGATGCGCCGCGGCGACGAAACCGGCGGCACGCTCGTCGTCGTGATCGTGCACCACCCGCACCAGCGAGACCACGTCCGCCCCCTCGGGCAGCGGATCGCGCAACACGTCACCGCCGACGGCACGGGCGCGCTCGGCGAGGCCCTCGCGGACGAAGCGCGCCTGGGCGCGCTCGGCCACCGCCGGCAGATCGAACAGGATCACCTGCAGGTGCGGCCAGCGCTTGGCCACCTCGACCAGGAAGGTGCCATCGCCGCCGGCGATGTCGAGCAGACAGTGGTGATCGCGGAAGGAATAGGCATCGAGCACCTCCTCGGCGATCATCGCCTGGGAGTCGGCCATCAGCGCCGAGTAGCCGTCCACCGCCGCGGCATCGCTGCGCGCCGGCGCACTCGACTCGGCATAGGCCCAATAGTCGGCGAGCGCGCGCTGCGGACGCTCGCCGCGCAACAACGCCAGCGGGTCCTCGAGATCGGCATAGAGCATCGCGTGGTGCTCGACCATCGCGGCGATGCCGCGGTTGCCGAGCACCACGGCACCACGCTCGCCGAGGGCGAAGCGGTCCGCCCCGCGCTGCTCGACCAGACGCAGGCTGGCCGCGGCGAGCAGCAGACGGCGCGCACCCTCCTCCGGCAGCCCCAGCGCCGGGGCAAGCGCGGCGCTGTCGCTCGGACCACGCTCGTCGAGCAGCTCGAACAGGCGCGCGCGCACACAGGCATAGAGCACCTGGGAGTAGACGAAACCGGCAACGATGTCGAACAGCTCACGGGCGTGACGCCGGGCGAGCGGGCGGGTCAGCGGGAAGCGGGCGGCCCAGCGCTGAAAGCGCGGGCTGGAGAGGAGACGATTGCGTAGCTTCAGCCAGTCGTCACGAATCGGCACGGGGTCCCTCCGGTGCGCGCCCGGCGCGCGCCGCACGGGCGCGCGCGACAGACGCCATCAGGCAGCCTGCTGGGCGAGGCTCTTGGGCATGATGTGGCGCGCCTCGTGCACCAGCACCTCGGCAAAGCGCTCGCGCCCGGGGCACTCGGGGATGGCGTCGACAGCCTCCTGCACCAGCCCCTTGAGCCGGGCCACGGCCCCCTCGACACCGAGTTCGCCGGCGGCGCTGGGACGGTTGAGCAGGGCATCGCGTCCGACCGGCTTGCCGACCTCCTGGGCGCTGGCGGCAACATCACGCAGATCATCGGCGACCTGGTAGGCCTCGCCGATCTTGTCACCGACCACCCGCCAGGCATCGGCGTCGGCGCCGGCGACCTGGGCACCGGCGGCGGTCGCCGCGGCGAACAGCGCGCCGGTCTTGGCGCGGTGATAGTGCTCGACCGAGACCTTGGGCTCGCACTCCCAGGCCTGACCGGCGGTGATGCCGTGCGGCATCCCCGCCGAGCGCCCGACGGTGAGCAACAGCGGGGCGAGCAGTGCGGGCTTGTCGCTGAGCTGACGGGCGAGGTGCTCGAAGGCGAGGATGATCAGCGCATCGCCGGCGAGTACCGCCAGCGGCTCGCCGTAGGCGCGGTGCACCGAGGGCACCCCGCGACGCAGCGGCGAGTCGTCGAAGCAGGGCAGATCGTCGTGCACCAGCGAGGCGCAGTGCAGCAACTCGATGGCGCTCGCCGCGGCATCGGCCGAGACCACGTCCTTGCTGCCACAGGCGGCGGCCACCGCGATGCACAGCCGCGGGCGCACCCGCGCACCGCCCGGGAAGACCGCGTGACGCACCGCCTCGGCCAGCCGCGGGGGACAGCCGGAGACGACCACATGTTCAATGGCCTCGGTCAAGGCCCGCTCGATTCTCGCTGCGGTGGCATCCATCTCTGCTTCCCCGGCAACTGGTGTTCGTCTGAAAAAGTGTAAGGATTAGTTGACACTAATTTGTGTCATGTACAATAGACATCAACGCACGAGGCGTCAACGTGAATCACAGGAGGTCGCTGTCCGATGTCAACGCAATCGGTGGTCGTCATCGGAGCAGGGATCGGCGGCCTGGCAACGGCCATCCGTCTCGCCGCTCGCGGACTGCAGGTCAGGGTGTTCGAGCGCGCCGCCGGCCCCGGCGGCAAGATGCGGCAGCTGCAGGTCGACGGTCAGGCGATCGACGCCGGGCCCACCGTCTTCACCATGCGCTGGGTGTTCGATGAACTCTTCGCCACCGCCGGCGCGCGACTCGACGATCATCTCAGACTGCAACCGGCCGAGATCATAGCACGCCACGCCTGGAGCGCCGACGAGCGTCTCGACCTCTACGCCGACCACGAGCGCTCGGTCGCGGCCATCGGCGACTTCGCCGGCGCCGCCGAGGCCGAGCACTACCGCGCCTTCTGCAAGCGCGCGCGCGCCGCCTACGAAACCCTGGAGCAGAGCTTCATCCACGCCTCCCGTCCCAGCCTGATAGGACTGATGGGTCGCTGCGGGGTCAGCGGCATGGCCGGCTTGCGCGGCATGCGTCCCTACGACACTCTATGGCAGGCGCTCGGCGAGCACTTCGCCGACCCCAGGCTGCGCCAGCTGTTCGGACGCTACTCCACCTACTGCGGCTCGTCACCCTTCGCCGCGCCGGCGACGCTGATGCTGATCGCCCATGTCGAGCAGCAGGGCGTGTGGCTGGTGCGCGACGGCATGCATCGCGTCGCACGCGCGCTCGCCGCGCTTGCCGAGGGGCTGGGGGTGGAACTCCACTATGGCCGCGGGGTCTCGGAGATCGAGGTGACCCGGGGGCGAGCCAGCGGCGTGGTCCTCGAGGACGGCGAGCGGGTGAGTGCCGATGCGGTGGTCTGCAACGCCGATCCGGCGGCGCTCTCCAGCGGACGCCTCGGCGCCGAGGCGATCGCCGCCCTGCCCCGCCTGCCGGCCTCCCGTCGCTCGCTCTCGGCGATCACCTGGGGGCTGGTGGCACACACCGAGGGCTTTGCCCTCGAGCGCCACAACGTCTTCTTCGGCCGTGACTACCAGGCCGAATTCGACGATATCTTTCGTCATCGACGGGTCCCGCGCGAGGGGACCGTCTATATCTGCGCCCAGGACCGCGGCGAGGGCAACATCCCGTCGGGTCCAGAGCGCCTGTTGTTGCTGCTCAACGCCCCTGCACGGGGCGACATGCAGCCATTCGACGCTTCGGAGATCGAGCAATGCGAACGGCGGGTATTCTCCCTGTTGGAACGATGTGGCCTGAGGGTGGCGCGACACCCGGAGCGCTGCCAGGTCGTCACGCCGAGGGACTTCGAGGGGTTGTTCCCGGCGACCGGGGGAGCGCTCTACGGCCCGGCGATCCACGGCTGGCGGGCATCGTTCAATCGACCGGCCTCGCGGACCCGAATCCCGCGGCTGTATCTGGCGGGCGGGAGCACACACCCGGGCGCGGGCGTGCCGATGGCGGCGATCTCGGGGGAGCTGGCGGCGACGAGCCTGCTCGCGGACCTCGCTTCGACCTGAGCATCACCCCCGGCGGCTATCTGTGGTGGTATGTCGACGCGCTGAGCGACGACGGCCAGCACGGGCTGACCGTCATCGCCATGCTCGGCAACGTCTTCTCGCCCTACTACGCCTGGCGCCGACGTCGCGCCGCACCCGACCTCGACCCCTTCGATCACTGCGCGCTCAACGTGGTGCTCTACGGGCGTGACGGCAAGAAACGCTGGGCGATGACCGAGCGTGGTCGCGGCGCACTGCACCAGAGCGCCGATACCCTGCGCATCGGCCCGAGCGGCCTGCACTGGGACGGCGAGGCGCTGACCATCGACGTCGACGAACTCACCGTCCCCCTGCCCTCGCGACTGCGCGGACGCATCCGCGTCCATCCCAGCGCCATCAACCCGCAGGACTTCGTGCTCGACGGCAAGGCTCGTCATCGCTGGTGGCCGATCGCCCCGGTCGCGCGGGTCGAACTCGACTTCCAGAATCCCGGCCTGCGCTGGAGCGGCGCCGGTTATCTCGACTCCAACCGCGGCGAGGAGCCGCTGGAGGCCGGATTCCAGCGCTGGGACTGGTCGCGTGCGGCGCTCAGCGACGGTGCCGCCACCCTCTACGATGCCACCGAGCGTGATGGTCGCAACAGCCAGCTGGCGCTGCGCTTCGCGCGCAACGGCGAGGTCGAGCAGGTGGCGCCGCCGCCACGGGCGGCGCTGCCGACGGCCAGCGTCTGGCGGGTCGGACGCGGCACCCAGTGTGAGGCCGGCGATCAGGCGCGGGTGGTGCAGACGCTGGAGGACACCCCCTTCTACGTCCGCTCGGTGGTCGAGACCCGACTCTGCGGCGAGCGCGTCGAGTCGGTGCACGAGAGCCTCGATCTCGATCGCTTCGCCGCCAACTGGGTACAGATGCTGCTGCCCTTCCGCATGCCGCGCAAGACCTGGGACTGAACCCACGCATCCTCGGCGTACTATTTAATAAGGTGTCACACAACAACGCCGCGCCGGATCCGATCCGGCGCGGCGTTGTTGTCTCGACGGGCTGCGACAGCCGATCAGCCGCGCGCCGAGGACATCGCCAACTGACCGGCGCGGGCACGCGCGGCCTCGCTGGCGGCGCGCTCACGCGCCTCGAGCTCCTCGAACAACTCGAGCACCCGTACCACCTTGCCGCCGACGCCCGTGTTCTGCGCACGCATGTGCACCGGGGTGGCCTCGACCACGGCATCGACCAGGAAGCGGGTCTCCTCCAGCGCAGGCGCCGCGACATAGCGCGCGGTCAGCATGGTACTGCCAAGGATCGGGGCGAGCAGCTGCATCTTGCGCGGTGCCGGCACCACCGCGCGACTCGTGATCGAGTCGAGCCCCTGGCGCTCGAGCTGACGCCCGATCTCGGCATAGAGATAGCGCGCGGCGTTGATCCCGGCGCGACACCCTACCGGCAACCCGGCGATGCCGACGTCGGCGCGCCGGTAGAGCGCGTCGGCGGTATCCAGCATGCGTCGGATCACCGAGGCCAGGGCGTCGTTGAACACCGGGTCGGCGAGCCAGGCATCGGGGTCGATACCGGCCTCGCGCATCCACTGCTTGGGCAGATAGAGCCGACCGGCGCGGGCATCCTCGCCGACGTCGCGACAGATGTTGGTCAGCTGCATGGCGACGCCGAGGTCACAGGCACGGGCCACCTGATCGGCCTCGCGTGCACCCATCAGGGTCGCCATCATCGCGCCGACGGTCGAGGCGACCCGGGCCGAGTAGGCATAGACCCCGGAGATGTCCTCGAAGCGACGCTCCTCGGCATCCCACTCGAAGCCCTCGAGCAGGGCCTCGAGCAGCACCTTGGGCATGGCGTACTGGACCACCACGTCGGCCAGCGCGCGATCGGCGGGATCGTCGATCGGGTTGCCGTCGTAGATGCGGTCGAGCCGCGCACGCAGCCCGGTGAGGGCGCGCGCCTTGCCGGCGGCATCGGGCACGAAGTCGATCGCGTCGTCGGCGATCCGGCAGAAGGCATAGAGCGCGATCGCCGGCTCGCGGATGCGCTGCGGCAACAGGAAGGAGGCCGCGTAGAAGGAACGCGACCCACAGCGCAGCAGCTCCCGGCAGGCAGCGAGATCGTCCGCCGAGGCGTGACCCGGCGACGGATTCAGGACATTAAGCGAAGGCTGAAACATCGGGCACCACCGTATCGAGGACACGGGCCGAGGAGATGACGCCGGGAATCCCTGCACCCGGATGCGTCCCCGCACCGACCAGATAGAGGCCTTTGACGTCCTCACTGACATTGTGCGGGCGGAACCACGCACTCTGGGTGAGGGTCGGCTCGAAACTGAACCCGGCCCCGAGATAGGAGTTGAGCCTGTCCTGGAAGTCCTGCGGCGTGGTGACCAGCGAGGTCGCGATCTGGTCCTCCAGGCCGGGCAGCACGGTGTCGCTGAGATAACGGGCGATCTTGGCCCGATACTCCTCGGCCACCGTGGCCCAGTCGGTGCCGCTCTCGAGGTGCGGAACCGGGGACAGGGCATAGAAGGTGTCGCACCCCTCGGGGGCGAGACTCGGATCGGTCGCCGTCGGGCGATAGAGGTAGAGGCTGAAGTCCTCGGCCAGACGCTTGTGCTGGAAGATGTCCTCGATCAGCTCGCGATAGCGCGGGCCGAGCAGGATGGTGTGGTGCTTGACGTCGGGGTACTGGCGCTTGGTGCCGAAGTACCAGACGAACAGCCCGGCGGAGAACCTGGAACGCTCGACCTTGCGATCGGTCCAGTGACGACGCACCGTCGCCGGCAGCAGCCGACGATAGGTGTTGGCCGCGTCGGCGTTGGAGACCACGATATCGGCGGCGATCTCCTCGCCCGAGGTCAGCCGCACGCCGGTGGCGCGCCGACGCGAGTCGACCATGATCTGCTCGACCTCGGCCTTGTAGCGGATCTCACTGCCCTGCCCCTCGATCAGGTCGACCATGCCGCGCACCAGGGCGCCGGTGCCGCCCATCACCGAGTGCACGCCCCACTTGCGCTCGAGGAAGGAGATCAGGGTGTAGATCGAGGTGACCTTGAAGGGGTTGCCACCGACCAGCAGCGGGTGGAAGGAGAGCACCTGGCGGATATAGGGGTCCTTGATGTACTTCGAGACCATGCCGTAGACGGTGCGGTAGCTCTGCTTGAGCACCATGTCCGGCACGATCTTGGCCATATCGGTCCAGGAGGTGAAGGGGATGTGTGCGAGGTCCTCGAAGCCGACCTTGAACACCCCCTCGCTGTACTTCATGAAGCGATCGTAGCCCTCGACGTCGTCCGGCGAGTACTGCGCGATCTGCGCCTTCACCGCCTCGGGATCGCCGCTGTAATCGAACACCTTGCCGTCGTCGAAACGGATCCGGTAGAAGGGATCCATCAAGCGCAGATCGATGTCGTCGGAGAACTTGCGCCCGCACAGCGACCACAACTCCTCGAGCAGGAAGGGAGCGGTGACGATGGTCGGGCCAGCGTCGAAAGAGAAACCGTCGCGATGGTGCATGTAGGCACGCCCGCCCGGCGCGTCGAGCCGTTCGAGCATGGTGACCCGATAACCGCGCGCGCCAAGGCGAATCGCCGCGGCCAGACCACCGAACCCGGTGCCGATCACGATCGCGTGGGGCTTGGCGCCCGTCACGCCCTTGGAAACCTGTGGAGCCGCAAGTGTCAAGTCTCTAATACCCAATCTAGTGTCAAGATGGCTTGACATTATAGCAGCATGACCGCCCCGTCCACCCCGGCGGCGCCTTTTGAAACTTGATCGGAATCAGCTCGGATCGGGCAGCAGACCAGCCCGCCCGAGCAGCTCGCCGATCAGCACCGCGACATCCTGCGGACGCTCCTCGTGAGCCAGGTGCCCGAGCCCGGACAGACGATGGATCTCGGTGCTCGGCAGCCGCTCGCGCACCCGCTCGGCCTCGCGCGGCGAGACCGTGCCGTCGTTCTCGCCGACGACCAGAAACAGCGGCGGCGCGAGTTCGGGGAGTGCCCGGGCGAGCGGCTCCAGGTCCCAGTTGGCCATCATCGTCAGGGTGGCGCGGATATGATCGGGATCGGCGACCAGCCGTCGGTAGAACTCGATCCCGGCCTCGTCGAGCCGCGAACCGGTATTGGCCACCAGTCCCTCGATGGCCTTGCGGTCGAGCGCATGCCAGGAGAGAAAGCGCGAGACCACCGGCACCGAGGCGAACAGCTGCGCGGTCGGCGAGAACACCCGCCCGGGCACCCCGCGCCAGGGCAGCAACGCGCCGTTGAGCGCGACCAGGGCATGCGGTACGAACCGCGCCTCGAGCACGGCACGCACCATGATCGCCGCCCCGGCCGAGTGCCCGATGACTGCGACGGGGCGGTGTCCGATACGTTCGAGCAGCGCGCCGAGCGCGGCACTCATCCCCGGCAGCGACATCTGCGCGTAGGGCAAGGCCTCGGTGAAGCCATGACCGGGCAGGTCGGGGGCGATGATGGTGAAGCGCTCGGCCAGCAGCGGCGCGAGATCGCGCCAGGAGTGGGTCGAGGCGCCGGTGCCGTGGAGCAGCAGCAACACCGGCCCCTGCCCCATCAGCTGGACGTGCCAGCGGATCCCGCCGGCGGTGACGAAGCGACTGGCGCCTCGATTCGGCCAACTGTCGCCGTCGCGCGTCCAGTCGAGCCGTCTGGTCAGGGTGAATCGCATCCCTTTCACCTCCTTCGGCAAGACGTTCGGCAAACCCGATGAACGCTCGCGCCCGACCATCCCTGGGGTGGTCGGGCGCGAGCGCGGGGCCTCAGCCGGTCGCCACGCGAACCGCCTGGTTCAACGCACCGGCATCGGCATGCGGCAGCGGCAGGTAACGCGCACCCATCTCGGCGGCGAGCTCGCGCCCCTGCTGCTGCGGACGTGGCGAGGTGTCGATCACCATGGCGCTCATCTCCTGCGCCCGCACCGCCCGCGCCGCGGCCTTGGCCTCGTCGAAGGCGCGCGCCCGACCACCGGCGCCGTCGCGCGCCACGTTGGCGCGACCGTCGGTCATCAGGATCAGGATCGGGGTACCGCCACGACGCTGGATCGAGTCGGCCATCATCATCCCCAGATCGATCCCCGAGGCCAGCGGCGTACCGCCGCCACCGGGCAGCCCGGCGAGGGTGCGCTTGGCACGCACCAGCGAGCGAGTCGGCGGCAGCAACACCTCGGCGCCCTTGCCGCGGAAGGCGATCAGGGCCACCTGGTCACGGCGCACATAGCAGTCGGCCAGCAACATCTCGACGGCACCCTTGGCCTCGGCGAGACGGTGCAGCGCCGAGGAGCCCGAGGCGTCGACCATGAAGATGGTCGTGGTCTCGGAGCGGTGCTTGAAGCGGGTGATGCGGAAGTCGTCCTGACGCACCTCGATGCGCGAGGACTCGATGCCGCGTCGCGCCCGCTCCTCGCGCCGCAACCGCTGCCAGGGCGCCGCGGCGCGCAGGGTCTCGACGACGTTGAGCTTGAGCCCGGAACGCAGCTCGCCGCGCAGCACCCCGGCCGGACGACCGCGGGTCGGCGCGTTCTGTATCGCACCGGCCTTGCCGGTGGCGCGCGAACGCGAGCGACGCAGGGTGCCGAGCTGGAGCTGCGAGAGCAGATCGGCGGGGATCGCCGCCTTGGCCGCATCGAGCACGGTGTCCTCGAGTTCCTGCGGCTCTTGCTGCTGCTCCTCGGACTGGTTCTGCTCCTGCTCCTCGGGCTCTTCCGGCGGTGGCGGCGGCTCCTCGGGCGGCTGCTCCTCGCTCGGCGGCAGCTGGGTGGCACGCGGCGCCAGCACCAGACGCGCGGCGACGGCCAGGTCCTCGGCCTCCACCTGGTCGCGACCCTCGAGCGCCGCCGAGGCGCAGGCGACCCGACAGGCGAACAGCGATGCACGCAGCGAGGGGATACCGAGCGCCAGCGCGGTACCGCACAGCGCCTCGAGCTGCTCCTCGTCGAGGGTCAGCCCGGCGAGACGCGCGCGCGCCTGCACCACGTCCTCGGGATCGTAGTCGCAGGCGATCGCCTCGTGGACGCGGATGTGGGTGAGATCGACGTGGAAGGCGAGACGATCGAGCAGCGCATTGAGCAGCCCCTCGTCCTCGCCCACGCCCTCGTCGAGCGCGACCACCGCGAAGCGCGACGGGGTGCGCATCGCCAGGCCGTCGCGTTCGAGCACCACCTCGCCCGAGTCGAAGGCCATGGTCAGGCGCGCGGCGGTATGGGCCGAGATGCGCTCGGCCATCGCCAGCTCCACCAGACCACCATCGGCCTCCACCAGCAGGCCACGTTCGGCGATCGGGCGACCGGCGTTGAGGGTCGCGGCCAGATCGAGGCCGCCGAGCAGGCGACCGTCGGAGACGTGCAGCGGGATGCGGCGATGCGGCGCCTCGGGCGGCTGCAGATCGCGCATCAGGCTCAGCCACTGCTCACGCACCGGGCCGGCGAGGGCCCGTAGCGCGACGCCGCCGGTCCCGACCGGATCGACGCTCATCAGGGCCGCAGCCAGCACCGCATCATCCCACGCGGACAGGCCCGCCCCGGCCGGGGGCGGACCCGCGTCGACGCCTTGATCGGCGGCGGGATTCGCGGCGGTCATGTTCATTCCCCGAACAGTTCCGCCACGGCGCGCTCGACCCGGCTGGTGGAACCGGACTCGTCGAGCGGATCGCGACGCAGACGGTGACGCAGCGCCGAGGTGGCGACCTCCTTGAGGTGGCGGTCGACGACCTCGGTGTCGCCCTGCAGCGCGGCCAGGCCACGCGCGGCGCGGATCAGGGTGAGCTCGCCGCGCAACCCGTCGGTGCCGAGCTTCATGCACAGCTCGCCGGCGCGCTCGAGGGTCGCATCCGGCACCTCGACGCTGGGCAGCAGCTCACGCGCCTTCTGGATCTGGCGACGCACCTTGCCGTCCTGACGCTTCCACTTCTCGACGAAGGCGTTGGGATCGCGCTCGAAGGCGTCGCGCAGCCGCACCACCTTCATCCGGGTGGGCAGGTCCTGCGGGGTCTTGACCTCGACGGACAGACCGAAGCGGTCCTGCAGCTGCGGGCGCAGCTCGCCCTCCTCGGGGTTACCGGAGCCGACCAGCACGAAGCGCGCCGGGTGACGGACACTCAGGCCCTCGCGCTCGACCAGGTTCTGACCCGAGGCGGCGACGTCGAGCAGCGAGTCGACCAGATGGTCCTCGAGCAGGTTGACCTCGTCGATGTAGAGGAAGCCGCGATGGGCACGCGCCAGCAGACCCGGCTCGAAGGCCTTCTCGCCCTTGGTCAGGGCGCGCTCGAGGTCGAGGGCGCCGATCACGCGGTCCTCGGTGGCACCGAGCGGCAGGTCGACCACCGGCACCGGCACCTGACGGCTCTTCAGCGTCCGCCCCGCGGCACGCTTGGCGCGGCAGTCCTCACACAGGACGTCATCGCTGGCCTCGGGGTCGCACTGATAGGTGCAATCGACGGCACGCATCTTCGGCAGCAGGGCGGCCAGGCCACGGATCGCGGTGGACTTGCCGGTGCCGCGGTCGCCGAATACCAGTACACCGCCGATCGAGGGATCGATGGCAGCGATCAATAAGGAGCGTTTCATCTCCTCCTGGGCGACAACGGCGGAAAACGGGAACGGGATGGGCATAACGCTGCAAACCTTGTTGCTTAGTCTGTTCGGCGCAAACGGCCAGATTGAGCGGACACGCCCAAGACCGTCGCGCACACAGGCGCTTGCTGGACGTTGTCCCGATGAACCATGGAGCCGGTCGCGCGGCGCGCAGCCCGCCCCAAGCCTTATTCGATCAAGTTCGCGACCCTAGCGCCCCTGCTCGACCGTGGTCAAGCCGACAGGATCAATCACCGGCGAGAATCCCCGAAAGGCGCGTGGTTTCCATGACCGGGGCCGATGGACTGAGCGCGACCATTTGCGGCAGACTGCACGCCGCCCACGGCGGTCCCCCGACGACCGCCCTCCAAGCCACTCCGGGCAACGCCCGGCGCAGACCGACGCGCGCGGCGTGCCCATCGACCACGAGGAGATCCAGCATGCCGATCCGTCATCCCGCAGCCAGCCAGCACTCGCACGAGGCGCAGCGATGAATCAGTCCGCCGCCCCCGTCGCCGAGGGCCCGTCCAAGGGCATGGGTCAGATCTCGCTGCTCAGCAACGACGAGCGACTCCAGGGTCGCCCCCGTCTGTGCAGCGACTGCGGGCTGTGCGACAGCACGCTCAAGCCGCAGATGACCCAGGCGTGCATGTTCGTCAACAACCAGACCGACGCCATCGAGCAGCGCCTGTTCGGTCGCAGCCGCGGCGACGGCGACGAGCTGCTGTTCGGCTGCTACCGCGCCACCTATGCCGCGCGCATGCGCGCCGCGCGTCCCGGCGCACAGTGGAGCGGCATGGTCACCACCCTCGGCGCGCGGCTGCTCGAACGCGGCGAGGTCGAGGCGGTGATCACCACCGCCGCCGCCCCCGGCACCCGCTTCAAGGCCCAGCCGATCCTCGCCCGTACCCCCGAGGAGGTGCTCGCCACCGCCGGCAACAAGCCCAGCCTGTCGCCCAACCTCGGGCTGCTCGACCTGGTGCGCGAGCAGGGCATCAAGCGCCTGGCCTTCATCGGCACCGGCTGCCAGGTGCACGCGCTGCGCGCGATCGAGTCCGAGCTCGGACTCGAGGCGCTGTACGTGATCGGCATCCCCTGCAGCGACAACGTCTCCTACCCCGATCTCGAATACTTCCTCGAGCAGATCTCGCGCTCACCCAAGACCGTGGTCCATCACGAGTTCATGCAGGACTTCAGTCTCTGGCTGCGCCACGAGGACGGCGCGGTCGAGCGGGTCAACTACATCGACTTCCCGATGGACAAGCTCCACGGCATCTTCCCCTCGGCCTGTCTGTCCTGCTTCGACTACCCCAACGCGCTGAGCGACCTGACCATCGGCTACATGGGCGCGGAACTCGGCTGGCAGTGGGTGATGGCGCGCACCGAGCGCGGCGAGCGGATGTTCGAGATGCTGCGCCCCGAGCTCGAGTTCGGCACCCTCACCGAGGGCGGCGACCGCACCCGCGGCATGCCGCGCTTCATGGAGCGGCTCAACCACCCGCCCGGCACCGGGCGCCCGCCGCTGCTCATCCGCAAGCTGGTCGCCTGGCTGCAGCGCAACCGCGGACCACGCGGGCTGGAGTTCGCCCGCGCGGTGATCGAGATGAAGCTGCTGCGCAACCTCAACCACGTGCGCAGCAAGTTCGAGCGTCAGGAGTCGCGGGTGGTGCCGGGCTTCGTCTATCGCGCCCTCGCCCCCTACGCCGAGCACTATCGCGAGCTGTTCGATCGCGACCTGGCCCCGCGCGACTGACCCCGGCTCAGACGACCGGCGCCGCGCGCGCCGGCGTCGGCTCCTGGAACTGCAGCGCGGCGAGGCGCGCATAGAGCCCGCCCTCGGCGATCAGCGCCTCGTGGCCTCCGGCGGCGGCGATGCGTCCGCCGTCGATCACCAGGATGCGGTCGGCGTTGCGCACCGTCGCCAGCCGGTGAGCGATGACGATGCTGGTGCGCCCGCGCATCAGCTCCTCGAGCGCCTGCTGCACCAGGCGCTCGCTCTCGGCGTCGAGCGCGCTGGTCGCCTCGTCGAGCAGCAGCAGCGCCGGGTCGCGCAGGATGGTGCGGGCGATGGCGATCCGCTGGCGCTCCCCCCCTGAGAGCTGCACCCCGCGCTCGCCGAGATCGGTGTCGAAGCCCTGCGGCAGGCGATCGAGGAACTCGGTCGCGTGCGCCGCCTCGGCGGCGCGACGCACCTCGGCGTCGGTCGCCGACTCCATACCGTAGCGGATGTTCTCCCAGGCACTGGTGGCGAAGATCACCGGGTCCTGCGGCACCAGCCCGATCCGTCCACGCAGCTCGCGCGGGTCGAGTGCGCGCAGATCGACGCCATCGAAACACACCCTGCCGGCGCTCGGGTCGTAGAAGCGCAACAACAGCTGGAACAGGGTCGACTTGCCCGCCCCCGAGTGCCCCACCAGCGCCACCCGCTCGCCCGGGCGCACCACCAGCGAGAGCGCATCCAACGCCGGGGTATCGGGACGCGAGGGGTAGCAGAAGCGCACCGCGTCGAAACGGACCTCGCCGCGCGCCGGCCGCGGCAGCGCCACCGGGTCGCTCGGCGCGGCGATCGCCGGGCGTGCCTCGAGCAGCTCCATCAACCGCTCGCTGGCTCCGGCACCGCGCAGCAGCTGGCCGAGCAGCTCGCTGAGCGAACCGACCGCACTGGCCACCAGGATGGCGTAGAACAGGAAGGCCGAGAGTTCGCCGCCGCTGAGGGCCCCGTCGAGTACCTGGTGACCGCCGATCCACAGCACCACACCGATCGCGCCGAAGGTCAGCAGGGTGGCGATCCCGGCAAGCAAGGCGCTGGTCAGCGAGCGCTGACGGGCCACCTCGAAGGCCGACTCCACCTGCTCGCCGTAACGACGCCGATCGAGCGGCTCGTGACCGCAGGCCTGCACGGTGCGGATGCCGTGGATCACCTCATCGACATAGGCCGCGACATCGGCCACCCGATCCTGACTGGCGCGCGAGAGACGGCGCACCCGATGCCCCAGCAGCCAGGCCGGGCCGATCACCAGCGGCACCCCGAGCAGCACCAACCCGGTCAGGCCCGGGCTGGTCACCGCCAGCATGGCGATGCCGCCGAGCATCATCAGCGAGGTGCGCAGCGCCATCGCCAGGGTCGAGCCCACCACCACCTGCAGCAGCGCGGTATCACTGGTCAGTCGCGAGATCACCTCGCCGGTGCGGGTGGTCTCGAAGAAGCCGACATCGAGTCCCAGCACCCGATCGAAGACCGCGCGCCGGATGTCGGCAACCACCCGCTCGCCGATCCAGTTGAGCAGATAACTGCGCGCCATCATCGCCCCGGCGGTGAGCACCACCACGGCGAGAAACAGCAGCAACGAACGATCGAGCGCCACCGCCGAGCCGCTCGACAGCCCGCGATCGACCACCACCCGGATCACCTGACCGAAGGCCAGCACCGACCCGGCGGCGAACAGCAACGCGGCGAGCGCGGCGAGCAGGCGCCAGCGATAAGGCAGGGTGAAGCGCAGCAGACGCGCCAAGGCACGCAGATCGCGGGTGCCCGGACGATCGGGCGCGACGGAGGATGATCGGGACATGGGATTCCTTACAGCAAAGCGGACAACGAAAGGAGAACGACCGAGGGCCGGGACTCAGCCGCGTTCGAGCGCGCGCCACTGGCGCAGCAGCAACAACGCCGCCCAGAGCAGCGCGGCGAGCATCAGCAGGGCGCCGAGCAGATGACTGGCCTGAGCGAGCGCGCGATCGAGATGCAACAGCCCGGTCTCGGTTAATAGGTATTCCCAGTCGTGAAATCCATAGGGCGCGGTCTGTCCGGTGTTGCCGCCGAGCAGCGGCAACACCCCGGCGCGGGCATCGGCGACATAGGGCGCGATATCGAGGAAGTTCTCCCCGAACCACCACAGACAGACGCTGGCCCCGAAGGGGTCACGAGTACGCAGCAGCAGCACCAGCAGACAGATCAGCGGCATCAGCAGCTGCCCCAGGGTGCCGCCGAGCGAGCCGATGAAGTCGCCGAGCGGGGCGAAGATGACGTGCCCGGCCTCGTGGAAGGGCAGATTGACCAGATGCAGCAGCGATTCGCCGACAACATTGCTCGACACCGGCGCGGCCATCAGCCGCAGCCCCCAGACCAGCAGCACGCACCAGAGCAGGACGCGGAGCGCCAGCACCGGCGCGCCACCGGCCGGGGGTACGCCGAGCAGCAGCTCGCTCACGCGCCACGACGCCCGCCGCCGGCCCCGGCGCGCTGGACGCGCCGGGGCCTCGCCCGCGGGCGGGTGATGCTTGTAGTACTTGGCGAAGACCAGCCCGCAGGCCGTGCAGATGTCGGCGTGATCGGACTGCTCGGCACGACACTTGGGGCATTGCATGACGGATCAGCGGTGACGCCCCGCGAGCGCGCGCTAGAGCATCTCCTCGCGGAACTCGCGCAGCACCACGCCCCACCAGTCGAAGGTATCCTCGAGGTTGCGCGGGGTGACGCCGTAGTTGAGGTTGACGGCGAACTCCAGCACCGCATCGCCCTCGTCGTCGATATAGGCCTTGCCGAAGCGCTTGTCGCGATTCCAGCGGTTGACGTCCTCAAGGGTCAGGCCGGGCTGTTCCCAACCGGCATAGAACAGGATGTCCTTGCAGTCCTTGCCGTCATCGCAGCCATAGAAGGTCACCAGATAGATGACCCCGAACATCCGCCCACGGATACGCGGGTCGCCGACACTGTCGGTCTGCAACTCGGCGCTGCCGAAACCCTTGGCCGCCGTCAGCACCGCCTCGGGATCGGCCGCGCTCACCAGATCACGCGCCAGCGCGCCCCCACACCACAGCGCCGCCACCAGACCAGCGGTCAGCAGTCCACGAATACGCATCATTCCCCCTCCTCGCATCAGGCCAGTCGGGAGCGGACAACTAACTCTGCCCCCAACGATGAACCCCGACTCAAGGCCGGGGATGCGCCGGACATCCCGCGCACGGCTCAAGTATAAGCCGCGATCGCCACGGCGCGGCGATCAGCCCAGCGTACCGGCCAGGGCGCGAATGGCGTCGCGATTGGTCCAGGAGGCGGTGAGCCGCGCGGCGGCACCCGCCGGCACCCAGCGGTACTCGAGGTGCTCGCGCGGATTGAGCCGCACCAACCGCCGGGTCTCGAGCACCAGCGCGAACCAGTACTCGCGATTGAAGCAGACGTTGGGGGCATAGCGCTTGCGCCAGGCGCGCACGATCGGGAACAGCGCCGACTGATGCAGGTCGATCAAGCGCCCGCCGGCACGCAGCCCGGTCTCCTCGTAGACCTCGCGCGCCGCGGCCTGACGCGGGCTCTCGCCGGCATCGAGGCTGCCGGTGACCGACTGCCAGAAGGCCAGCGGACGCGCCCGACGGAGCATCAGGAACTCGCCCCCGCGGGTACAGATGACCACCAGCACCGACTGCGGGCGCTTGCGCGGCAGCCGGCTCATTGCCTCTGCCTCCGCCTCGCTCACCCTGAGCTGACGCAGGATCCCGGGATCCACACACTTGGCCATCAACATTACCTGTCTTGGTTCGGCCTCGGCGTCACGACCGGCGGCCTGAGGGAGAAATGAGCACACGCCACCTCACGGTGGCGCGTGTTGCCGACGCCCGCGACGGGCGTGCGGGCGGGAGCGACGGGCTCAGCCGCGCTGGCGCAGACGCAGCGCCAGCTCCTTGAGCTGCGCCTCGTCGACCGCCGAGGGGGCGTCGGTGAGCAGACAGGCCGCGGTCTGGGTCTTGGGGAAGGCCATGACGTCGCGGATCGACTGCGCGCCGGTCATCAGCATCACCAGACGGTCGAGACCGAAGGCGATGCCACCGTGCGGCGGGCAGCCGAACTTGAGCGCCTGGAGGAGGAAGCCGAAGCGCTCCTCGGCCTGCTCGTCGCTGATCTTGAGCAGTTCGAAGACCTGGCGCTGCACCGCCTCGCGGTGGATACGGATCGACCCACCGCCGACCTCGGTGCCGTTGAGCACCATGTCGTAGGCACGCGACAGACAGCGGCCCGGATCACTGGAGAGGCTGTCGAGCTGCTCCTCCTTGGGCGCGGTGAAGGGATGGTGCAGGGCCACCCAGCGATCGGCGTTGGGATCGTGCTCGAACATCGGGAAATCGACCACCCACAGCGGGTGCCAGCCCTCGGCCATCAGCCCGCGATCCTCACCGAGCTTGACGCGCAGCGCGCCGATCGACTCGTTGACCACCCGCGCCTTGTCGGCGCCGAAGAAGATCAGGTCGCCGTCCTCGGCGCCGGTGCGCGCCATGATGCCCTCGACGGTGGCATCGGGGAGGAACTTGAGGATCGGCGACTGCAGCCCCTCGCGCCCCTTGGTCGACCACTCGTTGACCTTGATGTAGGCCAACCCCTTGGCGCCGTAGATACCGACGAACTGGGTGTAGCCGTCGATCTCCTTGCGCGTGAGCGAGCCGCCGCCGGGCAGGCGCAGCGCCGCCACGCGGCCCTCGGGGTCCTGGGCGGGAGCGGCGAAGACCTTGAACTCGACCCCGTCCATCAGATCGGCGACGTCGATCAGCTCCAGCGACACGCGCAGGTCGGGACGGTCGGAGCCGTAGCGACGCATCGCCTCGGCATAGGTCATGCGCGGGAAGGGGTTGGGCAGGGTCTCGCCGTTGACCTCCTCGAAGAGGGTGCGGATCATCGACTCCATCAGCCCCATCAGCGTCTCCTCGTCGACGAAGGAGGCCTCGATGTCGAGCTGGGTGAACTCGGGCTGACGGTCGGCGCGCAGGTCCTCGTCGCGGAAGCAGCGCGCGACCTGGTAGTAGCGATCCATCCCGGACATCATCAGCAGCTGCTTGAACAGCTGCGGCGACTGCGGCAGGGCGAAGAACTCACCGGGGTGGGTGCGGCTGGGCACCAGATAGTCGCGCGCGCCCTCGGGGGTCGACTTGGTGAGGATCGGGGTCTCGATATCGAGGAAGCCGTGCTCGTCGAGGAAGCGACGCATCACCCGGGTGACCTGGCTGCGGGTACGCAGCCGCGCCTGCATCTCGGGGCGTCGCAGATCGAGATAGCGGTAGCGCAGCCGCACCTCCTCGGAGGCGTCGGCGGCATGGCTCTCGAGCTGGATCGGCGGGGTGGCCGCAGCGTTGAGGATCTCCAGCTCCAGGCCCAGCACCTCGATCTCGCCGGTGGGGAGATCGGGGTTGACGGTGCCCTCGGGACGCGGCCGCACCCGGCCCTTGACGCGCAGTACGAACTCGCTGCGGACCTGCTCGGCGCGGGCGAAGATCTCGGCGCGATCGGGGTCGAACACCACCTGCACCAGACCGTCGCGGTCGCGCAGGTCGACGAAGATCACCCCGCCGTGGTCGCGGCGCCGATGCACCCAGCCGCAGAGCACGACCTCCTGGCCGTCATGGCTGCCGTTCAAGTCCCCACAGTAGTGCGTGCGCATCGTTCTATCGCCCCATTGTCCTGAAAGTCGTCGTTGATCGTTCGCGGCGCCGCGTCATCGCGCAGTCGCTCGCCTGGGGCCGAGTGCCCCGCCCCCGGACGGCGTCGGCGTCCGGGACATGAGAAACCAAAAAACCGCGCTGGGCGCGCCAGCGCGGCTTGCGGCTCGAACAGGGGGGACCGGCCTCACGGCGCATCGCCGACGGCGGGTGCCGCTTCGTATCAACCCCCCTCGCGGGGGCGAGAAGATACTGAAGCGGCGGGCGCACACGCAAGCACGACCCCCGCGAGCCGGGTCAGGCGGCCTTGTCGGACCCGCCGCTCGAGCCCTCGTGCAGGTTCTTCTTCTTGCCCTGCTTGAAGTCGGTCTCGTACCAGCCGCCGCCCTTGAGGCGGAAGCCGGCTGCCGAGATCTGCTTCTTGAGTTCGGACTTGCCGCAGGCGGGACAGTCGGTCAGCGGCGCATCGCTGATCTTCTGCATCGCCTCCATCTCGTGTCCGCACGCCTCGCAGCGATATTCATAGATCGGCATTGATCATACCTCGTCATCGGATAAACAACGGCGGTCGCGGCCCATCGACCGTGCGCCGATACCATGAGGAGTTGCGGGCCAGCATGGAATTGGCCTTCAATGACAGCCCCTCGAAACCAGGTTTGAGCCAGGACGCCATGCCCTCGACCCGTCAGCCCTCGATCCTCATCACCGGTTGCTCCAGCGGCATCGGCGCGCACTGCGCCGAGGGGCTGGCGCGCCGCGGCTGGCGGGTGATCGCCTCGGCACGCGCCGAGACCGATGTCGAGCGCTTGGCCGCCAGCGGCCTGGAGGCGGTGCGCATCGACCTCGACGACTCGTCGAGCATCGCCGCGGGGCTCGAGCAGGCGCTCGCGCTCACCGGCGGCAGGCTCGATGCGCTGTTCAACAACGGCGCCTACGGCCAGCCCGGCGCGGTCGAGGACCTCAGTCGCGCGGCGCTGCGCGCGCAGCTCGAGACCAACCTCCTCGGCTGGCACGAGTTGACCTGCCGGGTGATCCCGGTGATGCGCCGTCAGGGAGAGGGCCGCATCGTCCAGAACAGCTCCATCCTCGGGCTCATCCCACTGCCCTTCCGCGGCGCCTATGTCGCCAGCAAGTATGCGCTCGAGGGTCTGACCGACACCCTGCGCCTGGAGCTGCGCGGCAGCGGCATCACGGTCTCGCTGATCGAGCCGGGACCGATCACCAGCCGCTTCCGCGACAACGCCCATCGCGCCTTTCGCGACCACATCGACGTCGAGCACAGCGTCCATCGCGACGCCTATGTCCGCGCCGAGCAACGACTGACCAAGGCGGGCAAGGCGCAACCCTTCACCCTGCCGCCCGAGGCGGTGTTGCGCGCACTGGTCCACGCCATCGAGAGCCCGCGTCCCCGCCCGAGATATTATGTCACCTTGCCGACCCATGTGCTCGGCGGGCTGAGACGGGTCCTGTCGACCCGCGCGCTCGACTGGCTGCTGGCGCGGGTCTCGCGCGGCGGCGCCGGCTGAGCGACCCCGCGCGCGGGGTCAGATGTATTCGACCTCGAGGATCTCGAACTCGCGCACCCCGCCGGGGGCATCGACCGAGGCGACATCGCCCTCGCTCTTGCCGATCAGGCTGCGCGCGATCGGCGAGGAGACCGAGATCATCCCCAGCTTGAGGTCGGCCTCGTCCTCGCCGACGATCCGATACTTGAGCTCCTGATCCTTGTCCAGCTCGAGCACGTGCACGGTCGCGCCGAACACCACCCGCCCCGTCTTCGGCAACGTCGTGACATCGATGATCTGCGCGTTGGAGAGCTTCGACTCGATGTCCTTGATACGACCCTCGATGAAGCCCTGCTGCTCGCGCGCGGCGTGATACTCGGCGTTCTCCTTGAGATCGCCGTGCTCGCGCGCCTCGGCGATCGCCTCGATCACGCGCGGACGCTCGACCCGCTTGAGCTGGTCCAATTCTTCACGCAATTTCTCAGCGCCTCTCGCGGTCAGAGGTACCTGGGTCATGGGTGATTCCCTCGTATGGATGGACCGCGTGCCGGGGCGCGCGGTCGTTCGGGCCCGTTGCGGACCCCAAAAAGACAAAAAGAGACCACGGGCACCCCGTGCGGGGCGCCCGTTCGGCCTGGATCAATGGAGATCTTGTAACCGATTGACGGTGCAGATGTCCAGTTGCTTGAGCGCCAGACAGGTCGCCTCGGCACCGGCGATGGTGGTGGTGTAGCACACCTTGTGCTGGAGCGCGGCGCGACGGATCTCGGCGGAGTCGGCGATCGCCTGGGCACCCTCGGTGGTGTTGACGATCAGGCTGACCTCCTTGTTCTTGATCATGTCGACCAGGTGCGGACGCCCCTCGGCGACCTTGTTCACCCCGACGCACTCGAGCCCCGCCTCACGCACCGCCGCAGCAGTGCCGTGGGTGGCATAGAGGCTGAAGCCGAACTCGATGAGATCGCGGGCAACGCGCAGCAGTCGCGGCTTGTCGGCATCACGCACACTCAGCAGCGCCTTGCCGCCACGCCCCGGCAACAGCGAGCCGGCGCCCTCCTGGGCCTTGGCATAGGCCTCGCCGAAGGTGTCGCCGACGCCCATCACCTCGCCGGTGGACTTCATCTCCGGGCCCAGCACGGTGTCGACGCCGGGGAACTTGACGAAGGGGAACACCGCCTCCTTGACGAAGTAATGCTTGGGGCGGCTCTCGCGCTCGTAGCCCTGCTCGGTCAGCGAGCGACCGGCCATGCAGCGCGCGGCGACCTTGGCCAGCGGCACGCCGATCGACTTGGAGACGAAGGGCACGGTGCGCGAGGCGCGCGGGTTGACCTCGAGGATATAGATCTCCTCGCCCTTGACCGCGAACTGGGCGTTCATCAGGCCGACGACGTTGAGCGCGCGCGCCATCTTCGCCATCTGCTCGCGCATCCGGTCCTGGATCGAGGCCGGCAGGGTGTAGGGCGGCAGCGAGCAGGCCGAATCGCCCGAGTGCACGCCGGCCTGCTCGATGTGCTCCATGATGCCGCCGATGAGCACGTCCTGGCCGTCGCTGATGGCGTCGACGTCGACCTCGATGGCGTCATCGAGGAAGCGATCGAGCAGCACCGGCGACTCGTTGGAGACGCGTACCGCCTCGCGCATGTAGCGCTCGAGATCGGCCTCCTCGTAGACGATCTCCATCGCCCGACCGCCGAGCACGTAGGACGGACGCACCACCAGCGGGTAGCCGATGTCGGCAGCGAGCGCCACCGCCTCGGCCTCGCTGCGCGCGGTCGCGTTCGGCGGCTGCAGCAGACCCAGATCCTGGATCATGTGCTGGAAGCGCTCGCGGTCCTCGGCCAGGTCGATGCTGTCCGGGGTGGTGCCGATGATCGGCACCCCGGCGGCCTCGAGCGCGCGGGCGAGTTTGAGCGGGGTCTGGCCGCCGTACTGCACGATCACGCCGCGCGGGCGCTCGCACTCGACCACCTCGAGTACATCCTCGAGGGTGAGCGGCTCGAAGTAGAGCCGGTCGGAGGTGTCGTAGTCGGTCGAGACCGTCTCCGGGTTGCAGTTGACCATGATGGTCTCGTAGCCGTCCTCGCGCATGGCGAAGGCGGCGTGGACGCAGCAGTAGTCGAACTCGATGCCCTGACCGATCCGGTTGGGGCCGCCGCCGAGGACCATGATCTTCTCGCGATCGCTCGGTTCGGCCTCGCACTCCTCCTCGTAGGTGGAGTAGAGATAGGCGGTGGTGGCGGCGAACTCGGCCGCGCAGGTGTCGACGCGCTTGAACACCGGGCGCACGCCGAGGGCGTGACGGCGGGCGCGGATGGCGTCCTCGGTGGTCTCGAGCAGCCGTGCGATGCGACGATCGGAGAAGCCCTGACGCTTGAGCTGACGCAGCCGCTCGGCATCGAGCCCGTCGAACCCGGCGGCGACCAGCGCGCGCTCGCTGGCGATCAGGTCCTCGATCTCGGCGAGGAACCAGGGCTCGATCTTGCTCAGCTCGTGGATGTCCTCGAGCGAGAGCCCCATGCGGAAGGCATCGGCGACGTAGAACAGCCGATCGATACCGGCCTGGCGCAGCTCCTGGCGCAGCTTGGCCATGGCCTCGGGGTCGGCGGGATCGACGATCTCCTCGAGTCCGTACTTGTCGATCTCGAGCCCGCGCAGCGCCTTCTGCAGCGATTCCTGGAAGGTGCGACCGATCGCCATCACCTCGCCGACCGACTTCATCTGGGTGGTCAGACGGGCATCGGCCTGGGCGAACTTCTCGAAGGCGAAGCGCGGGATCTTGGTGACCACGTAGTCGATGGTCGGCTCGAACGAGGCCGGGGTGGCGCCGCCGGTGATGTCGTTGCGCAGCTCATCGAGGGTATAACCGACGGCGAGCTTGGCCGCGACCTTGGCGATCGGGAAGCCGGTGGCCTTGGAGGCCAGCGCCGAGGAGCGCGAGACGCGCGGATTCATCTCGATGACGATCATCCGCCCGTTCTCGGGGTTGATCGCGAACTGGACGTTGGAGCCACCGGTGTCGACACCGATCTCGCGCAGCACCGCCAGCGAGGCGTCGCGCATGATCTGGTATTCCTTGTCGGTGAGCGTCTGCGCCGGGGCGACGGTGATCGAGTCGCCGGTGTGCACGCCCATCGGATCGAGGTTCTCGATCGAGCAGATGATGATGCAGTTGTCCGCGCGGTCGCGGACCACCTCCATCTCGTACTCCTTCCAGCCGAGCACCGATTCCTCGATCAGCAGCTCGCGGGTCGGCGAGAGATCCAGCCCGCGGCGACAGATCTCCTCGAACTCCTCCTGGTTATAGGCGATGCCGCCACCGCTGCCGCCCATGGTGAAGGACGGACGGATGATCGCCGGGAAGCCGATCGAGGCCTGGACCTGATTGGCCTCCTCGAGGCTGTGGGCGATCGCCGAGCGCGGCATGTCGAGGCCGATCTTGCGCATCGCCTGACGGAACAGGTCGCGGTCCTCGGCCTTGTCGATGGCCTCGCGCGAGGCGCCGATCAGCTCGACGCCGTACTCCTCGAGCACGCCCTCGCGCACCAGATCGAGCGCGCAGTTGAGCGCGGTCTGGCCACCCATGGTCGGCAACAGCGCATCCGGGCGCTCACGCTCGATGATCGCCGCCACCGCGCGCCAGGTGACCGGCTCGATATAGGTGGCGTCGGCCATCTCGGGGTCGGTCATGATGGTGGCCGGGTTCGAGTTCACCAGAATGACCCGATACCCCTCCTCCCGCAGCGCCTTGCAGGCCTGGGCGCCGGAGTAGTCGAACTCGCAGGCCTGGCCGATGACGATGGGGCCAGAGCCAATGATCAGGATGCTGTGGATGTCAGTACGCTTTGGCATTCTGTTAGTTTCTTGAGATCCGAGAATGGATGTACGTGAACGCAAATGCTGGAAGACGAATGCCGTTGGCGACGGACCGCGAGGGATCCGCGCCCGCACCGCTCCGCAACACCCGGTCGACCCCGGACTCCGCCGTCGCTGGCGGATCCGTCGAGCCCGCGCGCGCGTCCATCAGGGAACGCGCGCGACGCCGCCCGTCTAGCCGCGCGCGCGCATGGACTCGATGAACTGATCGAACAGCGGCGCCACGTCACAGGGGCCGGGACTGGCCTCGGGGTGCCCCTGGAAGCTGAAGGCCGGGCAGTCGCAGCGACGAATACCCTGCAGCGAGCCGTCGAACAGCGAGCGATGCGTCGGCTGCAGCGTCTCGGGGAGGGTCTCCTCGTCGACGGCGAAGCCGTGGTTCTGGCTGCTGATCATCACCGCGCCGGTAGCGAGATCCTGCACCGGGTGGTTGGCGCCGTGGTGGCCGAACTTCATCTTCAGGGTGCGGGCGCCGGAGGCGAGCGCGAGCAGCTGGTGGCCAAGACAGATGCCGAACAGCGGCACCTGGTGCTCGAGCAGCTCGCGGATCGCGGCGATGGCGTAATCGCAGGGCTCGGGGTCGCCGGGACCGTTGGAGAGGAACACCCCGTCGGGGTTCATCGCCAGCACCTCGGCGGCGGGGGTGCGGGCCGGGACCACGGTGACGCTGCAGCCGCGCGAGGCCAGCATGCGCAGGATGTTGCGCTTGACGCCGAAGTCGTAGGCGACGACCTTGAACGGCAGCGCCTCGTCGGCGGGGTCGAGCGGCGCGGGCAGCCCGCCCTCGAGCGCCCACTCGCCCTGGGTCCAGGCATAGGGCTCGGCGGTGGTGGCCTGCTGGGCGAGGTCCATGCCCTTGAGCCCGGGGAAGTCACGGGCGGCGGCGAGCGCCGCGGCCTCGTCGATGGCGTCGCCGGCCTGTAGACAGCCGTTCTGCGCGCCCTTCTCGCGCAGGATGCGGGTCAGGCGACGGGTGTCGATGTCGGCGATGCCGACCACGCCCTGACGACGCAGATAGTCGTCGAGACGCTCGCGCTGGCGGAAATTGCTGGCGCGCTGGGGCAAGTGGCGGATGATCAGGCCGGCGGCCTGGATGCCGGCGGACTCCTCGTCCTCCGGGTTGGCGCCCACGTTGCCGATGTGGGGGTATGTCAGGGTCACGAGCTGGCGCAGATAGGAGGGATCGGTGAGGATCTCCTGATAGCCGGTCATGGCGGTGTTGAACACCACCTCACCGACGCTCGAGCCATCGGCGCCAATCGATGTTCCGCGGAAGACCGAACCGTCTTCCAGAACCAGAACTGCGGGTTTTCTCAAGGGTATCTCCGAATCCGGGCGAGGATGCGCAACGACCGCGACGGGACGTCGGGTGACGGCGTTGGACACACAGGGTAGGTCAATGGCAGCGCCCTGACCGGCCTGAATTCTAAAGAACCGCCGGCGCACTGTCCACGCGCGCCGGTCGGTACGGGCGGCGAAATGCCAACCCGATCATCCGCTTCAGCCCCCTCCGGCGTGCAGTTGGTGGCGCGCCCAGGCGATGATCCCCGCCGCATCCATGGCACCGGCCTGACGGGCCCGCTCGACCCCGCCGCGAAACAGCGCCAGGGTCGGGATGCTGCGGATACCGAGCCGCGCGGCCAGCCCCTGGGCCCGTTCGGTGTCGACTTTGACCAGGCGCAGCTCGGGCTCGAGGGTGCGCGCGGCAGCGGCGAAGGCCGGCGCCATCATCTGGCAGGGACCGCACCAGGGCGCCCAGAAATCGACCAGCAGCGGCAGATCGCTGCGCCCCAGGTGATGGGCGAAGCGCGCCTCGTCGAGCGCCACCGGCTCGCCACCGAACAGCGGCGCGTGACAGCGCCCGCATCGTCCGCCCGCGCCGAGGCGCGCCGGTGCCAGCCGGTTGACCGCGTCGCAGGCGGGGCAGACCACATGGATTGGATCGGACATCTCCTTACTCTCTCCCTCTCGATGGATGCGGGCGTGACGGGAGCGCCCGCACGCCGCGTATCCTGGTCGTTGTCGACGATCGCGACCATCCCGACCACGGCCCCAGCCGTATCGCGACCGCCTTGAATCGTCATCGACCGGTAGCTATCGTCACCGGCCTTGCCAATATCCACACCATCAGGAGTCATCACCCATGACAGATTCACCCCATGTCGTGACCGTCACCGCCGAGAACTTCCAGTCGGTCGTCATCGAGGGCTCCTACGAGCGCCCAGTGTTGGTCGACTTCTGGGCCGACTGGTGCGCCCCCTGTCGCATGCTGATGCCGCTGCTCACCGGGCTGGCCGAGCGCTACGCCGGGCGCTTCCTGCTCGCCAAGGTCAACACCGAGGAGGAGCAGGCGCTGGCCGCGCAGTTCGGCGTGCGCAGCCTGCCCACGGTACGGCTCTACAAGGACGGCCAGCCGGTCGACGAGTTCATGGGTGCGCTGCCCGAGGGAGAGATCCGCGAGTTCCTCGATCGTCACATCCCCCGCGCCTCGAGCGGGCTGCTCGACCAGGCCCGCGCCAGTATCGCCGAGGGCGCACTCGAGCAGGCCGCCGCACAGCTCGAACAGGCCCGCGCCGAGGACCCGGAGAACAACCGCATCGCCCTGCTCGAGGTCGAGCTGCGCGCCGCGCGCGGCGAGGTCGTTGAGGCCGAGGCGGCGATCGATCGACTGCCGATCGAGCTGGCCAACGACCCCGAGGTCAATGCCCTGCGTGGCCGGCTGCGCTTCGCCACCGCGCTCGTCGACGCCGCTGACGAGGCGACGCTGCGCGCCCGACTCGAGGCCGATGCCACCGACAGCGAGGCCCGCTATCAGCTCGCCGCCCGCGCGGTGAGCCAGGGCGATCACGCCACCGCGCTGGAGCTGCTGCTCGAGCTGATGAAGCGCGATCGCGGCTACGGCGAGGACGCCGGGCGCAAGGGCATGCTCGCGGTGTTCGACCTGCTCGGCGGCGACGGCGACCTGGTCGCGCGCTACCGCGCCAAGATGATGAACGCGCTCTACTGAGCGCCCTCCCCCCCGGCGGCGTGCCCGATCTCGCAGACCTCGCGAAACACCCCGAGCGCGCCCCAGGGGTGCCCCGACCAGCGCAGCCGACCCGGCGCCCCGGTCTCCTCCGGGTGACAGCCGCAGACCCCGGCGACCGCGACCAGTCGATCGGTCCCGGCAACGAACAGCAACGGCACCAGCGGGCGCAGCCAGGGCGCCACCCCGGCCTCCTGGAAGACCTTCTTGAGCGCTCGCAGCGGCCCACCCGGGCGCTGCCGACACCGCCCACCGGCGCCGGCGAACCGCACCTCCAGCGCCAGCTCGACTCCAGCCAGCCGTAACTCGCCCAGTCCCTGCGGCAGCACCAGCTCGCGCCCCGACACCCAGCGCAGGGCCGCATCCGGCGGCCTCGGCAGCGGTTGCAGCGCATAGAGATCGTCGCGATAGCGGCGCACCTCGCAGCCGGTCCAGGCCACCTGCGGCGCGGCATCGGCACGCGCCGTCAACAGCTCGCCGACGACCCGTTCGAGCCGCGCCCGTCCCGGCACCGCGAACCCCTGACGACGCAGCCACAGCCGCGCCACCGCCCGCCGCACCGAGGGCTCCAGCCCGCACAGGCCGGCCACCGAGAGGGTGCCGGGCACGGCGCCGGCGACGGCGGCGAGATCGCGCCCGGCCTGGCGATCGATCAGCGTCGCCGCCTCGGCGCAGTGCGCCGCGCTGCGCGCGATGGTGGACGCCGCCGCCGGCCAGCGGCCGCGCAGCAGCGGCAGCACCTGGTGGCGCAGCAGGTTGCGATCGTGGTGGAGGGCGTCGTTGCTCGGATCCTCGATCCAGTCGAGCCGATGACGTCGGGCGTAATCGAGCAGCTGCGCGCGCGACACCCCGAGCAGCGGACGCACCAAGCGCCCCCGACCGAGCGGCGCACACCCCGGCATCGCCGCCAGCCCGTGCACCCCACTCCCTCGCAGCAACGCGAGCAGCAGGGTCTCGGCCTGGTCGTCGAGATGATGGGCGGTCAGCAGCAGCTCGTCGTCGTCGAGCAGCGCGGCGAAGGCGCGATAGCGCGCCTCGCGGGCATGGGCCTCGAGGCTCTCGCCAGGGGGCGGCGAGAGCGCCAGGGCGCGGGCGACGAAACGCACCCCGAGCACGCGACAGCGTTCACGACAGTGCCGGCGCCAGTCCCGCGCCACTGGCTGCAACCCGTGATCGATGTGGATGGCGCCGAGCGGGCGCGCCAGTGGCGCCCGGGTCAGCGCATGCAGCAGCACGGTGGAGTCGAGTCCACCGCTGTAGGCGATCCAGCAACGGCCCCGACCACCGAGCGCGACCAGATCGGCGGCGAGGCGCTCGGGGTCGAGCGCGTCCACTTCACTCCTTGAAGCGACCGTAGCCCATCAGGCGCTGATGGCGCTTGGCCACCAGGGTGTCGAGGTCGACCGCGGCGAGCTCGTCGAGCCGCTTCACCAGCACCGCCTTGAGCGCGGCGGCGTTGGCATCGGGGTCGCGGTGCGCGCCGCCCGAGGGCTCCTTGATGATCTCGTCGATCAGCCCCTGCTCGAGCAGCTTGTCGGAGGTGATCGCCATCGCCTCGGCGGCGAGCTGGGCCTTGTCGGCGCTCTTCCACAGGATCGAGGCGCAGCCCTCGGGCGAGATCACCGAGTAGGTGCTGAACTGCAGCATCCCCAGCCAGTCGCCGACGCCGATCGCCAGCGCCCCGCCCGAGCCGCCCTCGCCGATCACGGTGCTGAGGATCGGGGTACGCAGCCGCGACATCTCGCGCAGGTTGCGCGCGATCGCCTCGCTCTGACCGCGCTCCTCGGCACCGACGCCGGGATAGGCGCCGGGGGTGTCGATGAAGGTCAGCACCGGCAGCGAGAAGCGCTCGGCCATCTCCATCAGGCGCAGCGCCTTGCGGTAGCCCTCGGGGCGCGGCATGCCGAAGTTGCGTTGGATCTTCTCCTTGGTGTCGCGTCCCTTCTGGTGACCGATCACCATCACCGGTCGACCGTCGAGCCGTGCCAGCCCACCGACGATGGCCAAATCGTCGGCGAAGGCGCGATCACCGTGCAGCTCGTGGAACTCGTCGAAGATCCGGCGCACGTAATCGAGCAGGTAGGGACGCTGCGGATGACGCGAGAGCTGCGAGATCTGCCACGGCGTCAGCGAGGAGAAGATCGACTCGGTGAGCGCCACACACTTGGTCTGGAGACGCTCGATCTCCTCCTGGATATTGAGTTCGTTGTCGTGGCCGACCAGGCGAAGTTCTTCGATCTTCGCCTCGAGCTCTGCGATGGGTTGTTCGAAATCGAGGAAATTGAGATCCATAGCCCCACTACATCGTCTTGAGAGTTACGCGTGGATCGCCCACGGATGACTCCGCATACGGCGCCCCGTCATCAGGCAGCGGTCGAGCACCGGAGGCCATCGCAACGACGCCCCGGTCGGGCATCGCGAGACCGACCTCGTCGCCCCCGCCCACCCGGCTCGACCCCGGCACGGGCGCATGCCCGCGGCCACACAGCAACCTGCCAATCTAGCGCAGCGACCGCAGTGAGTACAGCATCGCGCACCAGGCTCTGCACGACCGCATCGGACATACGAGCACAGGGCCGCGCGACGTCTCGAAGGCGATTTCGCGCACTTAACCGACATGGCCTCAGGATTTCGACAAAGATCCGCGATCAGGCAGCTAAATGCCGCCAAATTCGAACAACACCAGGCCTTTACAGCAAACCCGCGGAAAAACCCGCCCCAACCGCCGAGAATCAGCCACCCTGGCGGGAAAAAGCCGTAAAAGCGCGGCGTCGGACGAAGCGGTTCCGGGGCCAATGATCAGTCACCCGCCACCGCCCTCAGTCGCCAGTGGCGGTGCCTTCAGGGGCATCGCGAGAGACCAACGCCTGCACCCCGATAGCGACCGGCGGCTGACGACCGACGGCTGACGGCTGACGGCTGACGGCTGACGGCTGGCAACTGGCGGCTGGCAACTGGCAACTGGCAACTGGCGGCTGGCGACCAGCCTTCAGCAAACAGCCTCCAGTGTCGGTTTGCAGTCAACCTTGAAGATACCGTCTTGCCCGTCAATCGCCGATCATGCATACCAACCTCCCCGACTGGAGGCTGAAGGCTGATTGCTGGAAGCTGATTCGAACTGCCAAGGTACGAGACAAGCCTGCATCCTCTCGCTGGCGGCTGCAGCTGGCCGCTGGTAACTTGAACCTCTTCGCGCCCTTTGCGGCTTTGCGGTTCAATCCCCTGGTAGCTGGTCGCTGGTCGCTGGCAGCTGGCAGCTGGTCGCTGGTCGCTGGTCGCTGGAAGCCGACCGCTGACCCGGCGCGCCTCACTCCGCCCGAGGCGGGGTCAGTGCCGGTTCGCGGCGGTCGGCGCCGATCTCGACGTCGTCGTCGATGCGGAAACGCGGCCCGTCGGTGACGTCGGTCGGGCCGACCTCGCCGAGCACCGGCTCGGCGCGGCGACCACCGAGGGTCGGCACCATCACCTTGGGCTGCGGCTCGACGGACTCGCGGACCTCGGCTCTGGCGCGCGGCGCGCGGCGGCTGGTCACGCCGAGCACCGCGCGCAGCCGTGGCGCGAGGTCGCCCGGGGCATAGTGCTCGCGCTCGAGGAAGCGCAGCAGCGGCAGACCGGCGGCGGCACACATGGCATCGAGCTGGTCGCGCGGCGGCTCGCGCCGACGCAGCCAGCCCACCGGCGAGAGCGCCAGGGCGCAGCAGGGCTTGCTGGTCGCGGCATCGCAGACCAGAAAGTCGAGGACACGCTCACCGATCCGCAACTCGGCGCGCTCGCGCCAACGCTTCGGGGTGCGTCGCGCCACCGCCAACACCTCGGCCACCGGCACCCGCGCATAGAGTCGGTAGCGATCGTCGAGACACTGCTCCAGAGCGTGCGCGAACTCACGCTGGGTGGACGTGAGCAGCGGCCCGGCGATCACGTAGGGGCGCCGGTTACGCGGCGACAGCGCGCGCCACAGGCTGATCGCGAGGGCGAGCAGCACCAGCGCGGTGAGTCCGAGCAGCAGATAGAAATGAGCCATGCTCCCTCCGGTCTGGGACGTGATCAGCCGCGCGGCAGGCCGGGCTCGGCCTGGGGCGGCAGCTTCACCCCGTGCTGATTGAACCAGGCGCGATCGAGCGCCCATACCACCGAATCGACGTCGGACTGTGACAGCAGCAGCTGGAGCACGTACATCTCGGTGTATTGCAGCTGCTCGCGCGCGACGCGCAGCGACTGCGCCCGGGCGGAGGCCTCACCGCGTCCCAGCGTCGGATCGATCCAGCCGAGATAGCGTGATTCCTCGACCGTCGAGGCGCGCGGACTGCTCACCGTGGCCACCCCGTTGAGGAAGGTCAGGACGCGGAAATCGTAGGGATACTCGGCGACCGCCTGATCCTGCGCGAGCAGCTCGTTGAGCTGCCAGAGCCGCGGCTTGAGCCCGTGCGGGGCCCAGGAGAGGGTCAGCATCAACAGCGCCAGGGCGATGGCCGAGAGGATGATTGCGTTACGAATGAAACCAAGCATGGGGAAGCAACTCCACGAGATCCAGGTCCGACCGGATGGTCGCTGGCGGAGATTCTACCCCAAGGCGACCGGGGCCCGTTGTTGCCGGACCCCGATCGAATGGCCGATGAGCAGACGCCCAGCGGCCTTGCGCGCACCGATCAGTTGATACGCGGGTCGAGCTCGCCGCTGTCGTAGCGGGCGGTCATCTGCTCCAGCGAGAGCGCGGTGATCTTGCTGGCGTTGCCGGCGGTGCCGAAGGCCTCGTAGCGGGTCCGGCAGATCTCCTTCATCGCCTTGGTGGCCGCGATGTAGTACTTGCGCGGATCGAAGTTGGCGCGATTCTCGGCGAGGTGTTTGCGGATGGCACCGGTCGAGGCCATACGCAGGTCGGTGTCGATGTTGACCTTGCGCACCCCGTGCTTGATGCCCTCGACGATCTCCTCGACCGGCACGCCATAGGTCTCGCCCATGTCGCCGCCGAACTCGTTGATGATCGCCAGCCACTCCTGCGGCACCGAGGAGGAGCCGTGCATCACCAGATGGGTGTTGGGGATGCGCTGGTGGATCTCCTTGATGCGGCTGATGGCGAGGATGTCGCCGGTCGGCGGCCGGGTGAACTTGTAGGCGCCGTGGGAGGTGCCGATGGCGATCGCCAGGGCGTCGACCTTGGTCTTGGCGACGAAGTCGGCGGCCTCCTCGGGGTCGGTCAGCAGCTGGCTGTGGTCGAGCGTGCCCTCGGCGCCGATGCCGTCCTCCTCGCCCGCGGTGCCGGTCTCGAGCGAGCCCAGACAACCCAGCTCACCCTCGACCGAGACGCCGCAGGCGTGGGCGATCTCGACCACCCGCCGGGAGACGTCGACGTTGTAGTCGTAGCTGGTCGGGGTCTTGCCGTCCTCGCCCAGCGAGCCGTCCATCATCACCGAGGAGAAGCCGAGCTGGATGGAGCGCTGGCAGACCGCCGGCGAGGTGCCGTGGTCCTGGTGCATGCACACCGGGATGTGCGGCCACTCCTCGATGGCGGCGAGGATCAGGTGACGCAGGAAGGGCGCACCGGCGTACTTGCGCGCCCCGGCCGAGGCCTGGACGATCACCGGCGAGTCGGTCTCGTCGGCCGCCTCCATGATGGCGCGCATCTGTTCGAGGTTGTTGACGTTGAAGGCGGGCACGCCATAGCCGTACTCGGCGGCGTGGTCCAGCAGCTGGCGCATGGATATCAGTGCCATGATGTTCTCCTCGTGTCAGTGACGGGGTGGAATCGATGTTCAGGATACGCCCGTGGGTCAATCTTCGCTCGCAGTTCGATGCTCTCCGACCCTCATGATCTTCATGATGTTGGTCTGGCCCTCGACCCCGCTGCGATCACCCTTGGTGATGATCACCAGGTCGCCGTCGCGCACGGTGCCGTGGCGCAGCAGCTCCTCGATCACCGCGCAGTTGACCTCGTGGATGTCGGTGCTGGCGACGTCGAAGGCGACCGGGTAGACACCGCGGAACAGACACACCTTGCGCCGGGTCGAGTCGAAGCGGGTCATGGCGTGGATGGGGATGCCGGAGCTGATGCGCGACATCCACTTCACCGTCGAGCCGGTCTCGGTGAGCGCGGCGATCGCCTTCACCCCGAGATGGTTGGCGGTGTACATCGCCGCCATGGCGATGGCCTCGTCGACACGCCCGAACACCGAGTCGAGGCGGTGTCCGGAGCGAGTGGCGCTCTTCTCCGCCTCGCGGCAGATGCGGTCGAGCGCCTCGACCACCTTCACCGGATTGCTGCCGATCGAGCTCTCGGCCGAGAGCATCACCGCGTCGGTGCCGTCGAGCACCGCGTTGGCGACGTCGAAGACCTCGGCGCGGGTCGGGATCGGGTTCTCGATCATCGACTGCATCATCTGGGTGGCGGTGATCACCACGCTGTTGAGCTCGCGGGCGCGGCTGATGAGGTGCTTCTGCACCGCCGGCAGCTCGGCATCGCCGATCTCCACCCCGAGATCGCCGCGCGCGACCATGATGGCGTCGGCGGCGTTGATGATGGCGTCGATGCCGTCGAGCGCCTCGGCGCGCTCGATCTTGGCCACCACCCCGCCGCGACCGCCGGCGGCCTGGAAGTGGGCGCGCGCCTGGCGCACGTCCTCGGCGCTGCGCACGAAGGAGACGGCCAGGTAGTCGGCGTCGAGCTCGGCGGCGAAGCGGATGTCGGCCAGATCCTTGTCGGTCAGCGCCGGAGCCGAGAGCCCCCCGCCCTTGCGGTTGATCCCCTTGTTGTCGGAGAGCTTGCCGCCGACCACCACCCGGCAGGCCATCCGCCCGGCCTCGACCGACTCGACCCACAGCTCGATGGCGCCGTCGTCGAGCAGCAGGGTGTCGCCGGCGCGCACGTCCTCGGCGAGCGCCGGATAGGTGGTACCGACCCGGGTCGCGTCACCGCCGTCGAGCGGGCAGTCGGCATCGATGGCGAAGGGCGCGCCGCGCTCGAGCACGATCGGCCCGTCGGCGAAGCGCCCGATACGGATCTTCGGCCCCTGCAGGTCGAACAGCACCGCGACGTCGACGTCGGCCGCGCGGGCGCGCTCGCGCAGCCGCTCGACACGTTCGCGATGGCGTGCATGGCTGTCGTGGGAGAGGTTGAGGCGGGCCAGATCGAGACCCGCGCGGATGAGCCCGTCCATGACCTCGGGCGCGTCGGTTGCCGGCCCCAGGGTTGCAACGATCTTGGTACGTCTGGGCATGGTGTCACTGCCTCCCGCGTGCAAATGGGGCCGCGCCGGATGGCGCGGCCGGGATCGACCCGTCGTGGTCGATCAGTCCTTGGCCCGGGCCTCGAGCATGGCCACCGCGGGCAGGGTCTTGTCCTCCAGATACTCGAGGAAGGCGCCACCGGCGGTGGAGATGTAGGAGACACGGTCCTCGATGCCGTACTTCTGGATCGCGGCGATGGTGTCGCCACCGCCGGCGAGGCTGAAACCGGGGGCGGCGGCGATCGCCTCGGCGACCACCCGGGTGCCCTCGCCGAACTGGTCGAACTCGAACACCCCGACCGGGCCGTTCCAGACGATGGTGCCGGCCCCCTGGATGACCTCGGCCAGGGCGCGCGCCGAGTCCGGGCCGATGTCGAAGATCATGTCGTCCTCGGTGACCTCGGCGGCGGCCTTGGTCACCGCCGGCTCCTGCTCGTCGAAGCGCTTGCCGCAGACCACGTCGGTGGCGATCGGGATGCCGGCGCCGCGCGCGGTCATGGTCTCCATCAGCGCCTTGGCGGTGGGCACCAGATCGGCCTCGTGCAGCGACTGGCCGACCGGCAGCCCGGCGGCGGCGAGGAAGGTGTTGGCGATGCCGCCGCCGACCACCAGCTGATCGACCTTCTCGGCGAGCGACTCGAGCACGGTGAGCTTGGTCGAGACCTTGGAGCCGCCGACGATGGCGACCATCGGGCGCGCCGGCTCGGCCAGCGCCTGACGCAACGCCTCGAGCTCGGCGCTGAGCAGCAGCCCGGCGCAGGCCTGGGGGGCGAAGTGACCGACCCCGTGGGTCGAGGCCTGGGCGCGGTGGGCGGTGCCGAAGGCGTCCATCACGAAGACATCGCACAGCGCCGCGTAGCGGCGCGCCAACGCCTCGTCGTCCTTCTTCTCGCCGGCGTTGAAGCGCACGTTCTCGAGCAGCACCAGCTCGCCCTCGGCGACCTCCGGCGGGGTGTCGAGATAGTCGCGCACCAGCCGCACCTCGCGCCCGAGCTTGGCGCCGAGGTCGGCGGCAACCGGGGCGAGCGAGTTCTCGGCCGAGAACTCGCCCTCCTGGGGACGGCCCAGGTGCGACATCACCAGCACCCGCGCGCCGGCGCGCAGACAGTGCTCGTAGGTCGCCAGCGAGGCGCGGATGCGCGCATCCGAGCTGACCCGGCCGTCCTTGACCGGGACGTTGAGGTCGGAGCGGATCAGCACCCGCTTGCCGGCGAGATCGAGGTCGGTGAGCTTGATGAAGGACATGACAAACCCTCTGGATGGATGGGGAAAGAGATCAGGCGCAAGCCCGGGCTTGCCTGATCGCCCTCGGCGGGGCCGCCGACCGGGACGGTCGGCGACGCGGCGGCGACCGCCAGACGGCGGTCGCCGGGACGACGGCGCCTCGCGGCGCCGCGCGCGGCCTCAGTTGTTGGCCACGTACTCGACCAACCGCAGCATGTTGCAGGTATAGCCGAACTCGTTGTCGTACCAGGAGACGACCTTGATGAAGGTCGGATCGAGCGCGATGCCGGCGGTGGCGTCGAAGATCGAGGGGGCGTTGAAACCGCGGAAGTCGGTCGAGACCACCTTGTCCTCGGTGTAGGCGAGCACGCCTGCCATCTCACCCTCGGAGGCCTTGCGCATCGCCGCGCAGATGGCGTCGTAGTCGGCCGGCGCCTCGAGCTCGACGGTGAGGTCGACCACCGAAACGTCCGAGGTCGGCACGCGGAAGGACATGCCGGTGAGCTTGCCGTTGAGCGCCGGCAGCACCTTGCCGACGGCCTTGGCCGCACCGGTCGAGGACGGGATGATGTTCTCGAGGATACCGCGACCACCGCGCCAGTCCTTCATCGACGGACCGTCGACGGTCTTCTGGCTGGCGGTGGCGGCATGCACCGTGGTCATCAGGCCACGCTTCACGCCCCAGTTGTCGTTGAGCACCTTGGCCACCGGCGCCAGACAGTTGGTGGTACAGGAGGCGGCCGAGACGATCGTCTGACCGGCGTACTCCTGATGGTTGACGCCGAACACGAACATCGGCGTGGCGTCCTTCGAGGGCGCGCTCTGCACCACCTTGCGGGCGCCGGCGTCGAGGTGCTTCTGGCAGGCCTCGGCGGTGAGGAAGAAGCCGGTGCTCTCGATCACCAGCTCGACCCCGGCCTCGTTCCACTTGAGGTTGGCCGGATCGCGCTCGGCGGTGAGACGGATGCGCTTGCCGTCGACGATCATGGTCGAGCCGTCGACCGCGACCTCGCCGGGGAAGCGGCCGTGCACCGAGTCGTACTTGAGCATGTAGGCCAGGTACTCGGGGTCGAGCAGGTCGTTGATCGCCACCACCTCGATGTCCGGGAAGTGCTTGGAGATCGCCCGGAAGGTCATCCGGCCGATACGACCGAACCCGTTGATACCGACTTTGATTGTCATGCGTTCAAGCTCCTTAACTTGTTGAGCGAAATATGTCGAACCGCGCGGGCGAGCGCGACGCCGCATCGCGACCGCCCGCGCGGTTGTCGGTCATTGAGCGTTCGGCCAGCGGGGAGCGGGCCCCGGCGGCCGGACCCATCAACCCTGCAGCACCCCCTCGACGACCGCGACCAGGTTGTCGACGGTGAAACCGAACTCCTTGAACAGCGCGCCGGCCGGGGCCGACTCGCCGAAGCGATCGATGCCGAGCACCGCGCCGCGCGAGCCGACGTACTTCCACCAACCGTCGCCGACGGCCGCCTCGACGGCCACCCGCGCCTCGACCGCGCGCGGCAGCACCGACTCGCGATAGGCCGCGTCCTGGGCGTCGAAGACGTCGGTCGAGGGCATCGACACCACGCGCACCGCGCGCTCGCCGAGCGCATCGGCGGCACCGAGGGCGAGGGCGACCTCGGAGCCGGTGGCGATGATGATCACCTCCGGGGTCCCGGCGCAATCGCGCACCACGTAGCCGCCGCGCGCGATCGCCGCCAGCTGCTCGGCGCCGCGCTCGACGTGCGGCAGCGACTGACGCGAGAAGATCAGCGCGCTCGGGCCGTCGCGCCGCTCGATCGCCTGACGCCAGGCGACCGCCGACTCGACCGCGTCGCAGGGCCGCCACACGTTCATGTTGGGGATCATGCGCAGGGTCGGGATCTGCTCGACCGGCTGGTGGGTGGGACCGTCCTCGCCGAGACCGATGGAGTCGTGGGTGTAGACGAAGATCGAGGGCACCTTCATCAGCGCCGCCATGCGCAGCGCGTTGCGGGCGTACTCGGAGAACATCAGGAAGGTCGCGCCATAGGGCACGAAGCCGCCGTGCAGGGCGATGCCGTTGATGATCGCCGACATGCCGAACTCGCGCACGCCGTAGTAGACGTAGTTGCCCGGCGCCTCGCCCTTGCCGATGCCCTTGCAGCCCTGCCACAGCGACAGGTTGGAACCGGCCAGATCGGCCGAGCCGCCGAGCAGCTCGGGGAGCAGCGGACCGAAACCGTTGAGCGCGTTCTGCGAGGCCTTGCGCGAGGCGATGCTCTCGCCCTTGGCGGCGACCTCGGCGATGAAGGCATCGGCCTGCTCGGTCCAGTTCGCCGGCAGCTCGCCGGCCATGCGCCGCTCGAACTCGGCGGCCTCGGCGGGGTGGGCCTTGGCATAGGCGGCAAAGCGCTCGCGCCACGCGGACTCGGCGGCGGCGCCGCGCTCACGCGCGCTCCAGCCGGCGTAGACCTCCTTGGGGATCTCGAACGGCGGGTGGTTCCAGCCCAGCGCCTCGCGGGTGAGGGCGATCTCCTCCTCGCCGAGCGCGGCGCCGTGGCAGGACTCCTTGCCCTGCTTGTTGGGCGAGCCGTAACCGATGATGGTCTGGCAGCAGATCAGCGTCGGTCGATCGGTGACCGCGCGCGCCTCCTCGATGGCGACCTGGATGGCGTCGGGGTCGTGACCGTCGACCTCGGGGATGACGTGCCAGCCATAGGCCTCGAAGCGCTTCGGGGTGTCGTCGAGGAACCAGCCGGGGGTATCGCCCTCGCCGCGCACCTCGCCGTCGATGGAGATGTTGTTGTCGTCATAGACGGCGATCAGCTTGCCCAGACCGAGCGCGCCGGCGAGCGAGCAGGCCTCGTGCGAGATCCCCTCCATCAGACAGCCGTCGCCGAGGAAGGCATAGGTGTAGTGATCGACGATGTCGTGACCGGGGCGGTTGAACTGGGCGGCGAGCGCCTTCTCCGCGATCGCCATGCCGACGGCGTTGGTGATGCCCTGGCCGAGCGGCCCGGTGGTGGTCTCGACGCCGGGGGCATAGCCGTACTCGGGGTGTCCCGGGGTCTTGGAATGGAGCTGGCGGAACTGCTTGAGGTCCTCGATACCGAGGTCGTAGCCGGTGAGATGGAGCAGAGAATACAGCAGCATCGAGCCGTGCCCGTTGGAGAGCACGAAGCGATCGCGATCGGGCCACTGGGGGTTGGCCGGGTTGTGGTTCATGAAGTCGTTCCACAACACCTCGGCGATGTCGGCCATGCCCATCGGCGCGCCCGGATGCCCGGACTTGGCCTTCTGCACCGCATCCATGGCGAGTGCCCGGACGGCGTTGGCGAGTTCTCTGCGTGAGGACATGAGCCCCTCCTGAAGTTGACGATGACGAAGATACTGATTGTGCGGACCGGGGCGCCGAGGCATCACGGCGGACTGAGGCTCACCCGGAAACGGCCCGCGAATGCGATGAATGTGGCGTGCGGGGCTGGCGGCCGCATCGAGCAGGGAAGTTTCCATCCTCCGGCCCGGGGCGAGGACGCGCGAGTTGGCCGGAGATTCCCACACAGGGCCTTTGATTGTGAACCAAAGGTCCAGGGTCGGACATCAAAACAAACTTATACCGCCAAAAACTATTTTAACATTTCATAATATTCAGGATTGACGCTTGAAATACCACATCAGTTTACCACCGCGCCGGGCGGGCCGGCGCGGGCCGGGCCGTGCTCAGCCCTCCATCCACTTGATCGAGCAGCCCATGCTCGGGATCTGCTCGGCCGGGCCGCGTCCGCTCAGCGCGACCTCGCGCATCGCCTCGAACAGGTCGCGGCGCACGTCGGCGGGGGCGGCCTGCTTGCGACTGGCATCGAGCCGACCGCGATACTGCAGCTCGAGCGCGGCGTTGTAGCCGAAGAAGTCGGGGGTGCAGACCGCACCATAGGCCTTGGCCACCGCCTGGTCGGCGTCGTAGAGATAGGGGAAGGGAAAGGCGAAACGCTCGGCGATCTCGCGCATGTTGTCGAACGAGTCCTCGGGGTAGTCGGCGACGTCGTTGGACATGATCGCCACGCTGCCGATGCCGAGCGTGGCCAGCTCGGCGGCATCGCGCACGATACGCTCACGCACCGACTGGACGTAAGGGCAGTGGTTGCAGATGAACATCACCAGCAGCCCGCGCTCGCCGCTGCAGGCATCGCGCGTCCAGGTACGGCCGTCGACGCCCGGCAGGGCGAAATCCGGGGCCGGCTGGCCGAAGTCACACACGGGGGTCTCGAGTGAAACCATGACGGGGATCCTCCGAGTTGGCGGTTCGATGGTGCGGGGCCGCCCCTGGCGGGCGCGACCAAAGGGGACATCAGCGTCCTCGCGGGCACGACGCCGGCGAGCACGGCCCCGGGCAACATGCCACATCCGCCCCCTCGGGCGCATCCCCACCCCCGCGCCCCGGCGGTCGGGGAGGATGTCGGCGACCCGTCCGCGCCCCGCATGTTACCGGAACGGAAGGGGATTCCAAATCTCGCCCCGATCGCCGCCGATCGCCGCCTCATGAGGCCGCGGCGCGGGCTTCGCGAACGTCACGCGAGCCGCTATCATGAGCGGCTTCATCAACGCGCCACCCCGGCGCCATGAATAGGGCTCGACTCGTATGAGCAAGGACTACATCTTCACCTCGGAATCGGTCTCCGAAGGACATCCGGACAAGATGGCAGACCAGATCTCGGACGCCGTCCTCGACGAGATCTACCGCCGCGACCCCAACCACGCCAAGGCGCGCGTGGCCTGCGAGACCCTGGTCAAGACCGGCTTCGTGATGCTCGCCGGCGAGATCACGGTGACCGACGCCAACCTCAAGATCGACTACGAGCGCGTGGTGCGCGAGGTGGTCAAGGACATCGGCTACGACAACTCCGAGGTCGGCTTCGACGGCAACACCTGCGGCGTGATGATCGCCCTCGGCGAGCAGTCCAAGGACATCAACCAGGGTGTCGATCGCGAGAGCGAGGAGGCCCAGGGCGCCGGTGACCAGGGGCTGATGTTCGGCTATGCCACCAACGAGACCGACATGCTGATGCCGGCGCCGATCGACTACGCCCACCGTCTGGTGAAGCGTCAGGCCGAGGTGCGCAAGAACGGCACCCTGCCCTGGCTGCGCCCCGACGCCAAGTCGCAGATCACCATGCGCTACCGCGACGGCAAGCCGGTCGGCGTCGACGCCGTGGTGCTCTCCACCCAGCACGGCGAGGAGGTCAGCGAGCGCGTGCTGCAGGAGGCGGTGATGGAGGAGATCATCAAGCCCGTGCTCGGCGCCACCGGCTGGCTCAACGCCGAGACCAAGTACCACATCAACCCCACCGGCAAGTTCGTCATCGGCGGTCCGGTCGGCGACTGCGGCCTGACCGGGCGCAAGATCATCGTCGACACCTACGGCGGCATGGCCCGTCACGGCGGCGGCGCCTTCTCCGGCAAGGACCCGTCCAAGGTCGACCGCTCGGCCGCCTACGCCGGTCGCTATGTCGCCAAGAACATCGTCGCCGCCGGGCTCGCCGACAAGTGCGAGATCCAGGTCTCCTACGCCATCGGCGTCGCCGAGCCGACCTCGGTCTCGATCGAGACCTTCGGCACCGCGCATGTGAGCGAGGAGCGCATCATCGAGCTGGTGCGCGAGCACTTCGACCTGCGCCCCTATGGCATCATCAACATGCTTGACCTGACCAACCACGAACTGATCAAGTATCGCGATACCGCTGCCTACGGTCACTTCGGTCGTCCCGAGGCCGGCTTCACCTGGGAGCGGACCGACAAGGCAGAGGCGCTGCGCGCCGCCGCCGGGCTCTAAGCCCACCCAGCCCCCCGCCACCGAGGAGCGCTGCAACCCGGGACCACCGAGGTCCGGGCCAGGCTCGGGGACGGGGCATACAGTTCGAACGGCGCTCACTCACGATTCATCAGGAAGAGTTGATCAACCATGAGTGAGTTCACCGATTACAAGGTCGCTGACATCACCCTCGCCGACTTCGGTCGTCGCGAGATCGCCATCGCCGAGACCGAGATGCCGGGCCTGATGGCCCTGCGCGAGAAGTACGGCCCCTCCAAGCCCCTCGCCGGCGCCCGCATCACCGGCAGCCTGCACATGACCATCCAGACCGCCGTGCTGATCGAGACCCTGGTCGCGCTCGGCGCCGAGGTGCGCTGGTGCTCGTGCAACATCTTCTCCACCCAGGATCACGCCGCCGCCGCGATCGCCGCTGGTGGCATCCCGGTCTATGCCTGGAAGGGCGAGACCCTGGAGGAGTACTGGTGGTGCACCGAGCAGGTGCTCAACTGGCCCGACGGCCAGGGCCCGAACATGATCCTCGACGACGGCGGCGACGCCACCCTGCTGGTGCACAAGGGCGTGGACTACGAGAAGGCCGGCGCGGTCCCCGCGCCCACCGCCGAGGACAACGAGGAGTGGACCGCGGTGCTCGGCGTGCTCGGGCGCACCTTCGAGCGTGACAACCAGCACTGGCACAAGATCGCCGAGGGCATCAAGGGCGTCACCGAGGAGACCACCACCGGTGTCCACCGTCTCTACGAGATGGCCAAGAACGGTTCGCTGCTGTTCCCCGCGATCAACGTCAACGACTCGGTGACCAAATCCAAGTTCGACAACCTCTACGGTTGTCGCGAGTCGCTCGTCGACGGCATCAAGCGCGCCACCGACGTGATGATCGCCGGCAAGATCTCCATGGTCTGCGGCTATGGCGACGTCGGCAAGGGCTGCGCGCAGTCGCTGCGCGGACTCGGCGCCACCGTGTGGGTCTCGGAGATCGACCCGATCTGCGCCCTGCAGGCGGCGATGGAAGGCTTCCGCGTGGTGACTATGGAAGAGGCGGCGCCGATCGCCGACATCTTCGTCACCACCACCGGCAACAAGGACATCATCCGTCACGAGCACATGGCGGCGATGAAGAATCAGGCGATCGTCTGCAACATCGGTCACTTCGACAACGAGATCGACATCGCCAGCGTCAGCCAGTACCAGTGGGAGGAGATCAAGCCGCAGGTCGATCACATCATCTTCCCCGACGGCAAGCGCATCATCATGCTCGCCCAGGGTCGACTGGTGAACCTCGGCTGCGCCACCGGCCACCCGAGCTTCGTGATGTCCAACAGCTTCACCAACCAGGTGCTGGCACAGATCGAGCTCTTCACCAAGGAAGACGCGTACCCGATCGGCGTCTACATCCTGCCCAAGCACCTCGACGAGGAGGTCGCGCGACTGCATCTGGACAAGATCGGCGCGCACCTGACCACCCTCACCGAGGATCAGGCGGCCTACATCGGCGTCGATGTGAACGGACCGTACAAGCCCGAGCACTACCGCTACTAAGCGGCTCGCGCGTCCCGGACGCGGCGGTCGCGGCCTCTTGGCCACGGCCGTCGCGGCCGCCACGGTTCCTCACCTCAACTCATCTCGCGACCGTCGCGCACCGCGCACCCGCGTCCTCGCGCGGCGGTAGCCGGAGTGCCAGAGCATGTCGCCACAAGATCCCACCCCGACCTACAGTCTCGAACTCTTTCCGCCCAAGACCGCCGAGCGCATGGAGCGGCTCAAGAGCGAGATCACCACCCTCAACACCGTCTCGCCGCGGTATTTCTCGGTCACCTACGGCGCCGGCGGCTCGACCCGCAAGGGCACCTTCGAGACCGTCTCCTGGCTGCGCAGCCAGGGCATCGACACCGCCCCCCACCTCGCCTGCATCGGCTCTCCCCGGGCCGAGGTCGAGGAGCTGCTGGAGCACTACCGCGAGCAGGGCATCGAGCGCCTGGTGGCGCTGCGCGGCGACCTGCCCTCGGGCATGGGCGGCGGACTCGGCGGTGACTTCCGCTATGCCAACGAACTCGTCGAGTTCATCCGCGAGCGCACCGGCGATCACTTCCGCATCGAGGTCGCGGCCTATCCCGAGTACCACCCCCAGTCCGGCACCCCGGACCGCGATCTGGCCAATTTCAAGCGCAAGGTCGAGGCCGGCGCCGACGCCGCCATCACCCAGTACTTCTACAACGCCGACGCCTATTTCGCCTTCATCGAGCGCTGCCAGGCAGAGGGCATCGACATCCCCATCGTGCCCGGCATCATGCCGATCACCAACCACAGCCAGCTCGCCCGCTTCTCCGACGCCTGCGGCGCCGAGATCCCGCGCTGGATCCGCCGTCGGCTCGAGGGCTTCGGCGACGATCTCGCCAGCACCCGCGAGTTCGGTCACGAGGTGGTGCTGCAGCTGTGCCGGCGCCTGATCGAGGGCGGCGCCCCCGGACTGCACTTCTACACCATGAACCAGTCCGGCCCGACGCTGCGTCTGTGGCAGGAGCTGGGACTGCCCACCGACGACTGAGCCAGCCAACGCCGGCGCGCGCCCCGGACGCGCCGGCGCCTCAGTCGTAGCGCTCGTCCTTCCAGCGTCGCAGCGCGGCGAACACCGCCGCCGGCTCCTCCAGCGCCTCGCCGGCGAAGTGCTCGGCGGCCGCGCGCACCTCGGGCACCGCAACCCGCAGGAAGGGATTGGTCGCCAGCTCCTCGGCGAGCGTGCTCGGCACCGTCGCGCGGCCTGCCGCACGCGCCGCGCGCACCGCGGCGATGCGCGCCTCGAGCGCTGCGTGCTGCGGCTCGACCCACTGGGCGAAGCCGAGGTTGGCCTCGGTGTACTCGTGGGCGCAATAACACCGCGTCTCCGGCGCCAGCCGCGCGATCCGCGCCAGCGAGCGCGCCAGCTGCTCGGCGGTGCCGTCGAACACCCGGCCACAGCCGGCGGCGAACAGGGTATCGCCGCAGAACAGCCGCCCCTCGCCGAGATAGGCGACATGGGTCGCGGTATGACCCGGCACCTCCAGCACCCGGAAGGTCACGCCGAGCCCGGCGGGCTCGATGGCGTCCCCCTCCCCCACCCGATGATGCGCCAGCGCGATGCGCGCATCCTCCGGGGCGTAAACGACCGCCTCGGGGAAGGCGGCGCAGAGCGTCTCGACGCCACCGATGTGGTCACCGTGATGATGGGTGAGCAGCACCGCCGCGAGATGCAGCCCGTGCTCGCTGAGATAGGCCAGCACCGGCGCGGCCTCGCCCGGATCGACCAGGGTCGCGCCGGCGCCACCGGGGGCGCGCAGCAGCCAGATGTAGTTGTCCTCGAAGGCGGGGATGGCGATGGGTTCGAGCATGATCGACGGCTCCTCGGGCGACAGCGGGGACGGCGATGGGGGAGACGGCCGGGCGCATGACGCCCGGCACGGCTGCGGCTAGCCGGCGAGCGTCTGCTCGCGGCGCGGCGTGGTGGTCTCGAGCGCGGCGAGCGCCCGACTCACCGAGTCGTGGATACCCGCGACATCGAGCCCGCACTCGGCGAGCTGCTCGGCCTGGGTGGCATGGTCGATGTTGCGATCGGGCAGCCCGAGCTGGAGCACCGGCACCACCACGCCCTCGGCGGCGAGCAGCTCGGTGACCGCGCTGCCGGCGCCGCCGGCGACGGTGTTCTCCTCCAGGGTGACCAGCAGCGCGTGCTCGCGCGCCAGCGCGAGGATCAGCTCGCGATCGAGCGGCTTGACGAAGCGCATGTTGGCGACCGTCGCATCCAGCTCCTCGGCGACCTCCAGGGCCGGCACGACCATGGTGCCGAAGGCGAGCATCGCCACCCGACGGCCCTCGCGCACCCGCAGGCCGCGCCCGATCGGCAGCGCCGGGGCCTCGGGGTCGACGGCGACGCCGGGACCGACGCCGCGCGGATAGCGCACCAGCGCCGGGCCCTCGAACTCGTAGCCGGTCTTGAGCATCTGCCGACACTCGTTCTCGTCGGCCGGGGCCATGATCACCAGATCGGGCAGCGGACGCGAGAAGCTGAGATCGAAGCAGCCGGCGTGGGTGGCGCCGTCGGCCCCGACCAGACCACCGCGATCGACCGCCAGGGTGACGTCGAGCTGTTGCAGACAGACGTCGTGGACGAGCTGGTCGAAGGCGCGCTGGAGGAAGCTCGAATAGATCGCCACCACCGGCTTGACGCCCTCGCAGGCCATGCCCGCGGCGAGCGTCACCGCGTGCTGCTCGGCGATGCCGACGTCGTGGAAACGCTGCGGGAAGCGCTTGGCGAAGTCGCCCATCCCCGAGCCCTCGCACATCGCCGGGGTGATCGCCACCAGACGCGGATCGCGCGCGGCGGTGTCGCACAACCAGGAACCGAACACCTTGGTATAGGTCGGGCCCTTGGCCTTGGACTTGCGGAACTCGCCGGTCTGACGGTCGAAGGGGGTGACGCCGTGGAAGGTCACCGGCTGGCCCTCGGCGGGCTCGTAGCCGTGCCCCTTGTGGGTGACCACGTGCAGCAGGCGCTGTCCCGGCATGCCCTTGACGTTACGCAGGGTCTTGAGCACCGAGTCGAGGTCGTGACCGTCGATCGGGCCGATGTAATTGAAGCCGAGTTCCTCGAACAGGGTGCTCGGCATCACCATGCCCTTCATGTGCTCCTCCCAGCGCCCGACCAGCTCGCGCAGGTGCGGCATGCCGCGCAGCGCGCTCTTGCTGCCCTCGCGCATGCTGGTGTAGAGCTTGCCCGAGAGCAGTCGCGCCAGATGATTGCTGATGGCACCGACCGGGGGCGAGATCGACATCTCGTTGTCGTTGAGGATCACCGTCAGGTCGATGTCCATCGAGCCTGCGTGATTGAGCGCCTCGAAGGCCATCCCCGCGCTCAGCGCACCGTCGCCGATCACCGCGATGACGTTGCGCCGCTCGCCGCGCTGCTTGGCCGCGATCGCCATGCCCAGCGCCGCACTGATCGAGGTGCTGGAGTGACCGACGCCGAAGGTGTCGTACTCGCTCTCGCAGCGCTTGGGGAAGCCGGACAGGCCGTCCTTCTGACGCAGGCTGTGCATGCGCGCGCGCCGTCCGGTGAGGATCTTGTGCGGATAGGCCTGATGACCGACGTCCCACACCACCCGGTCCTCGGGGGTGTTGAAGACGTAGTGCAGGCCGAGGGTCAGCTCCACCACCCCGAGCCCGGCCGCCAGATGACCCCCGGTGCGCGAGACGGTATCGACGAGGAACGAGCGCAGTTCGCGCGCGACCTCCGGGAGCTGGCTCTCGGGCAGGGCGCGCAGGTCGGCCGGGGAGTCGATCGAGGCGAGAAGCGGATGCCGCTGCACGGCGGCGCCGGTATCACTCTGGGTGCGGTCGGGCATGATCTGACTGGCTGTTTTTTTGGCAGGTCGACTAGTTTAGACGAATCGATTCGGCGCTGCCCAATGCGAAAGCGCATCGGAGGGCGCCACGGCTCAGCGCCCCAGGGCCACCGGCGCGGCAATCCCACTGGCCTCGGCGATGACGAAGTCGCGAAAGGCGCGCGCCGCCGGCGACAAGCGCTTGCCCTGACGATAGACCAGGAACCAGTGACGCCGGTGCGGGAAGCCCTCGACATCGAGCACCACCAGGCGGCGCGTCTCGAGTTCGAGTTCGATGGTGTGCAGCGACACCACGCTCAGCCCCAGCCCCGAGCGCACCGCCTGCTTGACCGCCTCGTTGCGGGTCATCTGCATGCCGTGACGGATCGCCAGCCCCTGCTCGGCGAAGATCCGCTCCATCGCCTGACGGGTGCCGGAGCCGGGCTCGCGCATCACGAAGGGCTCCTCGGCCAGCCGCGCCAGCGGGATGTCGGCGACCCCGACGAGCGGGTGCTCGGGCGGGGCGATCACCACCAGCGGATTCTCCATGAAGGGCTCGGACTCGACCTCGACGCGCTCCGGCGGGCGGCCCATCAACACCAGATCCACGGCATTGCCCTCGAGCATCTGTACCAGCGACTCGCGGTTGGTGATGTCGAGATGCAGCGCGATCCCCGGATAGCGACGCTGGAACACCGCCAGCAGCCGCGGCGCGAAATAGTTGACGGTGCTCGCCGCGGCCAGGTGCAGACGGCCCCGGTTGACGCCCTTGAGCGACTCCAGCACCTCTTCCATCTCCTGCAGCGAGCGGTTGACCGCACGACTGTAATGAAAGAGCTCGCGCCCGGCCTCGGTCAGCTCGATGCGCTTGCCCAGACGCTCGAACAGCGCCAGCCCGACCGCATTCTCGAGCTGGCGCACCTGCATCGACACCGCCGGCTGGCTCAGATGCAGCTCCTCGGCGGCGCGGGTATAGCTCAGGTGGCGCGCCACCGCCTCGAATACGCGCAACTGTCGCAATGAGACGTGCATGACGAGGCCAATCAATAGAAGTAGAAGGGATAGATCATAATCTATAGCTTATATTAAACATAAGCAATATTTAGTAGTAATTATAGGGTTGTTCCATATAATCGATCCCCAGGTTCCGCCCCCGGCCACCACGACCGGGTCCGGCCCGAGAATACCGGCACAGCAGCAACACACCGAGCTCTATGCGGAGGACCGAGCATGGCCAAGACCTATAACGCGGGCGTCAAAGAATACCGCGAGACCTATTGGATGCCCGACTATACGCCGAAGGACACCGACCTCCTGGCGTGCTTCAAGATCACCCCGCAGCCCGGGGTGGCGCGCGAGGAGGCCGCGGCGGCGGTCGCGGCCGAGTCCTCCACCGGCACCTGGACCACGGTGTGGACCGACCTGCTCACCGACCTCGACCACTACAAGGGCCGCGCCTACGCCATCGAGGACGTGCCCGGCGACGACGAGCGCTTCTACGCCTTCATCGCCTACCCCATCGACCTGTTCGAAGAGGGCTCGGTGGTCAACGTTTTCACCTCGCTGGTGGGTAACGTCTTCGGCTTCAAGGCCGTGCGTGCCCTGCGTCTCGAGGACGTGCGCTTCCCCATCGCCTATGTGATGACCTGCAACGGCCCGCCGCACGGCATCCAGGTCGAACGCGACGTCATGAACAAGTACGGTCGGCCGCTGCTCGGCTGCACCATCAAGCCCAAGCTCGGACTCTCGGCGAAGAACTACGGTCGCGCCGTCTACGAGTGCCTGCGCGGCGGTCTCGACTTCACCAAGGACGACGAGAACGTCAACTCGCAGCCGTTCATGCGCTGGCGTCAACGCTTCGACTTCGTCATGGAGGCGATCGACAAGGCCGAGCGCGAGACCGGCGAGCGCAAGGGGCACTATCTCAACGTCACCGCCCCGACCCCGGACGAGATGTTCAAGCGCGCCGAGTACGCCAAGGAGATCGGCGCCCCGATCATCATGCACGACTACATCACCGGCGGCTGGTGCGCCAACACCGGACTGGCCCAGTGGTGTCGCGATAACGGCGTGCTGCTGCACATCCACCGCGCGATGCACGCGGTGATCGACCGTCACCCGCACCACGGCATCCACTTCCGCGTGCTCGCCAAGCTGCTGCGTCTCTCCGGCGGCGACCACCTCCACACCGGCACCGTGGTCGGCAAGCTCGAGGGCGATCGCGCCGCCACCCTCGGCTGGATCGACCTGCTGCGCGAGTCCTACATCGAGGAGGACCGCTCGCGCGGCATCTTCTTCGATCAGGACTGGGGCGCGATGCCGGGCGTCTTCGCCGTCGCCTCGGGCGGCATCCACGTCTGGCACATGCCGGCGCTGCTCGCCATCTTCGGTGACGACGCGGTCCTCCAGTTCGGTGGCGGCACCCTCGGCCACCCCTGGGGCAACGCCGCCGGCGCGGCGGCCAACCGGGTCGCGCTCGAGGCCTGCGTCGAGGCCCGCAACCAGGGACGCGCGATCGAGAAGGAGGGCAAGGAGGTGCTCACCGCCGCCGCCGCCCACAGCCCCGAGCTGAAGGCCGCGATGGAGACCTGGAAGGAGATCAAGTTCGAGTTCGACACCGTCGACAAGCTCGACGTCGCCCACAAGTGACCCCGGAGCCCGGGCCCGGACGGGCCCGGCACCGGCCACCCCGAGTCATCCGAGCCGACCGACCGCAGGCTCGCCGATCGTAGAGACGAGGAGGACCCCGTCCGCGGACGGGCCCGGCAACGCCGGGGAGCAGCGCGGCGCCGCGAGGCGCACGCATAACCATAAGGGGCACCAAGTCCCACGGGCGGTGCCGCCAGCGATGGCGGCGGCGACCCGACCCAACAAGATCACTCGTCGCGCCCTCGGCGCCTGTGCGGTTCCAACCATAGAGAGTGTCACCATGAGCGAAATGCAGGACTACCAATCGAGCCTCGAGGACGCGAGCAGCCGCAAGTTCGAGACCTTCTCCTACCTGCCGGCGATGAGCCCCGAGGGCATCCGCCAACAGGTCGAGTTCATCGTCTCCAAGGGTTGGAATCCGGCGATCGAGCACACCGAGCCGGAGAACGCCTTCGACCACTACTGGTACATGTGGAAGCTGCCGATGTTCGGCGAGACCGACGTCGACACCATCCTCGCCGAGGCCGAGGCCTGTCACCAGGCCCATCCCGACAACCACGTGCGCCTGATCGGCTACGACAACTACGCCCAGTCGCAGGGCGCGGCCATGGTCATCTATCGCGGCACCCCGGTCTGACCACGGCCCCGCCATCGCTTGTGACGTCACGGACGCGACCCGCGCCGGTCGCGTCCGTCCCCCGCCCGCCCAGCGTTCAAGGACTGCCCCCATGAGCGAGACCCATCGCGACCAATACCTGATCCGAGAGGAGCCCTACTACCGCACGGTCGAGGACGAGGTACGGCTCTACGAGGCCGCCTACGCGGCGCGCATGCCGGTGATGCTCAAGGGGCCGACCGGCTGCGGCAAGTCGCGCTTCGTCGAGTACATGGCCTGGCGGCTCGAACGCCCGCTGATCACCGTCGCCTGCAACGAGGACATGACCGCCTCGGATCTGGTCGGGCGCTTCCTGCTCGACGCCGACGGCACCCGCTGGCAGGACGGCCCGCTCACCGTCGCCGCGCGCATCGGCGCCATCTGCTATCTCGACGAGGTGGTCGAGGCGCGCCAGGACACCACCGTGGTGATCCACCCGCTCACCGACCACCGTCGCTGCCTGCCGCTGGAGAAGAAGGGCGAGCTGGTCGAGGCCCACCCCGACTTCCAGATCGTCATCTCCTACAACCCCGGCTACCAGAGCCTGATGAAGGACCTCAAGCAGTCGACCAAGCAGCGCTTCGGCGCGCTCGACTTCAGCTACCCCAGCGCCGCGATCGAGGCCGAGATCGTCGCCCACGAGGGCGGCATCGAGCGCGATCAGGCCGACAGGCTGGTGCAGGTCGCCCAGCGCAGCCGCAACCTCAAGGGCCACGGCCTCGACGAGGGCATGTCCACCCGCCTGCTGGTCTACGCCGCCCAGCTCATGGCCAAGGGCATCGAACCCCGCGCCGCCGCCCAGATGGCCCTGGTCCGCCCCCTCACCGACGACCCCGACATGCGCGACACCCTCGACGCGGCGGTGGATACCTACTTCTGAGTCGGTGAACCGCGAAGACGCGAAGGACACGAAGATGCACTGAGCGCGGGAGGCTGGAGCCATGAGGAGGCCACAGGGTGCAACCCGACGAGACGCTCGAACGACTGGCCCATGCCACCATCGGTGCAGCCATCGAGGTGCACCGCCAGCTCGGGCCGGGATTCCTCGAGGCGGTCTACGAGACGGCCCTGGCGCTGGAACTCGCCAGCCGTGGCATCGTCCACCAGCGCCAGGTCGAGGTCGACATCGACTACAAGGGCACGCGGGTCGGACAGGCGCGACTCGACCTGCTGATCGGGGAGCGCCTGATCGTCGAGCTCAAGACCGTCGACACACTGCTCCCCATCCACAAGGCCCAGCTGCTCTCGTATCTCAAGGCGCTCGACCAACCGCTCGGCCTGCTCATCAACTTCAAGGTCCCGGTGTTGCGTCAGGGCATCCAGCGCGTCATCCGCTCGCGCTGAGCACGCCCACTTCCATACCCTCGCGTCGCCGCGCTCCCGCCCCGGGTCGAGCCACCGACACCGAGAGCGCCCGCGCCCGCCCACCACTCGATTCCCTTCGCGCCCTTGGCGCCTTTGCGGTTCAAGATGCCCATGACTCCTGATATGCAAGATGCACTCTCCTGCCTCAAGTCCGGCGCCGAGCACGCCCAGGCGCTCGAGGCGAGCCATCACGAGGCCGCGCGCCTGCTCTCGCCGCGCGGGCTGGAGCACTATGTCACCGGCATCCGCGCGATGTGCACGCTCAACAAGGGCGACGATCTGGTGATGACCTATGTGCAGGAGATGCCCGGGGTCGCCCGCGAACTCGGCGAGGACATCATCCCCGACATCGTCGGCGCGCTGATGAAGCTCGCCTCGCACACCTCCGGCACCGTGCTCACCCTGCTGCTCGGCTCGCTCGGGCTGGCCGCCACCCGGCTCGGCGACGCCGAGCTGATGCGCGGCTATCTCGGCCTGCTCCACCAGCTCGCCGGCAAGGCCCCGCGCGGCCTGCGCCCGATGCTCGAACACAGCGACGAGCTGTTCGCCAAGCTCACCCTCGGCGGACTGCGCCGCTGGGCGCTGTGGGGCGCCCAGGCCCACGCCCGCGACCTCGACGGCCAGCTCGCCTACTTCGGCCTGGCCAGCGAGGCCTCGCGCGCGGTGCTCCAGCAGGAGCGGCGCGGCACCCTGTTCGTCGACAACCAGCGCCGTCTCAACTTCTATCTGCGCGCGCTCTGGGCGCGCGCCTTCTTCATGCGTCCGACCTCGGGCGACTATGAGTCGCGCGAGGGACTGCGCCCCTTCATCGAGGAGTTCCAGATCCATCTCCCCGATGCCTTCGACGACTGGCAGGGCATCCCCGGCGTCGACCTCTACCGCGCCGCCGCCGCCCACTGCGCTGCCCATCTGGTCTACACCACCGCGCCGCTCGACGGCACCGGCCTGAGCCCGGCGCAGCGCTTCGTCGTCACCCTGTTCGAGGACGCCCGCGTCGAGGCCCTGGCGGTCGCCGAGTTCCCCGGCCTGCGCAAGCTCTGGGGCGCCATCCACGCCCACGCCCTCCCCCTCGCGGCCAACGCCCACCCGATGCAATCGTTGCTCACCCGGCTGGCGCGCGCCCTGCTCGACCCCGAGTACCAAGACCCGGAACCGGCGATCGCCGAGAGCGCCGCGCGCTTCCATGAGCACTGCGCCAACCGCGGCACCGACAACGCGATCAGCCGCGAGGCCGGGCTCGCCTTCCACGACCGCGCACTCGAACTGGTGGCACTGCCGAGCCTGCGCGTGCTCGAGGACATGCCCCTGCCCTATCGCGACGACAACCGCTACTGCTGGGCCTTCGACGAGAACCTGTTCATCACCCAGGGGCTCGACTACCTGCCCGAGCGCGCGCGACAGGTGCGCCGTCAGGTCAGCGTGATGGAGATGGTCAACGAACTCGACTGCGAGCTTGCCGGCGACGACGCCCAGGAGGTGTGGAACCTCGCCACCCCCTTCTGGCTCGACCAGGAGGACTGCACCATCAACGAGCTGGAGGGCCGCGAGCCGATCTCCGAGCCCTTCCACTATCCCGAGTGGGACTACCACGTCCAGCTCTACCGCCCCGACTGGACGAGCGTGATCGAGCGCCGCCAGGAGCGCGGCGACCCGGCGCTGATGGACGAGATCCTCACCCGCCATCGCCCCATCGCCTCGCGCATCCGCCACCTCATCGACGCCCTCCAGCCCCAGGGCGTGGTGCGTCGGCGCGGCTACGAGGAGGGCGAGGAACTCGACCTCGAAGCCGCGGTGCGCGCCATGGTCGACATCCGTCGCGGCGTCATGCCCGACCCGCGCATCAACATCCGCATCACCCGCCACGTCCGCGATCTCGCCATCGTCGTGCTGATGGACCTCTCCGAGTCGACCAACGAGAAGGTCGGCGTCAACGAGGGCGAGCCCGGCTACGACGCGGCCCCCAGCATCCTCGACCTCACCCGCGAAGCCACCGGCCTGCTCGCCTGGGCGATCGACGCCATCGGCGACGCCTTCGCCGTCCACGGCTTCGCCTCCGACGGTCGTCACGACGTCCGCTACTACCGCTTCAAGGACTTCGACCAGGACTATGGCGACGCGGCCAAGTCACGCATGGCCGGGATGCGCGGCGGGCTCTCCACCCGCATGGGCGCGGCGCTGCGCCACGCCGGCCATCACCTCGAACAGCAACCGGCGCAAAAGCGCCTGGTGCTGCTCATCACCGACGGCGAGCCCGCCGACATCGACGAGCGCGACCCGCAATACCTCCGCCACGACGCCAAGAAGGCGGTCGAGGACCTGCGCACCCGCGGCATCCACACCCACTGCCTCACCCTCGACCCCGAGGCCGACCGCTACGTCGCGCGGATCTTCGGCGAGAACGGGTACTCGATCGTCGATCAGGTTGAGCGGTTGCCGGAGCGGTTGCCTGGGGTGTTTGGGGTGTTGACGGGGTGAGGGGGAACCTTACTGCGACTACATTTCTGTTTTCCCGCCCGCAGCGCACCGACCGCCCACGCCGGGATGACCGCCTGATGCTCAACGGCATCTTCTGGGTGCTGTGCTCGGGTGCGGCGTGGCGCGACCTGCCTGAGCGCTTTGGTCCTTGGTCGACGGTCTACCAGCGGCTTCGCGACTGGCGTGACGACGGCACCTTCACCAAGGTCCTGGACCGGCTGCACATCCGGCTGCGCGAGGATGGGCTGATCGATCTGGAGACCTGGATGATCGACTCGACCTCGATCCGTGCAACGCGCGCCGCCGCTAGCGGCGGAAAAAAGGGGGGCCACAGGAGCCGCTGAGCCATGCGCTCGGGCGCAGTCGCGGCGGCCTGACGACCAAGATCCACCTGCTCTGCGACGCCAAAGGCGTTCCCTTGAGCTTTCTGCTCTCTCCGGAGCAGCACAGCGACATCCGCTATGCCCAATCGCTCCTCGATCAGGTCCGCTTGCCCAGCGCTCATCGAGGTCGTCCGCGCACCCGTTGCCGCCAACTGCCGCCGACAAGGGCTACGATGCCGACGACTTACGCCGCTATTGCGATCGGCGCGGCATCCGTCCGGTGATCCCTCAGCGCAAGGGCGTGCGTAAACCCAAGCCTGGCCGCCCTCGGACACTCAACCAGGGCTATCGCATCAAGTACCACTAATATTCGATTGCGCTAATATTAAATATAATTCAAGGCGATAGGAAGGTCAGCACTCGTTGCTCAAGACGAGGCTTCGCCGAGGGTTCGTTTCTTGGCGCCATGATCAAGACGAAGCCTCGCTCCAGTTGTGGATCTTGTCTTGCACAGTCCTAAATCTTTCGTGGGAATAACGACGGGGTTTCGATGCAAGATGGCGACAATAGACTGATATCAAAAGATATTGGCATCTTATAATATTATAGATCCTTGATACGATAGCCCTGGACGCTCAACAAGCCCAGCTATCGCAAGCGCAACGTCATCGAGCGGCTGTTCGGCTGGCTCAAGTCCTGTCGACGCATCGCCTCCCGTTACGACAAGTTAGCGACCAGCTTCTCGGCAATGTTCACGCTTGCTTACATCCGTAGATGCCTCAGGCACTACTTTTCGTACAAAACGTAGACCAAACCCTTGGGGATGAAAAAACAGGATAAGCGCAACGCATTGCGGTCGGCCAATATTGTGTTAGGCTGCTATCAGCATAACACTGGAAACGCAGGCGCCACCCCATTCAACTATTAGAGCAAAAAATAAAAATCAAACCCTTAATAGACATTCTTAACTCACATAATCAAGGAGCGCACACAGAAACACCCAAAACCATTCAATAAGCGGACATATAATCTCAGGAGGCTTGACAGCCAATAACTAAGGACAGAAAAACATGGACGCGACCCTTGCGGCACTTACCATTGCCGGATTTTTATTAACTCTTGGCTCTGCTTTAGATCGATTCGCAACAACAGAATCGAAAGCCAAACTTGCAAATGCTTTGCTCGGCAAAGCGTCAAGTAACAAGTTTACCGCGGAAATTGCCAACAGCACCAACGCAATAAAACTATTCTTAGAAGACGTTTTTCTTCGAGTTTTTGGAAATGAGTTCTGGAGCTTGCGATTCTTTTTCGTTACAGCTTTGTTCTCCACTTCATTTGTTATCCTTAACATCTTAATAGTGCACTTACTCAACCCTGATTTAGTTTCGCAAATATCGGACAACTTCCATGATCATCCCTTTCTGTTATTTGCCGTATCATTCTTGTTTTTATCAAACATTTTTATTGACGCAGTATCAATAGCGCAAACTAGATTTTTTTTAAGACTGCTAAGCGCAAACCCTGGTTTTTCCCGATTCTTAGTGATCGCTTACAGCGATCTCGTTCTTACGCTTTCTCTGTTCTACCTTTCGCTCACCGTGTCATTATCTTTAGTCTATATTCAATATTAGGTAGTGCCCTGACCGATAGGTTTCGATAAGATCAGAATCCATTTCTTTAAGGTTGAAGAAAATGTATCTGACATGTCCGCAGTGTCACTCCAACCATGTGACCAAAAATGGATTCAACCGGCTGAAAAAGCAGTTATACAAGTGTCAAGATTGCGGTCGCCAGTTCGTTATCCATCCTGCCAAGGGGCAGGTTTCTCAGGAAACCCGCGAACTGATCGATCGGTTGCTGCTGGAAAAAATCTCCCTGGCCGGAATTGCCCGTGCGGTGAAGGTCTCCGAGGCTTGGCTGCAGAACTACGTGAACGAGAAGTACAAGAAGGTTCCTCGTCAGGTCGCGCTAAAAAAAAACACCACATCCTACGGAGTAATCCTGGAGTGCGACGAACTGTGGTCCTTTGTCGGAAAACGCCTGAACAAACAATGGATCTGGCTCGCTATGGATCGCCTGACCCGGCGTATCGTCGGGGTCCATGTTGGCGATCGTACGGAGCGCTCCGCACAGGCTCTGTGGGATTCCATCCCAGCGCAATATCAGACTTCCGCTCCCGTCTACACAGATTTTTGGAGCGCCTATGCGCGGATCATCCCGGCACACCGACATTATCCCAGTGCGAAGTCACAAGGGGAAACCAACCATATCGAACGGTTTAACGGTACACTCCGGCAGCGTATCTCCCGCTTGGTGAGAAAGTCGCTCGCGTTCTCGAAGAACCAGGAAAACCATCTTGGTGCACTCTGGAACTTCATTCATCACTACAACGCCAAGATGTGCGTGTGATTCATTGTGGGAAGCCAAACACATCGAGAGATTCAAAACCCTATCGGTCAGGGCACTACCAATATTTTTATATCAACGAGATTCACAAACTGGAGTATTCTTCCATACATTTTGATTTATATAAGAAACTCGTTGATAACACATTGGACAATATTAATGCCGCAGAGTATGTGCTGGAAAACACCTAAGGTAGTGCCCTGACCGATAGGTTTCGATAAGATCAGAATCTCTTGCTTTAAGGATGAAAAAGATGTATCTGACATGTCCGCAGTGTCACTCCAACCATGTGACTAAAAATGGATTCAACCGGCTGAAAAAGCAGTTGTACAAGTGTCAAGATTGCGGTCGCCAGTTCGTTCTCCATCCTGCCAAGGGGCCGGTTTCTCAGGAAACCCGCGAACTGATCGATCGGTTGCTGCTGGAAAAAATCTCCCTGGCCGGAATTGCCCGTGCGGTGAAGGTCTCCGAGGCTTGGCTGCAGAACTACGTGAACGAGAAGTACAAGAAGGTTCCTCGTCAGGTCGCGCTAAAAAAAACACCACACCCTACGGAGTAATCCTGGAGTGCGACGAACTGTGGTCCTTTGTCGGAAAACGCCTGAACAAACAATGGATCTGGCTCGCCATGGATCGCCTGACCCGGCGTATCGTCGGGGTCCATGTTGGCGATCGTACGGAGCGCTCCGCACAGGTGCTGTGGGATTCCATCCCAGCGCAATATCAGACTTCCGCTCCCGTCTACACAGATTTCTGGAGCGCCTATGCGCGGATCATCCCGGCACACCGACATTATCCCAGTGCGAAGTCACAAGGGGAAACCAACCACATCGAACGGTTCAACGGTACACTCCGGCAGCGTATCTCCCGCTTGGTGAGAAAGTCGCTTGCGTTCTCGAAGAACCAAGAAAACCATCTGGGTGCACTCTGGAACTTCATTCATCACTACAACGCTACGATGTGCGTGTGATTCATTGCGGGAAAGCTCAAAAACATCGAGCTATTCAAAATCCTATCAGTCAGGGCACTACCCGCGTTTCAAGTCTACGCTGGTAAGTGGTAAGTGGTAAGTGGTAAGTGGTAAGTGGTAAGTGGTAAGTGGTAAGTGGTAAGTGGTAAGTGGTAAGTGGTAAGTGGTAAGTGGGTGTCCTTTTGTTTCTGCCATACCAGGGCGTATCGGACAAGGAGACGAGCGCGGCGCGGGCACGAGTCATGGAGAGGGCCTTGGGAGCGTCAACGGTAAGTGGGTGTCCTTTACTCTCCGTTGGGTGTCCTTTACTCTCCGAGCTGGCGCAACCGCAACTCCACCCACCCGCGCCGATACTCGAAACTCCGTCCGGTCAACCGATCGAAGCCGCAGAGATACGCCCGGCGCACGCAGCGCGTGACGACGTGATACCAGGGCGTATCGGAGAGGGAGACGAGCGAGGCGCGGGGACGAGTCATTGGTAAGTGGGTGTCCTTTACTCTGCGGCATGTCCGCGGCGGTTAAGAAACTCGATTGGTGAAAGATCGCCGAGCGACTCGTGCGGTCGGCGCAGGTTGTATTCGTCGAGCCAGTCGTCTGCCTGTTGGCGAACCTCCTCGAGGGTGTTGAAAAGCCAGGCATCGAGGACCTCGCGGCGGAAGCTGCCGTTGAAACGCTCGATGAAGCCGTTCTGGGTCGGTTTCCCGGGGCTGATGAAGTCGAGGGCGATACCACGTTCGGCGGCCCAACGTTGGAAGACGGTGCTGGTGAACTCCGGTCCGTTGTCGAGACGCAGACGCTCGGGGTGCCCCCGGACGCTGATGACCTGTTCGAGTACGCGGATGACGCGCGCCGAGGTCAGCGAGACGTCGACCTCGATACGCAGCGCCTCGCGGTTGTAGTCGTCGATGAGGTTGAAGGTGCGATAGCTCATGCCGCTGCTCAGCGCATCGCTCATGAAATCGGCCGACCATTGCAGGTTGGGACGGATCGGTTGCACCAGCGGTTGCGGCGGGCGGAGCGCACGGAGCCGCTTGCGCCGACGCCGCAGATTGAGCTTGAGCGCGCAATACACCCGCCAGACCCGCTTGTGGTTCCAGGGATGTCCGGCGCGGCGCAGCCGCACATAGAGCTTGCGGAACCCGGCGGATGGATAGCGCTCGGCCAGCGTGCTCAGCGCCTTGATCAGCGGCCCGTCGTCACGCGGGCGGGCGTGATAGTCGAGCACCGAACGGCTCAGCCCGAGCAGTCGACAGACGCGCCGCTTGCTCACACCCTCGACCATGGACTCACCCGCCAGGGCGCGCCGCGCCCTGGCGCTCAGAGCTTTTTTTCGACGATTTCCTTCAGGATCTTGTGATCCAGGCTCAGATCCGCGTACATGTGCTTGAGCCGGCGATTCTCCTCCTCCAGCGCGCGCAGCCGCTTCAGGTCCGAAGCCTCCATCCCCCCGTACTTCGAGCGCCATTGATAGAAGGTCGCCGCGCTGACCCCCAGCTCCCGGCACACGTCCTTGACGGCTACTCCAGACTCAGCGCGACGCAATGCGTTAACGATCTGCTGCTCGCTGTACTTGCTCTTGCGCATGTGGGCTCTCCTCTGCTCGGCCACCATCATGCTCTCGGTCTCTACTTTTCGCTGGACCTATTTTTGGGGAAGGGGACACGTCAACGGTAAGTGGGTGTTCCTTTCTTCGGTTCTATTAAGCACAAAAAGGGGCTACGGAAAAAATGTCGGCTGGTGCAACTTGTTACGTGTTGATTGGTACAAACTCGCGCTCAATTAAGTTAATTACTGAGGCAACTGTTTCATTGCTTATACTCATTACTTTTGCACCACCTTTTTTTCCTTGCTCTACGGCAAATCCTCGACCTTCAAGAAACTCTTTAATATCATCATAGATATCCCTGCTCCGGCCTATAGAGAGATGATGCTTACCCGACTTCCTTGCATTTACGTAGTAAGTTAGCTGTTTTTCATCACTGAAAAATGTAGGCCCAGAAATCCGTGAACTGGATCTAAGAGGCTTCTCTAGTAAATCTGAAATTTCGCCAAGTAAAATATGATCAGACGTTTGTTTCGCTTCTACCTCTTTACGAAGGACGCTTTGAGTATAAACGTCATTACTTTGCTCAATCGGTAATTCCTTCGCACCTATTAGCTCCATAATTGGTTGCATACGCTCGACTAAAGTATCGTCTTTATCTAAGAACCATTCACCCTCAACTCGGCTGTCATCCAGGAGCATATGTAACGCATTTTCAACAGCCCGTGCGTCATGATGCTCCCAAGCAGCTATACATTGCGCCTTTATAGGAGATTTTGTATTGCTTATCTGTAACAACCTTGAACTAAGGCTTGCATTCCCGGCTCCAGTTATACCCACTTTTTTATACGGAATATCGACGTTCCCACCAATATCTACATGACGCATTACATAGATAATATTTTGCATTATTCAAAAATACTCCGAACTCTTAAAGACACGTAACGCCCGCATTTGCGGCTGGTTTGTAGCGCAGCGGAAAAACAGTCCGGCAACATGCGTTTGTTAGGTGTGGTAGTGCCCTGACCGATAGGGTTTTGAATCTCTCGATGTGTTTGGCTTCCCACAATGAATCACACGCACATCTTGGCGTTGTAGTGATGAATGAAGTTCCAGAGTGCACCAAGATGGTTTTCCTGGTTCTTCGAGAACGCGAGCGACTTTCTCACCAAGCGGGAGATACGCTGCCGGAGTGTACCGTTAAACCGTTCGATATGGTTGGTTTCCCCTTGTGACTTCGCACTGGGATAATGTCGGTGTGCCGGGATGATCCGCGCATAGGCGCTCCAAAAATCTGTGTAGACGGGAGCGGAAGTCTGATATTGCGCTGGGATGGAATCCCACAGAGCCTGTGCGGAGCGCTCCGTACGATCGCCAACATGGACCCCGACGATACGCCGGGTCAGGCGATCCATAGCGAGCCAGATCCATTGTTTGTTCAGGCGTTTTCCGACAAAGGACCACAGTTCGTCGCACTCCAGGATTACTCCGTAGGATGTGGTGTTTTTTTTTAGCGCGACCTGACGAGGAACCTTCTTGTACTTCTCGTTCACGTAGTTCTGCAGCCAAGCCTCGGAGACCTTCACCGCACGGGCAATTCCGGCCAGGGAGATTTTTTCCAGCAGCAACCGATCGATCAGTTCGCGGGTTTCCTGAGAAACCTGCCCCTTGGCAGGATGGATAACGAACTGGCGACCGCAATCTTGACACTTGTATAACTGCTTTTTCAGCCGGTTGAATCCATTTTTGGTCACATGGTTGGAGTGACACTGCGGACATGTCAGATACATTTTCTTCAACCTTAAAGAAATGGATTCTGATCTTATCGAAACCTATCGGTCAGGGCACTACCAAAAAAATTAGCGTATATCTGGCAGGTTGGCGTAGATATAAACTTCAGAAAAAAAGGAATTGGAAAAAGAATGATAAAAGAAATACTTTGTAATTTCGAAAAACACAACATTGAAAGTGTAGAGTTTTCAGTACCCCCAAATAATTTCGCCAGCCTCAAAATGTTTCAAAAAGCACTATCAGAATCAAGCTACCAAATCAAAGAGATGGCAGACCTTAACATTTCCGTAAAAAATATAAACTGGACAGAAAGTCATCGCCACTTTACGGCAAACCTCATAAATCAAAAACACTAACAAGCCAAGCCAAAATAACGTGCCCCCCCCCAAGAGCGACACTCTACACTTATCGCAGAACGCTTTTCCGCCCAGTTATAAACAAGCCCGCAGCAAAAAACGCAAACCAAAAAGAGAAAGCTCATGTTTCACAGGAGAACTCAATACCCGCCCCCGTCAGGAAATTACTCAGTAAAAGTGAAACGTGGAGACAGCTGGAGAAATCATCGCAATTGCAGGCTTCAAATAAGCGTCGGCCACCAGTACCACGAAGCCGAAAAACTCAGCGCCACAATAGAATGGGCCACAAACAGATTTACTCCAGAACAGGGGAGTCAAATATTTTTATGCGTAAATGACACATTGCAGCGATACAACTCAATGTCAAAAGACAACATCACAGAAAAAAAAGCGTTAGAGCAAAGCATAGAATTGGGCAATGAATGGATAGAAAGGAACTCTTGTTTTTTCTCAAAAATCAGAAACCTTTACCTATCCCGCTGGGATTCCTGGAGAAGCCATAAAGATTACAAAAAATCACTAGACTCGACATATAAACTCTACGATCGCAATATAGAATTCCATAACGCAATCGACAAAAATGCATATGTGTTTTGGGAAAGACAAAAAAACAGAAACCGCTCCTCGAAAAGAACACTAGCCCGCTCTCTCGAACTTTCCAAGCTATACCTTCTTGAAGAAACGGCAGTCTTTTCACTTATGTTCAAATACAATCCCGCCATAGACATATACCCAGGCACAACATTACTTCCATGCACAATATTTCAAGGCAGGAGCAATATCCCCGGGCTTCCGGATGGTTTAGGGCAAGGCGCCTTCGCTCAAATTGATTTCGCGAAAAACTCAAAAATACGCAACAAATAATTCATGCGCAACCCAAAAACAAGCAACACCAATAATTAAGGAACACCCACCCCGCCCACTTATACAAAAACCTCTCCTACGCTTGCCCGCGCTGTGGGCGGCAAGTATATCTCTGCGGCTTCTATCGGTTGACAGAGGGAGTTTCAAACATCGACGGGGCTGGGTAGATTGGCGGTGATAGCCGATGTCGATATCAACCCAGTCTGGGCAGTGACCCCGAAGACACCGGAAGAAAGTACGCACAACGGGATCGCGGCGCGATCCCGTCGGACTTGCCCGAGATTCTCACCCGACTCGGCATCGCGCCGGAGCGCTTCGTCGAGCACGCCGGTTTCCTGCTCAAGGGGTTCGGCGCGGCAATCGGTGCGCCGGAGCGACTGACGGCGCTCGCGGCACGGCGAGAGTGTCGTTATCTACGCGGCGTGCGCCGCGCCATGGCCCTCTTCGGCCCGACCACGCCGACCGATCGTCCGGCTGCGACCGCATCGCCCTCGCCCGTCCCTGGCCGATAGTGTGCATGGCCTGTCCCTGGCCGCGCCAGCCCCTGCACGCTAGACCTTCGGCTGCGCGCGCCGCGCCCCTCCCCCGATCGGCTTGAACGCCACGGGGGCGACGAACCGCGCCCAGGCCCAGCTTGCCAGCCGGACGACCAGACGCACGACCAGCAGCGCCCACAGCAGCATCAACGCCCGGTAGACGATCACCCAGGCAGAGATCATCTCGGGCTGCGGCAGCGCCACCCACGCCTCACCCTCGACCCGGTCCTGATACCACTGCAGCGCATCGGCGCTCGATCCGTTGCCGGCGATATGCATCTCGGGCTGGCCGAGCAGGCTCGACGGGATCGAGTCGAGCAGCGTGGCGAAGGCCGCGACGGTCAGCAGCGCCAGCACCAGTTGCACGAGGTTGTGCCGCCACGCCGAGGCCTTCGGTGACAACCAACCGCGCGCATGGAAGGCGAGCACCCAGACCACCACGACCACCGCGGCAAGGAGCGACTGCGTCAGTCCGACGAGGAGCACGAACCAATCGAGGCGCTTGAGCGGAATCCCGCGAATCGCCCCGAACACCAGGGCCGCGACGACAACGGCGATCAGCAGTGCCCAGAAGGTCACGGCAGGCCCCATGGATGGACCGGCGGTCCAGACCACCCATCGATCCTCGGCGGGCATCACCTTGACGCTGAGGTTCGTCGCGGCGGTCACGCCAAGCTCGACCGGCTCGACCCGGTAGCGCGTCGCGATCGCCGCCTCGGCGTCCCAGCTCACCAGGACCCTATGGAGACCGGGATCGATCGGGACCTGAAGCTCCACCCGGCCATCCTCCAGCGCGGTCTCTCGGACGTGCCGTCTGGAGCCATCCACCTCGAGCGCCTCGAAGCGCGACCCGGCCGCCAGCCTGATCGGCAGCACATCCCCCTGACTGGACTGGATGCTGACCTCCAGTGTGTAGCGGGAGCCCTTGGCCCGCGGCATGACGGTCAGGGTCGAGGCGCGCACCGTCATGGTTGCGGCCGGCACCGGCTTGGGCCGGGTCACGTTGAGTTCGATGCGCTGTCCCGGCCAGGGCTTCCAGGTCCGCAGCGCGCCCTGCTGGAGGGTTGCGACGCCCTCGTCCTCGACCGCCTCGACGCGCCACAAGGGGGATTCCGCGATCGCCCAAGTCTCGCTGAACGCGCCCCCGCCCGGGCTCTCCAGACGAATGCGGTCGGCGAACTCCAGTTCGCTGGTCCAGCGACGCTCGGTCTGGCCGGCGCGGAACGGGATCTCGATGCGGCCGTCCCGAACGGATAGGCCCGAGGAGACGACGCGCTCGCCATCGAGCAGGGGCACCAGCACGACGGCGCTGTCGCTGCTGCTCGACAGGCGCTGCACCCGCGTCGAGACCGTCCACTTGGGACCGAAGGAGATGGTCCTGAGCACCCGGGTGAAGGGTTCGAGTCCCGCGGTATCGGGCGCGCTCGCGTCCCCGGCCTCAGCGCGCTGCCGGGGCGCGATGCTGAGACTGCCGTTGGACAGCCCGAGCGCGGAGACGCCATCGACGCGCCAGATGTCCGGGGCCTCGACCCGGATTCGCTGCGGCGGGGCGTTGAGCGTCAGGGTCAGCCCGCCGGGCGGGATGGCGCCGGACAGCTCGAGGGTGTGTCGCCCGGCGGGCATGCGGACGTACCTGATCCGCGATGCGGCATCCGCGCGCACCGGCGGCGTCTCGCCGTCGAGCAGGACCGCCCGTGGCTGCCACTCGGAGCGCCGCGCCGGGAGCGGATAGGCGGTCTCGTGCAGGGCGGAGACGTCCAGGAGCAGCCGCAGCGTCCACCCCTGCTGGTCCTCGGCGCGGGAGATCATCACCCGCATGTCGCCCGAGGACGCACAGTTGGGCGCGCACTCGGGGGAGCGGAGCACATGCGAACGCAGCGCCTCGATCAACGTGTCCGAGGGATAGCCGACGGACTGGGCGAGCGCCTCGTCGCTGACGAAGAGCGCGGGGCTCGACAGCACCGCCACGGCGATCAGCGCAACGGTGGGCGACGAGGGCCGCGCGGCGCCGACGTCGAGCGTCATCGCCTCCTCGTCCGATGCCGCGGGCCGGTCGCGATAGGTCCGGTAGCCGCGGAAGGCCAATGCCACCAGCAGCACGATGAGACCGCCCGCGCCGATCAGCTTCGCGGCGCCGAACATCATCGGCGTGAGCAGATAGAGCGAGGCGGACTCGAAGGCATCCGGGACGTTCGGGACCTGCCAGGCAAGGGTGGTCTGGTTGCCGCGCCAGGTGGGCAGTCCCGGCCCGGTGCCGATCTTGGCCTCGGCATCGACGATCACCTGCAGGCGACCACCGTCCTGATCGAGGCCCAGATAGTCAGAAGGCGCGGCGGCCTTGCCCCGCATGGGCGCGGATGAGGGCATCGCCATCTCGGCCTCGGCGAGCCCCATCGCGCGGTTCGGGCTGGACAACGCCGCGTCGTAGCGGTTGGCGAAGTTGCGATCAAGCTGCGGAAACAGCGACGTCTTGACCGCATAGACCGTGTAGGAGGCGACGAACACGGCGAGCACGACGAACAGCACCGCGGCGATCCCGCCGACGAGGTTGCCGAGACGCGGGATATCGCGCTGGTAGCACGCCCGCGTCAGGATGCCGAGGAGGATGACGGCGATCCACAGCGACCCGCCGCCGAAGGGCAACTGCCAGGTCAGCGCCCCGACGATCACCCACAGCACGCCGGCCCAGAGGCCCAGAGCCTTGACGAAGAGCGCGGCGACTAGGATGAGCAGGAACAGATCGAGCAGGTTCCACTTGGTGAGCCAGGTCTGCGGGAGGTTGTCGGTGCCGAAGGCGGCGACGGCGAGCCACCCCGCCGGCAGGTTGATGGTGGTGTTGACCGAGTCGAACACCGCGCTCTCGGCCGCCCAGCCATTGCTCGCGAGCCGCAGGGGGAAGGTGCCGGACTGCTCGGGATCGGTCTCCAGACGCCCCTCCGCGGTGAGCGCGAGTCGCCCCGCCGGCACCTCGATCCCGTCCAGCGACGCCGTCTCATCGTCCGAGGCGATCTCCGAGAGCACCCACGGTGTGCCGTTCAGCTCGAGACGGCCGATGTCCAGGGGCGACGAAAAGCGGCCCGGCGCGAACAGCTCGCCGGTGATGCTGTCGCGGAACGTCAGCCCGCGACCGGAGAAGTCGAGCCACGCCTCGCGGCGCAGGTCCACACGCCCGACGCCCGAGCCGATATCGGCGAGCAACTGCACGTCGAGTGATCCGGCCTTGCCGGCCTCGGCCAGAAAGGCGCGATCGCCGCGCCACGGCTCGGGGATCTCGGTCTGGCTGGGGTCGATCTGATCCAGCCCGGTGAAGCCGAGAGAACGAAGCGCCGGCACCACCTGGAACGACCACAGCTCCCTGCCGGGCCAGCCCTCGCCGGCGACATCGGGAACCGGGATGCTGAGGATGTCGCCGGTGGCGTGCGCCAGGACGTCGACCGAGTGCGAGCCCTGCCCGACCTGGATCTCGAGCCGCCCCGCCTGATCGATGCCCACCGGGAGCGCGCTCTCGACCTGATGGGGGACGAAGCCCTCGGGCAGGAAGTCCGCGAACGTCAGGGATCGCTCGCGCCCGGTCACGGAGATCAGCAGCCGGGTGACGACGACCATCGGGTTGCCATCGGTGAAGCGCCGGAAGACCTTGATCGACAGCGAGTCCTGGGGCGCCGCCGGCGTCGCGTCGCGAGGGCGCTGGAGCCAGAGATCGCCGTTGTCGTCGAGCCGGAGCGGCGTGCCGTCGGCCGCCAGCACCACCCCGACCTGCTCGGGGATGGACAGCTGCGTCGGGCGGCGGAGCCACGCGATCTCGCCCTCGACGCGGGCGGATGCGCGGGGTCCGTCCAGGAACAGGAACGGCTTCCCGTCCCGATCGACCACGGTCGCGGGCGCGCCGTCGAGCGTCACCTCGGTCGGCCAGGCCCCGCGTTGACCGGGGAGCGGCAGCCAGCCCCGCTCGAGCAAGGTCCAGGGTTGTCGGAAGCTCATGGCCTCGCGCCCGATCGACAGGACGAGCGGTCCCGGCCAGGCACACACGGGATCGAGGGCGGCGCCGGCGGCCAGCGCGGGGGTGCAGCCGAGCGCGGCGGCCTGGTCTCGCAGCGCCCACGGGACCCATGCCTGCAGCTCGGCAGGAACGCCGGTGAGCCGCCAGTCCTCCACCAGATCGAGCGGTTGCCCCTCGATCATCGCGCCCGATGCCGTCTCCTGGCCCGGAGACACAACCTCTGGCGCCGATTGGGCGAGCGTCGTCGCCGGCAGGAGCAGCACGGCGAGGACGACGAAGAGCCCGGCCACGGGCGCCAATGGCCTGATGCCGAGAGACACGCCGGTGTTCTCGCGGGCGCTGCGTATCAGGTGTCCTGAGCGAGACATCGCGTCCCCTCCCTGTGGCGTCGATGATGGATTGGGTGCGCTGGAGGGTAGCTGTCGGGCCGCGCGGAACATGCGCGTCAAGGGGGCAATCACCGGGCTGACGCTCCTCGTCTGCGACGCCTCGCATCATACAGCCGTTCATCGAGCCCGAGTGAACGCCTCGGGCCGTCCCACGCAACCGCCCTGGTCTCGCGCCGATCTCGCGGCGGCTCGGCACGAAGGCGACCCCGCCCGTCCCCGACCGGCATGTCCGCAAGGACCCCGTCTCGCGGGACCGCTAGAATCGGCACGAAGGCACGGCTGATGACGCCTCCCGAAGACGATCGCGACAGCGCCTCGGCTGCCCCCATGGACCCACCCATCACCGGACGACACGACCACCATGCACGCCGAACTGATCCCCCTGGGCTGGACCGACTGGTTCGAGGACAGGCTCGACCCCGCCCCGAACACACGACTCGCCCGCGTCGCCGCGGTCGATCGCGACCAGCTGTTGCTGCTCGACGAGACCGGCCCGTTCCGTGCCAGGCTCGCCGGTCGCTATCTCCATCGCCACCCACACCCCGACGCACACCCCTGCGTCGGTGACTGGGTGTCTGTGGAGGGTGGCGCGGACGACGACTTCGGCATCGTCCATGCACTGCTCGCGCGGCGCACCGCGCTGCGCCGCAAGGTCGCCGGGAACAGCAGTGAGCCGCAGATGATCGCGGCAAACATCGACTGCGCGGTGATCGTCCAGTCCTGCCACTTCGACTTCAATCTGAGGCGCCTGGAGCGTTATCTGGTGATGGTGACCGACGGCGGCGCCGAGCCCTACATCCTGCTGACCAAGACCGATCTGGTCGCGCCGGAGGTGCTCGAGGCCCAGATCGCGGAGATCCGTGACGCCGGCATCAGTGCGCCGGCGCTGACACTGAGCAGCGTGACGCGGGAGGGGCTGGAGACGCTCGAACTGCTGCTCACCCCGGGCAGGACCTATTGCTTCGTCGGCTCGTCCGGCGTCGGCAAGAGCACCCTGATCAACCTGCTGACCGATCAGGCACGTCAGGAGACCGGCGGCGTCAGCGGCACCGGCGAGGGACGTCACACCACGGTACGACGCGAGCTGATGCGGCTCGACGGCGGCGCGCTGGTCATCGACAACCCCGGGATGCGCGAGTTCGGCGTCATCGGCGCCGAGGGCGGTCTCGACGCCAGCTATGGCGAGATCACCGCGCTCGCGCAGCACTGCCGCTACCGCGACTGCACCCATACCGACGAGCCCGGATGCGCTATCCTGCAGGCGGTGGAGGTCGGGACGATCGGTCGGGCACAGCTCGACAGCTACCTGAAGCTCCGGGAGGAATCCGCCTTCCACCAGCGCTCCCATGCCGAGCGGCGCAAGAAGGACCGCGACTTCGGCAAATACCTCAAGTCGGTGAAGAAACAGCTGAGACGCTGACCCGTGACGACAGGACCCGGCTCAATAGACACGCGGTCCGGTGGCACGGCTCGGTCGGTGAGGCGAGCGCCTCACCGATCGCATCCCTGCAGATCGGTGCCAGGAGCGCGCGCAAGGACATCATCTCGATCAATGGACTAGCGAGGTATCCGCGCATGAGACCTACCGTGACCGCACTCGGCCTCTCCCTGGCCCTGCTCACCGGACTGGCGCCGACCACCCAGGCCGAGCCCGGGGATCAGTTCACCAAACCCGACCCGAGGGAGGTCGAGGTCCAGCAACACCCGGACCCGGATGACCTGCACGTCGCCCGCCCGCCGCTCGAGATCCGCTATCAGTGCCCGCCCGGCTGGACGACCTCGGTCGGCAGCTTCGAGCCGCACCAGACGACGGTCTGCGTACCCGAGGACGTCCCGCAGCGCATGCCCTGCCCGCCGGGCACCGTCTTCACCAGGTCCTCGTGCAGCATCTCCTGCCAGATGTTCAATTAATCGTCCGACGGACCGCCCCGGGGCTCGCACCCCGGGGGCGGCCCCGTGCGCTCAGAAGAAGCCCAGCGGGCTGGTGCTGTAGCTCACCAGCATGTTCTTGGTCTGCTGGTAGTGATCGAGCGCCTTCTTGTGGGTCTCGCGGCCGATCCCCGACTTCTTGTAGCCGCCGAAGGCCGAGTGCGCGGGATAGGCGTGATAGCAATTGACCCAGACGCGCCCGGCCTGGATCGCGCGGCTGGCGCGGTAGGCGCGGTTGGTGTCGCGGGTCCAGACCCCGGCGCCGAGCCCGAACTCGGTGTCGTTGGCGATGGCGATGGCCTCGGCCTCGTCGCGAAAGGTGGTCACGCCGACCACCGGGCCGAAGATCTCCTCCTGGAAGACCTTCATGTCGTTGCGCCCCTTGAGCAGGGTCGGCTGCACGTAGTAGCCGGTGCTCAGACAGCCGTCGAGACACTCGGCGCCGCCGCCGATCAGCACCTCGGCGCCCTCCTCGCGACCGATGTCGAGATAGGACATGATGCGTTCGAACTGCTCCTGCGAGGCCTGGGCGCCGACCTGGGTGTCGGTGTCGAGCGGGTTGCCGCGTTTGATACGCGCCGCGCGCTCGATCACCCGGCCGATGAAGTCCTCGTAGATGTCCTCTTGGATCAGCGCCCGCGACGGACAGGTGCAGACCTCGCCCTGGTTGAAGAAGGCCAGCACCAGCCCCTCGACGCACTTGTCGAGATAGTCGTCCTCGTGACGGAGGATGTCGCTGAAATAGATGTTGGGCGATTTGCCGCCGAGTTCGACGGTCGAGGGGATCAACTTGTCGGCGGCACAGCGCAGGATGTGCTGGCCGACCGGGGTCGAGCCGGTGAAGGCGATCTTGGCGATGCGCTCGCTGGTGGCCAGCGCCTGCCCGGCCTCCTCGCCGAGACCGTTGACGACGTTGATCACCCCGGGCGGCAGCAGGTCGGCGATCAGCTCCATGAAGAGCATGATCGAGGCCGGGGTCTGCTCGGCGGGCTTGAGCACCGAGCAGTTGCCCGCGGCCAGCGCCGGGGCGAGCTTCCAGGCGGCCATCAGCAGCGGGAAGTTCCAGGGGATGATCTGCCCGACCACGCCCAGCGGCTCGTGGACGTGATAGGCGACGGTGTGCTCGTCGATCTCGGCCATCGAGCCTTCCTGGGCGCGGATACAGCCGGCGAAGTAGCGGAAGTGGTCGGCGGCGAGCGGGATGTCGGCGGCCAGGGTCTCGCGCACCGCCTTGCCGTTGTCCCAGCTCTCGGCCACCGCCAGCCGCTCCAGATTGGCCTCGATCCGATCGGCGACCTTGAGCAGTAGGTTGGAGCGCTCGGTCACCGAGGTCCGCCCCCAGGCCGGAGCGGCGGCGTGGGCGGCGTCGAGCGCCAGGGCGATGTCGGCGGCATCCGAGCGGGCCACCTGACAGAACACCTGGCCGTTGACCGGGCTGACGTTGTCCAGGTAGCGACCATTGACCGGGGCGACCCACTCGCCACCGATGAAGTTCTCATAGCGCTCGGCGAAGCGCACCACGGCGCCGGGATCACCAGGGTTGGCATAGATCATGGCTCAGATCCTCCTGTTGTCGTCATCGCTTGGGCGGCAAGACACGCGCCGTGCCGGCAACAGGACGTTAACGGGGCATGACCATCGAATACTTGCCCCGCAGTCCCCAAGACTGGCCTGACAGTCCAGGCCCGGGGACCACGGAGGGAACAGCATGTCGCCAAGCGTACCGATGTCGTTGAACACCGCCTTGCCATCGCAACCGCCGGTGGACCTGATCGAGAACCGCACGCTGTTCGCGCGTCACGCGGCCGAGCTGTCGATCTACGACACCTTCGCCCCGGCCCGCGACGTGCCGCTGCGCGCCGAGGAGCTGCTCTACTGCGCGATGACCCAGGGCCGCAAGCGGATGCACGGCCCGCACCCGGCGCACGACTTCCTGCCGCACCAGTCCTATGTGCTCGCCCCCGGCGAGCAGGTGCTGATCGACTTCCCCGAGGCGACGCTGCAACGACCGACGCGCTGCCTGACCATCGCCGTCGAGCGCGAGCGACTGCGCCGACTGTGCGACCGGCTCGATCGCCACGCGCCGCTGCCGCGCGGGCGCGGGAGCTGGCAGACGGTGTCTCGGCACAGCTGGCACGGCCATCACTCGGAGGCCACCCAGCGCCTGCTCGAACGCATCGCCGGGAGCTTTCTCCAGGCCGACGCCGACAACGACCTGGTACTCGATCACGGCGTCGACGAGCTGTTGGGCCGGCTGTTGCGCCAGCAGGGGCGCGAGTTCCTGCTCGCCTGCGCCGCCGCCGAGCCCGATCACGACCCCTTCAGCGCGGTGCTCGACCATATCGAGCGTCATCTCGCCCAGCCGCTCGACATCGAGCGGCTGTGCCGACTGAGCTGCATGTCGCGCACCCGATTCTATGCCCGCTTCGCCGCCCTGCTCGGCTGCACCCCCAACGCCTATCTGCTCGAGCGTCGGCTGCGCCGTGCCGCCGAGCTGCTCGACCAAGGGATGGCCGTCACCCGCGTCGCCTACGAGGTCGGCTTCCAGAGCCCGAGCCACTTCTCGCGCCGCTTCCAGGCGCGCTATGGGGTCGCCCCCAGCCGCTACCGAGCGCACGCCGCCCCGCCCCTGCCCGGCTGACCCGCCGGCTCGCTTCCGACTCGCCCGGGTTCTGGACTATGCTGCCCCCTTCTCGCACTTTGGAGACATCGAGCATGGCCCAGGAACACCCCACCCAGGAGACCCGCACCGACTGGCGCGACACCATCGACCGCATCGCCTCGTCCGCACCGATGCGGCTCGCCCAGGCGCTCGGGCTGCGTCTCAGCGTCACCGCGCTGCTGCTCGGCTGGCTGGTCGTGCTGGTCGGGATCAACGCGCTCTACCCGATCGACGTCAGCGGTCTCTTCCTCTCCGCGGTCTTCCTCACCCTCTATGTGCTGCCCGGGCTGATCGCCCATGACCGCGGACTGACCAGACGTCTGCGCATCACCCTCATCAATGTGCTCTTCGGCTGGACCCTCGTCGGCTGGGTCGCGGTGCTGTTCTGGGCACTGCTCGGCGACGGCGAACCCACCCCGCAGGGCGGCGCCGAACCCCAGGCCTGATCGGCCCGTCGGCGCGCGGCCCGAACCGCCCCACGGCCGCCTCGACCTTCGCCGGCAACACGGACACCCGGCGTACAAAAGTCACCGGGTTTCCGTGACCTGAACCCCGGACACCCGGTGACGATCAGGTTACAATCGCGTGACAATCGCCCCGGGCGCATGGTCTGAAGGAGTTCGCGAAGCAGGGATCGCTCGCCCGAGGATCCAATCGCCCGAGCGCACGGATCACGCCCGGTCTTGACGTGGCCCGCCCATCCGGGCGCCCGCACTCATCACGTCCGACCCCGCCGCATCGCCGCTCGGCAAGACAACGACCAGGACCGCCCCGGTCCACACGCACAGTCAAGAACAACCGAGCCAACATGTCCCGCATCCATCTCAGCCTCGGCCGCAAGATCGGCCTGGCCCTCACCGTCATACTCGTCTTCATGCTGCTGATCGCGCTGATCGGCTGGAGTGGACTGCAACGCACCGACAAGGTCCAGCAGGCGCTGATCAAGAGCTTCGAGCAATCCAACTTCCAGCTGGTCAAGGAGATCGACCACCTGGCCTGGGTCAACGATCTCGGGCTCAGTCTGCTGCTCGACCAACCCTTCACCGGCGAACTCGACCCGCACCGGTGTGACTTCGGCAAGTGGTACGACAGCCTGCGCAACGACCCGGGCTATGCGCGCTACCCCGAAGCGTTCCGCGCCGCCTTCGACACCATCGCGGTCCCGCATCGCGCCGTCCACGAGTCGGCCAAGCGGATCAACAGCGCACTACAGCGCGGCGATCACGATCAGGCGCTGCGCATCTATCGCAACGAGACCCTCGCCTACCTGCAGACCCTGCGCCATCTGTTCGGGGTGCTCGAGGAATCGCTCCAGGCCCAGCAGCAGGAGAGCATCGCCATCTCCGCAGAGACCAGCCAGCTGGCACGCTGGAGCATGCTGGGCGCGGCCAGCGTCGCACTGGTGCTCGCGGCCCTGCTCGGCGTGCTGCTCACCCGCCTGGTGGTCCGACCGGTGCGCGCCACCACCGCGCGACTGCGTGACATCGCCGAGGGCGAGGGCGACCTGACCCAGCGTCTCGAGGTCCACGGCAACGACGAGATCGCCGATCTCTCGCACGCCTTCAATGCCTTCATCGCGCGCATTCACACGCTGGTCAGCCAGGTCGCCGGCGCCGCCAGCCAACTCTCGGCCGCCGCCGAGCAGCTCTCCGGGACCAGCACCGAGAGCCGCGAACACGTCGCCCAGCAACAGCGCGAGGTCGAGCAGGTCGCCACCGCGATGCACGAGATGGCCTCGACCGTGGCCGAGGTCGCACGCAACGCCGCCGAGGCCGCGCAGGCGGCTCAGAACACCGACAACGAGGCCGAGGCCGGCAGCGCCGTGGTCGGCGAGGCCAACACCACCATCGATGCGCTGGCCCTCGAGGTCGAGAGCGCGGCCGAGGCGATCTCGCGCCTCGCCGCCGACAGCGAGGAGATCGGCAAGGTGCTCGACGTGATCCGCGCCATCGCCGACCAGACCAATCTGCTCGCACTCAACGCCGCGATCGAGGCGGCACGCGCCGGTGAGCACGGGCGCGGCTTCGCGGTGGTCGCCGACGAGGTGCGCAACCTTGCCAGTCGCACCCAGGCCTCGACCACCGAGGTGCAGGAGATGATCGAACGATTGCAGGGCGGCGCGCTCGGCGCGGTCGAGGCGATGGAGCGCGGTCGCGCCAAGGCCGGCGAAGGCGTCGCCCAGACCACGCACGCCGCCGAGTCCTTCCAGACCATCACCCAGTCGATCAGCACCATCACCGACATGAATGCCCAGATCGCCAGCGCTGCCGAGGAGCAGTCCGCGGTCGCCGAGGAGGTCAACCGCAGCGTCTCCAACATCAACGACGGCACCGCGCACGCCGCCACCACCTCCGGCCAGATCGCCCACGCCAGCGAGGCCCTGGCCGCGCTCGCCCTCGAACTCCAGACCCTGCTCGGGCGTTTCCATATCTGAGCCGCCAGCCGCCAGCCGCCAGCCGCCAGCCGCCAGGGAAGGCTAGCGCCCATGACTAAGGCCGAGAGCTGGAGACTCGCCGTTGGTGGTTCAGCCACCAGCGACCAGCTGCCAGCGCCGAAGGCTGGCAGCCATGACAGGCAGCTGGAGGCTGATCGCTGATAGCTAAGATTCAAGAACCTCTTGCCGCGGCCGTTACTCAGGGACGGAACAGACTCGCCCCGGAGGCCCAGAGATGATCTCGCTCCACTCATCCGTCTCGCAGCTCCAATCGCTCACGACCCTGCGCTCGGGTGCCGGCGCATCGGGCTCGCCGACGACAGCGACCCGCGACGGCAGCGCAGCGGCGCCACAGCAGCAGGTGCTCGAGCGACTCGCCGCGCACATCCCCGGCATGGACGCCAATGCCGTGCGCAAGCTCGACGCCGAGAACTTCACCCCGGAGAAGGTCGCCAACCGCATCGCCGATGCGGTGGCCACCGGGCTGGAGAGCGCCCGCGCCCGTGGCCGCTCCGAGGCCGAGGTCGAACAGCTCTATCAGCAGGCCGTCGAGGGCGCACGCAAGGGCTTCGAGGAGGCGCGCGAGATCCTCTCCAACCTCGACATGCTCCAGGGCAAGGTCGCCGAACAGCTCGACGAGACCGAGCAACTGACCTTCGCCGCGCTCGACGGCCTGGCCCCCGGCGGCCAGAGCACGGCGAGCAGCGCCACTACCGCCATCGGCGTCGCCGAGCGCTTCCAGCACGCCGAGTCCTTCTCGCTCGAGGTGCGCACCCGCGACGGCGACAGCGTGCGTATCGACTTCGGCCAGCAGCTCGACTACAGCGCCACTGCAGCACTCGCACGCGACAGCGAGGGCAATCAGGTGGCGCAGTTCGACGTCTCGCGCAGCGCCTCCAGCAACTACAGCTTCAGCGTCAAGGGTGATCTCGACACCGAAGAGCTCGACGCCATCCGCAACCTGGTACAGGACACCAGCGAGCTGGCCAACAGCTTCTTCCAGGGCGACGTGCAGGCGGCCTTCTCCCAGGCCGGCAGTCTCTCGTTCGACGCCGGGCAGCTCTCGCGCATGGAGCTGAACATGAGTTCGAGTACCAGCTACTCGGTCGCTCAGGCCCAGCGCTATCAGGAGACCCAGCAACTCGGCAACGACTCGCAGAGCGAGCGCCCCGGTCGTCGGATCGGTCAGCTGATGGATCAGATGCAGGAGCGCTTCTCGCAGCCTGCGCTCGGCTTCCTCGAGGACGCCCGCGCCAGCGGTGCCGAGCTGATGCAGGGCCTGGTCGAGCAGGATGAGCGCTTCGTCAGCGCCGAGAAGCAGCAGCAGGACGACTTCCGCTCGCACATGAGCCGACTGCTCGACGCCTTCGCGCCACGGCGCACCGACAGCGATGACTGAGGACTACTCGGGCAGGTTGGGCGGATCCCAGTCATCGAGTCGCGCCCCCGAGGCACAGGCCGCGCGCCACGCCGCGAGCCGCTCGAACTGAGCGCGGCTCGCGGCGGCCAGTAACACGGCGAGTTCGCGAACCTCGGGCGCCGCCTGATCGACCAACCCGGCATAGAAGTCACGACGACACCGGGCATCGCGCATGCCCAGCTCCAGCACCTCGGCCACGCTCATCAGATAGTCGACGCCCTCCCCGCCGACATCGGGCGCCGGCGCACCGTCACCACACCAGGCGAAGTCCCAGGGCGCGATGCGCGGCAGACACAGCCCACGCGCGCGGTGCTCGACCCGGGCCACGGTGGCCTCGCTGAGCCCGGCCAGTCGATCGAACGCAGCCGCCGCGGGCGCATTGTGGTGCAGCACCATCCCGGCGGCGAGTTCGGTATAGCGCTCGTGGCTGGCGTGTTCGAGTTCGAGCGCGTGGGCGAGCAGCGCCGCGAGAGAATCCACCGACCCCGGGCCCGCGCTCATGCCAGCAGCCCCGACTCGATCTCTTCGAGCGTGCACGCGGGAGCCTGCTCGGCCCGCCAGGGCGTGAGGGCGCGGCGAAACAGCAGTCCCAGGGTCTTGCCGTCATCGGCCTGGATCCGGCGCGCCGCCGCCACCGGATCGATGCTCGGCCCCGTGTCATCGACATGCACCCGCCCCTTCCAGTCGCGATGCTCGGGCCTGAAGGTGGGACAGGGGGTGAGCACGTGCACCAGGGCGAATCCGGGATACTCGATCGCCTCGACCAGCAACCGGCTCAAGCCCGCGGGATCGCCGGAGAAGCCCCGGGCGATGAATCCGGCGCCGGCGGCCAGAGCGATCGCGGTGGGCAGGAAGCGCGGCATCCCGGTGCCGTGCGGCGTGAGCTTGGCCTGCTGCCAGTCGGGCGCGGTGGTCGGCGAGGCCTGTCCCTTGGTCATGCCGTAGACCTCGTTGTCCATCACCACATAGGTGAGGTCCTGGTTGCGCCGACAGGCGTGCAGGAAGTGATTGCCGCCGATCGAGAAACCGTCGCCGTCGCCCCCGAGCACCAGCACGGTGAGTTCGGGGCGCGCCGCCTTGAGACCGCCGGCGAGCGCCAGGGCGCGACCGTGCACGCCGTGGAAGCCGTAGGCGGCGACATAGGCCGGCAGCCGCGAGGAGCAACCGATGCCGGAGATCAGCGCCAGGCGCTCGCGCGGCAACTCGAGATGGGCCAGCGCCCGGGTCAGCGCCGCGAGCACGCCGTGATGTCCGCAGCCCGGACACCACACCGGTGTCACCCCGGACTTGTAGTCACGGGCACGCAAGGTCGAGGTGGTCGGTGATTGCGACTCAGTCATCGGTCTCCTCCGCATCCAGCACCGCGGCGACGATCTCGCCCGGTCGCCACGCCAGGGGGCCGGGCCGGGCCAGCGCGCGCGCCTGTGGCGGCAGCACCCGCTGGGCATGGAGATGGGCAAACAGCTGGCCGTCCTGATTGAGTTCGACCACCCATATCCACGCCGCGCCATCGAGCGCCTCGCGCAGCGCCGCGCGCGCCAGCGGGGCGATCAGCCGCAGCGCGATCACCCGGGTCGGATGCCCCGCTGCGGTGAGCCGCGCGGCGGCCTCGAACACCGCCCCGGCGCTGCTGCCCCAGGTGACGAGACAACGCGTACCCCGACCACGGATCTCGGCCCAATCGGGCCCCGGATCGAGACCGTCGAGCTTGCGCGCGCGCTTGTCGAGCTGCTGGCGATGATCGGCGGCCAGGCTCGAGGGCGTCCCCGAGGCGTCGTGCTCCAGTCCCTCGGCGACATAGCGGCAGCCCGACCGGCCGGGTGCGGGCATCGGCGAGCGTCCGTCGACGCTCGGTGCATAGCGCTGGAAGGGCGCATCGAGGGGCCCGTCGGGCACCAGTCGGGGCGGCAGCAGCGGGGCCCGTGGCGGCGGATCGACGATGGCGCGCGACTGGCCGAGCGCCTGGTCGGAGAGCACGATGGCCACCGTCTGCAGGTGTTCGGCGAGCCCCACCGCCCATTCCAGGGTGAAGCAACAATCGGCGATACCGAGGGGCGCGAGCACCAGGTGCGGGGCATCGCCGTGGAGCCCGTAGAGCGCCAGACCGAGATCGGACTGCTCGGTCTTGGTGGGGATCCCGGTCGAGGGACCGCCGCGCTGCACGTCGACCACCACCAGCGGGGTCTCGCTGGCCACCGCCAGTCCCAGCCCCTCGACCATCAGGCTCAGTCCGGGGCCGGAGGTGGCGGTCAGCGCCGCCACCCCGCCGAAGGACGCGCCGATGACCATGTTCACCGCCGCCAGTTCGTCCTCGGCCTGGAGCAGCTGACCGTCCCGCTGCGGCAGACGCGGCGCCAGCCATTCGAGCAGCTCGGTCGCCGGGGTGATCGGGTAGGCGGCGACGAAGCGCACCCCGGCGCGCAGCGCGCCGAGACCGGCGGCCTCGTTACCGCTGAGGTTCCACAGCCCGGCAGCGCCGCCAACGGGCGCACACCCACCCTGCTCCACCAGCCCCAGCCCCGCTTCCAGACAGGCGATGGCCGCAGCACGGGTGGCGGCGTCCTTGCTCGCCAGCACCCGTTCGCTGGCCGCGCTCAGCACCGCATGAGACAACCCCAGCCAGCCGCCGAGCGCGCCCAGGGCGACCATGTTGGCGCGCCCCCCGGGGATCTCGGCGGCGCGCGCGGCGAGCGGCAGCGCCCGCACCCGTGCGCCGCACCCGGTCAGACAGGGCGGCGGCGGCGCGCTGGCGACGTCCTGGAGGATGAGGGTGTCGGCGTCGACCGGCAGCTCGTCGACGAAGCGCTCGACATTGGCCCAGTCGAGCCCGAGCAACAGGTCGAGCCGATCGGCCATGCAGGCGACCGGGCGCGAGGCGAAGCGGAGGGTGGCGGCCGACTCGCCGCCGCGGATCTGCGGACCGGCGGCGCGCGTCAGCAACCCGTGGACACCGGCGCGACCGAGCGCGGCAAGCAGGATCTGGGCAGTGGTGAGGGCGCCGTGACCACCTGCACCGGTGATCGCCAGCATGCCCTCGGGGGCGACGGGGTCGCGATCGCACGGCATCGCGGGCACTCCTCCCAGGCCGGTGCGCCGCACTCGGATCGGCGGCGCGGGGATGGGGTGCGAAGCGGTTTCGGGGACACCACGACACACCCCCGTGCACCGATCATAGCCGCGACGCCGAGCGTCCCGGTTGATCTGGCACAGTCGAGGGGCGTTTCGATGGAGGGCGACCGGACCCGCCGTGCGGGCCGGCCGGGATCAGGCCTGGAGCTGCTCGGAGCGGAAGGGCGCGACGGTCTCGAGGATCGCCTTGTGGACCTTGACGTTGCCGGCGACCAGATTGCCGGTCTCGAGGAAGCGATTGCCACCGCCGAGGTCGCTGACCGTACCGCCCGCCTCCTGCACCAGCAGGGCGCCGGCAGCGCAGTCCCACTCGGACAGGCCGAGCTCCCAGAAACCGTCGGTGCGTCCGGCGGCGACATAGGCGAGATCGAGCGCCGCCGAGCCCGGACGACGCAGCCCGGCGGTGGCCAGGGTCATGGCCTTGAACATGCCCATGTAGGCGTCGATATGGCGCTGGTCACGGAACGGGAAGCCGGTGCCGATCAGCGCACCGTTGAGCGAGGGGCGCTTGGCGACCCGGATCTTGCGGTCGTTGAGCTGGGCGCCCTCGCCGCGCGCGGCGGTGAACATCTCCTCGCGCAGCGGATCGTAGACCACGCCGCACTCGAGCTGCCCCTTGTGCTTGAGCGCGATCGACACCGAGAACTGCGGAAAGCCGTGGAGATAGTTGGTGGTGCCGTCGAGCGGATCGATGATCCACTGATAGTCGCCCTTGCCGTGGAGACCGCTCTCCTCGGCAAGGATCGCGTGGCCCGGGAAGCGTGCCTGCAGCTCCTTGATGATGGTCGCCTCGGCGAGACGATCGACGTCGCTGACGAAATCGTTGCGTCCCTTGGTCTCGGCCTTGATGTGGTCGACGTGATCGAGATAACGCAGGAGGATCTTGCCGGCGCTGCGCGCGGCACGGATGGCGATGTTGAGGCTTGGATGCATAAGGATGAAAGATAACGGATGTGGTCCGCGTATCATAGATTGAGAACCCTATCAGCGTCTTGAGAGAACGCCCCATCCATGACCCAAACCAGCGAAGAAAACCTCGGGCGCATCCGCGCCGTGCTGATCGAGACCAGCCACCCCGGCAACATCGGCGCCGCGGCGCGTGCGCTCAAGACCATGGGCCTGTCGCGTCTGGAGCTGGTCGCGCCGCGTCAACGCCCGGACGCCGAGACCCTGGCCCGCGCCGCCGGCGCCGATGACCTGATCGAGCGCGCCGGCATCCACGACGACCTCGACAGCGCGCTCGAGGGCTGTCGTCTGGTGATCGGCGCCAGCGCCCGGCTGCGCAGCATCGAATGGCCGGTGCTCGACCCCGCCGAGGCCGCCGGCCGACTGCTCGCCGAGGCCGCCCACGGCGAGGTGGCGATGCTGTTCGGGCGCGAGAGCTCGGGGTTGACCAACGCCGAGCTGTCGCGCTGTCACTATCTGGTGCACATCCCCACCAACCCCGAGTTCAGCTCGCTCAACCTCGCCGCCGCGGTCCAGGTGCTCGCCTACGAACTGCGTCGCCACGCCCTCGTCGGCCGCCTCAGCGAGCACGTCGACGAGCGCCCCGATCTGGCCGACGCCGCCGACCTCGAGGGCCTCCACGGCCATCTCGCCGCCACCATGCGCGCGGTCGGCTTCGGCGACATCGAGCAGTCGCGCACCCTGCAGATCCGTCTGCGCCGGCTGTTCAACCGCGCCCGCCCCGACCGCACCGAGATCAACATCCTGCGCGGCATCCTCAGCGCCGCCCAGGGTCGCAAGCGCCCCGGGCGCGACGACCCGGCGCCAACGGAACCCGCCCCCACCGCCAAGGACACCACATGTTCAGACGACTGAGAGAGGATATCGCCTGCGTCTTCGACCGCGACCCGGCGGCGCGTACCACCTTCGAGGTGCTCACCACCTATCCCGGCATCCACGCGGTGGTGGTCCATCGCATCGCCCACGGTCTGTGGCGGCGCGAGTTCAAGTGGGCCGCGCGCCTGCTCTCGAACATCGCGCGGTTGTTCACCGGGATCGAGATCCACCCCGGCGCGGTGATCGGCCGGCGCTTCTTCATCGACCACGGCATGGGCGTGGTGATCGGCGAGACGGCGGTGATCGGCGACGACTGCACCCTCTATCACGGGGTGACGCTCGGTGGCACCACCTGGGAGAAGGGCAAACGTCATCCCACCCTCGGACGCGACGTGGTGGTCGGTGCCGGGGCCAAGGTGCTCGGTCCGATCGACATCGGCGACGGCGCGCGCATCGGCTCCAACGCCGTGGTGGTGAAGTCGGTGCCGGCCGGAGCGACCGCGGTCGGGGTGCCGGGCCGGGTCATCGAGCCGGCGCGTGATGCGGCGAGCAAGCGCCGCGCCGACACCGCCCGACGCATCGGCTTCGACGCCTATGGCGCCACCCGCGATGTCCCCGACCCGGTGGCCAACGCCATCAACCGCATGCTCGATCATATCCACCAGATGGACAGTCGCATGGAGTTGATGTCGCAGGCACTCGAGGGCCACGGCATCATGCGCCGCTTCGAGCACGAGTGCGATCTCGACGCGATGAGCATCCCCCCGGCCACCGACGGCGAGACGGACGCCGACTCGGGTCAGCGCCGACCCGAGGATGCACGCCAGCGCTGAGCGCAGTGCCCTGGCGTGGTGCGGATTAATTGATCGTAACGGTCGGGTAACGTAGAATAACCCTACACTTGTTCGCTGTATTTTCCCTTGGGTGCAACGTGAGACTGACTACCAAAGGCCGCTACGCGGTCACCGCGATGCTCGACCTGGCCATCCACCAGGGCCGGGGACCGATCGCGTTGGCCGACATCGCCCAGCGCCAGGGCATCTCGCTGTCCTACCTGGAACAGCTCTTCGCCAAGCTGCGCAAGCGTGCGCTGGTGACCAGCGTGCGCGGCCCGGGCGGCGGCTACAACCTCGCCCGTACCGCCGCCGAGATCCGCGTTGCCGAGGTGATCGCCGCGGTCGACGAGAACGTCGACACCACCCGCTGCGGCGGCGCCCACAACTGTCAGAACAATGGTCCCTGCCTGACCCACGACCTGTGGAACGACCTCAGCGACCACATCTTCGACTATCTCAACGCCATCACCCTGCAGCAGCTCGTCGACAAGCGCGAGGCCACCCAGCCGCACCCACCGACCTCCTGCGCCACCGTCGACGTCAAGCTCGACGTCTCGCGGGTCGCCGCCAACACCTGAGCAGGCGCGCAAACGCCTTGCCAGCACGCGCTCCGAGGGCCTAGGATCTGGGTGAGCCGTGCGGATGACCCCGGGCGGCGGGATGCCCGAGATCCACCCAACTGTCTTCGCCGAGTTGGACGCAGCCAAGAACCACTTCGAGCTCTTCGGATTGCCGACGAGCTTCACGGTCGACACCAACCGCCTGGCGGAGCGCTATCGTGCGCTGAGCGCCCAGGCCCGCGCCGACACCGCCCTCGCCGCCGCCTCGCCGTCGCAACTCGACGAGGCCTACCGCACGCTGCTCGACCCACTGGCGCGCGCGCGCTATCTGCTGCGCCTGCACGGGCGTGAGCTGGGGCGCGGACGGGGCAATGCCGGGCTGCTGGTCGAGCAGCTCGAGCTGCGCGAGCAGCTCCAGGAGGTGAGCAACCGCACCCGCACCGCGCTCGCCGTCTCCAGCGTGCTCACCGATCTGGCCGAGCAGAGCGCGGTACTGGCCAAGGAGCTGCGGACCCTGTTCGAGGATCCCTCGACGGACAATCTCGAACTGGCGCACGACCTGGTGCACCAGCTCGAGTTCATCGCGCTGTGCCGGCGCGACGCCGAGCAGCGCCGCGACGCGCTCCAGCGCCGGGGCTGAGCCCGACCCGCGGGCTCAGCACTGCTCCCAGGGGAGACCGTGGAAGCGCCAGCCGCCGAGGCTGCTGCGGTGATGGTGCTCGTCGAGTTCGCCCTCGAACCCCTCGCCGACGTGATAGACACGCTTGAGCCCGGCCTGGAGCAGCGCCTTGCCCGCCTCGTGCGAGCGCTTGCCGCTGCGACAGATGAGGATCACCGGCGGGCACTGCTCGGTGTCGGACTCGCAGCTCGCGCCGCCGAGCAGGAGCTTGCGGATCTCGGTCTCGAAGTCCGGGTTGACGGTCCAGTCCGGCTCGTCGATCCAGGGTACGTGCACCGCGCCCTTGGGGTGACCGACGAACAGATACTCCATCGACGAGCGGATATCGACCAGGATCGCCTGGGGGTGGGAGTCGAGCATCGCCTGCGCCTGCTGCGGCGTCAGACTCTGCGGAGCAGCGTCGTGCATGGGGATTCCTCGTTGGTGGTGGGATCGCTCTTGTTATTGTGCCGCGCGCCGAGGCGCGTCCGGCTATCCTAGCGCCCTCGGGCATCACCGCCCAGCGCAAGCATCGGGAGACAGTATTGGCGACACATCGAGATCCACGACCCCCGCTGGACGTACGCATCAAGGACGCGCTGGCACGGGCGCTGATGCGACTGATGGCACGTCTGCCGCTGGCCTTCGCCCACCGTCTCGGCAACGGCCTCGGCTGGCTGGTTGCGCGCTGGCCCAACCGTCAGCGCCGCAACGCCCTGATCAACCTCGCGCTCAACTTCCCCGAGCGCGACCGCGAGCAACTGCTCGCACTGCGCGACGACACCCTGCGCGAGGTCGCCAAGACCTATTGCGAGATCGCCCATCTGTGGCTGCGCCCCGTCGAGCAGACCCTCTCGCTGGTCCGTGAGGTGCGCGGGGCGGAGCTGCTCGAGCGGCGCGACGGCAAGGGGCTGATCGTGCTCTCGCCGCACATCGGCGCCTGGGAGCTGGCCGGACTCTATCTCGCCGAGCAGGGACCGACGGCGATCTTCTACAAGCCGCAGAAGTATCTCGACGACCTGATCCGGCGCGCCCGCGGGCGCAGCGGCGCGACCCTGGCACCGATCACCGGCAAGGGCATCCGCGTACTGGTGCAGGCGCTCGAGCGCGGCGACTATGTCGGCGTCCTGCCCGATCAGGAGCCCAAGGCCGACAAGGGGGCGGTGTTCGCGCCGCTGTTCGGCATCCCCGCCTTCACCATGCTGCTGGTCAACCGCCTGGCGCGGCGCACCGGGGCGCCGGTGATCTTCATGTTCGCCGAACGGCTCGACGACCAGAGCGGCTTCCGCATCCACTGCATCCGCGCCCCCGAGGGCATCGACAGCGCCGACGACGAGGTCGCCGCGCGCGCCCTCAACCAGGGCATCGAGCAGTGTGTGCGCACCTGCCCGAACCAGTACATCTGGCCCTACAAGCGGCTCAGACGTCGCCCCGAGGGCTGGCCGAAGATCTACAGTGGCGGGCTCTCCGACGCCGAGGCGCTGGAGCAGGTGGCGCGGCTGCGCGAGCGGCACGCGGCGCTCGCCGAGGACGCGCCACCGAGCTGAGCGGAGGCGCGGCCGGCGGCAGACCGCCGGCCGCGCGAGATCAGGACGAGATGGTGGTCGAGGCGCTCTGCGTCTGCCCCTGGTTGTCGGTCCAGGTGATCTCGATCGGATCGCCCTCGGCGCCCCCGGCAAACTTGAACGACAGATAGGGGTTCTTCGACACCCCGCCGCTCCACGAGGCGGTCATCACCACCTCCCCCTTGGCCTTGCACACCACCTCCTGGATGAAGTGCGCCGGGATCGGCTCGCCGGTCTTGCTGTCCTTGCGCAGCCCAGTCTCCATCGGGTGACTCATCAGACACTTGACCGTGGTCACGTCGTTCTTGGTCTTGGCGCGGATCTTGATATCAGACATTGGCTCTCTACCTCAGGTTATCCGTTGAGCTCGCTGCGATGGCGTCCTGTCACCCGCCGCAACCACCGATGGTCACCTTCACGCTCTTGCTGTTCTTGAAGACCTGATCGCCGACCTTGACCACGGCGGTGACATCGGCGGTCTCGGCCATCTTGATCCGGGTGGAGACGAAGGGCATGGCGTTGGGTGCGAGCTCGAAAGAGGCGATCAACGGGGTCTGATTCTTCTCGGCGAAGATCGCGATCGAGGTGACACCCTCGATATCGGCCTCGACCGTCACCGGCACCACGGCACCGTTCTCGGCGATGTCCGGGGCTTTGATGCGGATGCGCTCGTCGCGCTCGGCGCTCTCGCTGCCGACCAGCGCCGCGAGCGCCTCGGGCATCTCCCTGGCCTTGAAGGCCACCTCGTTCCAGTCGGCGAGCACCAGCCGGGGCGACAGCAACCCGGCACTCACCGCGATCCCGATCGAGCCTGCACTCAGCGAGCCCTTGAGCAGGATTCTGCGTTTTGCATCGATCATCAACTCTCTCCTGTCGAGCATGGGTGGATGGTCTGCGGATCCGCTGGAGGAGGACCGCTGCCGGTGTTCACGACAGCGGCGCGCGGAACCTGGGTGCCCGAGTCCATCGGGCGTTGTTGTTGTCGTGCGTCGCCATCCCGGCGCCTCGAGCGAGCGGGTCGCGGGACAGCGGATATCGTGAGGAGCAGGCGCGACGCTCAGCCCAGCGGGTCGTCGCGCTCGCGCCGGTCGCGCTCCTCCTCGCGCAACGCATCGAGCCGCGCCTGGATCTGGGCGGCGTCGTGATAAGGGATATCGCGTTGCCGCAGGGCGATCTCAAGCTGGCGGATCGCCGGCTCCAGGTCGCCGAGCAGATAGAGCCGCTCGGCCCGATAGCGATGGGTCGCGGCACGGTTGCCGGACTTGAGCGCCGCCTGTTCGAGCAGGTCGTAGAGCATGACGTCGTCGGGACGCAGCCGCGCCAGGTCCTCGAGCGCGTCGAGCGCCTGGCGCGCGCGGCCCTGCTCGAGCAGCAGTCGTGCCCGCACGGTGCCGAGCACCCAGTCGTTCGGCGAGAGCGCCAGCGACTGGGTGAGTATGCTCAGCGCCTCGTCCGAACGCCCGCGCCGCTGCGCCAGCTCGGCCTCGAGCACCACGAACTCGGGTTGGCTGGGCTGGGCCGCGAGCAGCCGGGCGAGTTCACGCTCGGCGCCGCCGTAATCACGCGCGCGCAACAGCGCCAACGCATAGCCGTAACGCTCGGCCAGCGCGTTGCGGTAGCGCCCCTCGCGCAAGGTCGCGCCGAAGTGCGCCACCGCCTGCTCGGCGCGGTCATAGGCGCGCTCGCGCAACCGCGCGCGGGTGAGATGGAAACGCAGACTATCGGGACGCTGGCGGGCGCCGAAGCGCTCGGCGCGCTGCAGCGCCTCGGCGATACGATTGCTGGTCACCGGGTGGGTGCGGAGGAACTCGGGGGCGGCGCTGTCGTGGATCTGCCCGGCGCGCGAGAGCCGCTCGAAGAATCCGGCCATGGCGTAGGGATCGTGCCCGGCGCGCACCAGGGTGGAGATACCGATGCGATCGGCCTCCTTCTCGTTCTCGCGGGTGAAGTTGATCTGGTGCTGGATCGCCGCGGCCTGGATACCGACGATCGCCGCCATCCCGGCATCGCTCGAGACCTGGGCGCCGAGGATGGCCGCGGCCACCAGCAGCGCCGTCGCCGGGACGCTGAGCCGGCTCTGGTCCTCGACCCCGCGCATCAGGTGGCGCTGGGTGACGTGCGCGATCTCGTGGGCGATCACCGCCGCCAGCTCGCTCTCGGTCTGGGCGGCGAGCACCAGTCCGGCATAGACACCGATATAACCGCCCGGACCGGCGAAGGCGTTGACCACCGGTTCGTCGATCAGAAAGAAGGTGAAACGCCGCCCCTCGGCATCCGGGTCGGCGAGCACCAGCGAGCGTCCGAGCGACTCGATATAGCTCGCCAGCAACGGATCGTCGAGCACCGCCAGACGCTCGCGCACGTGCTGCATGAAGGCCTTGCCGAGACGGGTCTCCGCGCCCTGGGTCATCACCGCATCGGCCGAACTCGAGAGATCGGGCAACTCGAAGTGCTGGGCCTGCACCGCTCCGGCACCGAGCAGGGCCGGGAGCAGCGCCGAGGCGAGCAGGCGGCGGAGGCGTGGCAGTCGACACATGGATCGCTTCATCACATAACCGACGAATCAGATCAGAAGGAGACGGCGAGGTTTCCGCCCCATCCTCGCCGACATCGCGCGTCATGTCGACGCCCGGCGACGATTGAGAATCCTCATTGCCCCGACAAACCCAACTGCGTTGTCAACTATTAGAAAACCGCTGTATTCTTAACCACCCACCGCGCGCCAACGCTGCGTATACCATGCGCGCCAGCCGCTGGCCGGGGTGGTGACGGGTGAGGACGCGGCGCCAACCGCTGCCCACCCGCCCCGCAAGCCCCGCAGCGACGGGGATCAACGTCTCTATGGAGAGGACGAGGCCGCGCGGACGACACCGGCGGCCGGCATCGAGACCCGGCCGGGCGAGCGTCCCGGCCGGGCGCCATCACGAACTAGCGCGGAGAGACTCGGACATGAATCAGTTCTACTACGACGCGGTCACCAAGATGGAACAGCTCGGCGTCGATGACGAATACATCCAGGGCTGGCAGTGCGGCTTCCTGCAGAACCCCAAGCGCGAGGAACAGCGCCTGACCGAGGCCTATGCCGCGGGCTACGACGACGGCGAGGAGAAGAACGCCGAGAACTTCGCCAACTGGGTCAGGGAGTGACCCCGGTCCGGGGCGCCAGCGCGCCCCGGACCTCTCAGTGATGACGCAGGGTGTGCAGTGGCGGGCGCACCAGCAGCGGATAGGTCGCCACCACCCCGGCCACGCCGATCAGCAGCCCCGAACCCAGCACCCCGACCGTCCACAACCAGGGGTTGAAGACGAACGCGATGCCGAAGAGCTGCTCGGCGAGCAGCCAGCCGATGCCCTCGGCGAACACCGAGGCGAGCAGACCGGCGAGCAGACCGGCGACGACGAACTCCACCGCCAGCGCACCGAGCAGCCGCGCCCGTCCCACCCCGAGGGTGCGCAGGATGGCGTGCTCGACACGACGGTCCTCCAGGCTCGCCTGGATCCCCGCATACATCACCAGCAGCCCCGCGGCGAGGGTGAAGAGGAACACGTACTCCACCGCCAGCACCCCGCGATCGACCACCTGACGCACCTGCTGGAGCAGCGCGTCGACATCGAGCAGGGTGAGGTTGGGGAAGCGGCGCACCAGCTCGACGAGCAGCGACTCGTCGCTCGCCGGGACATGGAAGCTGGTGATATGGCTTGCCGGCTCGTCACCGAGCAACGCCGGCGAGGCGATGACGAAGAAGTTGACGTTGAAGCTGTCCCACTGCACCTCGCGCAGGCTGGTCACCGGGGCCGCGACCTCGCGCCCCGCGACCATGAAGGCGATCTCGTCGCCGAGCGAAATGCCCAGGGTCTCGGCCAGATCGCGCTCGACCGAGAACTGCGGCGGCGCAGCGGCATCCTGCCACCAGGCACCGGCGACGATACGATTGTCCGCGCCCAGCCGGGTACCGTAGCTGAGGTTGAACTCGCGCGTGGCGAGCCGCTCGGCGCGCGGATCGGCATAGTCCGAGGGCGCCACCGCGCGATCGTTGATCCGCACCAGCCGGCCCCGGATCATCGGGTCGAAGGCGACGTCCTCGATGCCCTGCGCGGCGAGCAACGCCCGCATCGGCTCGACCTGCTGCGGCTGGATGTTGATCGCGAACTGGTTCGGCGCCCCCGGCGGCAGACTCTCGCGCCAGCCCTGCAACAGATCGACCCGCACCACCGCGAGCAGCAGCAGCGCGAGGATGCCGACCCCGAACCCGGTGATCTGCAGCACCGCGCCGCCGGGACGGCGGGTCAGCGCCGCCAGCCCGAGCCGCCACAGCCCGCGGCTGCGCCCGGCGAGCAGCGCCGCCAGCCGCACCAGCGCGAGCACCGCGACCACCAGACAGGCGAGCGCCGCGGCCAGCCCGGCGAGCAACTTCCAGGCGAGCGCGAACTCGCCGGCCTGCCACAACACCAGGGCCGAGAGCGCCAGCGCCGCCAGCACCACGGCCAGCGCCACCGAGCCGCGCGGCGCGCCGAGATCGCGGCGCAGCGCGCGCAGCGGCGAGACCTGGGCGAGCTGCAGCAGCGGCGGCAGCGCGAAGCCGAGCAGGGTCACCAGCCCGGTGCCCAGGCCCACCAGCAGCGGCGACCAGGAGGCGGCCGGCAGCGCGGTGCCGAACCAGTCGCTGAACACCGCCAGCAGCCCGGCCTGGGCGATCCAGCCGAGTGCGGTGCCGAGCAGACTCGCGGCCAGCCCGAACATCACCAACCGCAACACGAATACCCGCATCAGCAGGTGTCGGCGGGCGCCGAGACAGCGCATCACCGCCACCGCATCGATCTGGCGTCCGACCAACCGGTGACTGGCCAGGGCGATCGCCGCCCCGGCCACCAGCAGGGTGCTGAGGCTGGCGAGGTGGAGAAAGCGCGAGGCACGCTCGACGGCATTGGCGAACTCGGGTCGCGCCGCGCTCGCGGTGAGCAGCTCGAACCCCGCGGTCTCGGCCCGCGATCCGGCCCAGGCGGCATAGTCGGCGACCGCGTCCTCGGGGCCGGCGAGCAACAGCCGATGGGTGGCGCGACTGGCCGGGCCGAGCAGCCCGGTGGCGGGCAGGTCGGCGGCGTTGAGCAGCACCCGCGGGGCGAGATTGAACAGCCGACCGCCGGCATCCGGCTCATAGGCGAGGATGGCGCCGATGCGCAGGTCCGTCTCGCCGAGCGTGAGAGGGTCGCCGACCTGCAGCTCGAGCAGGCGCAGCAGGCGCGACTCGACCCACAGCTCGCCGGCCGGCGGTCCCTGCTCGCGCGGCTGCTCGGCGGCGGCGAAATCGGCGCGCACCCGCAACTGGCCGCGCAGCGGATAACCCGGCTCGACCGCCTTGGCCTGCACCAGCTGCGGCCCGTCGGACCCCAGCACCACCGAGCGGAACTCGACGGTCGCGGCACTGACCAATCCCTGCGACTCGGCGCGATCGCGCCAGGCCGCGGGTGGCGCATCACTGCCCTCGAGTACCAGATCGGCGGCCAACAGCTCGCCGCCCTGACGCGCCATGCCCGCCTCGATGCGACTGGCGAAGAAGCCGACGGCGGTCACCGCCGCCACCGTCAGCACCAGCGCGGCGGTGAGCAGGTAGAGTTCGCCGCTGCGCCAGTCCTGGCGCAACAGCCGCAGTCCGATCCGCCAGGCCTTCATGCCAGGGCCTCCAGGCGGCCCTCGCGCATCGCCAGGCGGCGATCGCAGCGTGCGGCCAGCCCCGGATCGTGGGTGACCAGCACCAGCGCGGCACCGGCCTCGGCGCGCAGCTCGAACAGCAGCTCGATGATCTGCTCGCCGGTGGCCTGGTCGAGATTGCCGGTCGGCTCGTCGGCGAACAGCACCGCCGGGCGCGGTGCATAGGCGCGGGCGATCGCCACCCGCTGCTGCTCGCCGCCGGAGAGCTGGCGCGGATAGTGACCGGCGCGCGCGCCCAGCCCGACCCGCGCCAACGCCTCGTCGGCGCGCGCGGCGGCATCCGGGGTATCGGTCAGCTCCAGCGGCAGCAGCACGTTCTCGCGCGCGGTGAGCGTCGGCAGCAGCTGGAAGTTCTGGAACACGAAGCCGACCCGGCCGCTGCGCAGCTCGGCGCGACCGTCCTCGTCGAGCGCGCCGAGCGGCTCGCCGCACAGCCACACCTCGCCGCTGCTGGCGCGGTCGAGCCCGGCGAGCAGCCCGAGCAGGGTCGACTTGCCCGACCCCGAGGCGCCGAGGATGGCCAGCGCCTCGCCGGCGCCGACCTCAAGCTCCAGCCCCTCGAGGATGGTCAAGCCACCAGCGGGGCCGGTAACATGTTTATCCAGTCCCACCGCCTTGGATACGGTCTGACTCCGTTGCACTGACATGATCCGTCTACTCCTGATTGCTGCTCTGTCGCTGTGTGCCCCCCTCACCCTGGCCGCCACGCCGACCCTGCTGGTGCTCGGCGACAGCCTGAGCGCCGGTTATGGCATCGACCGCGAGCGGAGCTGGGTGCGACTGCTCGAACAACGTCTCGAGCAGGAGGCGCTGGCCTATCGTACGGTCAACGCGAGCGTGTCCGGGGAGACGACGGCGGGCGGCCTGACGCGGTTGCCGGCACTGCTCGAACGCCACCGCCCGGCGGTGGTGATCATCGAGCTCGGCGCCAATGACGGGTTGCGTGGGTTGAGCCTGGAGCGACTGCGCGCCAATCTCGACGCGCTCATCACCCAGACGCAGGCGAGCGGCAGCCGCGTACTGTTGCTCGGTGTGCGACTGCCGCCGAACTACGGTGCGGTCTACACCGATCGCTTTCAAGCGGTGTTCCGCGAGGCCGCCGCCGCACACGCGGTCCCGCTGGTGGCGGAGATGCTGCGCGGCATCGCCGAGGATCGCGCGCTGATGCAGGCCGACGGACTGCACCCCACGGCCGCCGCCCAGGCGCGCATCCTCGACAACGTCTGGCCGACGTTACACCCGCTGCTCGTCCCGCCGCGACACTGATCCCGAAGGGCCAGCGCCATTCATCACCCTTCTTTCAAGACCAGGAGAGCGCCATGCATCGCGTCACCATCGTCGGGTCGGGCTTCGCCGCCCTGACCGCCATCCAGCAGTTGCGCAAGTCGAACCCCGATGTCGAGATCACCCTGGTCAGCCCCGCGGCCGAGTTCGTCTATCTGCCCGGCCTGATCTGGGTGCCGCCGGGGCTGCGTCGGGGCGAAGACCTGCGCATCGACCTGACCCGCTTCCTGCAACGCATGCGGGTGCGCCACGTCGCCGCCGAGGCCACCGGCCTGAGCCACTGCGGGCGCACCCTGGAGACCACCCAGGCACCGATCAACAACGACGGGCTGATCATCGCCAGCGGCGGACGTTTCCTCAAGAAGCTGCCCGGCATCGAGCACGCCATCACGCCCTGCGAGGGCATCGCCGCGGCCGAGCGCATCCGCGAGCGCATCCGCGCCATGGACGGCGGCACCATCGCCCTGGGCTTCGCCGGCAACCCCAAGGAGCCGAGCGCGATGCGCGGCGGGCCGATGTTCGAATTCCTCTTCGGACTCGACAACCAGCTGCGCCAGGAGGGCCGGCGCGAACGCTTCGAGCTGGTGTTCTTCACCCCGGCGCCGCGCCCCGGCAACCGGCTCGGTCCCAAGGCGGTCGAGGGGCTGCTCGCGGAGATGCACCGCCGTGACATCCGCACCCATCTCGGTCACAAGCTCAAGGGCTTCTCCGAGCACGGGGTGAGCACCGAGGGCGGCGACTTCGCCGCCGACCTGATCCTGTTCATGCCGGGGATGACCGGCAACACCTGGTTCGACAACACCGAGCTGCCGCGCTCGCCCGGCGGACTGATCGAGGCCGAGCGCACTTGTCGCGTGCCGGGTTACGACCGGGTCTATGTCGCCGGCGACTCGGGCAGCTTCCCGGGACCTGAGTGGATGCCCAAGCAGGCGCACATGGCCGACCTGCAGGCGCGCACCGCGGCGCGCAACCTGCTCGCCGAGTTCGCCGGTCAGACACCGACCGAGACCTTCCGCGTCGAGCTGCTCTGCATCGTCGACGCCAATCGCGACGGCATGCTGGTGGCGCGTAACGAGCGCTTCAACCTGGTGCTGCCGAGCCTACGGGTCTTCCACTGGCTCAAGCGCTTCTTCGAGTGGAACTATCTGCGCCGCTTCCGTTGAGGGCGACGGGCGCCGGGGGAACGGCGCCGGAAGGGATCAGCTGAGGAACACGGGGCCGGCACATGCCGGCCCCGTCGCGTTCAGGGCCGCACCTCGGCCCCGGCGCCCTCCTTCTCGGGCGGCAGCAGGTCGGTCTTGTTCAGCCCCATCCACACCACCGCCGCGGTGGCGACATAGATCGAGGAGTAGGTACCGACCACCACGCCGATGATCAGCGCCAGCGAGAAGCCGCTGATCACCTCGCCACCGAGCATGTAGAGCGCGACCAGCACCAGCAGCGTGGTGCAGGAGGTGACCACGGTGCGCGAGAGCGTCTGACCGATCGAGGCGTTGATGATCTCGGTCACCGTGCCCTTGCGCATCTTGCGGAAGTTCTCGCGCACCCGGTCGAAGACCACGATGGTGTCGTTGAGCGAGTAGCCGATCACCGCCAGCACCGCCGCCAGCACCGTCAGGTCGAAGCTGATCTGGAACAGCGAGAACACGCCGAGCACGACGATCACATCGTGCACCAGCGCCACCACCGAGCCGACGGCGAAGCGCCACTCGAAACGCAGCGCGACATAGATGAGGATGCCGATCAGCGAGAACAGCACCGCCAGTCCACCCTGCTCGCGCAGCTCCTCGCCGACCTGGGGTCCGACGAACTCCACCCGTCGCAGATCCACCTCGCCTGCGGCGGCGGCACTCAACGCCTGGAAGACGCGATCGCTGAGTTGGGCGCTCGTCCCCTCGTCGTCGCTCCCCGGCGCGAGCCGGATCAGCACGTCCTGACGCGAGCCGAAGTGCTGCACCGTGGCGCCGACGAAACCGCCGGCCTCGAGCGCCCCGGTGACTTCGGCGAGTTCGGTCGGGGTCTCGTAGCCGACCTCGATCACGGTACCGCCGGTGAAGTCCAGCCCGAAGTCGAAGCCGCGTAGCAGCATCGACAGCAGTGCGATCACCAGCACCGCGCCGGAGACGATCGCGGCTGCACGCCGCATGCCCATGAAGTCGATGTTCAGGGTCTTGGCCATAGCCTTGTTGCGCATGCCGATCTCCTCAGATGGCCAGTTTCTTGACGTTACGACGGCCATAGATCAGGTTGATCATGGCGCGCGAGCCGAGGATGGCCGTGAACATCGAGGTGACGATACCGATGAACAGGGTCACGGCGAAGCCCTTGACCGGGCCGGTACCGAAGCTGAACAGCACCACGGCGGCGATCAGGGTGGTGACATTGGCATCGACGATGGTCGAGAGCGCCTTGTCGTAGCCGGCGCGGATGCTCGCCTGCGGCGTGCTGCCGTTGCGGATCTCCTCGCGGATACGCTCGAAGATCAGCACGTTGGCATCGACCGCCATGCCCACGGTGAGCACGATGCCGGCGATGCCCGGCAGGGTCAGGGTCGCCTGCAGCAGCGAGAGCACCGCCACGATCATCACCAGGTTGACCACCAGCACCAGGTCGGCGACCAGACCGAACACCCGGTAGTAGAGCGCCATGAACAGCGCCACCAGGCCGAGACCGATCATCACCGAGCGGAAGCCCTGGTCGATGTTGTCCTGACCCAGGCTGGGACCGATGGTGCGCTCCTCGACGATCTGGATCGGCGCGGCCAGCGCGCCCGAGCGCAGCAGCAGCGCGGTGTTGTGCGCCTCCTCGCTGCTGTCGAGCCCGGTGGTCTGGAAGCGGCGCCCGAAGGGTTCGCGGATGGTGGCGACGCTGATCACCTCCTCGACCTTGTGGGTGCGCTTGACCGGCTCGCCGTCGACCATCTCGGTGGTAGTGCGGTTCTCGATGAACACCACCGCCATCGGCTTGCCGACGTTCTCGGTGGTCACATCGCGCATCCGCCGCGCGCCCTGGCCGTCGAGGTTGACGAACACCGCCGGGGAGCCGCTCTGACCGTCGAAGCCTGCAGAGGCGTCGGTGATCTGGTCACCGGTGACGATCACCCGGCGCTTGAGCAGGATCGGCACGCCGTCGCGATCGCGATAGAGCCGGCTACCCACCGGCACCCGCCCGGAGACGGCATCGGCGACGCTGTGCTCGGTGTCGACCAGACGGTACTCGAGGGTCGCGGTGGCGCCGAGGATCTCCTTGAGCCGACCCGGGTCCTGGGCGCCGGGGAGCTGCACGACGATGCGCCGCTCGCCCTGACGGGCGATGCTCGGCTCGGCCACGCCGAGGGCGTTGACGCGGTTGCGCAGGGTGGTGATGTTCTGCTTGAGGGCGAAGTCCTTGATCTGCTCCTGCTCGGCCGGCTGCAGCACGGCACGGATCAGATAGGTGCCGCCCTGCTCGGCGCTGGAGAGCGCGAGGGCGCGGAATTCACGCCCGAGCAGCTTGTCGGCCGCGGCACGCGCCTCCTCGTCCTTGAACTTGACGAGGATCTCGCCACCGTCGCGCAGCACGGTCAGGTAACGCACCTTGTGCTCGCGCAACTGGGCGCGGATATCGCCGACATAGCGCTCGAGCGCCTGATCGAGCGCGCTCTCCATGTCGACGTCGATGACCACATGGATACCGCCACGCAGGTCGAGTCCGAGCGACATCGGGTTGAGCCCGAGCGCGCGCATCCACCCCGGCAGATCGGCCGAGAGGGTCAAGGCGGTGCGATACTGCTCGGCGAGGGTGCGCTCGATCGCCTCCTGACCGGCCAGCTGTTCACCGGAGAGGGCGAAGCGCGCGAGCAGCCGACCGTCCTCGCTCAGCTCGACGTCCTTGTAGGGCACCCCGGCGTTGTCGAGCACGGCGCGCACCTCGTCGACGCTCGTCTCGGTCACCTCGGCGCCGCGCGCGGCGGTGATCTCGATCGAAGGGTCCTGGGAGAACAGGTTCGGCATCGCCAACAACAGGCCGAGCAGGACCACGCCCAGGATCAGTAGATTCTTCCACAGGGGGTATCGGTTCATTGCATGTCCAAGTGCAAGGGCATTGGGGATGCCACTGCGCGCAACGGAAAAACGGGGACGCGGATCGGACACCGATCCAGGGCTGGGGGTGTGATCCGCGAGATGGGTCGGACACGATGACGCCCGAGGCCGCGACCGGCCTCGGGCGTCCGCACGATCTTAGAGATCCTTCAGCGTGCCCTTGGGCATCACCGACTCGACGGCCTGGCGACGCGCCTTGATCTGAACGCCATCGGCGATCTCGATCAGGATGAAGTTCTCGCCGAGATCGGCGATGCGCCCGGCGATGCCGCCGAGGGTCACGATCTCATCGCCCTTGGCCAGGGCCTCGACCATCTTGCGGTGTTCCTTCTGTCGCTTCGCCTGCGGACGGATCAGCAGGAAGTAGAAGACGACGGCGAACAGCACCAGAGGCAGCAGGGCCATGAAGGGGTCGCCGCCAGCAGCGGCCGCTTCGCCCTGGGCGAAGGCGTCGGAGATAAAGAAGCTCATATCGGTTCCTTCGGCGTTTGGATCGATCTCACCCGATCCAGTGGATGTGGAAACGCACCGACGCGGCCTGGACCGCGCGATCGCGGGAATTCCAGCGCGCGATTATCGCACAGCGCCGGCCAAGATACAGCGTCGCCACCGACCGCACCGGCGAGGCGTGTGCACGATGGCGCGGCACGCCATCAATCCGCCAGGCCGCGCAGCGCCTTGAATTCGGCGACGAACTCGGCCAGCCGTCCAGCGGCGATGGCCGCACGCAGCCCGGCCATCAGCTCCTGGTAGTAGTGCAGATTGTGGATCGTGGCCAGACGCGAGCCGAGGATCTCCTTGCAGCGATCGAGATGGTGGAGATAGGCGCGACTGTAGTGGCGACAGGTGTAGCAGCTGCACTCGGGATCGAGCGGGCGCTCGTCGGTGCGGTGCGCGGCATTGCGGATCTTGATGGTGCCGTGCCGGGTGAACAGATAGCCGTTGCGCGCGTTGCGTGTCGGCATCACGCAGTCGAACATGTCGACCCCGCGACAGACCGCGGCGACGATATCCTCCGGGGTGCCGACCCCCATCAGATAGCGCGGGTGATCGACCGGCAGCTTGTCGGAGAGGAAGTCGAGCACCCGCAGCCGGTCGGCCTCGGGCTCGCCGACCGACAGTCCGCCGATGGCATAGCCGTCGAAGCCGATGCGCATCAGGCCTTCGAGCGAGTCGGCGCGCGGCCCCTCGTGCATGCCGCCCTGGACGATACCGAACAGTGCCGCGGGATTGTCGCCGTGGGCCTCGCGCGAGCGCGCCGCCCAGCGCAGCGACAGCTCCATCGAGGCGCGCGCCTGGGCCTCGTCGGCCGGATACGGGGTGCACTCGTCGAAGATCATCACGATATCCGAGCCGAGCTCGCGCTGCACCTGCATCGACACCTCAGGGCTCATGAACACCCGACTGCCATCGACCGGGGAGCGGAAGTGCACCCCCTCCTCGGTGATCTTGCGCAGCTCGCCGAGGCTGAACACCTGGAAGCCGCCCGAGTCGGTGAGGATGGGTCGCTCCCAGTGCATGAAGTCGTGCAGGTCGCCATGACGGCGGATCACCTCGGTGCCGGGGCGCAGCATCAGGTGGAAGGTGTTGCCGAGCACGATCTCGGCGCCGAGCTCGCGCAGCTCCTCCGGGCTCATCGCCTTGACCGTGCCATAGGTGCCCACCGGCATGAACGCCGGGGTCTCGACCGTGCCACGGGGGAAGTGCAGCCGGGCACGCCGCGCCAGCCCGTCGCGGGCGAGCAGTTCGAATTCCATCAGGTTCTCCTCGGGATTGTCAGGGGACGAGCCGGCCCACCACCTCGGCCAGATCGGTCGCGCGCCAGCCCGGCGGCGCCAGGCCCTCGGGCCAGGGACGCAGGTCGCGATCGATCCAGGCCGCGCGCAGCCCGCAGGCGCGCGCCGCGGCGACGTCGCGCTCGGGGTCGTCGCCGAGGTGCAGCGCCTCCTCGGGACGACAGCCGGCAAGCGCCAGAGCACGCTCGAAGAGCGCCGGATCGGGCTTGGCCGCGCCGACGTCGACGGCATTGAGCGAGTGCGCGAACAGCCCGCGCAACGGGGTGGCCTGCACCTCGGCATTGCCGTTGGTCAACGAGATCAACCGATAGTGCCGTCCGAGCATACGCAGCGCCGGGATCACGTCGGGATAGGGCGTGACCCGGTTGCGATGATCGAGGAACAGACGCAGTCCGGCCTCGGCCAGCCCCACCCGATAGCCGTGACGGGCGAGCAGCAGACGCAGCGAGCGCAACCGGATCTCGCCGAGATCATGGGCGTGATGCGGCAGGCGCTCGGCGAGCCGCTGGCGATGACGGCGCAGCGCGGTGATGTCGTGGGCCTCGGCCAGGCGTGGCGCCACCGCACGCAACCAATCGTGGAGCGCGCGCTCGGCCCCCTCGATCACCGGCTTGCAGGGCCAGAGGGTATCGTCGAGATCCAGGGTGATGAGACGCAGCGGCGGAACGGACATGCGGTGACCGGCGATCCTAAAGCTCCATTGTGCCCGTAATCGACAGCGCGCTCCAGACGCCGCGGCCAGCGGCCAGCGGCCAGCGGCCAGCGGCCAGCGGCCAGAAGATTGCACCGCGAAGGCGCGAAGCGCGCAAAGGGGTTTGGATAGGCAAGACTCCAACGCCGACGCGGGGCATCACTGGAGGCTGTCAGCTGGCGGCTGGCGGCTGATCGCTGGAAGCCCTTCTCACTCTTTGCGCCCTTTGGGCCTTTGCGGTTCAAACTTCCTGTCGGCTGGCGGCTGGCGGCTGGCGGCTGGCGGCTGGAAGCCCTTCTCTTCTTCGCGCCCTTTGGGCCTTTGCGGTTCAAACTTCCTGGCGGCTGGCGACGCCCTACGCGAGCAGCGCGCGATGGCGTTGACGCAGCTTGGCGAGCTTGGGGTCGATCACCGCCTGGCAGTAGGGCTGCCGGGGGTGGCGGCGGAAGTAGCCCTGGTGCTCGGGTTCGGCCGGGTGGAAGGTCGGCGCCGGGGTGAGTTCGGTGACGATGGGATTGGGCCAGAGTCCGGCGGCATCGAGCCGGGCGATCATCGCCGCGGCCTGCTCGCGCTGCGCCTCGCCGTGATGGAAGATCACCGAGCGGTACTGGGTGCCGACATCGGCGCCCTGACGGTTGCGCGTGGTCGGGTCATGGAGGGTGAAGAACACCTCGAGCAGGGTCTCGTAGCCGATCACCGTCGGATCGAATCGCACCTGCACCACCTCCGCATGACCGGTATCGCCACGACAGACATCGCGGTAACTCGGTTGCTCCAGCGCACCGCCGGCATAGCCGGAGACCACCGTCTCCACGCCACGCAGCCGCTCGAATCCCGCCTCCAGACACCAGAAGCAACCGCCTCCCAGTGTCGCCGTCTCGTGCTGCATGCTGTCTCCTCCGGCGATCGCCATGTCGTTGAGCCTTCCCGGCAGGGACCGGGGTCTCGGCCCAGAGATTGCGACGACCGGGTGGATGGACAAGGCCGGCGCCACCCCGAACGCGACCGCCCCCTGCCCGCCGGTCGGTTGCCGACTGATGGATATCAATGCGCCGCCACTACCTCATGACCGCATGCTTGACCTCGACATCTCACTATCGGTCAAAAAAGACGTGGCTGGCGCCAGATTAGGCCCCAGAGCGGCCTTGACAAGAAAAACATTAATTAAGAAACTTATGATGTACTAAAGCTGGGGCTTTGGTGCATCCTTCAACCTCCTTTGGTGGTAATGATTTGAAGCGCGGCTCACCGCCGCGCTTTTTTTATGTCTCGCGCCCGGCCAGCAACCGCAGCCCATACGGCAACTCGCCGGGATCGACCCGGGCACCGACCAGCAGCGCATCGATCGTGCGTTCGGCGGCGAGCCAGTCGCGCTCGGCACCACCCGGCGCGAACCCGCGCCGCTCGGCCAGATAGTAGGCCGCCTCGGCGATCATCCGCCGTCTCCGCGCCGCACCCTCCCCTGCAACCTCTTGCATCGCATGCCTCCTCGCATCGGTTCGGTAACACCTGCACGGCACAATCCTGCCTCGACACCGTCTCGACGGGATGACGACCGGCGGGCCAAGCCGCTTGCAGCGCCGTCGTGACGGCGCGATGCTTCATACACGAAACGAAGCAAAAAACGCCATCCACACTCTTGCAGAGGACCGACATGGCCGCCCCCAAGCTCTCCCTGTCACGTCGCATCCGACTCGCCCTGAAGCAGGCCTGGCGCACCCTCGGCGACTCGCAACCCGTCGCCGAACCAGACGCACAGCGCAAGCACGATGAAGGCGATCGGCGAGATGCGCAAGAGGCCGCGCTACAGCTGCTCGCACTGTTCCAGCGCGAGGGTCGTCTGGTCGATTTCCTGCAGCAGGACATCACCGCCAGCGACGACGCGACGCTTGGCGCCGCAGCGCGAATCGTGCACACAGGGTGTCGCCGAGTGCTCGACGAGCACCTGCCGCTCGCCCCGATCTGCCAAGCGCCCGAGGGCGCCCGCATCACCCTCGAGCCCGGCTTCGACGCCAACCGGCTGCACCCGAGCGGTGCGCTGGTCGGCAGCCCACCCTTCACCGGCACCCTGGTACACCCCGGCTGGGAGGTGCGCGCGGTCCGCCTGCCCGAGCCCGTCGCGGGTCACGACCCACGCATCATCGCCGCGGCGGAGGTGGAGCTGTGAGCACCCCGCGCCATGCCGTCGGCATCGATCTCGGCACCACCCATTGCGCCCTCTCCTGGATCGACGCCGCCAACAGCGAAGGCGAGCAAATCGCGCAGCACCAGCTGACGATCCCGCAACTGACCGCCCCCGGCACCCTGGAGGCAGGCGCGCTGCTGCCCGCCTTCCTCTATCTGCCGCACCGCGACGAGCTCGCCCCCGGCGCGCTCACCCTGCCCTGGCCGGCCGCGCCGAGCCCGATCGCCGGCGCGCTGGCCCGTGCGCTCGGCCTCGCCACCCCGATCCGGCTGGTGGCGAGCGCGAAGAGCTGGTTGTGTCACCCCGAGGTCGATCGCGAGGCGCCGATCCTGCCGCTCGAGGCCCCGGACGAGGTCGAGCGGATCTCGCCGCTGGCCGCGACCATGCAGTATCTCGCCCATCTGCAGGCGGCCTGGGACAGCGCCCACCCCAGGGACCCGCTCGCCGCCCAGGCGCTGACCATCACCGTCCCCGCCTCCTTCGATCCGGCCGCGCGCGAGCTCACCGCCACGGCGGCGCGCGCCGTCGGACTCGACGACTTCACCCTGCTCGAGGAGCCGCAGGCGGCACTCTACAGCTGGATCGCGGCAAGCGCCGGCGGCTGGCGCGAGCAGGTCGCGGTCGGCGACCTGATCCTGGTGATCGACGTCGGCGGCGGCACCACCGATCTCTCGCTGATCGCCGTCGACGCGCGCGAGGGCGCGCTCGAACTGACCCGGGTCGCGGTCGGCGAGCACATCCTGCTCGGCGGCGACAACATGGACCTCGCGCTCGCCCACCGGCTGCGCGCCAAGCTCGCCGCCGCCGGGGTCGAACTCGACCGCTGGCAGCTCCAGCAGCTCACCCACGGCTGTCGCGACGCCAAGGAGGCACTGTTCGCCGACCCCGCGCTGGAGCGCCTGCCGGTAGTCCTGGCCAGCCGCGGCGCGCGCCTGGTCGGCGCCAGCATCCGCACCGAGCTGACCCGCGCAGAGCTCGAGGAGACCCTGGTCGAGGGCTTCTTCCCCGAGGTCGCGGCCGACAGCCACCCCCAGGGTCGCGCCCGCGCCGCGCTCACCCGGGTCGGGCTGCCCTATGCGCAGGACCCGGCGATCACCCGTCACCTGGCCGCCTTCCTCACCCGCCACCGCGAGGCTGCAGCGCCCGCCGCGACGCTCGCGCGACCGACGGCGGTGCTGTTCAACGGCGGGGTGTTCAAGGCCGAGGCGTTGCGCGAGCGGGTGATGGCCGTGCTTGCCGCCTGGTTGGCGCCGACCGGCGCGCCGCCACCGCGCCAGCTCACCGCCACCGATCTCGATCTCGCCGTCGCCCGTGGCGCCGCCTTCCACGCCCATGCCCGTCGCCACGGCGGGGTGCGGATCCGCGGCGGGACCTCACATGCCTACTATGTCGGTGTCGAGGGCGCGGCCCCGGCGGTACCCGGGATCGAGCCGGAGCTTGCCGCGCTCTGTCTGGTCCCGCTCGGGCTGGAGGAGGGCTCGCCCGCAGCGGCGCCAGATCAGGAGTTCGGCCTGGTGGTCGGCGAGCCGGTGCGCTTTCGCTTCTTCGGCGCCGACCTCAGAGGCGATGACCGCGTCGGCGACCTGCTCGAGGAATGGTCACCGGATGAGTTGAGCGAACTCGAGGAGGTCCAGGTCACCCTCACTGCGCACCGCCACCGCCCCGGCGAGGTGGTCGCGGTGCGACTGCAGGCGGCAGTGACCGAGACCGGCACCCTGGAGCTGACCGCACTGCCGAGCGACGGTGGCGATGAGCGCTGGGCGGTGGCCTTCGATACCCGCGGTCGCCACACCCGGCGTTAGGCGCCACCCGCAGCCGAGACGATAAGGGGTACACTGGATGCGTCGCGCCCCAGGGTCGCGAACCGCGCGCAACGACAGCAGCAGGAACCGAGTCGATGGCGAAACAGCCCACGGGATCGAAAACCAAGCCCAGCACCCGGCGGCGCCGCAGCGCGGCCAAGGACACGGTCGGGACCAACCCGCCGCCGACGCCGCAGACCACCGAGTCACCGATCTCGTCGGAGACGGCCAGCGCTGCGCCTGTCCCCCAGGAGCGTCCCACCACGCAATCAAGACTCGAGCCGGAGCAGCCGGAGCAGCCGGAGCAGCCGGAGCAGCCGGAGCAGCCGGAGCAGCCGGAGCAGCCGGAGCAGCCGGAGCAGCCGGAGCAGCCGGAGCAGCCGGAGCAGCCGGAGCAGCCGGAGCAGCCGGAGGCTAGCCCGGTGGTGGCGCAGCCGCCAGCCCGTGAGGCTCCCGCGCCGTATCCCGAGTCCGAGCCCCCTCCCCCGTCCGCGCCGGCGCGCCCCGGGCTGTTCGTGGTCCATGTCACCCCGGAGCTGGCCACCGTGGCCAAGGTCGGCGGGCTGGCCGACGTGGTCTTCGGACTCAGCCGCGAGTTGGCGATCCGCGGCAACCATGTCGAGATCGTGCTGCCGAAGTACGCCTCGATGCGCTACGACCAGATCTACGACCTGCACGAGGTCCACCGCGACCTGTGGGTGCCCTGGTACGACGGGGCGATCCATTGCAGCGTCTATTTCGGCTTCGTCCACGACCGCAAGTGCTTCTTCATCGAGCCGCACTCGGGCGACGACTTCTTCGATCGTCCGGCGATCTACGGCTATCCCGACGACGTGCTGCGCTATGCCTTCTTCTCGCGCGCGGCCATCGAGTTCCTCTGGCAGAGCGGCAAGCACCCCGACGTGATCCACTGCCACGACTGGCAAACCGCGCTGTTGCCGGTCTATCTCTACGAGTTCTATCAGCGTCTGGGGATGACTCACCCCCGGGTCTGTCTGACCATCCACAACTTCGCCCATCAGGGCGTGGTCGACGGCGAGCTGCTGCACGCCACCGGGCTGCAGCACCCCGCGCGTTTTCATCACCACGACCGTCTCGGCGACCCGCGCTACCCGGGCATGCTCAACCTGCTCAAGGGCGGCATCGTCTATTCCAACTTCGTCACCACGGTCTCGCCGCGCTATGCCTTCGAGACCAAGGACCAGGGACAGGGCTTCGGTCTCGAAGGCGTGCTCCACGCCCACCAGATCAAGTACGGCGGGGTGGTCAACGGCATCGACTACGACCTCTGGAACCCCGAGATCGACCGCCACATCCCGGCGCGCTACGGCCTCGAGACCATCGAGGCCAAGTACGACGACAAGCGCGCGCTGCGCCAACGGCTGATGCTCGCCGACAACGAGAAGGCGATCGTCGCCTTCATCGGCCGGCTCGACCCGCAGAAGGGGCTCGAGCTGGTGCGTCACGCGATCTTCTACACCCTCGAGCGCGGCGCCCAGTTCGTGCTCCTCGGCTCCAGTCCGGACCCGGCGATCAATGCCGACTTCTGGGGGCTCAAGCGGATGCTCAACGACAGCCCCGACTGTCATCTCGAGATCGGCTTCGACGAGGAGTTGGCGCACCTGATCTATGCCGGCGCCGACATGATGCTGGTGCCCAGCCGCTTCGAGCCCTGCGGGCTGACCCAGATGATCGCGCTGCGCTACGGCACCATCCCGGTGGTGCGCGCCGTCGGCGGACTGGCCGATACCGTGTTCGACAAGGATCACGCCGCCCGCCCGCTGCACGAGCGCAACGGCTATGTGTTCAACGACTACGACCACGCCGGGCTGGAATCGGCCCTGGGCCGGGCGATCGCCTGTTACCACGACTATCCCGGTGACTTCCGCGCGCTGATGCACAACGCGATGCGTACCGACTATTCCTGGAACCGTCCCGGTCAGGACTATCTCAACATCTACGACTACATTCGTAACGGCTGAGGTCGGCGGCCATCAGCAGCCTGTGGCGAGTAAGGATCATGCGATGAAGCTCTACAACCTCTTCCCCCGGCTCTGTGGCCCTCTCGATGAGTGGACGCCCCATCTCGAGCGTGCCGCCGACCTCGGCTTCGACTGGGTGTTCGTCAACCCCATCCAGAAACGCGGCCGCTCCGACAGTCTCTACTCGATCACCGACTACTTCGCCATCAGCCGCGACTTCCTCCGTCCCGGCTCGCGCACCCCGCACAAGCGTCAGGTCCGCGCCATGATCAGCGAGGCCGAGCACCTCGGCATGCGGGTGATGATCGATCTGGTGATCAACCACTGCGCGATCGACTCCAGACTGGTGCGCAATCACCCGGAGTGGTTCGTGCGCGAGGGACAGCGAGTGGCCAACGCCGCCTGCATCGAGGCCGACGGCACCCGGGTGGTGTGGGAGGATCTGGCGCAGTTCGACTGGCACAACACCAGCGATCGCGAGGGGCTGTTCGGCTACTGTCTGGAGGTGGTCGAGCACCTGATCGCGCTCGGCTTTCGCGGCTTCCGCTGCGACGCCGCCTATCAGGTCCCGGCGGCGGTCTGGCACCGACTGATCGAGCACGTCCAGCGCGATCACCCCGAGGTGGTGTTCGTCGCCGAGACCCTCGGCTGTTCGCCCGAGCAGACCCGCGAGACCGCCGCCGCGGGCTTCGACGCCATCTTCAACAGCGGCAAGTGGTGGGACCTCGCCTCGCCCTGGCTGCTCGAGCAGTACGACGCCACCCGCGCCCTGGTGCCCTCGATCGGCTTCCCCGAGAGCCACGACACCGCGCGACTCTATGCCGAGTCCGGCGGCAACCCTCACGCCCTGGAACAGCGCTATCTGTTCGCCGCGCTGTTCTCCGGCGGGGTGCTGATGCCGATCGGCTACGAGTTCGGCTTCGCCCGACGGCTCGACGTGGTCGCCACCCGGCCGACGCACTGGGAGACGCCCAACCTCGATCTCGGTGACTTCATCCGCCACGTCAACGCGATCAAGGACGCCCACCCGGTGTTCCAGGGCGAGGGGCCGGTGCGCATCATCCCGCTCGACAACCCGGCGGTGCTGTTGCTGCACAAGCGCGCCGAGGACGGCGCCGGCGAGGCGCTGATCGCACTCAACAAGGACATCGAGCAACGCCAGTGGCTGCACGTCGACGACCTCTACCGCCACCTCGAACGCCCGGCGCCGCTGCGCGACTGCTCCTTCCAGTGGGCGATGGACTATCTGCCCACACCCTTCGACTTCGAGCTGGGGCCGGGGATGGCGCGGGTACTGGTCACCGGAGACTGACCCCGTCCTCGACGTCGGGAAAGCGCCAGGTCGCCGGCCCGGTACGTTCGAGCGCGCGCAACGGGTCGTCCGGCCCCCGGCCATAGCGCAGCAGGGCGACCAGATCGGCGCTCACCCGCGGATTGGTGGTGAAGTAGCCGTGTCCGAAGAAGTCGGTGCGCCGCCCCTCGTAACTGACCAGATCGATCCGACCGAGGGTCGCAAGATAACGCTGCGCGCCCGGGCGGATGTCCTCGAGGGCGATCTGTCCCACCCGGTCGCGACTGCGGAACAGGATGCGCGAGATCAGCAGGGCGCGATCGCGCGGCGAGGCATAGACGGTCAAGCGCCCGGAGAGCAGTCGGGGCAGCGGCCGGGCGGCACGCGCGCCGAGCAGGTCGGGATCGGAGACGAAGCCGGTGATCTTCTGCGCGGCCAGATCGATATCGATGTCCGGTGACATCAGCACCAGGTTGTCGATGCGATAGCGTGCGCGCGGATCCTGCCCCTGGATCAGCGCCTCGACGACCAGCTCGCGCAACGCATCGACCAGCACCAGGGTGCCGCGACTGTGGGCGAGCAGCTGGATGCGCTCGAGCCCCGGGGTGGCGGCGAGCATGCGCAGCGTCTTCTTGAGGTGCTCGACGGCGTACTCGGCCGACTCGGTGGTGGCGGTGTAGGAGGTCAGCAGATTGCCGCTCGCCGCCGCCGGCCAGGTGAAGATGGCGCAGACCGGCTCGCGGCCGAGAAAGTGACACAGCTCGGCGGCGGTGTAGGCGGCACTGGCGAAGGTCTCGTTGAAGCCGTGGACATAGAGCAGCAGCTCCTTGCGCGGCGTGGCGGTCAGACGCACCCGCAACTGCTGCTGGAGATCGGCGCGGGCGCGGGCGAAGCGACGCAGCCCGGCCGGATCGAGACGGACCCGATCGGCGGCGTCGCGGACGATGGCATAGGGCTCCTCGGGAAAGCGCCCGAGCTCCTCGACCCGCCCCAGCTCCAGGGTCACCGGTCGGGTGCGCCGCGCCAGCAGGCTCTGGCGCAACACCCCATCGCCGTCGAGTCCGGGGCCGATCCGCACCCGCGCGCTGCCATAGACCAGCCCGCGCAACCGTCCCTCGCCATAGGGCACAGCAGCATCGGTATCGCCGCCAGCACGGTCGGTGACATAGAGCAGCTCGAGATCACGGGGGTCGCGCGGCGCGCGGGTGAACAGCACCTGCTGCATTGACGGCTGCCCTGGCGACTGCCCTGGCGACTGATAGAGCAGCGGAGTCGGCATCAACTCGCGCGCCTTGCCGGCGCAGCCGCCGGTCAGCGCCCCGACCAACAGCACCCCGACCATCGTCCGCACCATCCACATGGCTCGTCTCCGTGCTCATCGCGTCACCTCGGCCCGGCTTCGAGCATAGACCAGAACCGTGCCGCGCCCCGCCGCCAGCGCCGCCTCATGGCGCGCACACGGTTTTATCGACGCGAACAATGGGGTAGATTTCGCTACAGCAGTCATCCACGAAACGAGGACCGGGCGATGGAAGAGGCGGCGCAGCAGATCGAGCTGAAGACGGCGCGACACGTGATCGCACAGCTGCGTCTCCAGCCCACCGCCGACTGCGTGCTCGGCAGCGCGCCGGAGTGCGACGTCGAGATCCAGGGCGCCGAGGTCCGCCCCCGTCACGCCCGTCTGTTCATGCAGCGCGGCGCGCTCTTCGCCGAGCCGATCGATGGGGCACCGCTGATGGTCAATGGCCGCCCCGTGCAGGGCGCCGTCGGGGTCGGTCAGGGCGACTGGATCGCGCTCGCCGGGGTACTGGTCCAGCTCTCGACCGACACGGTCGCGCCACTGGCGCCGGCGCCCGAGAGCGCCGAGCGCATCGAGATCCTGGTCGGACGTCAGGGCGACTGCGGGCTGGTGATCGACTCGCCCCAGATCTCACGTCATCACGCCCGGGTGTCGATCGTCGACGATCAGGTCTGGCTCGAGGACCTGCGCAGCACCAACGGCACCTCGGTCAACGGCGCGCCGATCCGCAGCCCGGTCACCCTCACCCCCGGCGATCGCGTCGCCTTCGCCAGCTTCGTGTTCGTGTTCACCGGCGCCGCGCTCGAGCCGGCCGAGATCGGCAACATGGTGCGGGTCGAGGTCAACGCCCTCACCAAGGAGGTCAAGGACCGCACCACCGGCGCCCCGCGGCGCCTGCTCGACGAGATCGACCTGGTGATCGACCCCGGCGAGTTCGTGGTCATCTTCGGCACCAGCGGCTCGGGCAAGTCGACCCTGCTCGACGCCCTCAACGGTCGCCGCCCGGCCACCTCCGGGCAGGTCGCCTACAACGGCGTCGACCTCTACGGCGCCTTCGACCAGTTCCGCTCCGGTATCGGCTATGTCCCCCAGCAGGACATCGTCCATCGCAAGATCCGGGTGATCAGCGCACTCGGCTACACCGCGCGGCTGCGACTGCCGCCGGACACCTCGCGCGAGGAGATCGCCACGCTCAGCGAACGGGTGCTCGAGCGCGTCGGTCTCAGCGAGAAGGCCCAGCTCGCCGTCGACACCCCGGAGCCGCTCAGCGGCGGCCAGCTCAAGCGCGTCAGTCTCGCCGTCGAGCTGGTGGCCAACCCCAACATCCTCTTCCTCGACGAGGCCACCAGCGGGCTCGACGCCGGCACCGACAAGAAGATGATGCGGCTGTTCGCGCGCCTCGCCGCCGACGGCAAGACGGTGGTCTGCGTCACCCACTCGCTCGAGAACATCGACTGCTGCAATCTCGTCGCCCTGCTCCATCGCGGCTGTCTGGTCTATTACGGCCCGCCCGGCGAGGCGGCCGCCTACTTCGGCGTCGAGCGTCTCTCCGACGTCTACGAGCTGCTCGAGCAGGGTGAGGCCGAGCAGTGGCGCGCGCGCTATCGCGCCTCACCGCTCTACCAGACCTATATCACCGCGCGCCGCGCCGCCACCCCGGCCCCGATCGAGGCCCCGCAGCAGGCCAAGGGCGCGCGCGCCAAGCGCCCCGGCACCTCGCTGCGCGCCGGGCTGCGCCAGATGCTCACCCTCACCACCCGTTATGCCGACCTGCTGCTCTCCGACCGGCTCAACCTGCTGGTGCTGCTGCTGCAGGCGCCCCTGATCGCGCTGGTGGTGGGGGCGGTGTTCGACATCGGCGGCACCCTGCCCGAGCGCGCCGCCGCCGAGGGGCAGGTGACCTTCGTGCTGGTGCTCTCGGCGATCTGGTTCGGCTGTATCAACTCGGCGCGCGAGATCGTCAAGGAGCTGCCGGTCTATCTGCGCGAGCGCTCGGTGACGGTGCGCATCCCCGCCTACCTGACCAGCAAGCTGGTGCCGCTGGCGCTGCTCTGTCTGCTCCAGTGCGCCAGCTTCCTCGCCATCGTCACCCTGATGCTCGGCTTCGAGGGGCCCTTCCTCGAGCGTCTCGCCACCCTCTTCCTCGCCGGACTCGCGGCCACCTGCATGGGGCTGGCGGTGAGCGCCCTGGTCAACTCCAACGACAAGGCGATCGCCGCACTGCCGCTGCTGCTGATCCCGCAGTTCATCCTCTCCAACTCGGTGGTCGCGCTCTCCGGGGTGACCGAGCAGGTCGCCCGCTTCTCGGTGATCGCCTACTGGGGGCTGGACGCGATGCGCGCGACCCTCGACGAGACGCTGCGCACCCCGCTGCCGGGCAGCGAGAGGGCGTTGATCGAGGTGCAGGCGAGCTGGGACGACTCGATGCTCGCGCTCGGCGGCCTGGCGCTCGGCTTCCTCGTGCTCACCACCCTGTCTCTCAAGCTCAAGGACCGGCGACTGTGAGGCTTGGCGAACACGGATCCTGGGGTTAGAGTGAGGCACTGAACACGCAACGCATAACCCCGCACGCCCCCAGCAACGAGCGAGACGCGCCGTGGAAGACCAAGAGCTGAAGACCTGCCCCAAGTGCGGCGCCCAGAACCTGACCGCCGAGCTGCCGGGACGCGACTACCGCTGCGGCGACTGCGGACTCGAACTGGCCCACCTCGATACCACGGCGCAGGGGGTGATCCGCGGCGTCATCCGCTGGTTGCGCGAGCCCGGCGAGATCATCAACGAGCGCTACCGGGTCAACTCGGTGCTCGGCAAGGGCGGCTTCGGCGTCACCTACCTGGTCGACGACCTGCGCCTGCACGGCAAGCACCGAGCGTTGAAGGAGATCCCCGAGATCCTCTTCGACGAACACGAGACGCGCCTGCTCGGACGTCTCAGCCACCCCGCCGTTCCCGACATCACCGACCGCTTCACCGACAGCGAGATGGTCTGTCTGGTACTGGAGTTCGGCGGCGATCGCACCCTGCGCGGCGAGCAGGAGCAGCGCGGCGGGCGCATCCCGCTGTTCGTGCTGCTGCCCTGGATCAACCAGCTGTGCGCCGCGATCGGCTATCTGCACGACCAGGACCCGCCGGTGGTGCATCGCGACCTCAAGCCCGACAACATCCTGCTCGACGACAGCGGGCGGATCATGCTGATCGACTTCGGCATCGCCAAGGAGGCGGCGCCGGACACCGCCACCCGTACCCTCGGGCGCGCCGCCAGCCAGGGCTTCAGCCCCCCCGAACAGGTGCTCGGCACCGGCACCGATCAGCGCTCGGACGTCTATGCGCTCGGCGCCATCGTCTACAACCTGCTCAGCGGCAAGATGCCGGCGGCGGCCTACGAGCGGGTCACCGGCGCAACCCTGGTACCGCTGTCGCAATTCCTCCCGGAGATCCCGCCGGCGGTCGACGCCGCCGTGCTCCAGGCGCTGGAGCTCAACATCAACCAGCGCCAGCAGTCGATCGCCGAGTTCGCCGAGGTCTTCGAGCGACTGGCCGGCGGCAACGGCACCAGTTCGCCGACCGTGGCCGCCACCACCGTGCTCCCGCAATCACCCGGCGGCTTCAACCCGACCGCGGCCACGCAGACCGGTGCGCAGATCCACTCCTTACCGCTGCCGACCCATGCCACCGCCGCAACCGGCCAGGTCGGCGCCACAGCCGCGCCCCCCCCGACCAAGCAGCCGAGCCGCAGATCACCGCTGGCCCTGGTGGTCGGTCTGCTGCTGCTGGCCGGCGCTGGGGCCGGGACCTGGCTGGTGCTGGACGGGTTGCCCGGCCACGAGGACGAGGCCGCCCCGGACACCGCACAACAGGACGCCACGTCAACCAAGACAGAGGCTCAACCTGAGCCCGCCACCTCCCCGACGAGCGAGGGGTCCGCGGCAACGGCCGCTGCTGCGGCCGCAGCAGCGGCCGGCGCGGGTGCCGCGCTGGTCGCGCCCCGCAGCGAGCGCCCCACGCCACCGCCACAGACCGCCAGCATCCCCAGCGGCCCGCTGCCGAGCATCTTCTCCGATCAGCAGCCCGACGCCCCGAGCACCTCGACCCGCCGCCCCGGATCGCTGCAGGACCTCTTCGAGCAGCAGCGCGCGCCCAACCTCTCGCAGCCGGTGGTCTCGACCCCCAAGCCCGAGACCAAGGCGGCAGAGGAGCCGGCACCAGCCGTCGAGCCCAAGCCGCAACCCAGGCGCGAACCGGTGGTGGTCGCCAAGCCACCACCCGAACCGTCCAAGGCGCGGCCCCGGCCCGCGCCCAAGCCCACGCCCAAGCCAGCCCCATCGAGTGGCGGTAGCTCGGGGTGGGGATTCAAGTACAAGGGGGCGGAGCGCAGCTACTGACCTCGCCCGCCCCGGACAGGGATCGTTCGTCGCCCGCGTCGAGGGACCGGGCGGCGGCACGAGTGACGCCACGCCCGGCGTGGCGTTCGGCCCATCGTGTGATACATCGAGGAATCGCCCATGCAATCAGCTCGTCCCCGAACCACCCGCCGTCCGTGGCTGCGCCACGCGCTCCTGGCCCTCACCACCCTGATCCTCGCCCTGACCGGCAGCGGCGCCGCGCTGGCCCAGAGCGGCTACGGCTTCGCCGCACCCGGCGGTTACGGCCTCAAGATCTACCGCACCGACTATACGCTCTACCCCTTCGTCCAGGTCTATCTGCGCACCTTCGACTCGGACATGCAGCCGCTGATCAACCTCAACGAGCTCAACATCGGGCTGATGGTCAAGGGCCGTCCCTACAACCCGATGAAGCGTCAGTACGGCATCCAGTCGATCCGTCAGCGCGAGGAGGCCACCCGCAGCGTTCTGGTCATCGACGCGAGCAAGACCATGTCCGGCGCACCCTTCGAGGAGACCCTGCGCGCCGCCATCGGCCATATCGAGAGCAAGCGTCCGCAGGACGAGATCGCGGTGCTGGCGGTACGCGACACCAAGCAGGGCTACGAGCTGGTCTCGCAGTTCGAGCGTGACGAGCGGGTGCTCGCCCGGCGCATCGCCGACATCCAGCCCGACGGCATGAAGACCCGGCTCTACGACACCATCGGTGCCGGCATGCAGATGTGCGCGATGAGCGCCCAGGGCTCGGTGGCCGGCGGCAACTACGTGGTCTCCTGCTCGCTGGTGGTGTTCTCCGACGGCAAGGACGAGGGCAGCTCGATCACCCGCAACGAGCTGATGACCCGTATCTCCAACCTCAGCGTGCCGATCCCGATCTACTCGCTCGCCTATTCACGCATCGACCCGAGCCACTTCCAGAACCTCGAGGCGCTGTCGAAGAACTCCTTCGGCGTCTACTACCTGGTCGGCGAGACCACCGCACGCATGCAGCGCATCGTCGAGGAGATCCAGAACATCCTCCAGAGCGACTACGTGGTCACCTTCCGCTCCTACATCCCGGTCGACGGCGAGAGCCACAGCCTCAAGCTCGGCGTCGAGTACCCGAGCGGCAGCGGCAAGTACGTCTATGACGACACCAGCTTCGAGGCGATCCAGCCGCCGCCGATCCCGGCGATCCGCTCGGCCATCACCAAGTTCGAGCAGGCCATCCCCAAGCTCCCGGCGGGTCAGACCCCCTATTGGGATGATCCCGCAGCGGCCCCCGAAGCGGCCCCGACCATGCCCCAGTGAGGCACGCCGGTCCGGGCCGCTCGGCCCGGACGGCCCTCGACACCGAATCGACAGCATCGCGAGGAAGCAGATGATGAAAACACCATATCGTAAGGGTCTGACCGCGGCGGCGCTCGCCGCCACGGTGGCGGTCAGCGGTTGCCAGACCACCGGCGATACCCAGGATCAGGCCGCCGGCGCCGGCATCGGCGCGCTGGTCGGCGCCGGCATCGGCGCGCTGGTCACCGGCGATGCGCGCGGCGCGGCGGCGGGCGCGGCCATCGGTGGCGCGCTCGGCTGGAGCGTGGTCGCACTCAATCAGTACCAGTCGCGTCAGGTGCGCTCGAGCGCCGCCGACAGCCGGGTCTACGGTCTGAGCAAACCGGTCGAGCGCACCCAGGTCAAGATCCGCCGCGGCTCCAACTCGCCGCGTACGGTCGGCCGCGGCCAGTCGGTCGATCTGGTCACCGACTACTCGGTGATGCTGCCCCCGAGCGTCTCGCGCACCTCGGTCACCGAGAGTTGGACGCTGAAGAAGGATGGCCGCTCGGTAGCACGCCTGCCGGCGAAGACCAGCACCCGCTCCGCCGGTGGCTGGGCCGCCCAGGCCGAGATCACCATCCCCAGCGACGTGCCACCGGGGACCTATGTGATCGAGCACCGCGTCAAGGCCGGGTCGAGCTACGACACCGACGAGTCGACCTTCGTGGTGCGCGGCTGAGCGCGGCACCGACCGGACGATGCCGCTCCACTGGCTGCTCGGACTGGCGCTGTTCGGTGGGCTGTTCGGCGGCGGCGCGGACCAGGGCTGCGCCACCGCCGAGCGGACCATGCAGCGCATCGAGCGCGACTGGCCGCTGCGCGCCTCGGGCGACCCGCTGCGCCGTCACGTCCAGGCCCTCGGCGCCCGACTCGGCGCGATCGCCGGGCTCGACACCGAGGTGCGAATCCACCTGGTACGCAACCTCGAGCCGCTCGCCTTCGCCCTCGGCGGCGGCCAGTTCCTGGTCAGCGACGGTCTGATCGCACTGGTCGGCGACGAGGCCCAGCTCGCCGCGGTACTCGCCCACGAGATCTCCCACCAGCGGCTCGGTCACTTCTGCTCCGCCCCCGACTCGGCCGATCAGCGCATCGATCTCGGCGCCGTCGTCCAGCACTTCGACCTGCAGCGCGAGATCGCCGCCGACCGGGCCGCCGAGGCACTGCTCGCGCGCGCCGGGCTCGACCCCGGCGCCATGGCCGGGGTGCTCGTCTGTCTGCAACAGGGTCACGGCGCCAGCGCCCAGCTCAGCGCACGAATCGGCGCGCTCGCCCCGGCGCCACCGCCCCACCCCGAGCACGACTCGCCCGCCTTCACCAGAGTGCGCGCGCAACTCGTCGACGAACTCGACGGGCTCTGGTCGGAGAGCGGCGGCTGTCGTCCACGCTGAGCGCCGCATCACCGCTCAGCGCAACAGATCCTCGCGTCGGCGCTCGAACTCATCGTGCTCGATCTCGCCGCGCGCATAGCGCGACTCGAGGATGCGCAGCGCCTCCTCGCTGGCACATCCCTCGCGGCCGCGCCCATCGCGCCGCCCGGCACGCAGTGCCCAGACCACGCCCAGGATCACCAGGACCCAGAAGATCCAACCCAACCCACCGGGTATCCAGCCATGATGCATCGTTCGTTGCTCCAGAAGTCAGAGTTTCAGGGATTTGAGCCGCAGCGCGTTGGCGATCAGATCAAAAACTGAGGCCCACCGCGGCGGCGGCGACGATCGGCGAGCGCAGCAGGCCAAGGGCCGGATACAACACCCCAGCCGCAACCGCGACACCGAGCGCGTTGTAGACGAAGGCGAGGATCCGGATCGGCGCGGAAAGGCGCTGCAGAATCGATGGACAATGCCGCGATGACGGTGGACACGGGTCGGGTCGTGGGCAACGCTCATGCCACAGCACAGACCCGTCGCGGCATCGCTGGCAGACCGCATGACCGACCTCGGTGCTGGCCGCATGGAACGGGCGCGCCCGTGGGCGCGCCGGCCTGGGCTCAGTCGCCCTTACGCTGTGCTTCGACCAGCGCCTCGAGCAGACGTTCGATATTGGCCATGTGACGCTCCATGCGCTCCATGTGCGCCTGCTGCATCTCCCAGCGCGAGCGCATCATCGGCGGCGGCATGCCGGGGCCCATGCCCATCGCACCCGGGGACATGCCCGCGGGCGGCATCGGCCCCGGGCCTCCCATCGGCATCGGTGTGGTCGCCGGGACCGCCTCTCCCTCCTCGGCCGGCACCGGCATGGCGAACAGCAGCGCGAGAAGCGCGGCGCCGAGGATGCGCACGGCAGACACATGCGTTGCAGACATCATCTCTGACCTCCCTTGATCGGCTGGTTGCAAACCTGCAGACGAGACATGTCCTCGTCAGGGTGAGTCGGAATCTCCCGACTCACCCGCGACACTGGGCGCAGAGGGCAAGGATTCAACCAGGCGGAAGGATCAGGCGGGGAGGTGATGCTGCAACCAGAAACGATGCAGGGCCGCGACATTCTGGGCGCAGAGCAGCGGCATCGCCGCCTCGAGCTGCTCGGGTTCCCAGTCCCACCAGGCAATCTCGAGCAGCCGCTCGATCTCCTCGGCGGTGAAGCGGACCCGGATCGGACGCGCCGGATTGCCGGCGACGACGGTATAGGGCGGCACATCGCGGCTGACCAGGGCGCGGCTGGCGACGATGGCTCCGTCGCCGACCCGCACGCCGGGCATCAGCATCGCCTCGCTGCCGATCCAGACATCGTTGCCGATGACGGTGTCACCGGCCGGGACATAGCCATCGAGGGCGCCGGCGAAGGGGGTGTCGTCGCGATAGAAGAAGGGATGGGTGCTGATCCAGTCGCTGCGATGGCCCTGGTTGCCGGCCATCATGAACACCGCACCACTGCCGATCGAGCAGAAGCGCCCGATGATCAGGCGGTCGACATCGTCGCGATCGGGATCGAGATAGCGCACACACTCATCGAAGGAGTGATGGTGATAGTAGCCCGAGTAGTAGCTGTATTCGCCGACCTCGATATTGGGGTTGCTGACCTGCTCGCGCAGTGACTTGCCGGCGAAGGGGCTCTCGAAATGGTTGCGCATCCTGACGCTCCGATCCATGACGCACGCGACACGAGGTGCGTCGACTCGCTGAAACCTCCGAGTGTAACCGCCCGTCGCGCCGCGCTGCTATCATCGACGCCCAGGTCCAGCCGCAGCCAGAGCGCGTCATGATCCCCCGCCCCTTCGAATACCGCTTCACCGTCCAGCTACACGACACCGATGCCGCCGGACGCCTGTTCTTCGCCCATCTGTTTCGTCATGCACACGACGCCTACGAGGCGCTGATGCGCGAGATCGGCCAGCCGCTACCGCCGATGATCGCCGCGCAGACGCTGCTGCTGCCACTCACCCACGCCGAGGCCGACTATCTGCAACCGATGCAGCACGGCGAGCGGATCTGCGTCGAGGTCGAGGTGCTGGAGCTACGCCAGCGCGCCTTCAGCCTCGACTATCGGTTCCTCGACGCCGCCGGCCGCCTCGCCGCGCGGGCGCGCACGGTCCATGTGCAGATCGCCCTGGAGCCGGGGAGCGCGCGCAGCCTCGCCCCCGAACTGCGCGCGGCCCTCGAACCCCACCTCGCCGCCGCGCCGACCGAGTGAGGACCCGCGACGCCAGCGGCCAGCGGCCAGCGGCCAGCGGCCAGCGGCCAGCGGCCAGCGGCCAGCGAGATTGAACCGCGAAGATACCGTCTTTCCCGTCAAGCCGCAGAAGCGTAATCGGGCTGGTAGGGACGACGGTTCTTGAACACGCCGAAGCAGATGTGGGCGAGTTTCCGCATGGCGGCGCCGAGGGCGACCATCTTGGGCTTGCCGCGCGCCAGGAGGCGTTCGTAGAGGTCCTTGACGTGTGGGTTGTAGCGAATGGCGGTGACGGCGGCCATGTAGAGGGTGGCGCGTGCATGGGCAGGCCCGGCCTTGGAGAGTCTGGGGCGCCCCTGCACGGAGGTGCCCGACTGTCGCTCGACGGGCACGAGCCCGAGGTAGGCGGCGAACTGTTGGGCCGAGGTGAAGGGGCGGCTTTGCAGCAACGCCACGAAGCGCTGAGCGACCTTGAGGCCGATGGCGGGGATCGAGGTGAGGAGGTCGACGTCCTCGCGTAGCTGAGGGTGGCCGTCGAGGTGGTCGTCGATCTGTTGCTGGAGCTTGGCGAGGGCTTCTTCGAGGAAGGCGATGCTCTCGCGCACCGAGTCGCGCACCAGCGCCGGGGTGTGGGTTGCCTCGACCTTCTCCAGGCGGTTGCGCTCGCGTCGCAGGTCCTCGATGAGGGCGCGCTGACGGGCCAGCAACGCCCGCAGGGCGCGCACCTCGGGCGAGGGCGGCGTCCAGGGCGCGGGCTTGAGGAGCGCGCCGAAGCGCGCCAGCACCTTGGCATCGACCGCGTCGGTCTTGGTGCGCACCGCCAGGCCGCGCGCAAAGTCCCGGGCCTGGGCCGGGTTGACGATCGAGACCGTCAGGCCACGCCCGTGGAGCAGTTCGGCGGCCGTCTCGTGGTAAGGGCCGGTGGCCTCCAGCACCACATGGACCGCCTCCGGCCTCGCCCCCTGACGCCCCAGCCAGTCGATCAGCGCCTCCACCCCCGCGGCGGTATTGGGCACCGTCTTGGTCTTGAGCTTGACCCGCTCCTGCTCGCTCAGCTCCAGCGCGGTGTGCAGCTTCGCCTTCGAGACATCGATTCCGAGATACATCATCGTCGTCCACTCCTTGATCCTGGGCCAGTCCTCATACCCACTCGCCTTGTCCATGCAGGGTTCGCCCCTTGGATACCGTTCAGTGTCGAGACTGGCATGAGAAGAGAGATCGAGGGCTGAATCTTCGCGGCAAGGTCCAGGCCTTCAGTCGCAATCGAGCTGCCTCAATCTCGCGCGGTGGGAGCTAACCACCACGGGGTGGCAAGATACAAGACGCCAAGGTCGCGAAGCGGGAAAAGAGCAAGCTATCTTCAGCCTCCAGCGGGAAGCAGCTCCAGTCGCCAAAGCCTTGAAATTAAATAACTTTGCGCGCTTTGCGTCTTCGCGGTTCAGTCTTAGCGGTTCAGTCTTAGCGGTTCAGTCTTTCCGGCTGACGACTGACCTCAGCGCCCCGGCAACGGGCATTTGTGCCCATCCTCGTCGACCCGCACGAAGGTGATGCAGGTCGAGAAGATCTCCTGTTCGGCGCCGGTCTCGAGGTCGTCGGCGAAGACACTCACCGCATAGGTCAGCGAGCTGGTGCCACGGCACGACTCGACGGCCTCGAAGCGCAGCACCGCCCCTTCGCGCACGCTGTGATGGAACTCGACCCGATCCATCCCGACGGTGACCAGGCGACAACCGGGATTGTCGCGACTGGCGGCGATCCAGCCGATCTCATCGACCCACTGCAGCAAGAAACCACCGAACAGATAACCATAGTGGTTGAGATGTCCGGGTCTGACGACCTTGTAGTTTTCCATAAGTGTCCCTCGATGCAACAAAACCTTCAAAAAACCGCGTTTAACTGCGCTGGATCTATATAAAGCCCCGCACGACTTGGGTATTTTTCGCCCCCGCATTCGCTAACGACCTGATCGAGGGGGAAACATGCCCGACACCGCGGCCCTGGGCTGGATCGACATCGTCGTCATTCTGACCTATCTGTTGACGACCGCCTATCTCGGCTGGCTCGGTTATCGCGGCACTCGCTCGGCGGCCGATTTCCTCGTCGGCGGGCGTGGCACCCATCCGATGGTGATGGCCATTTCCTATGGCGCCACCTTCATCTCCACCGCCGCCATCGTCGGTTTCGGCGGAGTGGCCGGGTTGTTCGGCATGAGCCTGTTGTGGCTGGTGTTCACCAACATCGCCGTCGGCATCCTGCTCGCCTTCGCGCTGCTCGGCGAGCCGACCCGCCGACTCGGCCATCAGCTCGGCGCCCACACCTTCCCCGAGCTGCTCGGCAAGCGTTACCAGAGCCGCGCCATCCAGCTCTTCTCCGGCGGGCTGATCTTCCTCTTCATGCCGCTCTACGCCGCCGCGGTGATGACCGGCGGCAGCGTCTTCGCCGCCACCCAATTCGGTATCGACTTCGAGGTCGCGCTGCTGGTCTTCGCGCTGATCACCGCCGCCTATGTCATCCCCGGCGGGCTCAAGGCGGTGATGTACACCGACACCCTGCAGGGGCTGGTGATGATGGGGGCGATGCTGTTCCTGCTGGTGTTCACCTATTCCTCCCTCGGCGGCATCGGCGAGGCCCACCAGGCGCTCACCGACATGGCCGACCTGGTGCCGGCGCCCCTGCAGGAGATCGGCCACCGCGGTTGGACGGCGATGCCCGAGTTCGGCTGGGGTTCGCACCAATATGACCTGTGGTGGATCGTGGTCAGCGGCATCATCCTCGGGGTCAGCATCGGCGTGCTCGCCCAACCGCAGCTGGCGGTGCGCTTCATGACCGTGCGCAGCCGCCGCGAGCTCGATCGCGCGGTCCCGATCGGCGCGGTGTTCATCCTGCTGATGGTCGGCACCCCCTATCTGGTCGGCAGCCTGTCGAACGTCTGGTTCGCCAAGAACGGCCCCGAGATCCACGGCCAGCTGGTCGAGACGCTCGACGGCGAGCACGACCACGCCCTGGTCCAGCCGATGGTGCAGGACGCCACCGGCCACTGGTCGGTCGACCCGGCGCGCGGCCCGGTGCCGCTGATCGTCGCCAGCCGCGATCCCGCACGCGATGCCAGCGGCGCCACCTTCACCCTGCTCGGCGGGCGCTCCACCGCGATCACCGCCGTCGGCGGCGATGCCGACCGCATCATCCCGGCCTATATCGGCGCGGCGCTGCCGCGCTGGTTCGGCGTGGTCTTCCTGCTCGCGCTGCTGGCCGCGGCGATGAGCACCATGTCGAGCCAGTTCCACACCATCGGCACCGCCGCCGGGCGCGACCTCTACGAGCGCATCGGCCGCGGCCGCCAGCGCGAACCGAGCCTCATGGTGATGCGTCTGGCGGTGATGCTGGGACTGCTGATCGCCGTCACCATCAGCTACGCGGTGCGTCAGGAGTACGTGGTCGCGCGCTTCACCGCGATCTTCTTCGGGCTGTGCGCGGCGAGCTTCCTGCCGGCCTATTTCGGCGCGCTGTTCTCGCGCCGGGTCACCCGCGCCGGGGCGCTCGCCTCGATGCTGGTGGGCATGGGCGTGTCGCTGTTCTGGCTGGTGCTGATCAAGTCCAAGGAGGCCGCCGCCATCGGTCTGGTACAGCACCTCACCGGCGGCGAGACCAGCCTGCTGGCCGATCACCCCAACTGGCCGATGGTCGACCCGGTGCTGATCGCACTGCCGGCGGCCACCCTGACGCTGATCCTGGTGAGCGCGATCACCCGCCCGCCCGAGCCCGAACACCTGGCCCGCTGCTTCCCGGAGCGCGCCGCCCGAGACTGAAACACCGGTCGCCATCACCAGCCGGCGCCCCGGACGACGCAACGACGCCCGGCCCGACCGGGCCCCAGCAGGAGAAGACGCATGCTCGGCATCGAAGACCCCTGGGTATGGCTCGCCTATCTCGGCAGCATCCTGGTGACCCTGATCTGTCTGCTCTATGGATGGATCCGACGCAACACCGCGGACGACGAACCCAGCGCCGCGGACCGACTCTGGGCACTCGAAGAACAGCAGGTGGAAGATGCGCTGCGCTAGGCTCACCCGTCCCCTCATCGCGCTCTCGGCGCTGCTGCTCGCGGCCCCGACCCAGGCCGCCGACGACGCCTTCGACTGGGGCGCCGACCTCAGACTGCGCCATGTCTCCATCGGCAACGTCGGCTTCAACAGCGACAGCCCCACCGCCGAACGCAACTTCCAGCGTTATCGCGCCAGGCTCTGGGGCGGCTATGAGATCGACCCCGGCGTGCGCCTCGACGCCCGGCTGATCTGGGAGGGGCGTCACTATGTGCTGCCGACCCCGGGCGCCTGGCCGTTGCCGGGGTTCGAGCGCAACTACAGCGGCGGGGTGCTCTTCGACCGGCTGGTGTTCACCCTCGAGGAGCCGGGCGGGCTGCCGCTCACCCTCAAGCTCGGTCGTCAGGACCTGATCTTCGGCAACGGCTGGCTGGTGCTCGAGAGCAGCCCCTTCGACGGCTCGCGCTCGATCTATTTCGACGCCGCCCGCGCCACCCTCGACCTCCCCGGCGACACCCAGCTCGACCTGGTCTACATCGACCAGAGCGCCGACACCGGACGCTTCCCGCAGGCGCTCAACGGCGAGCTCGAGGATCAGGTCGAGCAACACGAGAGCGGCGTCATCCTCTATGCCCGCAACCGCGCGCTGATCCCCGGCGCCGATCTCGACGGCTACTTCATCTACAAGCACGCACGCCCCAACGAGACGCCCGGCAACCTGCGCTTCAACAACGGCTATCCCTTCACCTCGCCCACCGAGCACGGCGACGTCTATGCCGCCGGCGCGCGCATCGACACCCCGCTCGCCGAGCGCTGGCGGCTGCGCGCCGAGGGCGTTTACGAATGGGGCACCCGTAACGGGCGCGATCTCAACGCACTCGGCTTCAACAGCCGGCTGACGCTGAACCTCGGCGGCGGGCTCGACAGCAAGCTCCATCTCGACTACGAGTATCTCTCCGGCGACGACCCCGACAGCGCCGGCGACCAGGCCTTCGACCCGCTGTGGGGACGCTGGCCGCAGTGGAGCGAGCTGATGATCTATCAGTGGCCGCTCGAGACCCGGGTGGGCGAGGCGAGCAACCTGCACCGCGCCAACCTCGGCTGGATCGCCCAGCTGCTGCCCTCGACCCGCCTCACCCTCGACTACCACGCCCTCTGGGCCGATCAGCACAGCACCCGCAGCGCCGCGCAGCTGGCCAACATCAGCGGCACGGGCGACTTCCGCGGCCATCTGTTCACCGCCTGGCTCAAGACCCGATTCAATGACCATCTCGCCGGCCACCTGATGGCCGAATACCTGCAACCGGGCGATTACTACGCCGCCCACCGCCGCGACAACGGCTACTTCGTCCGCGCCGAGCTCACCCTGAGCTGGTAGGGGCCGCGGTCCCCTTGGTTGCTGCGACGCAACAAGGGGACCGATAATGCAACCAGAATCCTTCTGCACTACGAGAGCGAAACCGAGACCATGACTGGAGAACGGCTTTTGTTGAGCGGCGACGACGCGGTCGCCCTGGGAGCACTGCACGCTGGCGTGCGGCTGGGCACCGGCTATCCCGGCACGCCCTCGACCGAGATCCTCGAGACCTTCGATCGCATCGGCGGCCGCGCCCAGTGGTCGCCCAACGAGAAGGTCGCGCTCGAGGTCGCCTGCGGCTCGGCCTTCGCCGGCGCGCGCACCATCGTCACCATGAAGCACGTCGGCCTCAACGTCGCCGCCGATGCCCTGTTCACCGCCACCCACACCGATGTCGACGGCGGACTGGTGATCGTCTCGGCCGACGACCCGGGCATGGCCTCGAGCCAGAACGAGCAGGACAACCGTCACTACGGTCGCGCCGCCGCCGCGCCGGTGCTCGAGCCGATCGACTCGCAGCAGGCCTACGACTTCACCTGGCTCGGGCTCGAACTCTCCGAGCGCTGGAAGATCCCGGTGATCCTGCGTCTGACCACCCGCGTCTGTCACGCCAAGACGGTGGTGCGTCCGCGCGCACCGCATCAGGACGACAGCGCACTGCGTTTCCGCCGCGACGTCCCGGCGCGGGTGATGATCCCCGCCTTCGCCAAGCCGGCACATCGTCGGCTGCGCCAGAAGCTCGCCGAGATCACCGCCTGGAACGAGGCCGAGGGGCCGATCGAGGAGCACCGGGGCAACCGTGAACTCGGCATCGTCGCCACCGGCGTGGCCGCCGTGCACGCCCGCGAGGCCGCGCCCGATGCCTGCCAGCTGACCATCGGCCTGACCTACCCGCTGCCGCTCGAGCGCATCCGTGCCTTCGCCGCCAGCGTCGACCGTCTGGTGGTGATCGAGGAGGGCGACCCGGTGCTGGTCGACAGCCTGCGCGCCGCCGGCATCGATGCCGAGGGCAAGCCCGAGCAGTATCGCTTCGGTGAACTCAATGTCGCGCGGGTACGGCGCATCCTCGCCCGCGACACCAGCCCCGAGAGCGAGCCGCCGGCGGGCAAGCCGCCGGAGCTCTGTCCCGGCTGCTCGCACCGCGCGGTGTTCGAGACCCTGCGTGATCTCGACTGCATCGTCTCGGGCGACATCGGCTGCTACACCCTCGGCGTACTGCCGCCCTTCTCCGCCATGGACACCTGCGTGTGCATGGGCGCGAGCGTCGGCGTCGGGCTCGGGCTGCGTCACGTCCTCCCCGAGGACGAGGCACGCCGGGTGGTCAGCGTGATCGGCGACTCGACCTTCGTCCACTCCGGGCTCACCGGCATCGCCGAGATGGTCTACAACCCGCCGGCCACTGGCCACGTGGTGCTGATCCTCGACAACGCCACCACCGCGATGACCGGCCAGCAGGAGCACCCGGGCACCGGTCGCCTGCTCGACCACAGCCCAACCAAGCGCATCAGCTTCGAGTCGGTGTGCGAGTCGATGGGCGTCGACAACGTCCATGTGCTCGACCTGCACCGCAACGCCGACGGGCTGCGCCCGCTGCTCGAGGAGCTGCTCGCCCGCGACGAGACCTCGGTGGTGATCACCCGTCAGCCCTGCGTGCTCGCCGCGCCGAAGATCCGGCTCTACGAGAAGGCCGCGGCCGAACAGGCCGAGTGCGCCGCCGCGACCCAGGACTGAACCCGGTCGTCGGCGCCCACCCGGCGCCGACGCCGCCCCGAACCCGGGGCGCGCGCCACGGCACGCGCCCGCACCTTGAGCGAGAAGATTCGATGCAACAGGTCAAGAACATCGTGATCGCCGGACTCGGCGGCCAGGGGGTCATCAAGGCCTCCGACATCCTCGCCGACGCGGCCTTCCGCGCCGGCTTCGACGTCAAGAAGAGCGAGCTGCACGGGATGAGCCAGCGCGGCGGCTCGGTGAGCAGCGACGTGCGCTACGGCGAGGGCGTGCTCAGCCCGATGGTACCGCCCGGCGAGGCCGACGTGCTGCTGGTGCTCGAGGCCACCCAGGTCGAGATCAACCGCCCCACCCTGCGCGCCGGCGGACTGCTGATCGGCCCGGATGTCATCGAGCCCGGCGCGCTGCGCAACCGCAAGAGCCTCAACGTCGCCCTGCTCGGCGCGCTCTCCACCGCGCTCGAGATCGATCAGGCACACTGGGAGGCGGCGCTCCACGCCAACCTCGCCGAGAAGCTCCACGCCATCAACGAACAGGCCTTCGCGCTCGGTCGCGAGGGCGCGGCGCGCCACCTCGGTCAATAACGATCGGCAGGGGCGCGCCGCGCCCCGCCATCCGCCAGCATGGGTCGACCGGGCACGCCCACGGTCGATCCGGATCAAGAGGACACCCATGTTTAAAGAGCTTTGGAACGACGCCGCCGGTGGCTTCCACCCCGCGAGCGCCCCCGACTACCTGCCCGAGCAGGCACTGCGCGAGGTGCAGCTGCGCCGACTGCGCGCCGTGGTCGAGCATGCCTACAAGAACGTGGCGCTGTTCCGCAGTCGGATGGAGGAGCGCGGTCTCACCCCGGAATCGGTCCAGAGCCTCGCCGACATCGCCAAGCTGCCCTTCACCGTCAAGGCCGACCTGCGCGACACCTATCCCTCGGGGCTGTTCGCCGTGCCCATGGGCGACGTGGTGCGGCTGCACGCCTCCTCCGGCACCACCGGCAAGCCGATCGTGGTCTCCTACACCCGCGAGGACATCCAGGTGTGGTCCGAGGTGATGGCCCGCGCGCTGGCCTGCTACGGCCTGCACCGCGGCGACATCATCCAGAACGCCTTCGGCTACGGTCTGTTCACCGGCGGGCTCGGCGTGCACTATGGCGCCGAGACCCTGGGCGCGACCGTGGTGCCGATCTCCGGCGGCAACACCGACCGCCAGCTGATGGTGATCCGCGACTTCGGCGTCTCGGCGCTGTGCTGCACGCCGAGCTACTTCGCCCACATGCTCGAGCGCGCCGAGGAGCTCGGCGTCGACCTGCCGGCCTCGCCGCTGCGCGTCGGCGTGTTCGGCGCCGAGCCCTGGAGCGACGCGATGCGCCGTCACATCGAGGAGGCCGCCGGGATCCGCGCCTACGACATCTACGGGCTCTCCGAGATCGTCGGCCCCGGGGTGGCGAGCGAGTGTACCGAGCAGCACGGCCTGCACTTGTTCGAGGACCACTTCTACCCCGAGATCATCGACCCCGAGAGCGGCGAGCCGCTACCCGACGGCGAGGAGGGCGAGCTGGTCATCACCACGCTGAGCAAGCGGGCGATGCCGATGATCCGCTATCGCACCCGCGACATCACCTCGATCATCCCCGAGCGCTGCGCCTGCGGTCGTACCCTGCGACGGATGCGCCGCATCGAGCGCCGCTCCGACGACATGTTCATCATCCGCGGCGTCAACGTCTTCCCCTCGCAGGTCGAGGCCGCGCTGCTCGCCGTCGAGGGCACCCTGCCGCACTACCAGATCATCCTCACCCGCGATCACGGTCTCGATCAGATGGCCGTCGAGGTCGAGGTCACCGCCGAGGTGTTCAGCGACAAGGTGCGCGCACTCGAGGAGGTGCGCGCCCGTCTGGCACAGTCGATCGAGCGCATCATCGGCATCCGTGTCATGCTCCGTCTGGTCGAGCCGCGCACCATCGAGCGCAGTCAGGGCAAGGCCAAGCGCGTGATCGATCGCCGCCACGACTGAGCGGCCCCGTCGTCGGTGACGACGGCCAGGAAGATGCACAAAGGGGAGTCGAACCCATGAAACTGCAACAACTGTCACTCTTTCTCGAGAACCGTCCCGGCCAGCTCGGGGCACCGCTGGAGGCGATCGCGGCCGAGGACATCAACATCCTCACCCTGTCGCTCGCCGACACCGCCCAGTTCGGCATCCTGCGTCTGATCGTGCGCGAGTGGGAGCAGGCCAAGCAGATCTTCGAGCAAGGCGGCTGGGTGGTGAAGCAGACCGAGGTGGTCGCCGTCGACGTGCTCGACCGCCCGGGCGGCCTGGCCGGCGCGCTGGCGGTGCTCGAGGCCGCCGAACTCAACATCGAGTACATGTATGCCTTCTCGCTGCGCCGCGACGACAAGGCGATCCTGATCTTCCGTTTCGAGGACCCCGACCGCGCCATCGAGGTCCTGCTCGAGCACGGGCTGCACGTGGTCGAGGCCGAGGAACTGATGCGTCACGTCGGCTGACGCCAACCACAGACCCAATGCCAATGTCCAACCAAGACCCCGACTGGTCGAGCGAGAACCGTATCTGGAACCGCAGCGCCGAGACCCTCCCGCGCGAGGAGATCGCGGCGCTGCAACTCGAACGACTGCGCGCCATGGTCGAGCGCGTGGCCCAGGTGCCCTTCTACCGCGATCAGTTCAAGCACGCCGAGATCGGCCCGCAGAGCATCCGCTCGCTGGCCGATCTGCGGCGCCTGCCCTTCACCACCAAGGACGACCTGCGCCGCCACCAGCCGCTCGGCTTCCTCGCCGTGCCGCGCAAGGAGCTGGCGCGCATCCACGGCTCCTCGGGCACCACCGGCGTGCCCACCTTCGTCGCCTACACCGCGCAGGACCTGCGCACCTGGTCGGAGCTGTGCGCGCGCTTTCTCGTCGCCGGCGGGCTGCGCCCGGCGCACACCGCCCAGGTCGCCTTCGGCTATGGCCTGTTCACCGGCGGGTTCGGCCTGCACTACGGCATCGAGCGGGTCGGCGCGGCGGTGATCCCGGCGGCGGCGGGCAACACCCGACGCCAGATCGACATCATGCGCGAGCTCACCCCCGAGGTGCTGATCTGCACCCCGAGCTATGCGCTGACCATCGCCGATAGCGCGCGCGAACTCGGCATGGATCCGGCCACCCTGCCGATGCGCTACGGCCACTTCGGCGGCGAGCCCTGGACCGAGGACATGCGCCGCGAGATCGAGGACCAGCTCGGGCTGCAGGCGTTCAACAACTACGGGCTCTCGGAGGTGTTCGGCCCCGGGGTCGCCGGCGAGTGCCCGCTGCACGACGGCATGCACATCCAGGAGGATCACTTCATCGTCGAGTGTCTCGACCCCGAGACCCTGGAGCCGGTCGCCGAGGGCGAGCCGGGCGAGCTGGTGATCACCAACCTCACCCGCGAGGCCACCCCGCTGATCCGCTACCGCACCCGCGACATCGCCCGGCTCTATCGCGAGCCCTGCGCCTGCGGCCGCACCACCATGCGGATGAGCCGGGTGACCGGGCGCACCGACGACATGCTGATCATCCGCGGCGTCAACGTCTTCCCCTCGCAGATCGAGGAGGCGCTGTTGCGCGTCGAGGGCACCACCCCGCACTATCTGATCGAGGTCGACCGCCCGGGCACCCTCGACGAGGTCCACGTCAAGGTCGAGATGCGCCCGGAGATCTTCTCCGATCGCATGGACCGGATGCAGGGGCTGTGCGAGCACATCAGCCGCGAGATCCAGACCGTCGCCGGCATCCGTGCCCATGTCGACCTGGTCGAGCCGAGATCGATCGAGCGTTTCGTCGGCAAGGCCCGGCGCGTACTCGACAAGCGCCGGCTCAACGACTGACCCAAGGGCCACATCCCAGGAGAGAGCATGACCATGATCCATACCGCGCGCCGAACCCGACTCCCGGCCGGGCTGCTGCTCGCCGCCCTGCTGCTGCCGCTGCTCGCCGTCGCCGGCGACGGCTACTATATCGAGACCGTCAATCGCGGCTCGGCGGTGATGACCGAGGGGCCGCAGGAGAGCCTCACCAAGACCTACATCGCCGCGGGCAAGATGAAGGTGGTCAACAGCGGCGAGAACGCCGACAGCATGATCCTCGACCCCGAGTCCGGGGTGATCACCTTCCTCAACGACGGTCTGCAGCAGTACTTCACCATCAACGTCGACGACGTCGCCAAGGCGATGGCCGACCCGAGCATGGCGCAGATGCGCGCGATGATCAGCGAGACCAAGGTGAGCGTCGAGGACACCGGCGAGACCCGCCAGATCGGCGACTGGGAGTGCCGCAAGTACGCAGTCACCAAGCAGGGCATGATGCAGGTCGAGCAGGAGGTGTGGGCGACCGAGGAGATCGATCTCGACGTCCGTCCCTACACCCGGATGATGCGCATGGCCGGCGCCGGCGACATCCCCGGCGGCGCCGAGCAGATGGCCGAGCTCGACAAGATCAAGGGCTTCCCGATCCTCACCATCAGCACCATGAACATGATGGGCACCGAGGTGCGGACCGAGACCGAGGTCACCGCGGTACGCCAGGAGACGATCGCCGACGACTTCTTCACCGTCCCCGACGACTATCAGCTCAAGGAGATCGGCATGGGCATGGCGCCCCCGGCCGGACACCCGCCGGCGCAGTGATCCGCGCCCCGTGGCCGGCGCGCGCCGGCCACGGCACCCGACTCAGCCCGACCCCGTCCGCGCCAGCGAACCGATCGCCACCCGATCGTACTTGCCCGAGTCGAGCAACGGCAGCGCCGCCACCCGCAGCCAGCTCCGCGGACGCTCCGAGCCCGACAGCGGCCCCGCGCACCACACCGCCAGCTCATCGGCACTCGCCTCGCCACTGTAGACGGCCACCAGCCGATGCCCCCACACCGGGTCCTCGAGCGCGACCACGGCGAGCGCCGTGACCCCGGGCGCCCCGGCCAGCACCGCCTCGACGCGGGCGAGCGAGACGTTGTTGCCGGCGATCACCCGCAGGTCGTCGGCGCGTCCCTGCACCCAGAGCGCGCCCGCGTCGGCGACCCAGCCGAGGTCGGAGGTCTCGAACCAGCCATCGCGCAGCCCCTCGCCGGGGCGCCTGTCGGGGTTGGCATAACCCTGCATCAGCACCGGCCCACGCAGCCACAGCCGCGCCGGCGCCTCGGCCTTGCCACCGCGCGCCGCACAACCGGGTAGCAGCGGCCCGATCCGTCCGGGCGACGGCGCCGCGTGCAGCCGCGCCGAGGTGGCGATCTGCGAGCCGGTCTCGGTCATCCCGTAGGTGACGTGCAGCGGCCAGCCGGCCTCGAGTGCGCGCGCGGCGAGCGCCGGGCTCAACGCCTGACCACCGACCATCACCACCCGCAGCGAGGCCGGTGGCCGCACGCCGTGATCGAGCAGACGCGCCAACATCGGCGGTACCAGCGAGAGATGGGTGATGGCGTGCGCATCGAGATCGTGCGCCACCTGCTCGACGGCGAACCCCTGGTGCAACACCAGGGTCGCGCCGGCCAGGGCGCAGCGATAGGCGATGGCGAGACCGCCGACATGACTGGTGCGCAGACAGCACAGCCAGCGATCGCCGCCCCCGAGCCCGAGGCTGTGGTTGCAGCCGAGCGCCGAGGCGAGCACGGCATCGGCGCCGAGCATCGCCGCCTTGATGCGCCCACCGCTGCTGCCGCTGGTACGGATCAGCAGCGCCGGGGGGCGCGCCGGGGGCGTCCCGGGCCCCGGGCCGAGCCGTTCGAGCCGGGCGCCGAGCGGATCCCAGTGCCACTCGACCGCGGCCAACCGCGCCAGGTCGGCGCGGGCCTCGCGGTCGAGTCCGGCACGATAGGGGAAGAGCGCGGCACCGAGCCGCGCCAGGGCGTGCTGCATCAGCAGCAGATCGAGCACCGGGGCATCGGGGGCGAGCACCAGCTCACCGGCGGCCAGCCCCTGATCGCGGAGCAGCCGGGCACGCGCTGCGACCTCGACGCCGAGCCGATCGTAGTCCCAGCGCTGATCACCACAGACCAGCGCCAGCCCGGTGCCCGAGCACCAGGGGGCGGCGGAGAAGTCGGGGGAGCGAGTGCGCACCGGCATGCCCCGCGGGGCATGCGAAAGTGCATCGGACATCGGTCTACCAGCGGACCTCGAAGACGCAGGTCTCTGCGCCCTTGGCCTGGCAGGCGGTCTCGGTGACCCGCGCCTCGCGCTGCACCAGCTTGCGGTAGAGACGCTCGAAGGTCCCGGCGTAGAAGTCGCAGAGGGGATGCTCGGCGCGGGCGCCGGCACAGATCGGGCCGTCCTCGATGATGAAGCGCGGCGGATAGGCCGGCAGCGCCTCGAACCGACCGGAGCCGGCGAAGGTCCAGGCGTTGCGCCGGATCGCGGTCATCAGCACGCGGCTGGCCAGGGGCGCGGGCAGGATCTTGAGCAGACGTTGCGCCGGGCGCGGGATGCGCCGGGCGAGCAGATAGTCGCCGGTGCGCACGCCGGCATCGCGCGAGACCGCCTTGGCGCCCTCGACCCCGATCAGCTCGCGCAGCGCGACATGGAGCCGGGTCACCTCGCGCTCGTCGACCATGGTCTCGGGCATGGCATCGAGATAGTGCGCAAGGCCCGCGGCCTCGAGCAGCGCCTCGACGCGCTCGCGTCCTTCGAAGGACTCGAGCGCCTCGGCGATGCGAATGATGGCGTTGGGACCGACTCGCCCCGGGGCCGGGACGGTGGTATTGACTGGTTGATTCATTGGACTAGGATCGATCGCCACTGCGTACTGCCCCAGCCACTCGAACCGCCCCGCTCGACACAGAGTCCGTGGAGCAGATAGCGCCCCTCGGGGGTGACCCGGATACCATCCTGGCTGACCTCGACCAGCCCACCGTCGCCATCGCACAGCAGACGATCCTGGTCCTCCTTGAGCGCGGCGGCCGACGCGGCGGGCAGACGCATGTTACACATCAGGGAGACCAGCGCATCACGGCGCCGACGCTCCCGCTCACCCAGTCGCCGTCCCGCGGCGACCGGCAGTTGACCGGCATCGAGCCGTCCCCGCCAGGCACGCAGATCGGACTCGTTCTGCACCAGCACCTCACCCAGCTCACCGACACCGCTGGGGCCGAAGGCGAGCACCCGCGAGGCCGGCAACGGGGTATAGCCGATGGCGGTGCGGTGAAGCTGACCAGCACGCTGGGCGACGGCCAGCTCATCGCCCTCGCGCACGAACAGGTCGAGACCGACCCAGCGATAACCGGCCTTGGTGAAGGCCTCGACGGCCTGGCGGAACAGTGCCAGCTTCTGCTCGGCGCTCGGCAGCATCGCGGCGTCGATGGCGTGCTGGTGGGGACGGCGAACCGGATCGTGATTGTAACTGAAGCAGGAGATGCGGTCGGGGGCGAGATCGATCACCTGATCGAGGGTGGTGCGGAAACCCTCGGCGGTCTGGAAGGGCAGACCATAGATCAGGTCGAAGCTGATGTTCTCGAAGCCGGTGTCGCGCGCGGTATGGTAGACATCGCGCACCATCCCCAGCGACTGCAAGCGGCCGATGGCGCGCTGCACATCGGTGTTGAGGTCCTGCACCCCGAAGCTGACGCGCTTGAAGCCGAGCCCGTAGAGCAGATCGAGCTGGCCGGCCGAGGCCCGACGGGGGTTGCACTCGATCGAGGTGCAGGCATCGGGGGCGAGTGTGAAGTGATGCTCGACGATCTCCATCAACCGGGCGAGCTGGGGCTCGTTGAGATGGTTGGGGGTCCCACCGCCGACATGCAGCTGCACCACCCGGCGTCCCCGCCCGATCAGCTCGGCGACCCGCCCGAACTCACGCTCGAGGGCGTCGAGATAGCCGTCGACCTTCTCCTCGCTATGCGTGATGGTGGTATCACAGGCGCAGTAGAGACAGCGCACGTGACAGAAGGGCACGTGGACGTAGAGCGCGAGATCATCATCCGGGGCACTTGCCAGCTCGGCGAGTGCTTCTCGGTAGAGGGTTTCGCAGAAGGATCGGTCGGAGACCAGACCCGAGGGGGAGAACGGACATCCGCTCGAGGATTGGCCATACCGGTCGAGCAACTCGAACGGCACACTGGTAGAGAGAGGCGCCATGTGTCAAACCTGTCTTCAGGTTGTGCCGCGAACATCCGGGTACCGACGCGACGGACCAGGCCGTGGCCACCCCAAAGTGTCGCAGTCTCGAATCCATCCATATCCGACTCGGAATGTCCGGCGGATTCACGGACCTCGTGGACGAGGGCGCGCGAGCGCTGGACGGCCAGCACGACTCAATGAATCTCTCCGCGAAGAACCTGGCTCAGGATGTCTCGGCACCCCGTCGGGCCGCCGAAAGCATCTTGCAAGCGCTTGTCCAAGCGGGATTTTCCGAATGGATCGAGCACACCGACGGTCTCGTCGATCTGCGCTCAGGACTCCATGCGACCGCGCCGCGCTCGCCATGGCTGGCACCGAGGATTATACGTCGACTGCAGACGAAGCTCTACCTTGTCACGGTGACCGACGAAAAAGTTCCCGGCACCCATGCGGCGCGATGCCGACCACCCCGCTCGACACCTTGCACAGGTAGGCCGAAACCCTCAGAGCCCGGAGGCCCATCCGGTTCGTCGGCCACAGGCGGGGGCGGCATAATCACCGCCCTCGCCGCCCTGCGGGCGGGTGCGCGAAACCGCCGAGCGCAGCGCGCCACCATCCGCACCCGAGCCACCCTGATCATCCTTGGCCGCATCCTGGCGATTCGGCAACGCCCAGGACCAGAGCGCCTCGTCGGGCAGCGGCAGCACCAGCAGCCAGTGCTCGAGCAGCGCCAGCGCGAGCAGTGTGGTGGCCAGGCTCAGGCGCACCGCGGCGGCGCCGGCCGAGTGTGGCGCAATCGCCTCGAGCACCATCAGCACCACCACCACGGTGGAGACGGTGATCGAGATCGGGAAGAGCAGGTTCATGCCGCGATTGGGCATGTAGCTCTTGAGATAGCGCAGATGCTCGGGGAGCCAATCCTCGTTGAGGTTGGGCACACCGAAGAAGAGATTGAGCTTGGCGCTCCAGCGCATCAGCCACAGCACCATGAAGGTCCAGACCCCGACCTGGTTGGGCTGCTCCCAGGCGATCAGGATGAGGAACACGGCGGTGGCGATGATCGCCAGCTCATGATAGAGGCTGGTGAGCACCGCCAGCCAGAAGCGACGCCAGCCACGACAGTCCCGGGGGCAGGCAAGCTTGCGCGGACCGGTGAGAAAGCCGGTGAAATAGCTCATCTCCAACACCCCCCAGATCACCAGACCACAGGTGAAACCGGCATAGGCGGCGAGACGGCCGTCGTGCAGGCTGCTCAGGGCGAAACCGAAGATCGCCACCGCCAGCACCACGATGCCGCCGAGCATGGTCCAGCGGAAGGTGCGACGCGGCAGATTGTCGAGATAGAGCACCACGCCGGTGCCCAACCACCACAGCCCGAGCGCGAAGAGGACTGGGAAACCGAAGTCGGTCATGCGATGCGACCCATTCTGCTGCTGAGGCGAGCCGCAGGGCTCGCCGATATCACCGAGACCATCCGCTGCTCGGTCGCATCAGGGTCGATACGCGCGAGCAGGCGCGTCCCCGCGGGGACGCGCCACGAATGGGCTCACTGGGAGACCGGCTCGGCGTCCAGGAGTTCGGCGAACACGCCTTCGTTGCTCTCGCCAAAGGCGCGCAACCGGATCAGGATCTCGGTTTCCGGATCCTCCAGGGTGATCGCACCGTCGGCGCGACGCGCCACCTGGAAGGGTGCCCCGGCCTCGGCCTGGTGCAGCATGCGCTCGCGCCCCATGCTGCGCAGCACGCCACGCACGAAACCGCCCTCGACGGGCGCGAAGGTCTCGATCAGTTCGCCGGTGGTGTCGTCGTAGACGGCGAGCACGTCCTCGGGCTGCGACTCGAAACGCAGATCCCTGGTCTCGACCGCCGGGGCCACCGGGATCTGCTCCGGCGACATGCCGGTGAGACGCGCGATGCTGATCATCAGGATGATCGAGCCGAGCAGGATCGCGACTGCGATCAGCACGCCCCGCGGAAACGGGCGTTCACCAAATGGATCACTCAAGATGAGACCTCGTCAGGAAGCGGCTGCGGGACTGGACTCGGCCTCGCTGTCGCTCGCGGAATCCTGCTCCTCGCCGCTCTCGGCGAAGGCCTTGAGGGCATCGGCCAGGATTCCGGCGACCCGGTCGACGTCCGGGATCGCCCGCAGCATCGGGCGTGGAGGCGAGAAGGTCCAGGGGCGGACATGGGGCCAGAAGAGCACGTAGGAAGGACGCGCGGACTCAGCGAGCAGCAGGGGGATGTCGCCACAGCCATCGGCGTAGCGACGCAGATCAGCGGTGCGGATCTGCGCGAAGGGCAGATTCATCATCATCGGCAGCGCCACACCGATCCGCATCACCACCCGACGCGAGGTGATGGTGTAGACGGTGGTCCGCGCCATCCCCCAGGCCAGCAACACGAGGGCGCCGATGGCCAGCGCCGCCAGCATGGCGATCCACAGCGTTCCCTGCACCACGGCGGCAACGCCGCCCTGATCCGCCCACCCGAATGCCAGCAGCACTGCCAGCAACAGGAAGTAGACGGCGATCTTCCTGACGTGGAAGACGCGCCGCGCCAGGACGTTCCAGCGCGGCGCGCCCTGCCAGAGCAGCTCCTCACCAGGAGGAAGCTGCTCGGGCAAACCCCGAATAGGCTCGAAGTCGTATTCCTTCACAGCAGGGGCTCTGCACGCTCTTCGGTGGCGTAGAGTTTGCCTGCGGCATAGAAGGCGCAGACCTTGTCCTCTTCATAGAGGGTGACCTGATCCGGGCTGGCCAGGGTCGGCACCTTGGCGAAGTGCTCGCCGCGCAGCGACACCACCTTGACCTTGCCTTCCTTCTTGTTGAAGCGGCAGAAGTTGATCGGCAGCAGCACCTGCTTGCCACCCTGAGCGGTCTTCATCTCGAGGTAACGGATCTGCGGCTCGGAGCGATCGACCCAGACGTCGGTGATGGTGCCGCCGTTGGCGCCGTCGAGACCGACCACGGTCATGCCGCGCGGATCGGGATCCTTGCTGGAGATGGAGAAGTCGGTGGCCACGCGCAGCGGCACGATCTTCGGACGACCGTCCTCGGTGAGGTCGGGGTGCTTCTCACGGTTGGGCGAGGAGCCCGGGCCGACGCCAGCGGTCATCGGATCGCCGATCGGCTCGATCGGGGCACCGAGGAAGGGCGCGATCGGCTTGGCCTTGAGGTTGGTCTCCGGTGCCTTCGGGTTCGGCGCCTGCACGGTACCGCCGTTGTGCGGCAGGATGAAGGTCTTGGGCGCGGGCATGCCGGGGAAACCGACAACCTTGACGCGACCGCCCGAGCGCTCGGTGCGATCGGAGTCGAGCGGATAACCCTCGCGCTTGTCTTCCTGACGCAGGTAGTAGATCAGACCGGCGAAGAAGAACCAGAAAGCCCAGATCGTGAGCTGGGCGACATCGATGTATTCAGTGATGGCAGCATTCATGTTGTGACCTCCGTAGGACAAATGGCCAGCCGGCTAACCGGCCAGACCGAAGCGCGATGACCGCCTTGGACCGGGTCGATGGGCCAGACCCGCAAGCGCACCAGTGACGACCAACGTGGCAGATGAAAAAACGAACTCGCGTGATGTGACAACTCCATAACCGGCCGACAAACCGGTCTCGACCGGACCCCTCTCCGCCCCGTGGCGCGACCCGAACACAGCCACGCGCGGCGTGGACAGTGCGCACTGCACCCTGGGGCAGGCACTCATGCCGGCACCAGCTCCAGGGCCTGAGAGGTGTAGAAGCCGACCATCACCCGGTGGGTGCGCCCTGGCTTCCAGCCACTGAGCCTGGGCTCGGCGGCGATCAGCGCCTGCAGTCGCTCCAGGCTCACCGGCACGATCGCCGGCGAGCGATCGCTGCGCGGGAACCACTTGCCGACGGCGTGCATCAGTGCCAGCAAGGGCGTCCGTGGCGCAAAGGTGAACAGGATCGATCCGCTGGTGCGCTCGGCGATCCCGGCGAGCACATCCACCACATCCTCGGGGCTGTAGTGGATCAGCGAGTCCATGGCCACCACGTAATCGAAGCGACCGTGGGCCGGGTCGAGCATGTCACCGGCCTCGAAGTGGACCACACCGGGCCCGAGATCGGCCGGCAGGCGCTCACGCGCCACCTCGATCAGACTCGGCGCCACATCGATGGCGCAGACCTCGGCACCGCGGCGCGCCGCCTCGACCGAGAGCATCCCGGTCCCGCACCCGGCGTCGAGCAGACGCTTGCCGGCGAGATCGCCCGGCAGCCAGCTGAGCAGGGTGTTGCGCATGTCGTCGCGCCCGGCGCGCACCGTCTCGCGGATACGCGAGACCTTGGCATCCGAGGTCAGCTTCGACCAGGCCTCGGAGGCGGTGCGGTCGAAGTAGGTCTTGATCTGACTCCGACGCTGTTGATAGGAACCCTCGGTCATCAGTCAAACCCCAGAAAATCGAAGATGTCGCGATCGCGCATCGGTCGCGCGTCCAGCGGCTCGACCCCGTTCCAGAGCTGCTGGGCGAGCTGCAGATACTGCTGCTGCGCGGCCTCCAGCCCGGAGTCCGGCTCCGGCTGCATCTCGAACACGGTCGACTTCTTCAGTCGGCTGCGACGGATGATGTCGAGGTCGGGCAGGTGTGCCAGACGCTCGAGACCGACGGCCTCGATGAAACGATCGATCTCGTCGGTCTGACGGCTGCGGTTGGCCACCACGCCGCCGAGACGCACCTTGTAGTGCTTGGCCTTGGCCTGGATGGCCGCGGCGATGCGGTTCATCGCGAAGATCGAGTCGAAGTCGTTGGCGGTGACGATCAGCGCGCGATCGGCATGCTGCAGCGGCGCGGCGAAACCGCCGCAAACCACGTCGCCGAGCACGTCGAAGACCACCACGTCGGTGTCCTCGAGCAGATGATGCTGCTTGAGCAGCTTCACCGTCTGACCGACCACGTAGCCGCCGCAACCGGTGCCGGCGGGCGGGCCGCCGGCCTCGACGCACATCACCCCGTTGTAGCCCTCGTAGACATAATCGGAGGGGCGCAGCTCCTCGGCGTGGAAGTCGACCGACTCGAGCACGTCGATGACCGTCGGCACCAGGCACTTGGTCAGGGTGAAGGTCGAGTCGTGCTTGGGATCGCAGCCGATCTGCAGCACCCGCTTGCCGAGCTTCGAGAAGGCGACCGACAGGTTCGACGAGGTGGTGCTCTTGCCGATCCCGCCCTTGCCGTAGACGGCAAAGACCTTGGCCGACTCGATCTGCAGGTTGGGATCGAGCTGCACCTGCATGCTGCCCTCTCCGTCCAGGTACTTCGTCACGCGGCAGCCTCCTCGACGACGCCTTCAAGGCGATCTTCAAGCTCTTCGCCCGCCTTGCGCAGGGCCTCGAGCGTCGCCTCGTCGGGCGACCAATAGTTACGTTCGTGCGCCTCGATCAGTCGGTTGGCGACCTTCGCCGAGGCGGTGGGGTTCAACTGGGCCAGCCGGTTGCGCATCTCATCGTCGAGCACGAAGGTCTCGGTGAGCTGCTGGTAGACCCAGGGGGCGACCTGACCGGTGGTGGCCGACCAACCCATGGTGTTGGTCACATGGACCTCGATCTGGCGCACGCCCTCGTAGCCGTGCTTGAGCATGCCCTCGTACCACTTGGGGTTGAGCATGCGGGTGCGGGTCTCGAGCGCGACCTGCTCGGCCAGGGTCCGCACCACGCCGTCGCCACGGGTCTGGTCGCCGATGTAGACCGGCACCTCGTCGCCCTTGAACTGACCGACGCTCTTGGCGATGCCGCCGAGGGTGTCGAAGTAGTGGTCGACGGTGGTGACGCCGAGCTCGACCGAGTCGAGGTTCTGATAGGCCAGCTGCACCTTGCCGAGCACGTCCTTGAGCAGCTCGGTCTGCTGCATCGGCTTGCCGGAGCGGCCGTAGGCGAAGCTCTTGCGCCGGGTATAGGTCTCGGCGAGCTCACCGTCCTCGTCCCAGCTGCTGCTGTCGATGAGGTTGTTGACGTTGGCGCCGTAGGCCCCGTCGGCGTTGCTGAACACCCGCAGCGCGGCGGTCTCGAGGTCGCAGTCGTGCGCTTCCATGTACTCGAGCACGTGCTTGCGGATGAAGTTCTGCTCGACCGGCTCGTCGGCCTCGGCGGCGAGGAAGGCGGCCTCGGCGAGGAGCTTGGTCTGCAGCGGCAGCAGGTCGCGGAAGATGCCCGAGAGGGTCATCACCACGTCGATGCGCGGGCGTCCCAGCTCTTCGAGCGGGATCAGCTCGGCGCCGCACAGCCGGCCGTAGTTGTCGAAGCGCGGGCGCGCGCCCATCAACGCCAGGGCCTGACCGATCGGGCCACCCTCGGTCTTGAGGTTGTCGGTGCCCCAGAGCACCAGCGCGATGCTCTCGGGGAAGCCGTTGCCCTCGGCCTGGTGACGCTCGATCAGCAGCTTGGCCTGCAGCGCGCCGTCGCGCTGGGCGAAGCGGCTGGGCATGCGGAAGGGGTCGAAGCCGTGCAGGTTGCGACCGGTGGGCAGGATCTCCGGGGTGCGCAGCAGATCGCCGCCGGGCGCCGGCGGGATGAAGCGTCCGTCGAGCGCGGCGAGGATCGCCGGGGTCTCGGTGTCCTGCTGCAGCTGCAGGTTGATCTTGGCCAGCTCGCGGAACAGCTCGACGTTCTCCTCGGAGGTCGCCATCTTGGCGGCCTTGAGCGCCTTCTCCGGCGACTTGCCGGCGACCAGTGCCGCGACCGCGTCGCGCTCCGGGCGGATGTCGCGGGTCGACTCGGCCACCGCCACCAGGGTGTCGATGCGCTCCTCGTCGGTCGGCGCCTCGCCGACCACGTGCAGACCGTGCGGGATCAGGGTGTACTCGAGCTCGAGCACCTCCTCGTTGAGGCGGGTGATGCGCGAGTCGATCTCGGTGCCGGCCCACTGCGGCTCGAGCTCGGCGAGCTCCAGCTCGGCGGCCTGGGCCTGGATCACCTCGGCGAGCTGAGCGCGCTCGTCGGTCTCGCTCGGCGGCAGCGAGCGCCACCGCTCCATCGACGACTTCAACTCGACCAACCCCTTGTAGAGACCGGCATGCGCGATCGGCGGGGTGAGATAGCTCACCAGGGTCGCAGCCGCGCGACGCTTGGCGATGACGCCCTCGGAGGGGTTGTTGGAGGCGTAGAGATAGACGTTGGGCAGATCGTTGATGAGACGATCCGGCCAGCAGGCGCCGGACAGACCGGCCTGCTTGCCCGGCATGAACTCGAGCGCGCCGTGGGTGCCGAAGTGCAACACCGCGTGAGCGCCGAAGTCCTCGCGGATATAGCGATAGAAGGCCGAGAAGGCGTGGGTCGGGGCGAAGCCCTTCTCGAACAGCAAGCGCATCGGGTCGCCCTCGTAGCCGAACGAGGGCTGGATGCCGACGAAGACGTTGCCGAACTGGGCACCGAGCACGAAGATCGAGGCGCCGTCGCTCTGCTGACGACCCGGGGCCGGACCCCAGTGGGCCTCGATCTCGGCGAGATGCGGCTCGCGACGGACGTGATCGTCGGTGGCGATGCGGGTGTGGACGTTGGCGTGAGCACCGAAGCGCGAGGCGTTGCCGTTGACCACACGCTCGCGCAGGTCATCGACGCTCTCGGGCAGCTCGACGCCATAGCCGGCCTCCTTCATCGACACCAGGGTGTGATAGAGCGAGGAGAACACCGACAGATAGGCCGCGGTACCGGTGTTGCCGGCGTTCGGCGGGAAGTTGAACAGCACCACCGCGACCTTGCGCTCGGCGCGCTCGGCGCGACGCAGCCGCACCAGCTTGGCGACACGGGCGGCGAGCATCGCGGCGCGATCGTCCTTGGCGTTCATGTCGCGGTTGGCATCGCCGCTGCCGTCGCCGGTACGACCACCGAAGACCATCGGGTTGGTGGCGCCGTCGAGCTCGGGGATGGCCACCATCATGGTCGACTCGACCGGCATCAGCCCCTGGTCGGAGTCCTGCCACTGATCGAGGGTCTGGAACTCCACGGCGAGGGTCGACATGTAGGGCACGTCGAGCTTCTCGAGCATCTCCTCGGCGGCCTTGGAGTCGTTGTAGGCGGGACCGCCAACCAGCGAGAAGCCGGTAAGCGAGACCACCGCATCGACCGTCGCCTTGCCGTCCTTCATGAAGAACTTCTCGATCGCCGGACGGGCGTCGAGCCCACTGGCGAAGGCCGGGACCACCTGCAGACCGTGGGCCTCAATCGCCTTGATCACGCCCTCATAGTGCCCGGAGTTGCCGGCGAGTACGTAGGAGCGCATCAGCAACAGGCCGACACGTCCCTTGAAGCCACCCTTGCCGGGATTGGGGAGCTGGGCAAGCTGCTCGGTGATGCGACCCTTGACGGCGGGGTGGAAGAGCCCGACCTCGGGATATTCGATGGGCGCGCCGACCTTGAGGGTGCCGCGCAGATGGCGCCGCTCGCCGTCGGCGTAGCGGTCGACCAGGAAACGGATCATGTTGCCGAGGTTGTCGGCGGAGCCGGCGAGCCAGTACTGCAGGGTGAGGAAGTAGGCGCGCACGTCCTGCGCGGTGCCGGGGATGAAGCGCAGCAGCTTGGGGATGCGGCGCAGCATCGACATCTGCTGGGCGCCGGCGCTCTGCTGCTTGCGCTCCTTGTTGCCGCGCAGACGCTTGAGCAGCGCCATCGGGCCGCCCTGGGCGCTGCCGTCCATGGTGAAGCCGCCGAGCTTGGTCAGGCGCATCAGCTCGCTGGCCGACATGCACACGATCATCGCGTCGCAGTCGTCGCGACGCGCCTGCAGCGCCGGCAGGATGGGGCGGAAGTGCTCCTCCATCACCAGCATGGTGACCATGATGATGTCACCCCGGGCGATGTCGGCGTGGCAACGCTCGAGCGACTCGGCGTCACCGGCCCAGTCGGTCGCCGCGTGCAGACTCAGCTCCAGACCCGGGAGGTCGCGCCGCACCTCCGGCAGTGCGCGCTCGGTGGTTCCCGCCAGATGCCCGTCAAGGTTGATGATGACGACGCGAACCGGAGTCTCATCGGGTTTCTTGGCGCGCTGATCAGCGGCCGAAATGCGCTTTGGCATCGTAGAGCGTCTCCACAGTAATGGTCTGGATCCCGCGCTCCGTGGCATAGCGCTCGGTGTTGCGCTTGGCCTTGCCGCGCACGAAGAACGGGATCTTTTTCAGTTCCTGCTCGGCTTCCGGTGCCCAAGCCATTGCAGCGGGGTCGCCAGCCGCGGCGGCGGGCGTCTCCTCCGGCTGTGCGGACGCGGCGGCTTCAGGGGCCCGTCCGGGGCTCGCGCCATGTCCCAGATGCGACGGGGTCGACGCGTCGTTGAACTCGAAGTCCTCCCTGAACATGGTGATCAGGTGCTCCTCGAGACCCATCATCAGCGGGTGGACCCAAGTGTCGAAGAGGACGTTCGCGCCCTCGAAGCCCATCTGCGGGGCATAGCGCGCAGGGAAGTCCTGCACGTGCACCGGCGCCGAGATCACCGCGCACGGCACCCCCAGACGCTTGGCGATATGGCGCTCCATCTGGGTGCCGAGCACCAGTTCCGGGTGCGCCTCGGCCACCCGCGCCTCGACCTCGAGATAATCGTCCGTGATCAGCGGCTCGACACCATACTGCTTGGCCGCGGCGCGGACCTCGCGGGCGAACTCGCGCGCATAGGTGCCGAGCCCGACCACGGTGAACCCGAGTTCCTCGCTGGCCACCCGCGCCGCGGCCACCGCATGGGTGGCGTCGCCGAAGATGAAGACCCGCTTGCCGGTCAGATAGGTCGAGTCGACCGAGCGTGAGTACCACGGCATTCTAGACCAGTCGGGCATCGGAATGCTGCCCGTATCGATCCCGGCGACCCGACCGACCTCGGCGATGAAGTCGCGGGTGGCGCCGATGCCGAGCGGCACCGTCTTGACCGTCGGCTGACCGAACATGCGTTCGAGCCAGAGACAGGTCTGGTCCGCGGTCTCGGGATAGAGACAGATGTTGAAATCGGCCTCGGGCAGACGCAGCAGGTCGGCCGGCGCAGCGCCGAGCGGCGCGACCACGTTGACATCGACGCCGATCATGTCGAGCAGCCGGGTGATCTCGGTGACGTCGTCGCGACAGCGGAAACCGAGCGAGATCGGCCCGAGCAGGTTGGCGCGCGGACGCTGCCCCTCGGGGCGCGGCGGACGCGACTCACCGGGTGCCGGACGACGCTCGTGCAGCAGGCCACGGACCAACTGGTAGAAGGTCTCGTTGGCGCCCCACGACTCCTTGCGGGTATAGGCCGGCAACTCCAGCGGCAGCACCGGGATCGGCAGCCCCATGCCCTGGGCGAGCGCGCCGGGCTGATCCTGGATCAGCTCGGCGGTGCAGGACTCGCCGATCAACAGCACCTCGGGCGAGAAGCGGTCGTAGCAGGCCTGGATGGTGTCCTTGACCAGCTCGGCGGTATCGGCGCCGAGTTCGCGGGCCTGGAAGGTGGTATAGGTCACCGGCGGGCGCGAGTCGCGCCGCTCGATCATGGTGAACAGGAGATCGGAATAGGTATCTCCCTGGGGCGCGTGCAGCACCAGATGCACGCCTTTCATCGAGGCGGCGACGCGCATCGCGCCGATATGAGGCGGCCCCTCGTAGGACCAGAGCGTCAGCTGCATGATGTCAAACCTGTAACAGCGCACCGCGGGTGAGCGGGCGCGCGAACAATTCTGCGAGATCCGCCGCTTGGTCGAATCCGTGCACCGGCGAGAACACCAGCTCGATCGACCACTTGGTACGCAACCCTTCGGCCTCGAGCGGGTTGGCCAGCCCCAGTCCACAGACGGTGAGGTCGGGACGCGCGGCGCGCACGCGGTCGAGCTGGGTCTCGAGGTCCTGGCCCTCGGTGACCCGCACGCCCTCGGGCAGCAGCGCCAGCTCGGGTTCCATCAGCTGACGATCGATGAAGGGCGAGGCGACCTCGACCAGCTCCATGCCGAGCTCGCGCTGGAGGAAGCGCGCGAGCGGGATCTCGAGCTGGGAGTCGGGCATGAAATAGATGCGCTTGCCGGCGAGCTGCTCGCGATAATGCTCGAGCCCGCGGCGGGCACGGGCCACCGCCGGCGCGGCGACCTCGTCGACGCGCTCGGGGGTCACGCCCCAGGCGGCGGCGGCGGCCTTGAGCCAGGCCAGCGTCCCCTCGACGCCGAAGGGATAAGGGGCCGAGAGCAGCGCAGCGCCGCGCTTGTGCAGCGCGCGCGCGGTCTCGCCGAGGAAGGGCTGGGCGAGCAGCACCGAGGTGCCGGGGCCGACCGGGGGCAGCTCGCTGGCCTGACGCGGCGGCAGGAAGTGCACCGGGCCGATCTCGAGGGCCTCGAACAGCCGGCGAAACTGGTCCTCGACCACGTCGGGCAGGGTGCCGAGCACCAGCAGCGAACGCTCGATGCTGGGCAGTGCCGGCAGGCGCGGCACCAGCGCGCCAAGACAGGCGTCCTCACCCTGGGTGAAGGTGGTCTCGAGGCCGCTGGCCGAGTAGTCGATGACCTGGACGCGGTCACTGTAGCGCTCGGAGAGACGCTCGGCGGCCTTGCCCAGGTCGAGCTTGATCACCTCCGAGGGACAGGAGCCGACCAGAAACAGGGTCTTGATGTCGGGACGACGCTCGAGCACGTCGGCGACCACCCGGTCGAGTTCCTGGTTGCAATCGGCCATACCGGCGAGATCGCGCTCCTGGAGGATGGCGGTGGCAAAGCGCGGCTCGGCGAAGATCATCACCCCGGCGGCCGACTGCAGCAGGTGCGCGCAGGTGCGCGAACCCACCACCAGGAAGAAGGCGTCCTGGATCTTGCGATGCAGCCAGACGATACCGGCCAGACCGCAGAAGACCTGGCGCTGACCACGCTCGCGGGTGATCTCGGGCAGCGCGCAACCGCCCTGCTTGGGTTCGCTGACCAGGCTCATTCGGCCACCTCGGCGAGCTTGGCGTTACGATTCCCCTCGAGCCGCGCCGCGCGCAGCTTGATCAGGAACTGCCCGGCATTGATCACGTAGGTGGCATAGGCGGCGAGCGCGATCCACATCTGTCCGGTCACATCGACCCAGTTGGTGGCCAGGGCGACCAGATAGGCGGTGTGCAGCGCCAGCACCAGCATGCTGAAGACGTCTTCCCAGAAGAAGGCGCGCGCGAACAGATAACGCCCGAACACGACCTTCTCCCAGATCGCGCCGGTAATCATGATGGTATAGAGGATTAGGGTCTTGATAACGATGGAGACCGTCGCCGCCAGCGCACCCTCGCCGGTTGACAGGTAACGCAGCACCAGGTACAGACTAACCAGAAAGACCACGAATTGAACGGGCGCAAGAATCCCCTGAACCAGCGTCCAAGGCGATTCGTCCCGGCGCCTGCGCTCTTCTGGGGTATAAAGCGGCGGGCGCGGGATTTGCTTTGATTGACGGAGACTCATCGTTGGCCGGGCTCGCTTCGATCCTTAGTCGTTATGTCATGCATGAGGAATCTAGTCCGCTTTCCAGGATGCGTCAACCAAACTTTACGTAAACCTGACTTGACAACCCGGCACAAGCCACCACAATAGGGTTGCGAGTCCAACGAGGCCGCTCGCGATGCCCCGGCATCAGCGTGCACGGTACGTTCGGCATGGCCCGTCCAGACCGGCGACCGCCTCCTCATTGAGCTCGAGAGTTGAGAGGGCGGGCCTCGATCCATTCGCAGTATCGAATACGGAGACGAGCCCGCGCGTCGCGCCTTGGCTTGGTTTCCGTCGAAACACCTGATTTCGGCAGCGAGCATCGCGCATCCGGGCCTGATTTGTCACCCCCCGCGTGCGCGCGCCGGGCGACTTCTGGAGGTCTCGGTGCGTGGCAAACTGGCTTCAGCGCCCGGGGTGCCGGGAGGCTTGTTGATTCATATGGGATCTCGTTCGGTGAGCCTGCCACTGCGGCCCTGACGTGGAACCTGCTAAACGCGCCCATAGGCAGTGGAGGGTCTGGTCGCCGTGAGTCCGTTCAGAGACCCAAGGGAATCCCTGGGCGTCCTCAACGCCGAAACAGCGGCGCTGTTAATCGAAGGCACAGCGGACATCGCCATCGTGATCGACGACCAAGGCGTAGTGAGCGATATCGCATACGGGAGTGACGATCTCTCCTCGGAGTTCAGCGACGAGTGGATCGGCCAGCCGTGGCTGGCGACCGTCCTCCCGGAGAGCCGCCCCAACCTCGAGGCGCTGCTCGCCGAGGCCGAGCACGATGCCATCACCCACTGGCGCCAGGTCACCCACCCCACCGCGCGCGGCACCGACATCCCGGTGCAGTATCGCGCGATGCGTCTCGGCGAGGACGGTTCGGTGGTGGCGCTCGGACGCAACCTCCAGGGGATCGCCGCACTGCAGCAGCAACTGGTCGACGCCCAGCAGGCGCTCGAGCGCGACTACTGGCGCTTCCGCCAGGTCGAGACCCGCTACCGGCTGCTGTTTCGCATGGTCTCCGAGGCCATCCTCATCATCGACGCGCCGACCCAGCGCGTGGTCGAGGCCAACCCGGCCTCGGGCCAGCTGCTCGGCGAGGCGCCCGCACGGGTGATCGGTCGCCCCTTCCCCGAGGGCTTCGACGCCGACAGCACCCAGGCCATCAACGGCCTGCTCGCCGGCGTGCGCGCCGCCGGGCGGGCCGACGACGTGCGCGCCCGGCTGCTCGACAGCGGTCAGGAGTTCCTGGTCTCGGCCTCGCTGCTGCGCCAGGAGAACGTCTCCTTCCTGCTCGTCAGACTCTCGCCGCGACCGGCCGACAGCAGCTCGGGCACAGCCCACCCGGAGACCAGCTCGCGCTATCTGCGGGTACTCGAGAACGCCCCCGATTGCGTCGTCATCACCGATGGCGATGGGCGCATCCTCACCGCCAACGGCACCTTCCTCAATCTCGCCGAGGTGGCCACCGAGCAGCAGGCCCGCGGCGAGTCGCTCGACCGCTGGCTGGGCCGCCCCGGTGTCGATCTCAACGTGCTGATGGCCAACCTGCGCCAACACGGCACGGTGCGGCTGTTCGCCACCACCCTGTGCGGCGAGTACGGCTCGACCACCGAGGTCGAGATCTCGGCGGCGGCCATCCGCAACGGCGAGCGCCCCTATTTCGGCTTTTTCATCCGCGACGTCGGTCGCCGACTCGGCGCCGAGCCGGCCCCCACCCCGGAACAGCCACGCTGGCTCGAGCAACTCACCGAACGCGTCGGTCGGGTGCCGCTCAAGGAGCTGGTGCGCGAGTCGACCGACACCATCGAGCGACTCTGCATCGAGGCGGCGCTCAAGCTGACCGGGGACAACCGCGCCTCGGCCGCCGAGTTGCTCGGCTTGAGCCGCCAAAGCCTGTACGTCAAAATCGACCGCTACGGCATCACCGATCAAGCGTCCGAGGCCACGGCGCCGGACAAGAAATAGCGCCGACCTCGACACCCATGCAGCCCGACCCGATCATCACCGCGCGCAGCGTCGGCGCCTCCCGGCGGCGCCTGCACCCCTGCCCCGGGCCGAGACGCGCACCCAGTTCCACCCACGACCGCATGGCGGCATCCCCGGCCGGATCGCCGCCGCGCCCCCTGATAGGCTTTAGGTTTCCGGCATGAATCAATCGACGCTGTCCGCCACCCCCAAGCGCCCCGCCTTGCCCGCGGTACTCGAGGTCCTTCACCCCATCACCTGGTTCCCGCCGATGTGGGCCTTCGCCTGCGGCGTGGTCTCCTCCGGCGCGCCGATCCTCGACCAGCTGCTGGTGGTGTTCGCCGGTATCCTGCTCGCCGGGCCGCTGATGTGCGGCACCAGCCAGGTGGTCAACGACTGGTACGACCGTCATGTCGACGCCATCAACGAGCCCGATCGCCCCATCCCCTCCGGGCGCATCCCCGGCAATTGGGGCTTCTATCTGTCGCTGATCTGGACCGCCGCCTCGCTGCTGCTCGCCTACGCGCTCGGCCCCTGGGTGTTCGGCGCCTCGCTGGTCGGCATGGCCCTGGCCTGGGCCTACAGCGCCCCGCCCTTCCGCCTCAAGGGGAACGGCTGGTGGGGCAACCTCGCCGTCGGCATCTCCTACGAGGGACTGGCCTGGGTGACCGGCGCGGCGGTGATGATCGGCGGCGCCATGCCCGACTGGCAGATCCTCGTGCTCGCCCTGCTCTACAGCATCGGCGCCCACGGCATCATGACCCTCAACGACTTCAAGGCGATCGAGGGCGACATCAAGATGAACGTGCGCACCCTGCCGGTACAGCTCGGCGTCGACCGCGCCGCTCAGCTCGCCTGCGTGGTCATGGGACTGCCGCAGGCGATCGTGATCGCGCTGCTGTTCTCCTGGGACAAGCCGGCGCACGCCATCGCCGTCGGCGTGGTGCTGCTGATCCAGGTCGGACTGATGATCCGCTTCCTCGGCGACCCGCGCGCCCGCGCCACCTGGTTCAGCGGACTCGGTGTCAGCGTCTATGTCACCGGGATGATGATCAGCGCCTTCGCGGTGCGCGCGCTGGCCGGCTGATCCGGCGCCGCCGCCCGCCCCGCGCAGCAACCTCAACCCGGGGCGCCGGTGTACCGCGAGCGGCGGGCACAGGCGCCTCCCAACCAGGGTAGGACCCTCATGACTGAGCTCGAAACCTTCGACGTGGTGGTGATCGGCGGCGGCCCCGCCGGCGCCACCGCCGCCACCGACCTGGCCAAGCGCGGCCGTTCCGTGCTGCTGCTCGACCGTCCCGGGCGAATCAAGCCCTGTGGCGGCGCCATCCCGCCGCAGGCGATGCGCGAATTCGACATCCCCGAGGCCCAGCTGGCCACCCGGGTCTATTCCGCACGCATGGTCGCGCCCTCCAACCGCACCGTCGACATGCCGATCGACGGCGGCTATGTCGGCATGGTCGACCGCAAGGACTTCGACGAGTGGCTGCGCGAGCGCGCCGCCGAGCACGGCGCCACCCGTCTCGACGCCACCTTCGAGGCGATCGAGCGCGACGCCGACGGCACCGCCCTGGTGCGCTACCGCCCCGGTCAGGGCCGCGATTCGGGCGAGCCGCTGCAGGTGCGCGCGCGTGCGGTGATCGGCGCCGACGGCGCCCACTCGGCGGTGGCCAAGCAGTGCGTGCCCGGCGCCGAGAAGATGAAGTACGTCGCCGCCTATCACGAGATCGTACGCACCCCCGAGGGCTTCGACGGCACCCGCTGCGACGTCTACTACCAGGGCGACATCTCCCCCGACTTCTACGGCTGGGTCTTCCCCCACGGCGATACCATCAGCGTCGGCGTCGGCACCGAGATCAGCGGTTTCTCGCTGCGCTCGGCCTGCACCGAGCTGCGCAAGCGCGCCGGACTGGCCGAGGTCGAGACGCTGCGCTGCGAGGGCGCGCCGATCCCGCTCGAGCCGCTGCGCTGCTGGGACAACGGTCGTGACGTGGTGCTCGCCGGCGATGCCGCGGGCGTGGTCGCACCGGCCTCCGGCGAGGGCATCTACTACGCCCTGCTCGGCGGACGTCTGGCCGGCGAGGCGGTCGAGGAGATGCTGGCCACCGGCAAGGCCTCGGCGCTCAAGCTCGCACGCAAACGCTTCATGAAGGATCACGGCCGGGTGTTCTGGATCCTCGGCATCATGCAGCGCTTCTGGTACGCCAACGACAAGCGCCGCGAGCGCTTCGTCAGCATCTGCGCCGACCCCGACGTGCAGTACCTGACCTGGGAGGCGTACATGAACAAGCGTCTGGTGCGCGCCAAGCCGACGGCGCACATCCGTATCTTCTTCAAGGACCTCGCCCACCTGCTCGGCGTCGTCTCGCCGCGCTGAACCAGGGGCCGGGCGTCGTGGAGTCGCTGTTCACCAGCGCATTGGTGATCGACCTGATCCTCGGGCTGATCGCGCTCGAGGCGCTCGCGCTCGCGCTCATCCACCGCTGGTCCGGCAAGGGACTGCCGCCGGCGGAGGTGATCGGCTTCCTGCTCTCCGGGGCCTTCCTGATGCTGGCGCTGCGCGCAGCCCTGACCGATGCCTGGTGGGGCTGGGTGGGGCTGTGGCTGACCGCCTCGCTGTTCGCCCACCTGTTCGATCTGATCCGACGCTGGCGCGACCACTGAAGCGCGCCCGAGCGGTGTCTCAGTGACCCGGCGTCCCGTCACCCTCGTCACGCCCCTCGCCGTCCTGGCGCTGGGCGGCATACCACAGCAGCCGCTCGAGCAGCGTGGTGGTGTGGCTCACCGAATGCTCGAAGCCCTCGAACACCGCAGGCACACGCTCCAGATCGACCCCGTCGGCGACCTCCTCGGCGGCGAGTCGGGCGTTGCCGATGATCGCGGCGAACAGTTCGCGATAGCGTTCGCCGTCGCCGCCGCACAGCGGCGCGCTGGTACGGTGTTGGCGCGCGGCGATCCCGGCATGGAGCCGCTGGCGGGCATCCTCGGCGGCCTTGATACCGGTGAGGTCGGTGAACAGGAACATGAAGCCGAGCACCCGCCCCGGCGCCGAGAACACCGGGTCGGCGCGTAACAGCACCGGGGTCTTGCGCCCATCGGCGCCACACACCTCGAGCTCGGCGTGCCAGGGCTGGTAGTCGTCGCGGAGCGCGGCCAGCGCGGCACGCACCGTTGCAGGATCGCTCACCAGTCCGGGCAGCGCGTCGAGAGACTCCAGACGTCCGGCGCCGAACAGCCGCTCGAGCGAGCGGGTGGCCAGTACCAGCCGCCCCTCGGGATCGGTGATCAGCATCGGCTGATCGGAGATCCGCACCCGCGCCTGGGCCTCGGCGAGCTGCGCCTGGGCGATCAGCAACCGTACCGAGCGGAACTGCTGGAGCACGTCGGTCACCGATTCACCCAGCAACCGGGCGATGGCCGTCTGCCCCGAGTTCCAGGGCACCGCCCGGCCGCGCACCTCGCGCTGCTCACCGGCGAGCGCCGGGGCGCGGTTGAGTTCAGCCCCATCGGCACAGAGCAGCGGGCTGGCGCCGAGGATCAGGGTCCGCACCCGCTCGGGGCGAAACCACACCAGGTACTCGCCGCAGCCGCTCGACAGCGGCACCGCCAGCACCCCGCTGGCGGTCTCCTTGAGCGTGGCGAAGCGCGGGTCCTCGCGCATCAGCGAGGAGGTGGCGATCACCGCCGCGCGCGGCTGGCGATCGAGCCAGGCGCGGATGCGCAACAGTCCACCCTGCTCCGGGACCCGGCCCAGGGTCTGCAGCTCACCGTCACAGAACAGCGCCGCCCCGCTCGCCTCGAGGCTCGCGAGCAAGGCATCACCATCGGTGACCAGCGCCGAGCGCCAGTCGCCGCTGCACGAAATCGCCTCGATCATCCCCCGCTCGAGGCGCCGCACCGCCTGCTCCGCCTGCTCCTGGATGAAGCTCTCCAGTGCCGCGATACGCGTGGCCACGGTCTCGGCGAGCAGCTCGCAGAGCGCGCGGATCTCGTAGTGGACGAAGCGCGGCGTGCGATGGTGACAGGCGATCAGACCCCATAGCCGCCCGCCCACCACCAGGGAGACGACCAGGGTGGCGCGCACATCCATCATCTTGAGGATCTGGATGTGCAGCGGCGAGACACTGCGCAGGGTGCACAGCGACAGGTCGAGCGGCTCACCCAGAGGATGCATCGGCTGCAGCGGCACCGGCACGCTGTCGACATCGACCAGCAGCCGCACCCGTGGGCGGCGCCCCGGCTGGCGCGCCATCCGCGGCACGCAGGCCTCGGGATAACACTGGCCGAGATAGGCCGGCAGCGCCGGCTCGCGCGCCTCGGCGAAGACCTCGCCGTGACCGGCCTCGTCGAGCCGGTAGAGCATCACCCGGTCGTAACCGGTGAGCCGCTTGAGGGTCGCGACGACCTCCTCGCCGAGCGCCCGCACCGAGGGCGCGGCGATGATCCGCTGCAGCGCCTCCTCGACCCGCCCGGAGAGCTCGAGCGACGGCCCGGCGGGCTCGAGTTCGAGCACCAGCAGACCGCTGCCCGGTCGGTGTACCAGCACGTCGAACTCAGTCGCGCTGGCACCCAGGCGGCAGCGCAGCGCCAGCGCCACCGGGTTGAGCGGCGCATCCAGATGGGGGCGCAACCGCTCGACCAGATCCTCCCCCAGCCAGCCGAGCCGGTGCCCGGGCAGCGCATCGTCGAGCCCCAGCATCCGCCGCGCATTGGTGCTCGCCTGCAGGATCTCGAGATCCTGCTCGCGCACGCTGATCAGGGCACCATGGGGCTGGATGGTCTGGATCGAATGCAGTGATTCGGGGTCACGACCCTCCGACCCGGCGATCGTGAACCTGGTCAAGGCGGAGAAACTGACACTCACAGACGGTAAACCTCCGTGCTCGGCGCCTGCCCGTGGCCACGGACGGCGGGGCAGGGCCTGCAGGCGGTGCGGGACTGGGCGGGCGAACCGCCGCCCCGAACATCCGCCCGATGTCGGCGCCGACGGCGCACGACCGGGATTCGCAACCGGGCGCCGAGGGTCAGCAAGGGCGCCCCGGGCCCGGACATCTCAGACGATGGTACGTGAGCGACCCCAGGCATACCAGCGGGAGCACGGTCGACGTGACCCTCCGTCGCGCCTGAGTTACCATAATCGACTGACCCGCCCTCGTAGCTCAGCCGGATAGAGCAATCGCCTCCTAAGCGATAGGTCACAGGTTCGAATCCTGTCGAGGGCACCATCCCCCAGGCACCGGGACATCTCGCCGGCGGCCAGTATACCAGCCCCCCGCCGACACCCCGGCCGTGGCCCGCGCCGCCTGCGACCGCGCGCCGCCATGCCCGACTATGCCTGCCGGGCTCCGACCCGCGCCAGCCCGCGCAGCACCAGGTCGGGCACCGCCTCCCAGGGACGATCGAGCTGCCCGGCGAGCCGCGGCGCATCCCCCCCGGTCAGCAACAGCCGAGGCATCTCGCCGGTCTGCGAGACGAACTGGTCGTAGAGCCGGGTGGCAACGCCCAATACCGCTTGCAGGCTGCCGGCGGCCACCGCCGCACCGGTATCGCGCGCCCAGGACTCACCGCTCGGCTCGGCGGTGATCCGCGGGATCGCGGTGCCGGCGAGCAGACTCGCGCGCATCATCTCGATCCCCGGCAGGATCACCCCGCCGAGATGCTCGCCGTCGGCGGCGAGCAGATCGAAGGTCACCGCGGTACCGGCATCGAGAACGAGCTTGGCGCCCTCCCCCTCGGCCTCGGCCGCGACCAGTCCCAGCCAGCGATCGACGCCGAGCCGGCTCGGCTCGTCATAGGCGATGCGCAGCCGCCCCCAGGTCGCGCGCGTGGCGACGAACTCCGGCTCGAGCGCCCAATAGGCACGACTCACCCGACTCAGCGCCTCGGCCACCGCCGCGCCGCCGACATTGCTCACCAGCACGCGCTCGGGGCGCGGCGCCAACCGCTCCCAACTCGCCAACAGATCGAGCGGGATGCCGCCGTCGTGGCGCACCACCCCGACCTCGCCGAGCCCCTGATCGTCAGCCAGGGTCCAGCGCAGATTGGTATTGCCGATATCGAGCAGCAACATCATCGGCCCTCCTCCGCGACCGGCCGCAGACTGACCTCGCCGGCCTGGAAGCGGCGCACCCCCTCGGCGGTCTCCAGTCGCAGCGCACCATCGCTCTCGATCCCGGCATAGCGACCACGGATCACCCGCTCGCCGAGGTGCAACGCCACCGGCTGGCCGAGCAAGCTGTCGAACCGCCCCCAGCGCGCGAGGAAGGGGGCGAGACCGACGCGCTCGTAGTCTGCCAGGGCCTCGAGCAAGGCCTCGGCGAGCCGCCCGGCCAGCGCATTGCGCACGCCCTCGACCTCGGCGGGCAAGGCCTCGGCGAGCGTCACCCAGGGCTGGTCGATCGCCGCCCCCTGGTCAGCCGCCATACGCAGATTGATGCCGATGCCGACCACCAGATGGCTCGGCCCCTGCGACTCGCCGGCGACCTCGAGCAACAGCCCGGCGAGCTTGCGTCGCTGCCAGAGCACGTCGTTGGGCCACTTCAGCGCCACCCCTTCGACCCCAAGCGCGGCGAGCTGCTCGGCCACCACCACCCCGGCGACCAGGCTCGATGCCCCGAGCGCGGCCGGCGCCAGCGGCGAGCGCCACAGCAACGAGCCGTAGAGATTGACCCCGAAGGGCGAGACCCAGGTCCGCCCCCGCCGCCCGCGCCCGGCGCTCTGCTGCTCGGCCAGGCACAGGGTCGCCGAGGGCGCACCGGCGGCGGCCTCGCGCATCAACCAGGCATTGGTCGAATCGATCTGATCGTGGATATCGAGCCGGGCAAGCCGCGCGCGCCCCTGCTCGGACATCGCCGCGAGCAGGCGCTCACGCTCGAGCAGCTCCAGCGGCTGAGCGAGACGGTAGCCGCGCCCGCGCACCGATTCGAGCGCCAGACCGAAGCGCTCGGCGGCCTTGCGCAACGCCTTCCACACCGCCGCGCGGGTGATGCCGAGGTGCGCGGCGACGGCCTCGCCCGAGTGCACCTCGCCGTCGGCGAGCAGCCGGATCAACGCGATCTGACGATCCATCCCCGCCCCCTCAGACATGACTGGCCAGCCAGGCCGCGCGCGCTGCCTGCGCAGCGGCCTCGGCCTCGGGCAGCAGACGCAGCTCGCAGGTGTCGGCCGGGGCCGGCTGCGGACGCACGGCGAGTTCGAGCAGCTCGTCGTCGCGGAAGACGTGCAGCGACACCGGCGCATCCAGCGCACCGAGCGCGGCCACCGCGCGCTCGAAGTCATCGGCGCCGACCCGCAGCCCATCGAGCGCGACCAGCCGGTCGCCGGGGGCAAGCCCGGCGCGCTCGCCCGGCGAGCCGGCGAGGACATGGCGCACCACCCCCTCGGGCGCACCCGGCGCCAGGCGCACCCCAAGGGTGGCCGGGGGCTCGACCGGGTCGAAGCGCTCGACACAACCGCCGAGATCCTTGCCATCGCGCGCCGGGCGCAACCGCATCTCGATCCCCAGGGAGGCGAACAGCGGCGCGAGATCGAGCTCGTCGGTGGAATCGAGCGCGGTGGCGAAGAAATCGCCCAGCTCGAGCCCGCTGACCTCCTCGGCCAGGGCCTCGATACCGCGCTCGGCGACACCGACCCCGGTCCGTCCGTGGCGGGTCCAGAGCGCGCGCATCACCGTATCGAGCGAACAGGCCCCGGCGCTGCGCTGGCGCAGCGTCAGATCGAGCGCCAGCGCCACCAGCGCGCCCTTGAGGTAATAGCTGACGATGACGTTGGGCGCACTCTCGTCCTGCTTGTAGAAGCGGGTCCAGGCATCGAAGCTCGACCCGGCCAGGGTCTGCAGATGCCGTCCCGGGTTGCGCTGCAAGCGGGTGATGGCGTTGGCGAGCAGGCCGAGATAGGTCGCGGTGTCGATACGACCGCTGCGCACCAGCGCCAGCTCGTCGTAGTAGGAGGTGATGCCCTCGAAGGCCCACAGCAGACGGGTGTGGACCTCGTGCTCCAGACCGCCGTCGATCAGCGCCTGGGGACGGATGCGCTTGACGTTCCAGAGATGGAAGTATTCGTGACTGCACAGCCCGAGGAAGCGGACATAGCCCTCGCGCGGCGGACGGTCGCGCTCGGCGCGTCGCGGCAGATCGGCGCGGGCGCACATCAGGCTGGTGGAGAAGCGGTGTTCGAGCCCACCGTAACCGGCGCCGGTGACGCTGGTGAGGAACAGATAGCGGTCGAGCGGCAGTTCGCCGAACAGCGCCGCATGCTCGCGGCAGATGTGCTCGAGGTCCTCGACCAGCCGCTCACCGTCGGCGCGATGCTGCCCGCTGAGCACCATGCGATGGGGTACGCCGTCGACATCGAAGGGGATCTCGGTAAACCGCCCCATCTCCACCGGATGGTCGATCAGGTCGGCATAGTCATCGGCGAGATAGCGCCCGAAGCCGCGCGCATCGACCGACTCGGGCCGGCAGGCGCAGGCCAGGCGCCAGTCGGCGCGCCCCTCGCCCGGCGGCGGCAGCAGCTCGAGCGCGCAGGGGCGCTCATCGGCGCCGTCGACCCGCAGCAACAGCCCGGGACCGTTGAAATAGACATGGGTGGCATCGAGATGACAGCCGCGCACCGAGCGATCCCAGGCATGGACCCGATAGCGTACCCGCGCCGTGGCGACCGGCCGGTCGGCGACCCAGGTCTGCTTGTCGTGTTTCTCCAGCGCGAGCGGCGCACCCTCGCCATCGCTGGCGGCGATCTCGACGAGATTGCGGGCGAAGTCGCGGATCATATAGCTGCCCGGGATCCACGCCGGCAGACTCAGGCGCAACATGGCGGGCGCAGCGCGGGACAGCAACAACTCGACCTCGAAGAGATGGGCCTCGGGGTCGACAGGATGAACACGATAGGTCAGATCGACCGGTTGATTGCGGGTTTCAGGCATGGTCCGAAGGATTGCAGCGGATGAAGACGCCGCTACGGTAGCAGATGCCCAGGGTGCACGCAGCGTCCGGGATGCCGGGGGAGGCCCGTCGTGACACCAGCCCGACTGACGGGTGGAGGTGGAGCCTCGGCAAGCGGGTCATGTTGGGGAGGAGCAGGTCGGGGTCGGACGACCCCGCCTGATGGCGGACCGGGGATGGTCCGCCGGGCGTCCCGCCGACACCTCGGCAGGACACCGCGGGGGAGCGGCGGCAGCGCCCCTCCCCCTGAGGCGACGCCTTACCAGCGCGGTCCGCGAGACGGACGCTCACCACGGGGCTTGGCCTGGTTGACCTTCATGTTGCGCCCCTTGAGCGGGGTGTCGTTGAGGGCCTTGATGGCGGTATCGGCCTCGGAGTTGTTAGGCATCTCGACGAAGCCGAAACCCTTCGACTCACCGGTGAACTTGTCGGTGATCAAGTTCACGCTGGAGATCTCACCGTAGGCGGCGAACACGGCCTGAAGTTCTTCCTGAGTCACGCCGTAAGCGAGATTGCCAACATAAATATTCATATTCGGGATATCCATACGAGCGCGCATTGAAGAGAAAGAGAACAGCCGAAAAATCAACGCGCAACTGATTCGACAGTTTTTGTCTCCACCGTTGGAGACCAGGCCCACGTCTTCGGTACCGGCAACGGGGCATCCGGAATGGTGATCCGGAGCGATTGTCACGAGGCCGGCGTCCGATGTCCGGCGCGTCCGATCAACGGACGACGACCTGACGGCAGCGCACGGAAGCGCTGCATTGGGGCCAAGGCGGATGGACGCACCACCCGCCGATACGGACCGATCAGGCCCGTGTCGAGCCGCCTTGGCCGAGCCGGGCGCGCTTGGCGCCCTGACCGGACCGCGACTTGGATGCAGGACGCCCGGAGCGCTCCCGCTGTGCATTGCCGCCGTTACCCCGGCCGCCATTGCGACCGCCCGAACGACGGTGACGACCGCCCCGACCATGATCGAGGGTCTCGCTCGCCGGCGCCTCGGCCGAGGGCTCGAAACCGGCAACCGGCTGGAGCACGATCTCACGCTTGATCAGACGCTGGATGCCATTGAGCAGCTTGCGCTCGTCATGGCTGACCAGCGACAGCGCCCGACCACCGGCACCGGCGCGACCCGTGCGTCCGATGCGGTGAACGTAGTCTTCGGCAACGGCGGGCAGCTCGAAGTTCACCACCTGGGGCAGGTTGGCGATGTCGATGCCGCGCGCGGCGATGTCGGTCGCCACCAGCGCCCGCACCCGCCCCTGCTTGAACTCGCTCAGCGCTCGAGTGCGCGCCGACTGACTCTTGTTGCCATGGATCGCCGCTGCGGCAATCCCCTCGCGCCCCAGATACTCGGCCAAGCGGTTGGCACCGGCCTTGGTCCGGGTGAACACCAGCGCCTGCTCCCAACCCTCACGGTGGAAGAGATGGGCCAGCAGCTCACGCTTGCGCGACTTGTCGACCGGGTGCGCACCCTGCTCCACGGTCTCGGCGGCGGTATTGCGCCGGGCGACCTCGACCAGCTTGGGCTGATGGAGGATGCCGTCGGCGAGGCGCCGGATCTCGTCGGAATAGGTCGCCGAGAACAGCAGGTTCTGACGTTGCTTGGGCAGCAGCGCGAGCACCTTGCGGATATCGTGGATGAAGCCCATGTCGAGCATCCGATCGGCCTCGTCGAGGACCAGGATCTCGACCGCGGACAGGTCCAGGGTGCGGCGCGCGGCATGATCGAGCAGTCGCCCCGGCGTGGCCACCAGGATGTCGACGCCGCGCCGCAGTCGGTCGACCTGCGGCTGCATGCCGACACCACCGAAGATCACCGTCGAGCGCAGCGACACCTCACGACCATAGGCCTGGAAGCGCTCGCCGATCTGTGCCGCCAGTTCGCGAGTCGGCGACAGCACCAACGCACGGGGCAGGCGTCGTCCACCATTGCTCTTGCGGGCCGCGAGCAGCTGCAGTACGGGAAGCGCGAAGGCCGCCGTCTTGCCGGTGCCGGTCTGGGCGCCGGCGAGCAGATCATGGCCCGCCAGGACCGCAGGGATGGCCTGCTCTTGGATCGGGGTCGGGCGTGCATAGCCCTGACCTGCCACGGCACGCAGCAGATCGGCCCGCAGGCCGAGCGAATCGAAGGACATGAAGACTCCTGAAACCAGCCTAACCCAAGTCTTGAATGCTGGGGCCGGTCTAGGCAAAAAAGAGGGAGGACGTTCGAGGGTGAGGCCTTGATGGCAAGGTCGGTTCAGCCGCGAGACGACGCATCGACCGGTTGATGCGATGGATGCAGTCTACGCGCTCGGCAAGACGAAAGCCAGCGATCCATTGCAATGATCTCATCCATGAGCTGAAAACACGTCGAACCCGCCTCCGCATCGTCCGCGGCCTGCGCGGATGATATCCAGCGGCGCGGAAGGACGGAGGCGAAGCGATGCATCAACCGTTCTTGACCTGCAGATAGGTCTTTTTGAAGGTGTCGCGATCTTCCTTGGAGCTGTGGTCGAGACCCTTTTCCGTCATCTTGTCCTTCATCCAGCGCGGCAGCACGCCACGGACATAGACGTTTTCCGGGTTCTCGGGGTCGAAGTACTCGGTGTACTGGCGCGAGCCGGAGGACTTGCGGGCACCAGTGCGGCGGGGCTTCTTCCCATCGAGCAGCTCGACGATCTCGGCGAGATCATAGCCGCGCTGCTGAATCAGGTCGCGGACCTCCTGGGCCACTTCCTTCTTCGCCTCGCGACGACGGATCTCGAGTGCGCGCTTGAGCTCGGACTGCTTGCTCTCGGCCTCTTCCAGCTGGCGCCGGATTTCCTCGACGCTAAGGTTAGCGTACTCCACGTGGTCTACCTCCAATGGGGTTAGGGTGTTTTTCTTTGATGGACGCAAAAGACAGAATCTGCGCGCACCGCGTAATTTATTCGATTTATTACAAAAGTCAAGCAAAGACCTTTTATTGACCGGCCTTTTTAACTATAAAAAAACAACCACGACATCCGCTCATGCGCCTAACCGGCCATAGAGTGAACGATAAAGAACCCCCTCCTCCAGCAAATGCGGCATCCCGGCAATCTCACAAGGGGATTGCCATCGCACATTGACGAAAGGCGGGTTGATTTGGCAGGAAAAGATGATGCCGCCGGGGCGATGTCGTACACGAAAGAAGACATCCAGCTCCCCCGAACGACACCGACTCATTCAATGAGTGGAGGCTGGCGACTCGGATCCTCGCGCATGGCGGCAAGAAACATGGCATCGCCATAGCTGAAGAAGCGATAACGTTCGGCCACGGCATGACGGTAGGCCGCCATCATCCGCTGATACCCGGCAAAGGCGCACACCAGCATCAGCAGGGTCGACTCGGGCAGATGGAAATTGGTGACCATGGCATCGACCACGCGGAAGCGATAACCCGGACGAATGAACAACCGGCTCTCGCCGCGATAAGGACGCAGCTCGCCGCCGGCCGCAGCGGTCTCCAGCGCTCGCACACTGGTGGTGCCGACGGCGATCACCCGAGCGCCACGGGCGCGGGTCTCGGCCACCCGCGCGCACAGCGCCTCGTCGACCTCCAACCACTCCGAGTGCATGTGGTGCTGGTCGAGATCATCGACCCGTACCGGGCGGAAGGTCCCGGCACCGACATGCAGGGTGATCTCGGCACGCTCGACGCCGCGCGCATCGAGCCGATCGAGCAACGCCTCATCGAAGTGCAACCCGGCCGTCGGCGCCGCCACCGCGCCGGCATTGCGCGCATAGACGGTCTGATAGCGCGACTCGTCGGCGGCCTCGTCGGCGCGGGTGATATACGGCGGTAGCGGCATGTGCCCGAAGCGCTCCATCAATACCGCGAAGTCGTCATCGAGTGCGCGCAGCCGGAACAGGTCATCATCACGTCCGATCACCTCGATGCGCGGCACGCCGTCGATCGAGAGCCGGGCGCCGGGCTTGGGCGACTTGCTCGCGCGCAGATGCGCCAGCGCCACCCCGGGCTCGACCACCCGCTCGATCAGCAGCTCCACCCGCCCGCCGGTCTCCTTGACGGCGAACAGACGCGCGCGCATCACCCGGGTGTTGTTGAACACCAGCAGATCGTTCGGTCGCAGCAGTGCGGGCAGGTCGAGAAAGCGTCGGTCACTCGGCCGCTCGGCCCCGGCCTCGAGCACCAGCAGGCGCGAGGCGGCACGCTCGGCGAGCGGATACTGCGCGATCAACTCGTCGGGAAGATCGAAATGGAAGTCTGAACGGCGCATCGCTTGGCAGTGCAAAAGAGATCGAGGGTCGACGGATAGCCACCGACCGGGAAACAGGGGCACGAGACGCCGCGAACACGGCATCTCGCACGAATACGAAAGCATGGGGACCACCGTCACGCCCGATCGGGCCGACGACATCCTTGCGGTCAGCGCACGACGTCTGGTCGCGACCGGGCCGCGCCGCCAGGAACTCGGCGCGACGAAAACGGATCATTGTCGCCGATCGGCGCGCACTTGTCCTTGGCCGGGATCAATCCAGCACCAAGCGGACCAGGCTCCATAGGCGATGGCCCGGACTCTGGTCTAACATGCCCGCTCCATCGCAACCGGCATCACAGCACCGAGATGATCAGCTACGGAATCGACCGCCTGCTCGCCGAGCCCGAGCTGCGCCGCCCACTGCACGGCCGGCGCCTCGCCCTGCTCGGCCACGCCGCCTCGCTGAGCGCCAGCGGCCAGCACAGCCTCGACGCCCTGATGGCGCTCCCCGACCTCGACCTGGTGGCCGCCTTCGGCCCCCAGCACGGGATGCGCGGCGACAAGCAGGACAACATGGTCGAGACCCCGGACGAGCGCGATCCGCGCCACGGCATCCCGGTCTACAGCCTCTATGGCGAGGCGCGCTATCCGACCGCGCGGATGCTCGAGAGTTTCGACGTGCTGCTGGTCGACCTGCAGGACGTCGGCACCCGCATCTACACCTACATCACCACCCTGGCCTATCTGATCGAGGCCTGCGCCCGCCACGGCAAGGCGCTGTGGGTGCTCGATCGCCCCAACCCCGCCGGGCGCCCGATCGAGGGCAGCATCCTCGAACCGGGCTGGGAGAGCTTCGTCGGCGCCGGGGCGCTGATCATGCGCCACGGTCTCACCCTCGGCGAGCTGGCGCGCTGGTTCGCCGCGCGCGGCGGGCACGACCTCGAGCTCGAGGTGGTCGAGATGCAGGGCTATCGGCCCGAGCAGGGGCCCGGGTTCGGCTGGCCGTTGCACCAGCGCCCCTGGGTCAACCCCAGCCCCAACGCCGCCAGCCTCAACATGGCGCGCTGCTATCCCGGCACCGTGATGCTCGAGGGCACCACCCTCTCCGAGGGACGCGGCACCACCACCCCGCTGGAACTGGTCGGCGCCCCGGACCTCGACTTCAACCGCATCCTCGCGCGGATGGAGGCGCTGTGCCCGGCCTGGACCCGCGGCGCACTGCTGCGCCCCTGCTGGTTCGAGCCGACCTTCCACAAGCACCAGGGCGCGCGCTGCGCCGGGGTGCAGATCCACACCGATCAGGCCGGCTACGATCACGGCGCGTTCCGCCCCTATCGGCTGATCGCGCTGTTGTTCAAGGCGCTGCGTCTGGAGTCCCCCGACTATCCGCTGTGGCGTCACTTCGCCTATGAGTACGAGCACGAGCGCCTGGCCATCGACCTGATCTGCGGCGGCCCGCTGCTGCGCGAATGGGTCGACGACCCCGCGGCCACCCCCGCCGATCTCGAACGGCGCCTGAGCGCCGACGAGCACGCCTGGCGCGAGCAGATCGAGCCGCTGCTGATCTACCCCTGACCCCGGGAGGAGCCCCGCGTGCGCACCACCGTCGCCATCCTGCTGACCCTGCTGGGCCTCGCCGCCCCGGCGCTCGCCGAGACACGACCGGCGATCGGCCTGGCGCTCTCCGGCGGCGGCGCGCGCGGCGCCGCCCATGTCGGCGTGCTGCGCGAGCTCGAACGCCGCCGCATCCCCATCGACTACATCGCCGGCACCTCGATGGGCGCGGTCGTCGGTGGACTCTATGCCATGGGGATGTCGCCCGACGAGATCGAGCGGACGATCGAGGACATCGACTGGACGGCGATCTTTCAGGACGAGCCGGCCCGTGCCACGCGACGGATGCAGCGCAAGCTCGAGGACCGGAGCTTTCTGATCAAGAGCCGACCCGGGGTCGACGAGGAGGCCGGGCGGGTCAACCTGGTACCGGCGCTGATCCAGGGCCAGCGGCTGGAACTGGCGCTGCGCGAGTATACCCTGCCGGCCACCGCGATTCACGACTTCGACCGTCTGCGCATCCCCTTCCGCGCCATCGCCACCGATGTCGTCAGCGGCGAGGCGGTGGTGCTCGGCGGCGGTGATCTGGCCACCGCGATCCGCGCCAGCATGGCCGTCCCCGCGGTGTTCGCCCCGGTCGAGGTCGGCGAGCGACTGCTGGTCGACGGCGGGTTGGCGATGAACCTGCCGATCGGAGTGGTGCGCGAGATGGGCGCCGAGATCGTCATTGCCGTCGACATCGGCGGCCCGCGCCGCGACCGCGAGTCGATCACCGACGTGCTGGAGATGCTCGATCAGGTCGCCAGCCTGGTGACCTGGCGCAACACCCAGGCCGAGATCGCCACCCTGGGTCCGCGCGACCTGCTGCTCACCCCGCCGCTCGGGCGCCGGGTGCTGGCCAGCGACTTCGACAAGATGCTCGAGGCGATCGCCATCGGCGAGCAGGCCGCGCGCGCCACCGGGGCGCCGCTCGACGCCCTCGCCCTGCCCGCGGCGCGCTATGCCGCCTACCGCCAAGCCCACCGCCGCGCCGACTACCAGGCGCCAGTGATCACTCGGCTCGGCATCGACAACGACTCCGGGCTCGACGACGCGGTGCTCGCCCGGCGCATCCAGGTCACCCCCGGCGAGCGGTTCGACCCCGAGACGCTCGCCGAACAGATCGAGCGGGTCTACGACCAGGACGTGTTCGAGACGGTGCGCTACCGCATCGAGCCCGAGCCGGGCGACGACGAGCGCGCCGCGCTGCACATCAGCGCGCGCGAGAAGCGCTGGGGCACCAGCTCGCTGCAGGGCGGGCTGGAGCTGAGTTCGAGCGGCGGCGGCAACTCCCGCTTCAACCTCGGCGCGGCCTATACCAAGGCCCCGCTCACCGATCTCAACGGCGAGTGGCGCACCGAGATCCGGCTCGGCGAGGAGCCGGGCATCCTCTCCAACCTCTATCTGCCGCTCGACCCCGCCGAGCGCTGGTTCGCCGGGCTGGGCGTCGGCTATCTCTCCGAGAGCCTGACCCTGTTCGACCCCAGCGCCCAGGACGCGCCGCTCGCCGAGTACCAGCTCAACCGGTTCGGCGCCAACGTCAAGCTCGGGCGCAATCTCGGCGACTGGGGCCGGATCGCGCTCGGCTACGCCCACTATCGCGGCGACGCCGACCTGCGCGTCGGCGATCCCGGCTTCGGCGGCTACAACTTCGACGTCGGCGCACTCGAGTTCAGGTTCGACATCGACACCCTCGACAGCGCTAACTTCCCCGCCAGCGGCTGGGCCGCGAGCGCCTTCGGCGAACACTCGCGCACCGCACTCGGCGCCACCAGCAACTACGACCAGGCCGGGATCGAGCTGGTGCACGCCCTGGGGCGCGGTCGTCACCGCCTGATCACCGCGCTGACCCTGGCCGGCAACTTCGGCGGCGAGACCCCGCTGCACGCCTACTACCGGCTCGGCGGCTTCCTCAACCTCTCCGGCTTCAACCAGCTCGAACTCTCCGGGGCCAACCTCGGGCTGGCGCGCGCGATCTATCTCCACGCCTTCGACACCGGGCTGGTGCCGACCTATGCCGGCGCCTCGCTCGAGGTCGGCAACACCTGGGCGCGGCGCGGCGACATCGGCGCCGACAGCCTGCGTCTGGGCAGCAGCCTGTTTCTCGGCGCCGACACCCCGATCGGCCCGCTCTATCTCGGCTACGGCTATGCCGACGGCGGCAACGACGCCCTCTATCTGTTCCTCGGTCGTCCCTGGAACCGGGCGCTGATCCACTAACCCTGGGGCGGCGCGGCGAAGTACAGCAGCGCGCGCAGCCCGGGCCGGTTGTCCTCGAGCACCACCCGCGCCCGATGCAGCTCGGCCACCGCCCGCACCAGACTCAGCCCCAGCCCGCTGCCCGGGGTCGAGCGGCTGTCGTCGGCGCGGAAGAAGCGGCGGAACACCGCCTCGCGCAGCGCCTCCGGGATGCCCGGCCCGTCGTCGGCGACACCGATGCAGGGGGCGCCATCGCGGGTGTCGAGACGGATCACGATGGCGCCCTCGGGCGGACCGTACTTGATGGCGTTGTCGACCAGATTGGCGAGCGCCTGGAACAGCAGGTCACGATCGCCGGCGAGCGTCGCCGGGACGGCGATCTCCAGGGTCAGGCGCTGACCGCGCTCGGCGGCCACCGGCTCGTAGAGCTCGCGCAGATCCTCCAGCAGCGCCGCCAGCGCCACCGGGGCGAAGGCCGCGCGGCGTCCGCCCGACTCGATCCGGGCGATGCGCAACAGCGCATTGAAGGTCGCCAGCAGCTCGTCGGCGTCGGCGATCGCGGTCTCGGCCAGCGCCCGCGCCGCCTCGGGGTCGTCGAGCGCGGCGGCGAGCAGCTCCAGCCGGGTGCGCAGCCGGGTCAGCGGGGTGCGCAGGTCGTGGGCGATGTTGTCCGAGACCTGCCGCACCCCGGCCATCAGCCCCTCGATACGATCGAGCATCTGGTTGAGGTTGCGCGCGAGCTGATCGAAATCGTCGTCGCTGCCGCCGAGCGGGATGCGCCGGGCCAGATCGCCGGCCATGATCTCGCGACTGGTGTGGTTGATCGCCTCGAGCCGGCGCACCACCCCGGCGCTCATCAGCCAGCCGCCGAGCAGCGCCAGCGCGGCGGTCATCGCCACCCCCCAGTAGAGCGCCCGCTCGATCAGGGTGCGCGTCGCCTCCAGCTCGCGGATGTCGCGCCCGACCAGCAGCCGCAGCCCGCCGCGCAGCCGAAACACCCGCGCCCGCGCGGCGTGCGCCGCACCGACATCATCGGGACCGCGCTCGCGCAGCCGGAAGCGCACCCAGCCCGACTCATCCGGGGTATCGGCCGGCCAGCGGTCGAGGTTGCCGAGGATCCACTGGCGCCGGGCATCGACCAGCAGATAGACGCTCGCCCCGCTGGGATCGCGACGGATGCGCTCCTCGATCAGTGTGCGCAGACCGGCCAGCCCGCGCTGGCGGTACTGCTCGGCCAGCCCCCGCACCTCGGCGGCGATGGTGGCGTCGGTCTGGCGGTCCATGTACCCGGCCGTCGACCAGTAGATGAAGCCGAGCAGGATCGCCGCCGAGGCGCAGGCGAGCAGGACGTGGAGCAACGCGAGGCGAAAGATCGAGCTGTGGAGGATACGCCCGACCCGGCGCCGCGCCCGCGACCAGGTCGCCTGCGCCAGACGCATCGGGCTCATGCGGCGCGGATCATGTAGCCGGCGCCGCGCACCGTGTGCAGCAACGGGGTCGGGAAGTCCTTGTCGATCTTCGCCCGCAGCCGGCTGACATGGACGTCGATGACATTGGTCTGGGGGTCGAAGTGATAGTCCCAGACATGCTCGAGCAGCATGGTCCGGGTCACCACCTGACCGGCATGGCGCAGCAGGTACTCGAGCAGGCGGAACTCGCGCGGCTGCAGCACGATCGCGCGTCCGCCACGGGTCACCTCGCGCGCGAGCAGGTCCATCTCCAGATCGCCCACCCGCAGCCGCGTCTCCGGCGCCTCGCCGCCACCGCGCCGCAACAGCGCCTCGAGCCGGGCGTGCAGCTCGGAGAAGGCGAAGGGCTTGGTCAGATAGTCATCGCCGCCGGCGCGCAGCCCCTCGACGCGGTCGTCGACCTCGCCGAGGGCGCTGAGGATCAGCGCCGGGGTGTGATCGTCGGCGGCGCGCAGGGTGCGCACGATCGCCAGTCCGTCGAGCCCGGGGAGCATGCGATCGACGATCAGCGCGTCATAGCCGCCGCCGGCCGCCTGCAGCAACCCCTCGCGACCATCATCGGCATGGTCGACCAGGGCGCCGATCTCGCCCAGCGCCTTGCGCAGATAATCGGCCATCTGCGCATCATCCTCGATCAGCAGGATCCGCATCCCCGCGCCCGCCGCTCAGTCGGCCACCGGCAGGGCGACGAACAGCGCCGCACCGTCACGCTCGAGGCGCACCACCACCGATTCGCGCCCGGCCTCGAGCGCGGTCTCCAGGGCCGCGCGCAGCGCCGCCGGCGAGTCGACCGGCGCGTTGCCGAACATCGAGATCAAGGCCCCGGGTCGCACCCCGGCACGCGCCGCAGGTCCTCCCGGCACCACCTCGCTCACCACCACCCCGGCACGCTCGGGGCCGATGCCGAGCTCGGCGCGCAGCTCCGGGCTCAGTGCCCGGACCCGCAGCCCCAGGTGCTCGAGTTCGAGCGGCGCGCCCGGCGCGGCCGTGGCCACCTGCGGGTTCGAGGCGGGCATCCGCCCGATCTCGACATCGAGGCGCTGGCGGCGCCCCTCGCGCCACACCTCCAGTTCGAGGGTGCTGCCCGCCGGGGTCGCCGCCACCAGCCGGGGCAGGTCGCGATAGTCCGTGATCGGCGTACCGCCGGCGCTGAGGATCAGGTCGCCGGCGCGCAGCGCGCTCGCCGCCGCCGGCGTACCCTCGAGCACCTCGGCCACCAGCACGCCATCGTCCGCCGCACGCCCAAGCGCGGCGGCCAACTCCGGGGTCACCGCCTGGATCCGCACCCCGAGCCAGCCGCGCTCGACATGACCCTTGTCACGCAGATCCTCGACCACTCGACGCACCATCTCGGCGGGGATGGCGAAGCCGATGCCGACGTTGCCGCCGGAGGGCGAGTAGATCGCGGTGTTGACCCCGATCACCCGGCCACTGGCATCGAACAGCGGACCGCCGGAGTTGCCGCGGTTGATCGCCGCGTCGATCTGCAGATAGTCGTCATAGGGGCCGGAGTGGATATCACGCCCGCGCGCCGAGATGATCCCGGCATTGACCGAGCCGCCGAGCCCGAAGGGGTTGCCCACCGCCAGCACCCAGTCGCCGACGCGCGCCTGCGCCGAATCGCCCAGCTCGACATGGGGCAGCGGCCCGTCGGTCTCGATCTTGAGCAGCGCCAGATCGGTCTTGTCGTCGCGTCCCACCACCCGGGCCTCGTGGCTGCTGCCGTCGTTGAGCACCACGGTGACCTCGGTGGCATCGTCGATGACATGATTGTTGGTGACGATATGACCCTCGGGGTCGATCAGGAAACCCGAGCCCTGACCGCGCACCCGGCGCGGCTGGGCGAGCCCGGGGGACTCGAAGAAGCGCCGGAAGAACTCCGGCACCGGCATCTCCTCGGGCCACTGCGGCAGCCCCTGCAGCCGCGTGCCGGTTTCGGCGACCACGGTGACGTTGACCACCGCCGGGACCACCCGCTCGGCGACATCGGCAAAGCTCGGCAGGCCCTGCACGGCGGCGGGGCCGGCCAGCGCCGGCGTCACGGCGAGCGTCGTCGCACCACCACCACCGAGCAGCGCCATGCTCAAGGCCACGGCGAGCGCGCCGCGTCTGATCGGGACCTGTGGATCGCTGATTGCACGCATACCTGTCGACTCCTCCTCAATACCGCTGCCGGCCCGTCCCGTAACAGGTACCGGGACCTCACCGACGAGACTGGATGGTTCGACGATGAGTATCGCCAGGGTCGGCTTGCCAGCGCCTTGCGACAAGATTAACGATCGTTAAGGAAGCAGCGCCCGGCCCCTCTTGAGGCCGCCCAGGGCGTGCCCTGGCGGCAAGAGGCGGGGACCGCCCGATGCCGACCACCCTTGCGTCGACGAGGTTTCGCACCAATCCTTGCACTGCACCCGGGACATGGGGACACAGCGCCCGGATCATGCTCACCGACACCAAAGGAGATCGCTTCACGATGAAGATCAGACCCGCCAGCCTGACCCTCGCCTCGGCCATTGCACTCGCCTCCGCCGGCCTCTCTCCGGTCGCGCTGGCCGAGCTGCGCGACGTGCCGGTGACCGGCGCCGCGGTCACCACCGAGCTGACCGGCACCGTCGAGGTGGTCAATCTCGACAAGCGCATGCTCACCATCCGCACCCCCGAGGGCGAGTTCGTGGTACTGCACGTCCCCGACGAGGTGACCCGGCTCGACGAGGTCAAGATCGGCAACACCCTCAACGTCAGCAAGACAGAGGCGGTGCTGATCGACCTGCAGAAGGGCTCGGACGCCGGCACCGTCGGCATGACCAAGGAGCGCGAGGTGGCGCGCGACCCGGGCGCCAAGCCCGCCGGCGCCATCGTCGACACCCTCACCCTCTACGGCAAGATCGAGGCGGTCGACCGCGAGGCCGCGACCGTCACCGTGCGCGGCCCCAACCGCACCCTGGTGTTCACCGTCGAGGACCAGGCGCTGCTCGATAGCGTCGCCCCGGGCGACGGGGTGGTGGCCACCTATATCACCGCCATCGACGGCTTCGTCACCTTCGAATGATCCCACAGCCGGGGCGCCGCCCCGGCCCCGAACTCAGCCAGCGCCCTGCTGCATCCGCTCCAGGGCGCTGAGGATCGCCGCCGAGTCGAGCTCACCGCCGTCGGCGGCGAGCAGCGTCTCGAGATGGGCGGCGACCTGCGCGGCCAGCGGCAGCTCGAGCCCCTGCTCGCGCGCACCCTCCTCGACCAGACGCATGTCCTTGCGGTGCAGCCGCGCCTTGAAGCCGGGGCGGTAGTCGCCGTCGAGCATGCGCTGGCCGTGCAGCTCGAGCACCCGACTGGCGGCGAAGCCGCCGAGCAGCGCCTCGCGCACCCGCGCCGCGTCCACCCCCGAGGCACGCGCCAGCAGCAGCGCCTCGGCCACCGCGGCGATGGTGCCGCCGACCACCACCTGATTGCACGCCTTGCACACCTGTCCGGCGCCATGCTCGCCGATATGGACGATGTTGGTGCCCAGCACCTCGAACAGCGGGCGCACCCGCGCGAACACCTCCGGGTCGCCGCCGACCATGATCGACAGCCGCCCCTCGCGCGCGCCGACGTCGCCCCCCGAGACCGGGGCGTCGAGCATCGCCACCCCGCGCCCGGCCAGCCGCGCGGCGATGGCGCGGGTGGCCGAGGCCGAGATGGTGCTCATGTCGACCACCACGCTCCCCGGTCGCGCCCCCTCGATCACCCCGTCGGGGCCGAGCAGTACCTGCTCGACATCCTCGGTGTCGGAGACGATGGTGAACACCACGTCGACCGTGCGCGCCAGCGCCGCCGGGCTCGCACAGACCCCGGCGCCGGCCTCGCGCAACGGCGCCAGCGCCGTCTCGCGCCGCGCATACACCGCCAGCCGGTGACCGGCGCGCAACAGGTTCAGCGCCATCGGCGCACCCATCAGGCCGAGGCCGATGAATCCAATCCGCTCTGTCATCTCTCAGGGATCTCCTCGGGGGGCGCCGGGTCGAGCAGCTCCAGCCAGTGCACCACCGCCACCGAGGCGCCGGCGGCGAGCTGGAGCTGGCAGCCGACGTTGGCGGTGGCGATGAGCGCGGGCCGGCCGCCCTCCAGGGCGCCGAGCTTGTTCTCCAGCAGGCGGCGCGAGAGCGCCGGCTGGGTGATCGAATAGGTCCCGGCCGAGCCGCAGCACAGGTGCGCCTCGGGCACCGGGACGAGGGTGAAGCCGAGACGCTCGAGCACGCCCTCGACCACGCCGTCGAGCCGCAGCACGTGCTGTTGGCTGCAGGGCGCGTGATAGGCCAGCCGCCGCCCGGCGCCGGGTCGGCCCAACGGGGTCAGATCGGTGGCGGCGAGCACCTCGGCCGGGTCGCGGGCGAGCGCGGCGACCCGCGCCGCCCGCCCGGCATAGTCCGGGTCGTCGGCCAACGCCTCACCGTACTCGCGCACCATGCTCGCACAACCGCTGGCGGTCACCAGGATCGCCTCGCAGCCGGCCTCGATCTCCGGCCACCAGGCGTCGATCGCCCGGCGCATCCGCGCCCGCCCGCCGGCCTGATCGTCGAGATGATACGCCAGCGCACCGCAACAGCCCGCCGCGGGCGCGCGCACCAGCTCGATGCCGAGACGCGCGAACACCCGCGCCGCGGCGGCGTTGGTGCGCGGGGTCGCGCCCCCCTGCACGCAACCATCGAGCACCAGCATCCGCCGCCCCAGGCCGCGCGAGGCCGGCGCCGCACCCGGCGCGACCCGCGGCGGGATCCGCGCGGCCAGTCGCGCCGGCAACAACGGGCGCGCCAGCCGCCCGAGGGCGAGCAGCGCGCGCACCCGCCCCGCCCCCGAGAGACCGAGCACCAACGCCCGCCGCAGCAGACGCTGGCGCCAGGGACGGCGCACCTGGGCGGCGACCAGTCCCCGCCCGATCTCGGCCAGCCGCGCATAACGCACCCCCGAGGGACAGGTGCGCTCGCAGGCGCGACAGCCGAGACAGCGATCGAGATGGCGCTGCACCACGGCGGTGGCCGGCGCGCCCTCCATCACCCGCTTGATCTGGTAGATGCGCCCGCGCGGCCCGTCGAGCTCGTCGCCGAGCAGCTGATAGGTCGGACAGGTGGCGGTACAGAAGCCGCAGTGGACGCAGGCGCGAAGGATGGCGTCGGCCTCGCGACCGGCGGCGGTGTCGAGCAGCTCGGGGAGCAGATCGGTACGCATGCGGACTCCGGGTCAAGGCGGCGACGCCCCGCTAGAACTCGGCATGGAAGCGCCCCGGATTGAGGATGCCGTGGGGATCGAAGGCCTGCTTGAGGTTGCGATGCAGGGCGAGCAGCGGCGGCGACAACGGGGTGAAGGGGGAGCGCATCGCCTCGCCGCCGCGGAAACAGGTCGCGTGCCCGCCGAGCCGCGCGGCCTCGGCGCGCACCACCTCCGCGGGGTGGGCCGCGCGCAGCCAGCGCTGCGCCCCACCCCACTCGATCAGCTGGGGGGCGTCGAGCGCCAGCGCCGGGGCGTGTGGCGGCAGCGAGAGCCGCCACAGCGGCGCGCCCGGCGCGGTGAAGAAGGGATGGCGCTGCTCACGGATCAGCGCGCCCCAGAAGTCCTCGGCCCGCCCCGGCTCGACGCGCTCGCCACCGATCCCGGCGGCGGCGGGCGCGAGCGCGCGCTCGGCCCCGGAGAGTCGCAGCCACAGCCGCTCGCCGTCGTGACAGCTCGCGCTCAGCGGCAACGGCCGACGCGCCAGCGCGCGCAGCCGGGCGAGCGCCTCGTCACCGTCGCAGTCGAGCACCTGGGTGCGCACCGCCTCGGGGCGCGGCAGCACCTTGAGGCTGATGTCGAGGAGGATGCCGAGGGTGCCGAAGGCGCCGGTCATCAGCCGGGCGATGTCGTAACCGGCGACGTTCTTCATCACCGCGCCGCCGAAGCGCAGCACCTCGCCGCGCCCGGTGAGCACCCGCGCGCCGAGCACCAGATCGCGCGCCGCCCCGGCATGGGGGCGCGCCGGCCCTGAGAGGCCACAGGCGATGGTGCCGCCGAGGGTGGCGCCGGGGCCGAAGTGCGGCGGCTCGAAGGGGAGACACTGCCCGGCCTCGGCGAGCGCCGTCTCGATCTCACGCAGCGGGGTGCCGGCGCGGGCGGTGAGGGTGAGTTCGCGCGGCTGGTGGTCGAGGATGCCGCGATGCCCGGCGAGCGCGAGCGGACGGCCCGCGCAGCGCCGACCGAGAAAGTCCTTGGTGCCGCCGCCACGCAGACACAGCGGCGTGGTGGCGGCGATCGCCGCAGTCACGCTAGCGCACAGCTCGGCGGTCAGGTCCTGGCTCATCCGGGGGCCTCGCGCATCCCTGGTCGTCGTCGCGACGAGCGACGATGGGATCGGGCGCGTTGACCGCACCCGATCGACGATGCCCCCTTAGATCAGGCCGGATTCACCGATCGCAATGCCAGGCGGATGATCTCCTCGGAGGTCTTGGCGCCGTCGTCGGCGGCGCGCGCCATGCGCGTCGCATCGGCCGGACGGAAGCCGAGCGCGACCAGGGCGCTGACCGCATCGGCGAGCGCCTGGTCGGTACCGGGAGCGCTCTCGCCCGCAGCCCCGGCGAGGGCCGGGGTGAGGGTCGCCTCGAGCCGATCGCGCATCTCCACCACCAGGCGCTGGGCGGTCTTCTTGCCGATCCCGGGGAGTTTGGTGAGGGCGGCGACGTCCTCGTACTCGACACACTGGGCGAAGCGCGCCGCGTCCATCCCCGAGAGGATCGCCAGCGCCATCCGCGCGCCCACCCCGGTGACCTTGAGCAGGTTGCGAAACAGTGCACGGTCCGACTCGCGGATGAAGCCGTAGAGCACCTGGGCGTCCTCGCGCACCGCCAGATGGGTGATCAGGGTGACCGTCTCGCCCACCGCCGGCAGCTCGTAGAAGGTCGACATCGGCGCCTCGAGTTCATAGCCGACGCCACCGACGTCGAGCATCAGCCGAGGCGGCTGCTTGTGGACCAGCTGTCCACGCAAACGTCCGATCATGGGTTCAGGGTCTCCAGTCGCGCCAGGAGGCGGCCATGCGCTTGCGCCCGGGGATGCCCATCGAGTGGGCGTGACAGAGCGCGATGGCGAGCGCGTCGGCCTCGTCCTCGCCGGGCGGGGTGTCCATGGTCAGCAGGATCTGCACCATGTGCTGGACCTGCGACTTCTGCGCCCCGCCGGTGCCGACCACCGCCAGCTTGACCGACTTGGGGCTGTATTCGTGCACCGACAGCTCGCCGCGCAGCGCCGCGCACAGCGCAGCACCGCGCGCCTGACCGAGCTTGAGCGCGGCGCTGGGGTCACGGGCGAAGATCAGCTGCTCGACGGCCAGCTCGTGCGGACGGTGATCGAGCACCAGCTGCTCGACCTCGTCGAAGATCAGCCGCAGCCGGTCCGGCCAGGGGGCCTTGTCGACGCGGATACAGCCACTGGCCACGCGGCGGCTGTGATGACCGTCGGTGTCGATGATGCCGTAGCCGGTGAAGCGCGAGCCCGGATCGATACCGAGGATACGGTGCGCCAGGCGTGGCGGGGCCGAGCGGGGGGCACGGGCCATCGCGTCAGCGCCCCCGGACGCGTGCCGGATCAGGCATCGAGCGCCGCCATGATCTCGTCGGCGATGTCGGCGTTGTGATAGACCTCCTGGACGTCGTCGAGGTCCTCGAGCGCGTCGATCATCTTCAACAGCTTCTCGGCGGTGTCGCGGTCGAGTTCGGCGGAGGTCGAGGCGTTGAAGGTGACCTCGGCGGCCTCGGTGTCGAAACCGGCGGCGATCAGCGCGTCCTTGACCTCGGAGAAGGCCTCGGGGGTGGTGATCACGTCGAGCGAGGTGTCGTCGTTGGTGACCACGTCATCGGCGCCGGCCTCGATCGCCGCCTCCATCACCGCATCCTCGTCGCTCCCGGGCTGGAAGCTGATGATCCCCTGCTTGGTGAACAGATAGGCCACCGAGCCGTCGGTGCCGAGGTTGCCGCCGTGCTTGGTGAAGGCGTGACGGACCTCGGAGGCGGTGCGGTTGCGGTTGTCGGACATGCAGTCGACCATCACCGCCACGCCGCCCGGGCCATAGCCCTCGTAGCGGATCTCCTCGTAGTTGTCGCCCTCGGTGCCGCCGGCGCCGCGCTTGATCGCACGCTCGACGGTGTCGCGCGGCATGTTGGCGCCGAAGGCCTTGTCCATCGCCAGACGCAGCCGCGGGTTGGCCGCCGGATCACCGCCCCCCTCACGCGCCGCGACCGTGACCTCGCGGATCAGTTTGGTCCAGATCTTGCCGCGACGCTTGTCCTGCGCGGCCTTGCGATGCTTGATATTGGCCCACTTACTATGACCTGCCATCGATTGGGTTGCTCCTGAAGCTGAATACTGGGCCGATATTCTAACATTCGGCGCCGATCGGACGTTAAGCGCCCCTCTGTGAGGCCCTGTTCGAGTGCCGCACGAAGAACGGGAATCACCCCGCCACACAGGCACGAATCGTGCACGATAAAAAATTTTTGACTTAGCTATACTCGGACGCGCAACCAGCTGGCCGCGGCCAGCGCGGCGGGGTCATGCGCCTCCGCTCGAGACATGGCTCACGACCTTGCGGGGTCGAGGCCCTGATCCGTTGCTTGCCGACAAAGAGAGCGAGGGCAATCAGATCCTTGCCACAGGATGACGTGATGCACGCACGCCGGAATCAGACAGACGACCCGTCGTCGTTCTCCCCTGCCGAGTCATTCCCAGCCCACGCTCCCATGCCTCATGCCCGTCTCTCGCCAGACGTGCGACTCAGCGCCAGGAAGGCCCCGCTCGTCACCGCAGCGGGTACACGTCATCTACTGCCGGACGACTGACGCACCGTCCGAAGGATGCCGGACCGGGTCTCCCCGGCCATTCCCAACAACGATAACGACAGCGAGAACGAAGATGTCGGGTTCCAGATCCTCGATGCGCGGCTTCACCCTGGTGGAGATGTCGCTGGTGCTGGTGGTGATCGGGCTGATCCTCGGCGCCGTATCCATCGGGCGCGACATGCAGCGCAGCGCCGAGTACGTGAAGATCAAGCAGAAGTTCGTCGACCAGTGGGTCTCGGCCTACAACAACCACTACTCGCGCACCGGGGTGGTGGTCGGCGACGACCAGACCGCGCCGCGCTATATGGTCAATGGCGCCAAGTACAATACCGACCCCGCCTCGGGCACCATCATTTCCGGCGAGAACATGTCCAGCGCCAGCAGCCCTGGACCGATTTGCAATGGAACCGCGCAAATCAGCGACGCCAATACGGAGACCGTCACCAGCTCGCTATTTCAAGAGATGCTGCGCCACGGCATCCAGCTCCCACCCGGTCGTGCCGAGGGCTTCGAGGATCGCTACGTCTATCTCGACACCAACGGCAACCCGCAGGAACTACGGGTGTGCTTCCAATGGAATGCGCCGGGCCAGGACGTCCCCTCCGGCAACGTCATGGTGATCTCCGGGCTGACCCCGGACCTGGCGCGTGCGCTCGATCAGATGATCGACGGCCAGGCCGATGCCTGTGAAGGCGTCTTTCGTCAAGAAGGGCTTACTGGCTGCGCCACGGATCGCACTCCGAGCAAGGAATGGCAGGGTAACAACACCTACGGCTATAGCGCCGAAGGAGCGCCCAGCGCAACCGAAGAAGGGGCACGCAAAGACGAAGACCAGATCATGACCCTGGTCGCCCACTACAAGATGAACCAGTGACGCGTCCCGGCGTACCTCGGTGGAGTAACGCAATGCAGCAGCGCACCCCCGCCGCCCGTCGCGCACAGGGCGGCTTCACCCTGGTCGAGCTGACCGTGGTGCTGGTGGTCATCGGCATGATCCTCGGCGGCATCGCCATCTCCAAGGACATCGTCCGCGAGGCCCAGTCGAAACGCATCTTCCAGTTCGTCAGCGGCTGGAAGCGCGCCTACGACATCCACTTCCAGCGCACCGGCGTGGTGGTCGGCGACAGCCAGATCGCCCCGACCTACATGGTCAGCGGCGCCGACGCCCGGCTCAACAACCGCTACGGCCAGGTCGCCGGTATCCCCGCCAACTACAGCCGCACCGGCCAGCGGCTGTGTCATGGGCAGGGCTACCCGGCCAACTCAGTCGGGCTCGGCGACCCCGCCGCACTCTCCGAGCAGAACCTCCACCACCTGATGGAGCGCGCCGGCATCGCCATGCCGGCCGGACGCGCCGAGGGGCAGGAGGACCGCTATCTCTACACCGACAGCAACGGCAACCCGGTGGAGCTGCAGATCTGCTTCCAGTGGAACCCCGACACCACCGCCAGCGGCTCGGGCAACGTGATGGTGCTGCGCGGGCTCACCCCGGATCTGGCGCGCAGCCTCGACCAGATGATCGACGGCGCGCCGGACGCGCGCGAGGGCCGCTTCCGCGAGCAGACCACCCTGAGCAACCATGCCCAGACCAATGTCCGCGAGCCCGGCTACGAATGGGGCGGCAACAACACCTTCCGTCGTGACAGCGGCCTCAACGCCACCGCCGAGGACATCGGCGAGAACCGTGACGAGGATGCGGTGATGCTGCTGACCGCGCACTGGCGGATGGACCAATGATCCGCGGCTCGATCAACGGCACCACCCAGGCCGCCTTCACCCTCGGCGCGGCCCTGCTGCTGGCAGCCGGCTCCTGGTACGCGAGCGACGCCCAGCAGCGACTGCAACAGGCCAGATACGATTACCAGAGCGCAAGCCAGACACTCTCCAGCGCCGCCGGCGGACTGGCCACGCTGGAGCGCTGGACGCAGGCGGCTGCCGGCTTCGAGCGCTGGCGCCCGATGATCGAGGCGCAGTCACTGCGCCGCGCCGACTGGAGCGAGCGCCAGTTGCGGGTGGAGAGCCGGATGCTCTCACGCCAGCAGGTCGACGCCTATCTGCTGAGCACCGCGCCCGACGCCGACGGCTTCTTCATCACCGACGCGCTGAGTATCCGCGCCAATGGTGGCGAGCCGGGGCTGTTCACCCAGGATCAGGACGACGACGGCCCCCAGGCGCTGCAGTTCACCCTGCTCGGCACCTACTACTCCCGCTAACCCCGACCAGGAGTCCGCCGTCATCAACTGGACCAAGGCAATCGATCTCGGTGGCCGCGCACTGCGCATCGCCGGCGATCGGGCACAGCCACTCGACCTCGACGCCCCGCCGACCGCCCCGCTGTGGCTGCTCACCGACTACCAGGGCGCCGCCTTCGGGGTGATGCTGGTCAACAGCCGGGTCGCCGACATCGCACCGATCATCGAGAAGCGCCTGCGAGATCAAGGCGAGATCGACGCCTATTCGCGGGTGATCGTCCATCAGCGCACCCGTCTGCGCGATGCCTACCGGGTGTTCTACACCGTGGTGCCGCTCGATGTCTGGACCCGCTACCAGAAGCGTGTCAAGACCAGCGACCAGCATCAGGTGCTGATCCCGCTGGGCGCGGCGATGCTCGCCTGGGCGCTGAGACGCGGGCGCGCGAGCCATCTGCTGGTGCTGCTCCAGCCCGACGACATCAGCTTCATGGTGGTGATCGACAAACAGGCGATGCTCGCCGAGCGCATGCCGGTGCTCGCCGGCTCCGACCCGACCCTGGTCGCCGAGCGGCTCTATCGCCAGCTCAACGACCAGGGCTTCGGTCGCGCCTATCCGCTGCCTCCCCACGCCACCCTGATCGGTCACGGCGAATTCACCGAGGAGACCGGGACGCGGCTGCTCGACGCGCTGCAGCGACGCTTCCCGGGGATGGACTGGGGCCGCCTGGGCGCCGCCTGCACCATCGATCACGACCCCGACTTCCAGAGCGCGCTGCCGGCGCTGCTCGAGACCAGCAGCGAGGCGATCGCCGATGCCACCCCGGCGCAGCGCGCGCAACTGTTGCTGCTGTCGCTGCTGCCGTGGATGGGGCTGAGCTTCCTGGTGCTGGCCGCGGCGCTCGCCTGGCAGGGGACGCGCTGGAGCGAGCAGGCGCGGACGCTCGAGCAACGGCTCGCCGAGCAGCGCATCGCCGTCGCCGACCTCGACGAGGTCGAGGCGCGACTGCAGCGCACCCACCAGGGCTCGATCGCCACCGCCGAGCAGGCCGCCGACGTGCTCGCGCTGCTCGAGCTGCAGTCGCTGCGCGATCGCGTCCCGCCGCTGCCGCGGCTGGTCCGCGATGTCCAGCGCAGCCTCCCCGAGGGGCTGGCACTGCAGGAGCTCTCGGTGGTGGTCGAGGACGGCGTGGCGATGGTGGTGCTCACCGGAAGCAGCGCGGCCTTCTACCCGACCATGGAGAAGGAGCGTCACCTGGTCGAGGCGCTCGGCCAGCGTGGCTATCGGGTCGTCGACCAGACGATCCAGGCCGGCAACAGCGGCGAGAACACCTTCAGCCTCGCCGCGATCTGGCGCGGCGCGCGCGGAGAGGACAGCGACGACACGCCGGCGACAACGGGGGCACGACCATGAACAAGCCCACCACCCGAGTCTTCATCGGGCTGATCGGCGCCGCGCTGGTGGCGGCGATCGTGCCGCACCTCGACCACTCGCGCCAGGCGTTCATCCAGCGCGGCTCGGCGCAGCAGCTCGCGCGCATGGAGCGTGAACTCGCCGCACACCTGCGACTGCTCGAGCAACTCGAGGCGCGGCTCGCCGCAACCGGCCTGACCCCGCCCCCGGCGGCGACCACGCAAGCCCTGCTGGCGAGCCCGGGGTCGCGATCGCAGCCCCCGGCGCCACGGCTCGGCGACAGCGCCACCCTCGCCGCCGCGGGCACCAGCGAGCGCTCCAGGCTACTGACGAGCGAGACCACCGCACGCCCCGCCAGCCGCACCATGACGCCGCCACTGCCCGAGGATGTCGAGCCCTGGTGGCTGGACTACGAGGTCGGGCTGATCTACGCCGCGCGACACAACAGCCATGCACTGGTCAATGGCCGGCTGCTCGCCCCGGGCGAGGCGGTCGACGCGCGGGTGCGGCTCGTCGCCATCGAGTCGGCGGCGGTGTGGCTCGATCGCGACGGCCAGCGCCGGCGCATCGAGCTGCGCCTGGCCGAGGAGATGCTGACCCGCCCGGCGATCGCGCCGGACGCGGAGGTGCGATGATCGACCGGCCACCGCGCCGCCCGATCCGGGGGCGCGCATGAACAGCACCTATCAGTGGTCCCGACTGGCACTGGCGATCGTGCTCGGTGTGGCCACCGGCCTCGCGCTGTGGTGGATCTTCACCCCACCGCGCGACCTCGAGGCGCTCGAGGCGCTCCATCGCGCACCGCCACCGGCGATCGCGGTGGTGCCGCCGCGCGCGCCCGAGACGGTGGTGAGGCGGATCCCTGAACCACCCCCGCCGCCGCCCCTGCCCGAGGACGCGCCGCCGCAGCTCGAGGCGCTGATGGCGCGCTATCGCGCGCTCAGCGACGCCGGGCGCCAGGCACAGCAGACCCAGCAACAGGCGGCCAGTCTCGCGGCCGACCCGGCGATCGGACAGCCGAGCACGACGACGAGCACACCGCCTGCCACCGCGCGCCCCGCAACGCCGGACGATGACACCGAGACACGGGTGGCGAGGCTGCGCGACGAACTCATCGCCTACAGTCAGCGCGGACTCTCGGGCGAGCCCCCGGCGCTCGGCGAGCTCGCCGGGATGATCGAGGCGCTCGACGACGGTCTGCGCGAGCGGGGGCGCGACAGCGTGCTCGACCTCGCGGCGCTGGCCGGGATACTGCGCACCTCCGAGCGCATGGTCGAGCTCAACGGACTGATCCAACGCGAGGCGGCCCGCGGCGAGCAGGCCGACATCGCGCGGCTGCGCCAGTACACCAGCGAGCTCGAATCCCTGGCCCCACAGCTCAACCGCCCGGTGGTCGATCTCTCCTCGCTACGGAGCCGGGACCATGACTAGCCCGCACCGCAACCGCGGTCTCTCCACCCTGGAGATGGCCTTCGTGCTGGTGATCACCGGGCTGCTGGTGGCGATCAGCGTCGGGCGCGCCTCGCTGCCGAGCTATCCGCGCGACGGCAGCGACGCCCAGGCGCTCGCCGCGCTGCAGCGCGAGGTCTTCGACGCCGTGCTTGAATACGCGCGGCGCTATCACCGCCTGCCCTGCGCCGATGGCAACATCGGCGCAGGGCTCGACCCCGACGGGCGCGAGGGCGCGGGCGAGCTCGGTTGCGGCGACGTCTCCGCCAACCGGCTCGGCCATGTCCCCTTCCGCACCCTCGGGCTGGATGCCCCCAGCGCCGATGAGACCCGGCTCTACACCCGACTGCGTTACGCCGTCTATCGCAGTGGCGCGGTCGACCTGACCAGCGCCCAGCCGCCGTCGTGGCAACAGGACGCCGCCCCGCGCATGCTCCCCGGCGACGGCCCCTATGCCGGACGCGGCGCCTTCCTGCGCGCACTGCGCCTCGCCGCCGCCCAGCCGCGCGACGACACCAACCCCTACCTGACCGGTGACGACGGCCCGCTGGGCACGCTCGACTGTGTCGGCAACAAGCGGCCCAACGTCGCCTTCCTGGTGCTCAGCGCCGGGACGCGCGACGCCGACCTCGACGGTGATCTGTTCGACGGCCCGCACACCCCGCTGACCATCAACTCGCGCTGCTTCGCCGCCCCCGGCACCCCGACGACCGAACACTATGACGACACCGTGATCGCGATCGGCTTCGACCGGCTGGCCGGCGAGCTGCTGACGGTGGGGCGTCGCTGACCCGGTCCAAGAGACCCCGCAACGAATCGTTCTGCCCTGGAAAACCATGCACATGATCAACAACACGGCGCCCCTGATCGCCCTCGCGCTCATCCTCCTCACCGGCTGCTCCGGGCCGGCCAAGGTCGACCTCGACCGCACCGTCGACATCGACGAGGAGTCCCAGCGCGCGCTGCAGGAGCGCCTGGTGGCCGAGTCGCGCAAGCTCAGCACCTTGCAGCGTGCGCTGCAGGAGCGGGTCGAGGAGCGCTCGGTCGCCCCGCCGCCGCAACCGATCGCACCGCGCTACAACCCGCTCGACGCCATCCGCGTGACCCTGGTGGTCGAGGACACCGACGCGCGCAGCATCCTCCAGGCGGTGGCGCGCCAGGCCGAGCTCAGCCTAGCGCTGCCCGACTCGCTCGGCAGCCAGCCGCGCTATCTCACCCTGGAGCTGCGCGACATGCCCGCCTCCAAGGTGCTGCAGGTGGTGCTCGACAAGATCGACATGTCGGCGCGGGTCAACGACCGCTTGATCGAGGTCTACGAGCACGAGAGCCGGGTGTTCCACCTCGGCTTCCTGCAGACCGTCTCGACGGCCAGCTTCAACGCCGGCGGCGACGTCTTCGGCGCCAGCGCCATGAACGACATCGGCAGCAGCAGCAACAGCGGCAGCAGCGGCTCCTCGGGGATCACCAGCAGCTTCCAGCTCGACGGGCGCAATACCAACACCGCCGACCCCTACGACCAGATCGAGGCGATGCTCGGGGTGATCCTCGGCACCACCCCCGGCGTCGTCGACCCGGCCACCGCCCAGGGGTCGAACTACACCCTCAACCGCAACACCGGGGTGCTCTTCGTCCGCGCCCGCCCCTCACAGCTCGAGGCCATCGACGACCTGATCTCGCGCTACAAGCGGGTGATGCAGCGTCAGGTGCTGATCGAGGCGCAGCTGATCGATGTCGAACTCAGCGACAAGTTCCGCTTCGGCGTCAACTGGTCGCAGCTCGAGAGCAACATCGCCGCGCTCTACGGCCCCGAGGCCATCGGGCTCGGCTCGATCGACTCGGCCCTGCCCAACGAGGGCGGCATCGGACGCGCCATCACCATCCCCGGCACCAGCATCGGCGACAGCGGCAACCCGGGGCTGGGACTGGTCGCCGGCAACGACAACTACAGCGTCGCGGTCAACCTGCTGCGCACCTTCGGCAACGTCCACGTGCTCTCCAACCCCTCGCTGCGGGTCAAGAACACCCAGCCGGCACTGGTCAGCGTCGGCAGCAACTCGAGCTTCCTCAAGGAGGTCTCGCGCACCTCGCTGGGCACCGCCGACAACCCCGAGAGCACCTGGGAGACCAAGACCGGCAACGTCTTCGACGGCGTACTGCTCGGGGTCATCCCCTTCATCGCCGACGACGGCACCATCAGCCTGGTGATCAACCCGATGCAGACCCAGGTCGAGCCGGGCAGCACCGACCCCGTCGACATCGGCAACGACCAGTCGATCTCGCTGCCCAAGGTCAGCTTCAAGGGCATGACCACCTCGCTGAACATGCGCGACGGCGACCTGGTGATCCTCGGCGGCATGATCAGCGAGACCGGCAGCCGCTCGAAGGACGGCATCCCGCCGTTCACCGAGATCCCCGGGGTCGAGTATCTGTTCGGCGGGCGCGGTCACTCCACCACCGCCCGCGAGCTGGTCATCGCGCTGCGCGTCACCCTGCTGTGAGCCTGATCTTCACCAGTCTGCGCGCACGCGAGGCCCCGCACCTGAGCGCCCTGGGCGATACCGCACGGCGCCGACACGGCTGGCCGCTCGGCATCGCCGGCGGAGCGCTGGTCGGCGCCGGCGTACTGCTGTGGCCACTGGCCGGCAGCCAACCGACAGGCCCCGAGCCACCGCCGTCACTGGCGATCGCGACCCCGGCGCCGGCACCGTCGACGGAGACGCACGCGTCGCGCGGACCGTCCCCCGCGCCCCCGGCGGCGCCCGAGCCGACGCCGGCGATCGACTCCGTGCCGACGCCGGACAGCGGGACGATCGAGTCACCGCTGTTCGACGCGCCCGATCCGGCGCTGCTGGCGATGCGCCAGATCGCCGCCGACTTCGCGCGCGCCTGCGCGGCCGATCGGCTCGACGAGGCCGACCAGCTGCTCGCCCAGGCCGAGGCGATGATCGGCCCGGACAGCCTGGCGGTGGTGCGCATGCGCGCCTTCCTGCAGCTGCGCCGCGGCGAGCTGGAGGCCGCGCGTCAGGCCTACCAGGAGGTGCTCGGCTACGACGCCGACGACCTCGAGGCCAACCTCAACCTCGCCGCCATCGACTGGCGCGAGGGCGCGCTCGCCGAGGCGAGACAGCGGGTCGCGCGTCTCTACAGCCGCCACCCGAACAACCCCGATGTCAGACAGCACCACGATGCCTACAGCCACTGAGCGCGATACCGTCCCCGGCGGCGCGCCGCCCTATCTCGACGAGCTGGGACTGAGTCGCGACCCCTTCCCGGTGACGCCGACCGAGACCCGCTTCTTCCCCAGCCGGCGGACCTATCAGGGCTATCGCGAGCTGCTGCACCTGATCGAGCGACGCAAGGGCTTCATGCTGGTCACCGGCGAGGTCGGGATCGGCAAGACCACACTGATGCGGCGGCTGATGCGCGAGCTCGAGGCCGCCGGCGAGCGGGTCGCGCTGATCCTCCACGGCGTCCCCCAGGAGCGCGAGCTGATCGCCGCGATCCACCGCGGCTTCGGGCTCGCCGAGCTGCCGCCGCCGCAGCTCGGTATCCAGCCCTACTTCGAGGCCCTGCACCACTTCTTCCGCGCCGAGCAGGCGGCCGGGCGCAACTGCGTGCTGATCCTCGACGACGCCCAGAACCTCGACGCCGCGACCCTCGAGCTGGTGCGCCAGCTCTCCAACCTCGAGACCAGCGACACCAAGCTGGTGCAGGTGGTACTGGTCGCCCAGCCCGAGATCCTCGGCCTGCTCGGACGCTTCGAGATGCGACCGCTCAACAGCCGCATCACCCTGCACGTCCATCTCGCCCCGCTCAGCCGCGCCGAGACCCGGGGCTATGTGCTCAATCGGCTCGATCAGGCCGGCGCGGCCCAGCGCATCGGTCTCGATCGCGCGGCGCTGCGCCTGCTGCACCGGGCCAGCGGTGGTCTGCCCAGACGCATCAACCTGATCATGGATCGCTGTCTCTACGGTCTGCTCCACCAGCCGCGTCTGCGCATCGACCAACGACTGATGCGGCTGGCCGTCGCCGAGGCCGATACCGGGCTGCGGACCCTGCCGACGCACACCACCAGCGCGCCGCGCTGGCGTCTCGCGCTGCTGCTGACACTGCTGCTCGCCGCGCTCGTCAGCCTCGGCTGGAGCCGTCAGCAACAACTCCGTCCCTGGCTGGAGACACAGCTCGCGGCGCTCGGCGCGCACCTGCCCAGCGCAGACACCGAGGCGACGGCGCAACAGGGCGCCTCGACCGACGCGAGACCGACGGCCGACGCCGACGCCCCAATTAGCATGCGCGAACCTCCGACCAGCCCCGCCGACAGCGGCGCACCGCCGAGCGCGCCCGCCGTCGCCGGCGCGACGGGCGCCGACCTCGCGACCCTGATGGCCGCCTACCCGAGGCTGTTCGGTCTCGACAACGGCGCCACCGATGAGCCTGACGACGGGGCGATGTGGGTCGCTTGGCGCAGCCGCGAGACGATCACCGAGAACTGTCAGGGACGGCCCGCGCTCGATCTCGGCGAGGGCGAGCGGCTGTCCTTCTATCGCACCGCGATTGCCGCCACCCAGCCGACCTTCGGCGAGCGCTCGCACGCCGCGCGCCTGCTCCAGGAGCGGCTCGCCGCGCTCGGCCACCTCGCGCCCGACGCCGTCGACGGCATCATGGGCAGCTCGACCCTGGCGGCGCTGCGCGCCTTCCAGGCCGCGCAGGGCCTGGCCGCGAGCGGGGTGGTCGATCCGCCGACCCGGTACCGGCTGAGCTGTCCCTCACCCTGAGTCGCGCCATGCACTATTTCCTCTATCGCTATGCCGACGACCTCGGCCGCCCCGGATGGCGGCTGGAGAAGTTCCAGTTCAGCGACACCCTGACCGCGCGCGCGATGATCGAGCAGCGTCACGACGACACCGTGCTGCGGCTGTGGCGCCTGCCCGGGCCGGCCAGCGGACTGATCGACCTGATGATCGGCCTGACCCGCCGCCCGGTGCCCACCGAGGTGCTCGCCGAGTTCCTCCACAACCTCGGGGTGATGCTGCGCTGCGGCCTGCCGATCGACCAGGCGCTGGTCGAGCTGCGCGAGGAGAACCGACGCAGCCCGATGGCGCGGGTGATCAACGAACTCCACATCGGGGTCAGCGGCGGCAGCGCGCTGAGCGCGGTGATGGAGCGCCATCGCGAGATCATCCCCGGCACCGTGCTGTCGCTGATCGCCATCGGCGAGCAGTCGGGCAACCTCGACCGGGTGCTGCTCGACGGCGCGGCGCACCTCAACCGGGTGCGCGGCATCCGTCAGGACGTGCAGAAGGCGCTGATCTATCCGGTCTTCGTCACCCTGGTGGTGCTGCTCGCGGCGCTGTTCTGGATCGACTACGTGCTGCCCAACATCCAGCAGATGTTCCTGCAGATGAACGCCCATCTGCCACCACTGACGATCAAGGCGATGGCGGTCGCCGGCTGGCTGCAGCGGCTGATCGAGGACTGGTTCTGGGCGCTGCTCGCGGGCCTGGCGCTGGCCATCCTGCTCATCACCCGCACCACCTGGCTGCGCCAGCGGCTCTACGCGCTGCTGTGGCGGTTGCCGATCTCGGGGCGGCTGATCCGCGACTCGGCGCTGGCCTTCATGACCGAATACCTGAGCCTGCTGATCCGCGCCGGGGTCAACCTCAGCGAGGCGCTGGCGGTGCTCGAGGAGGCGATGCGCAACCCGCACTATCGCGGCCACCTGCAGCGGGTACGCGAGGGCATCCGCAACGGCAGCCGGCTCAGCGACGAACTCCAGGCTACCGGCGTCTTCCCGCGGCTGATGATCCGTCTGGTGAGCGTCGGCGAGCAGTCGGGCAACCTCGACGAGCAGCTCGACTATCTCGCCGTCGAGTACCGCCGCCGGCTGCATCACACCGTCGACTCCCTGGCCGAGATCCTCAAGCCGCTGATGATCTCGATCGCCGGCGTCTTCTTCATCTTCGTGGTGGCCGTGTTCCTGCTCCCGGTCTACCAGTTGATCTCGCAGACCACCATGTACTGAGTCTCGCCCCAGGACGCACCATGATCCCAGCACACTCGCACCCCAGCCCCCAACCTCCCCGACCGCGACCACCCGAGCGCGGCTTCGGGCTGATCGAGATGCTGCTGATCCTGACCTTCACCGCCAGCGCCATCTGGGGGGTGATGTATCTCACCCAGCAGACCCGCGACCGCAACGCCGAGGTCAAGGGGCAGGCGCTGCTCGAACTCGCCGATCGTCAATTGCTGCAGTTCATGGTGCGCGAACGCCGCCTGCCCTGTCCCGACGGCGACGGCGACGGCCACGAGGACTGCGCCGTCGACAAGGGCTATCTGCCCTACCGCACCCTGGGAATGGCCGCCGGCACCTACTCCGCCGGCGAGGTGCCGCTGCTCTACGGCGTCTATCGCGACAGCGCCGGCATCGACCTCACCCGTCACGATCACTTCTTCCACCCGCGCAACAGCGACGGCACCGAGTACCCTTTCACCGACGGCGCCGGGCACATCAATCTGCTCGACTACTGCATGGCGCTCGACACCGCCGCCGGCACGGCGCTCGACACCGCGCTGCTGCACACCGAGGCAAGCGACGGGGCGCAACACAACGTCGCCTATGCGCTCGCCGTCCCCGGCCGGCTCAACGCCGACGGCCAGGGCAGCGACACCCTGGGGCTCTACGACGGGCTCAACCAGGATCTCGACCGCCCGGTGTTCCACGCCCCCGGTACCCCGCTCACCCGCAACCGCTACGACGACTCGACCCTGGTGCGCGGCTTCGCCGAGGTCGAGGGGGTGCTCACCTGCGACATCGTGCGCCGCAGCCTCAACCTGATGGCCGACGCGCTCGCCGTCCAGCAGGAGGTCTGCGACTTCACCAACTCGAACGTCGAATCGGCCTTCCTCGGCACCATCCTCGCCGGTGTCGGCACCGCGCGCAGCGCCGTCGACATCTACTCCACCGGGACCGGGATCGGCGCGGCCACCGAACAGGTCACCGAGTCCGGCGTGCAGATCGCCCGCTCGGCGGCGACCTGCATCCCACCCTTCGTGCTGCCCGGTTGCGTCACCCTGCCGATCCACACCGCCGCCCTGGTGCTCGCCTCGACCGGGACCGGCCTGGCCTCGGTCGCGCTGGGTCTGTCCTCGGTCACCACCGCTGCGGCGGGCGTCTACACCGTCCAGTACGGGCTCATCTACGACAAGATCAAGGCCGGCTGCGATGCCGACTTCAACCCGCCGGGGGCCCCTGCGCCCGACTTCAGCGACAAGATCGCCGAGCTCGGTGACGACCTCGTCCAGGCGCGCGCCGACCTCGCCGCGGCGCTGATCCCCCGCGATGCCGCACAGGCCAGGGTGACCGAACGACAGGGCGAGTGGGACGCGGCCACCGCCGCGATCCAGCCCAAGCTCGACGCCATGAACGCGCGCATCCCCGAGCAGATGGCGCCCTGGCTCGAACGCCTCGGCGACCTCGACCCCGACCTCGGCGCCGACCCCGCCGTCGAGGCCTGCATGCAGCAACAGATCGAGGGCGGCGCCACGCTGGAGGACGCCCGCGCCGCCTGCGGCATCAGCCTGGAGGAGGACCCCGGCGAGCCGGGCATGATCATCGCGCTCAACGGCCATGTCACGGCGCTGGAGGCCGAGATCAGCGCCCAGCGCATGATCGACATCAGCCAGGAGCCGTGCGACACCGGCAAGGCCAATGGCGCGACGCTCGACAGCGACGCCCGCGACAGCTTCTGCTCGACGCTTGCCGCCGGACGCGACGCCAGGGCCGACGCCCGCGCCCAGCAGACCGAGACGCTCGCCCAGGCCGATGCCCAGAAGACCTGGCTCGAGCAGGAGGCCGACAAATTCAAGACCTATGACGCCGCGCTGATCGCCGAGTACGCCGCGCGTCAGCCCCACTTCACCGCCCGCGCCGCGCTGAACACGGCGATCCAGACGGTGCTCGCCGACAGCGGTATCTGCAGCGGCGCCTCGAGCACCGACTGCGACACCCTGCGCAACCAGATCAACGCCGCGCCCGAGAGCACCGACTACACCGCCATCGGCACCGCGCTCACCAACCTCAAGGGCGCCTGCGGCGACTGTCAGAAGGTCAAGGACGCCGCCGCGCTCCGGCCCAACGCCAGCACCACCCAGCAGACCTGGATCAGCGCGCTCAACGCACTCAAGAGCGCCGGTCTCGCGCTCGAGCCGCCGAAGACGGACGGCTTCGGCGACGGCGGCATGTGCGACGACGCCCAGCCCTGTGACCTCGCGCAACACATCCAGACCCTCTACGACCGCTATCTCGCGCTCGGCAATGCCCAGATCGAGCTGAGCCAGGCACAGATCGAGGTCGATCGCCTGACCGACGAGGTCACCAACCTGGAGCAGGAGATCGAGGGCTATCGCTGCGGCGAGCAGGGCAAGCAGTACGACCCGGACAGCGGCCAGTGCATCGCCCGGGTCGAGCCGGACCCGGGCGCGATCGGCGCCGACCCCAACCCGGACCTGCCCGACGAGTTCGACGACGTCGAGGCCCCCAGCCCGCTGCCCGATCGCTTCGAGCAAGAGGCCGGACTCGAGATCCTGGGCACCGCCGACGAACTGGGGACGGGACGATGAACACCAAGCAGCGCGGCTTCACCCTGGTCGAGATGTCGGTGGCACTGCTGGTCGGCGGACTGACCTTCATGGCCATGCCGCCACTGCTCGAGGCGCTCGGCGAACTCAATCGCGCCGAGCGCCCGGGGGGCGATCTCGAGCGGGTGCGTGAGGCGCTGATCGGCCATCTCGTCAGTCACGACCGACTGCCCTGTCCGGCGACGAGCGCGGCCAGCGGCGAGGCCGCAGCCGCCTGTGGCGGCGAGGTGGCGAGCGGGTTCGTGCCCTATCGCACCCTCGGGCTGACCGAACCGCCGCGCAACCCCCAGGGCTTCGCGTTGCGCTACGCCGTCGCCGGCCTGCTCACCGAGCCGACCGAACACTTCCACCCGCAACTCCCCGCCGCCGCCGGCTGGACCGCCCCCGGCCCGTGGAACCCGAGCACCAACGAAAGCGGGATCACCCAGCCCTCGGGCAGCGCGCCACCGACCTACAGCCCGCCGACGCCGGGGGTCAACGGTCTCGATCTCTGCGTGGCGCTGGTCGAGGGCGCCCGCGAGACGCCGGCGGAGATGCTCGCGGTGCGCGCCCTCGACCGGCCCGACACCCGGGTGCGGATGGCGGTGGTGCTGGTCGACCCCGGCGCCGACGGGGTGGTCGACAGCGACAACCGGGCCACGCCATTCGCCTCGCCCGGACGGCGCGAACGCGACGCCCCGCCGGTCTACGACGACCGCGTCGAGGCGCTCGGCTTCACCACGCTGGCCGCGCTGCTCGACTGTCCCCGACTGATCGCACGGGTCAACGCCTCGGCGCGCGACGCCTATGCCGCCGACGACCTCGCCCGCGCCCAGCAATGGTTCGAGGACTTCCGCCGCCTCGGTTACGAGATCCGTCACGACAACCTCGACCACGCCGAGACGGCACAGGAACATGCCATCGGCAGCGCGGTGTTCGACGTCGTCGGCAACCTCATCGGCACCGGTGATGCCTTGGCCACGGCCACCGGCGCCGCGGCCAAGGGCGGCGCGATCGCGTTGAGTGCCTATGCGATGGGCATGGCCGCCTACTCGATCACCACCGGCGCGCAGGACATCGAGGAGAAGAAGGAGGAGAAGGCGACCGCGCTGGAGCAGGCGCGCAACGCGCGCGACAACCTGCTGGAGGTGATCGACGATCGCAACACACGGGTCAACAACACCATGACCCTGGAACGACGCGGCTGGTACCAATGAACGCTTATCAACAAAAGGGCCTGAGCCTGATCGAGCTGTCGGTGGCGATGCTCGCGCTCGGCGCGGTGGCGATGCTCGCGGTCAAGCTGCTGCCGGCAACCCGCGAGGCGGTGCGCGAGTCCGAGGTCGCGCCACGCGTCGTCAGCACCCATGCCGCGCTCGAGGGCTTCGCCTTCGTTCATGCCCGTCTGCCCTGGGCGGACGCCGACGGCGACGGTCACGAGGACGAGGACACCGTCATCGGCCTGCTGCCCTATGTCGATCTCGGGCTCGGCGCGCCGCTGCGCAATGCCAGCGACTACGACTTCCTCTATGCCGTCTATGTCCGCCCGGACAGCGCCGACCCGCGCCTCGATACCGCGCTGACCGTCCGGCGCGACCGCCTCCACCCCTATCTCGCCGCGGGCCTGCCGCCGACCGGCGCGCCGCGCGCGCTCGGCGTGGCCAACAGCCTCGATCTCTGTCAGGCGCTCGGCACCGCACAGGACCAGACCTTCTCGACCGACCATGTGCACATCGCCTCGAGTACGGCGCAGGAGCACGTCGCCTATCTGCTGGTCGACCCCGGGACCGCCGATCGCGACGCCGACGGCTCGCTGTTCGACGGGCGCAACTCGCCCAACACCGCCACCCGCACCGCCTTCGAGCACCCCACCAGCCCGATCTCGGCGAGCAACGACGACCGGGTACACGTGCGCTATTTCAACGAGCTGCGCGAGCGCATGGGCTGCACCGGGGTGATCGCGGCGAGCGGACACGCTCACCCCAACGTCGAGACCACGCTGGCGATCTTCCGCCAGGCCGCACGCGACTATCGCGAGCAGCTCAAGGTGGTCAAGGAGATGGCCAGCGCCGACGTCCTCGGCGGCGCCTCCGACGTCGCCGCCGCCGCCTCCGGGATCGCCAGCGCCAGCGCCTCGCTGACCGTGGCCATCGCCGCCACCATGAACAGCTACGGCGCCAAGTCGGGCGCCGTCGTGGTGGCCACCAGCGGCGTCGCCGCCGCCGCCGGCGGGGCGGTGTTCGCCGCCCTGGCGCTGGTCGAGAAGGTCGAGATCGAGGACGAGGTCAAGGGCCGGCTCGACGAGCTCGACGACCTCATCGACAACCAGCTCGACCCGCTCTACGACTCCGTCAGGAACAATGTCCGCGCCCAGGATGCACTGGGCGTCTTCGATGACCAGCACCCGTGACCCCGCGATGAACCGACCAACCACCCCGCCACGCCGCGCCGCCGGCTTCACCCTGCTCGAACTGTCGATCGCGCTGATCGTGATCGGCATGCTGATCAGCATGGCCAAGGTCGGCGGCGATCTGATGCGCCAGTCGACCTATGTCAAGCTGATCAACGACTTCATCTTCATCGGCGGCTGGCACAACGCCTACGGCAGCTACACCGTCAGCCAGGGCCACGTGCTGCTCGACGACCCGGCCAGCCCCACCGGGCTGGTCAACGAGGACGGCGACGCGGTCTGCGGCAATGACCTGGTCAGCGCTATGCTCGCCGCCGGCGTCAGCCTGCCCTCGGGGCGGGGGGTCGGGTTCGAGACCCACTACGGCTATCAGGACAGCAACGGCAACCCGCAGGACATGGAGGTCTGCTTCCAGGCCCTCGACTGGGCCGTCCCCGACGGCGCGATCGGCAGCTATCGCAAGGACACGCACAACGTGATGATCCTGACACGGGTCACCCCCGACCTGGCACGGATGATCGACGCCCAGAAGGATGGGTTGGTCGATGCCCGTTTCGGCTGCGTGCGCGAAGAGCAGTACGCCGACCGCGCCGACATCACCAGCAGCCGGACGTGGAGCATGACCAACGCACAGGCCTGGGGCGGCGGCGCGGCAACCGACGAGTCGCAGATCGACGTGCTCACCGTCCATGTCTCGATGGACTGCAACTGACCCGCCCCGAACCCGAACCGTACGAGAGCCGAGCCCGCATCATGCCCGCCGATATCACCCCCAGCACCCCGCAAGGCCCCATCCAGCACAAGCGTCCGCTGCTCGGCGAGCAGCTCCTCGCCAGCGGCGCGGTCAACCGCTCGCAGATCGTCTATGCGTTGCAGAAACAGCGCGTCAGCGGTGAGCCGCTCGGCGCCCTGCTGATCCGGCTCGGGCTGGTCACCGAGCAGGAGGTGGCGCGCTGTCTGGCGGTGCAGTACGACCTGCCCTACTGCCCCTTCGAGCAGTTGCCGCCACCACACGAAGAGGTCCGCGAGCTGTTCCGTCGCGAGCTCTGCATCAACCACGGGATGTGTCCCATCGACGTGGTCGAGGGCGAGCTGCGGGTGGCGATGGGCAACGCCGATCCGCAGCGGCTGATGGCGTTGATCGACCGGCGCACCGGGATGCGGGTCCGGCTGCTGCAGACCGAGTTCTCCGCCGTCCCCAAGCTGATCGCACAGCTCGGCGGGGACGAGTCGAGCGCCCTCGAGCGCGCCTTCGTGCAGGAGTACGAGAAGCTCCGGCTCGACCAGCAGAACACCCTCTCGACCGACACCCTGCTCGCGCGCATCCTCCACTATGCCGTGGCCGAACGCGCCACCGACATCCACATCCAACCCGAGTCGCGCTCGATCCATCTCTCCTTCCGCATCGACGGGGTACTGCTGCCGGTCTACTGCATGGAGCCGGTGCTGGCGCGGCTGACCGCCGCGATCAAGGTGCGTGCCGGCATGGACATCGCCGACAGCCTGCTGCCGCAGGACGGTCGCTTCACCACCACCGTCAATGACGACACCTACGACGTCCGCGTCTCCACCGTGGTCACCCCGCACGGCGAGAACGTGGTGCTGCGTCTGCTGCCCACCGGGGCCTATATCAGCGGGCTCGACGAACTCGGCTTCCTGCCCGCGCACCTGCCGCTGCTCCAGGCGCTCTTCGAACAACCCCACGGCATCATCCTGATGACCGGTCCCACCGGCTCGGGCAAGACCACCACCCTCTATGCCGGACTGCGCGCCCAGGGGCTCACGGGCAAGAACATCATCACCGTCGAGGACCCGATCGAGTACTCCCTGCCCTTCGCCACCCAGACCCAGGTCAACCGCCGCGCCGGCTACGGCTTCGACCAGGCCATCACCCATTTCCTGCGCCACGACCCCGACATCATGCTGGTCGGCGAGATCCGCGACGGCGAGACGGCCGAGGCGGCGATGCGCGCGGCCGAGACCGGCCACCTGGTGCTCTCCACCCTGCACGTCAACGGCGTGTTTGCGGTGGTCAACCGGCTGCGCACCCTCAAGATCCCCGCCGCGACCATCGCCGAGGCACTGATCGGCGTGGTCAACCAACGTCTCGCCCGACGGCTCTGCGAGCACTGTCGCCAGCCCGACCTCGGCGACGACCTCGCCCGCGACCTGGCCGAGCGCGGCGAGCCGCTGTATCGCGGCGTCGGCTGCCCACGGTGCCGCCACACCGGCTATCACGGCCGGGTGCTGGTCTATGAACTCCTGCTGATCGACGAGACCCTGGCGCACTGGATCGGCGAGGGCGCACCGCGCGGCGGCGTGGAGATGCTGGAGCGACCCGGACGCTATGTGGCGATGCGCGAGGTCGCGCTGCAGCGACTGCGCACCGGTCAGACCAGTCGCGAGGAGCTGCGCCGACTGTTCGGCCCCCAGTTCATGGAGACACTGGAGCAGCCCGCGGCCTGAGCCACGCCACAGACCGGTCACGCAATCGTCACGCCCAGGCCAACACCCCCTGGTCGCGCGAGCGGGGATGGAGGCGTACCATCGATCGGGTCGCCTTCCCTGACACCATCGTTTCAGGATGCTGCCATGTACGCCACTCCACAGACCAGCGACGGCTGGATCACCAAGGTCGTCGAGCGCACCGACGAGGGATTCCTGGTCGAGGCCCGTTTCGCACTCGGCCCCGAGTTCCGCTCCCGCGTCGCCGGGCGTGAGTCCGAGCTGCTGTTCGCCGCGCGCAGCCGACTGGCGCGACTGGGGATCAACATCGTCCCCGCCGCGCCGGCCCCGACCTTCGACCACACCTATTGCGACCTGCGCCTGCAGATCGTCGCCGCCATCGCCTCCTACGGCATCGGCGAGCATCTCGAGCGCATCGTCGTCCCCGGACTGCGCGTCGGGCGACTGGTGTTCTGTCCCGAGGACACCCGACTCGACTCGACCGAGATCCACCGACTGATCCGCGACAACGCCATCCAGGTACCCTCCGGCTTCTCGATCGACAGCAACGGCTATCTGATCCTGCGCCCGCAGCGCCAGATCTTCCATTTCGCCCAGCCGCTCGGTATCGAGCAGGTCACCGCCATCGCCACCCATGCCGACGGCAAGGACCTGCTCAACCGGTTGCAGATCCGCGAGCCGGTCGAGCACATCGAGCTGCCCCCGCGCGACGGGCTGGTCACCGCCTGCTCGATGTTCCTCCATCGTCACTACGTGGTGCTGCGCAACCTCGACGAGGCGCTGGGGCTGCACCTGCAGGCCACGGTGCTCGATCCGATCACCACCCGGGGCACCAACATCTATCTCGAGTTCATCAACCGCTCCGACCAGCTCATCATCAACCCCAGCGTCGCCGCCACCGTCCACGAGGCGATCGCACTCGAACCCCGTCGTCGCTACTGGCACGGCGGCCCCGAGCGTCAGGGCGAGCCGGGCAGCCAACCCGACCCGGAGTTCGAGACCCTCAAGGCGGTGTTCGACCGGCTCGAGAGCGGCGCCAACCGCGACCACTACTCCCACCGGATGATGGCGATCAGCCACGCCCCCGCGCGACTGCGCGTCGGCGACGAGCCCGAGCACATCTGGACCCAGCCGCAGACCCCGCCGGATCCGCGTCGCGGCACCGAGCTCGCCGCCGGGCTGGTGGCCGAGGGACTGAGGCTCGACACCCGCCCCGAGTGCGGCACCTCGGTGCTCTCCGAACTCCCCGACGGCGCGCGCGCCACCCTGCTGCTGGGCTACTTCCCCAACCTGGTCGAGCACACCGAGATCTGCGCCGCCGCGCTGCAGCAACGCATCGGCCGGATCATCTTCCGCCGCGCCTCGTTCGAGCACGGACACTTCCTCTCGGCACGCGATCATGGCCGGCTGGCCGACTACGAGGGACTGGGGATCGAGGTGTTCTGGTGCAACGACGCACGGGGGCACGTGGTCAAGCACGTCTTCCGCGGGCTGCGCGGCTACTTCACCGCGCCGGAGAACGTCTCGCGCTTCCACGACACCCTGGTGTTCGCCATCTACGGCTCGACCAGACCGCTCAACGACCACGGCATCGCCCAGGTCGAGCGCCTGCTCACCAACCTGCGCGGACTCTTCGGCAACGACATCAGCATCCTCACCGGCGGCGGCCCCGGGGCCATGCAGCAGGTCACCGACGTGGCCCACGAGATGGGGCTGATGGTCGGCTCGAGCTTCATCGAGACCATCGATCAGAAGCCCAACGACAGCGCCGACTTCTACCAGACCTTCCAGAGCCGCAGCCGACAGTCGCGCCAGCGCTGGTTCGAGATCGCCAGCTTCCACATCTTCCTCACCGGCGGCGTCGGCACCCTCGAGGAGATCGGCCTGACCCTCACCGACATGAAGCTCGGGGTGATCGAATCCGGCCCCCTGGTGTTCTTCGACGGCTGCGGCGACGGCTTCTACTGGGAGGGCCTCCAGACCCAGCTCGCGCACATGGCTGACCAGGGCCGGATGCCGCACTGGCTGCTCGACGACATCCTCATGACCAGCGACCCCGACGCCGTGCCCAGGTTCTACAAGCAGGCGTTGCGGCTGGGTTGAGAAAGGGGGATCAGCGATCAGCCACCAGCGGTCAGCCTCCAGTAGGGAAAGGTCGGCCTTCACTCATCGCTGCGGCTGAATGCACACGCCCGCTGGTAGTTGGTGACTGGTGACTGGTGACTGGTGGCTGGTAGCTGGTAGCTGGTGACTGGCAGCTGGTGGCTGGCGGCTGGCTGGCGGCCATAGCCCGATCCCCCCGTGACTTCTGTGAACAAAAGCCGCACAATCGAGCGAGGGGCCGACGCCCGTCGGGCGTCGGCGGTCAATGTCAGCCGGGGGCCGCGCACCGCGCCAGCCACCGAGAGCCAAGGGTCGAATTGATCCCGAGACATCCGCCGTGCCGACAGTCCTGACCTTCGAACATCCGCTCAACGAGCGCACCCGGACCTTCCTCCGGCTCGAACACCTGTTCGAGCGCTTCGATCACTTCGCGCCCCAGCCCGAGGATTGGGCGACGCGCGCCGCGCTCGAGAGCCTGATCGAGATCGTCGCCATCACCGCCCGCGCCGATGTGCGCAACGAGCTGCTCAAGGAACTCGAACGCACGCTCGAGACCCTGCGCCGCATCGCCTCGCGGCCCGGCGTCGACCCCGGCGCCCTGGAGCGCGTGCTCAGCGACCTGGAGCGCTCGCGTAACGCCATCCTCGCCATCGATGGTCCAATCGGCCAGATCGCCCGCGAGGACGACTTCCTCAAGGGCGTCGCCCAGCGCAACAGCATCCCCGGCGGCAGCTGCAGCTTCGATCTGCCGCAACTCCACCACTGGCTGCTGCAACCGCCCGAACAGCGTCAACAGCGTCTGGCCGACTGGCTCGAGGACCTGCGCCCGGCCCACCAGGCGATCGCGCTGACACTCTCGCTGGTACGCGCCAGCGCCCCGCCGCGTCAGGCCATGGCCGAGGCGGGCTTCTATCAGGAGGCGCTGGAGACCCAGGTGCCGCCACAACTGGTGCGCATCGGCGTCGATGCCAACAGCGGACTCTACCCCGAGGTCAGCGGTCACAAGAACCGCTTCAGCATCCGCTTCATGACCATCGAGAGTGAAGAGCGCCCGGCCCAGACCAGCGACGACATCCCCTTCCGACTGACCTGCTGTCTTTTCTGATCCATGTCCATCACCGTCCCCTGCCCCAACTGCGCCGCCCCCGTCGAATGGAGCGAGCACTCGCCCTGGCGCCCCTTCTGCAGCGAGCGCTGCCGCCTCATCGACCTCGGCGAGTGGTTCAACGAGAACCACCGCATCAGCGAACCGACCGACCCCGAGATCCCGCCCCAGCAGACATCGCCGGAGCATTGAGTCGGCCCAGGCCAGCGGCCAGCGGCCAGCGGCCAGCGGCCAGCGGCCAGCGGGATTGAACCGCAAAGCCGCCAAGGACACGAAGGGGTTTTGGGCGTGGATGACGGTCGATTCCCGGCCAACAGCGACCCGTCCCGGGCAAAGCGCAGCGTGCCCGGCGCCTGCGTGCGCCTCGATGGGCACGCTGCGCTTTGCCCATCCTACGACGCTGGCGGCAAGTGGCTGGTGGCCGGTAGCTGATGGCTGGCGGCTGGCCGCTGAAAGCTAGTCGCCGGGCCACAGCCCGCGGATGGCGGCGATGCCCTGGGCGCCGAGGTCCCAGGCGGTGTCGAGGTCGTCGCGGGTCATGCCGCCGAGGGCGTAGACCGGAACATTGGCGGTGGCGGCGATGGCGGCGAAACGCGACCAGCCGAGGGCCGCGGCGCCGGGGTGGGTGGCGGTCGTCTTGACCGGTGAGAGCAGCGCGTAGTCGAGTCCGAGGGTGGCGATACGATCGAGCTCGGCGGCATCGTGACAGGCGGCGCCGACCAGCTCGCCGGGCGCGCCGGGACGCGCGCCCAGCCGCGCGAGCAGGCTCGAGCCCAGGTGCAGCCCGTGACGCGGCACCCCGACGACCTCCTCCGGGGCGCGATTGAGGAGCAGCCTGGCACCATGACGCTCGCAGCGCTCGAACGCCTGCTCGGCCAGCGCGCGATAGGCGGCGGCGCCGAGCGCATGCGCGCGCAGCTGCACCAGTCGCACCCCGTCCTCCAGGGCGCGCTCGAGCCGGCGCAGGAACTGCCCGGTGTGCTCGGGATCGGCCCCGGTGATCAGCATCAGCGGGGGCAGGCGCAGCGCGGTGATGATCGGCCGGTCGGCGGCGGGGAAGTCGTCGGGGTCCATCGTCTCGGGATGTACCCAGTCGAGCGGTTGGCCCTCGCGCCCCTCGGGCGTGCCGGCATAGCGCTCGACCCGGTGGACGTCGAGCAGCACCCGCCGGTCGCCGTAGTGATGACGCACCCGGATCAGCGGTCGGCTGTGCTCGACACGGATACCGAGTTCCTCGTCGAGTTCACGGGCGAGCCCGGCGATGGGCGACTCGCCCGTCTCGAGCTTGCCGCCGGGGAACTCCCACAGCCCGCCCTGGTGCACGCCCTCGGGACGACGGGCGATGAGGATCCGGCCCTCATGGTCGGCGATGGCGCCGACCATGACATGGATCTCGGCGGGATCGCGATCAGCTGCGGTATTCGGCGTTGATGCGGACATAGTCGTAGGACAGATCGCAGGTGAGTACCTGGGCCTCGGCCTCACCGCGGCCGAGATCGACACGGATGAGGATCTCGGACTCGGCCATCACCGCAGCGCCGGCGGCCTCCTCGTAGTCGGCGGCACGCCCGCCGTCACGCACGATCGCCACGTCGCCGAGCCACACCTGCACCCGGTCGATGTCGAGCGACTCGACCCCGGCGCGACCGATCGCGGCGAGGATCCGACCCCAGTTGGGATCGGAGGCGAAGAGCGCGGTCTTGACCAGCGGCGAGTGGGCGATGGTATAGCCGACCCGCCGCGCCTCGTGCCAGTCGCGCGCGCCCTCGACGGCGATGGTGACCAGCTTGGTCGCGCCCTCGCCGTCCTTGACGATGGCCCGCGCCAGCTCGGTGCAGAGCGACTCCAGCGCCTCCTGCAGGGCCGTCGCATCGGCGCTCGCCGGATCGCTGACCGGCGCATTGCCGAGCGCGCCGGTGGCGGCGAGCACGCAGGCGTCGTTGGTCGAGGTGTCGCCGTCGACGCTGACGGCATTGAAGGAGCGATCACTGGCCGTCTGCAACGCCTGCTGCAGCACCTCGGGGGCGATGGCGGCGTCGGTGGCGATAAAGGCGAGCATGGTCGCCATGTCGGGGCAGATCATCCCCGAGCCCTTGGCCATCCCGGTGAGGGTCGCGGTCTGTCCGCCGCACTGGAAGCGGCGCGAGGCGAGCTTGGGGAAGGTGTCGGTGGTCATGATCGCGCGTGCCGCCGCCGGCCAGGCGTCGGCGGCGAGCACCGGCAGCAGCCCCGGCAGCGCGGCGCTGAAGCGCTCGACCGGCAGGTGCTCGCCGATCACCCCGGTGGAGAAGGGCAGCACCTGCTCCGAAGCGCAGCCGGCCAGGCCGGCCAGCGCGCTGCAGCTCGCCTGCGCCGCCTCCAGCCCCTGTCGACCGGTGCCGGCGTTGGCATTGCCGGCGTTGATCAGCAGATAGCGCGGCGCGGCGCTCGCGAGATGGCGGCGCGCCAGGGTCACCGGTGCGGCACAGAAGGCGTTGCGGGTGAACACCGCGGCGCAGGTCGTCCCCTCGGCCAGTTCCATCGCCACCAGGTCGTCACGCCCCTGGTAGCGGATACCGGCGGCACAGGCGCCGAGACGGATGCCGGAAACCGGCAGGAAGTCGATCGTGTCGGTGCTGGTCATGGTCTCAGTTCGCCTTGCCGTGACACTGCTTGTATTTCTTGCCCGAGCCACAGGGACAGGGCTCGTTGCGCCCGATCTTGCGACCGTCGCGGACATAGGGCGCATCGCCCTCGGGTTGCGCGGCGCGTGCCGCCGGGTCGGCCTCGGGCTTGGGCTCGGCCTGGTCGGTGTCGAGTCCGGTGAAGGTCTCGTGCTTGAACTCGAAGTCGGCGCTCGGCGCGGACTGGCGCTCGGGCAGGTCGGCGGCGGTCTGGATCTGCAGCTTGGCGAGGGTGCCGATCACCTCCTGCTTGATCGCCTCGAGCATCGCCGAGAACATCTCGAAGGCCTCGCGCTTGTACTCCTGCTTGGGGTTCTTCTGCGCATAGCCGCGCAGATGGATGCCCTGGCGCAGATAGTCCATCGCGGCGAGGTGGTCCTTCCACTGCGCGTCGAGCGTCTGCAGCATCACCGCCTTCTCGAGCTGGCGCATGTTGTCGGCGCCGATGAGCTGCTCCTTCTCGCCGTTGCGCGCCTCCAGGGTCTGGGCGATGCGCGCGCGCAGCGTCTCCTCATGGAGCGAGTCGTCCTCCTCGAGCCAACGGCGCAGCGGCCAATCACCGCCGAAGTGCTCGGCCAGGGCCTCCTCGAGACCGGGCAGGTCCCACTGCTCCTCGAAGCTCTCCGGCGGGATGTAGCCGTTGATCACCTCGGTGAGGACGTCGGCGCGCATCGCGGCGACGGTCGCGCTGACGTCGTTGACGTCCATCAGCTCGCGACGCTGGCGATAGATCACCTTGCGCTGATCGTTGGCGACGTCGTCGTACTCGAGCAGCTGCTTGCGGATGTCGAAGTTGCGTCCCTCGACCTTGCGCTGGGCGTTCTCGATCGCGCGGGTCACCCAGGGGTGCTCGATCGCCTCGCCCTTCTGCATGCCGAGACGCTTCATCAGCGCGCCGACCCGCTCGGAGGCGAAGATGCGCATCAGATTGTCTTCGAGCGAGAGATAGAAGCGGGTCGAGCCCGGATCGCCCTGACGCCCGGAGCGGCCGCGCAGCTGGTTGTCGATGCGCCGCGACTCGTGACGCTCGGTGCCGATCACGTGCAGACCGCCGGCCTCGCGCACCGCCGCGTGACGCTGCTCCCAGTCGGCGCGCAGCGCCTCGACGTCGGCATCGGGGCCGGCGGCCTCGAGTTCGGCCTCGAGGTTGCCGCCGAGGACGATGTCGGTCCCTCGACCGGCCATGTTGGTGGCGATGGTCACCGCGCCGGGGCGACCGGCCTGGGCGATGATGCCGGCCTCGCGCTCGTGCTGCTTGGCGTTGAGCACCTCGTGGCCGAGCCCCTCCTTGGTGAGCAGCCGGTCGACCAGCTCGGAGGTCTCGATCGAGGCGGTGCCGACCAGCACCGGCTGACCGCGCGCAACGCAGTCACGCACGTCCTCGATGATCGCCTGATACTTCTCGTCCTGGGTGAGATAGACCAGGTCGCCACGGTCGTCGCGGATCATCGGCTGGTTGGTGGGGATCACCACCACCTCGAGGCCATAGATCTGCTGGAACTCGTAGGCCTCGGTGTCGGCGGTGCCGGTCATGCCCGAGAGCTTGGGGTAGAGCCGGAACAGGTTCTGGAAGGTGATCGAGGCCATCGTCTGGTTTTCGGGCTGGATGTCCACGCCCTCCTTCGCCTCGACCGCCTGATGCAGCCCCTCCGACCAGCGCCGCCCCGGCATGGTACGGCCGGTGAACTCGTCGACGATGATCACCTGACCGTCACGCACGATATAGTCGACGTTCTTCTGGAACAGGGCGTGCGCACGCAGCGCCGCGTAGACATGGTGCATCAGCGCGATGTTGCCGGGGTCGTAGAGGCTCGCGCCGGCCTCGAGCAGTCCGGCCTCGAGCAGCATCTGCTCGACGCGCTCGTGGCCCTCCTCGCTGAGATAGACCTGGCGCATCTTCTCGTCGACCGAGTAATCACCGGGACCGAAATCGGGCTGACCGTCCTCGTTGGTGGTCGGCTCCTGACGGGTCAGCCGCGGGATCAGCGCGTTGACCTGGTTGTAGAGCTCGGTGTTGCCGTCCGAGGGACCGGAGATGATCAGCGGCGTGCGCGCCTCGTCGATGAGGATCGAGTCGACCTCGTCGACGATGGCGTAGAAGGGATCGCGCTGCACCCGCTGCTCGGCCGAGAAGGCCATGTTGTCGCGCAGGTAGTCGAAGCCGTATTCGTTGTTGGTGCCGTAGGTGATGTCGGCGGCATAGGTCTCGCGCCGGGTGACCGGGCGCAGGTGACGGTAGCCGGCGTCCCCGCTGGGCACGTAGTCGGGATCGAAGCGGTAGGAGGCGGCGTCCGGCCCCATGCCGCCGGAGGAGTTGATGACGCCGACCGAGAGCCCGAGGAAGTGATAGAGACGTCCCATCCAGGCCGCGTCGCGACGCGCCAGATAGTCGTTGACGGTCACCACGTGCACGCCCTTGCCGGGCAGCGCATTGAGATAGGCGGCGAGGGTCGCGACCAGGGTCTTGCCCTCACCGGTGCGCATCTCGGCGATCTTGCCGTCGTTGAGCACCATGGCGCCGACCATCTGGACGTCGAAGTGACGCATGCCGAGCACCCGTCGTCCGGCCTCGCGCACCACCGCGAAGGCCTCGGGGAGCAGCGCCTCGAGGGCTTCGCCGCCGGCCAGCCGCTGGCGAAACTCGGGCGTCTTGGCCGCGAGCGCCTCGTCCGACAACCGCTCGAGTTCGGGTTCGAGTGCATTGATCTTCGCGACCGATTTCAGCAGCGACTTGACCAGGCGATCGTTGCGGCTGCCGAAGACCTTCTTGAGCAGTTGAGTGACCATCGAATTGACTGAAACCTGTCCTGGGAAAATCGGGAAATTGTACCGGATTTACTTGACCCTTGCGGGACCGCCGGGGGCGGAGCGAACGAGGCCCCCGCAGGGCGCACGGCATGACGAGGGACGCGTGACACGCCCCGGTGAAGCTGCAGACGACGCTCAGCCGCCCGACTGATCGGCACCGGCGTCGGCCAGGGTGCGCTTGGGCGTCTTGCCGAGATAGGCCATGGGGTCGACCGGCTCGCCGTCCTTGAGCACCTCGAAGTGCACGTGCGGACCGGTGGCGACGCCCGACGAGCCGACGGTGGCGATCTTCTGGCCCCGGCGCACCATCTGCCCGACCTCGACCAGGTTCTTGCTGTTATGGGCGTAGCGGGTGATCAGCCCGTCCATGTGACGGATATCGACCACCCAACCGTAGCCATTGCGCCGGCCGCTGAACTCGACCACGCCATCGGCAGCCGCAGCGATCGGGGTGCCGCGCGGACTGGCGAAGTCGACACCGCTGTGGAACAACCGCACCTTGCGTGTCGGATGGATGCGATAGCCGAAGTTGGAGGTGATGTAACCGGAGGCGACCGGCCAGTTGGTCGGCAACGCCTGCGCCTTGAGCCCCTGCTCCATCACCACGCCCTCGATCACCCCGAGCTTGCGCTGGCGATCATCGATGAGGCTGGCGACGCTGCCGAGTTCGCTGACCAGCTCCTTGATGGTGTAGTCGCGCACCGGTCCCTCGGCGGGTCCACCCTGCGGCGGCGGTCGATCGAAGTCGAACTCCTCGGCGTCGAGCCCGGACATCTGCACCAGCCGCGCGCCGAGCGCATTGAGTCGCAGCAGTTCGGCCTGCATCTCACCGAGACGGGCGGCGAGCGCGTTGATTTCATCGGTGGAGGGGGTGGCGGGGATCGAGAGGGTGGATGCGGAGGCGGGCGGTGGAGCGGGCGGCTCGATGCGGGTGAGGGACTGACCGGTCAGGAATCCGATCCCGCCGCCACCGAGGGCGCAGGCCCCGAGGGCCAGCAGGATCACCTGGCCGCGCAGGGCCTTGCTTCGATCGAGATGATGCATCGCTTCTCTCTACGGTTGGGCTCACGCCAGAGGGCGCGAGTTTATACTATGGCGACGTGATTTGATCATGGCTTTGCCGAAACGGCCCCATTGGCGATCGACCGGAAACGCCCGATGATTGAATACCTACGCCTCATGGATATCATCGGGCACCAGTGCACGCCTCATCCTCGACACAGCGACAGCCCGCAGTGATGCCCGACCGGCCCAAGACGATCCACGACCTGCTCTGGAACAACCCCATGGTGCGCGACCGGCTCGCCCGGCGACAGCGTGAGCTCGAGCTGCTCGAGGCCGCTCGTCAACGCGTCCCCGGTGGGTTGCAGCGTCACTGCATCGACGCCCACCTCGAGGACACCACCCTGGTGCTGGTACTCGACTCGCCGGCGTGGGCCACCCGCGCGCGCTTTCTCGCCCGCGATCTCGGCGCCGCGCTGGCCGCGCGCGACCTCACCGCGGTGCGCATCCAGACCCGGCCGCCGCAACCTCAACGCCAGCACGCTCCCAAGGCCCAGGTCGGTACTCCGCGTCGACTCTCAGCGGCAACCGTCGAACACCTGCGCACCGCCGCCGAACACCTCGACGACCCCGAGCTCGCCGCCACGCTCAGACGGCTCGCCGAGCATCATGCCGAGGACGACACCTCGAGCGACTGAGCGCAGGGGCACGGGCGCACGCAAACGACCGATCGATGCCTCGGCATCGATCGGTCGTTGCTGCAGTGGATTGGCTTGGGCGGGGCACGGTCATCATCGTCGCCCCGCCCCGACCCGGCGACTCAGATCGCGGCCACCGGCTGACCATAACCGATGGGAGCGCACTCACCGTCCTCGAAGCTGACCTCCTCCCAGGCGGCGGTGTCGGCAACCAGGGCGCGGACCAGCATGTTGTTGAGTGCGTGTCCGGACTTGTGACCGCAGAAGGCGCCGACCAGCGAGTGGCCGAGCAGGTACAGGTCACCGATGGCGTCGAGCATCTTGTGACGCACGAACTCGTCGTCGTAGCGCAGGCCTTCCTCGTTGAGCACCCGGTACTCGTCGACCACCACGGCGTTGTCGAGACTGCCGCCGAGGGCGAGATTCTGCTGACGCAGCGCCTCGATCTCCTTGAGGAAACCGAAGGTCCGGGCGCGGCTGACCTCGCGCACGAAGGAGTGGGTCGAGAGGTCGATACTGGCGCGATTGACCCGGGCGTGGAAGGCCGGATGATCGAAATCGATGGAGAAATCGACCCGGAAGCCGTGATAAGGCGTGAAGCGGGCGAACTTGTCACCGTCACGCACCTCGACCGGGCGCTTGATGCGGATGAAGCGCTTGGCCCTGGGCTGCTCCTCGACACCGGCCGACTGGATGAGGAAGACGAAGGGCGCGGCGCTGCCGTCCATGATCGGTACCTCGGCGGCACCGAGGTCGACATAGGCGTTGTCGATGCCGAAGCCGGCGAAGGCGGCGAGCAGATGCTCGACGGTGGAGACCCGCACGTCGCCGCGCACCAGGGTGGTGGAGAGCCGGGTGTCGCCGACATTGAAGGGCGTGGCCTGGATCTCGACCGGGGTGTCGAGATCCACCCGCCGGAACACGATACCGGTATCCGGGGCGGCCGGACGCAGGGTGAGCGCGACCTTCTCACCGGTGTGGAGTCCCACGCCGGTGGTCTGGATCACGGTCTTCAAGGTGCGTTGCTTGATCATCGCCCGGGTTACCCCTCGCTATCCACGGCGGCCGACGGCGATCCCTGCCGGTTGCCGTTCGAGTACCGCGCGGGACCGGTTCAACCGATCCCGCGCCGTTCGTCCTGTGCTCGATTCATGTGCACGCGCGTCATCACGACGGGTGCGGTTTCGGATAGCTTAGGGTTTTCCCGAAGATTTATCAAGTTTCGCACGCGACAAGACACGACCCCCCTGTTTTAAAACGCCTTTCAGATACAGGGAAACCCCTGATCAATCGGCCTGACGACGCAGGAACGCGGGGATGTCGAGATAGTCCAGGTCGCTCTCCCCGACCGACTCCGAGGCCGCCTGGGCACCCGCCTTGCGCGCAACCGCCGGACGGCGATCGAGCTCGCGATAGTCGGGCGCACCCTCACCGCCGTCACCGCTGACCAGACGCATCGCCGGCTCCTGCAGCCCGGGGCGGCGGGCCTTGGCGCGATTGCCGCCGAGTCCGGTAGCGACCACGGTCACCCGCAGCTCGTCCTCGAGCTCGGGGTCGACCACGGTCCCGACCACCACGGTGGCGTCATCGTCGGCGAACTCGCGCACCGTGCTGCCGACCTCGTCGAACTCGCCGATGGTGAGGCTCATCCCGGCGGTGATGTTGACCAGGATGCCGCGAGCGCCGGCGAGATCGATGTCCTCCAGCAGCGGGCTGCGGATCGCCGCCTCGGCCGCCTCGCGGGCGCGGTTCTCGCCCTGGGCCGCGCCGGTACCCATCATCGCCACGCCCATCTCCGACATCACCGTCTTGACGTCGGCGAAGTCGACGTTGATCAGCCCTGGACGGGTGATCAGCTCGGCGATGCCCTGGGTGGCGTTGAACAGCACGTCGTTGGCTGCACGGAAGGCATCGAGCAGGCTCATCTCCTTACCGAGCACCGCCAGCAGCTTCTCGTTGGGGATGGTGATCAGCGAATCGACATTGGTCGCCAGCTCGGCGATGCCCGCCTCGGCCACGCGACTGCGCTTGCCGCCCTCGAAGGGGAAGGGCTTGGTGACCACGGCGACGGTGAGGATGCCCAGCTCCTTGGCCACCTGGGCGACCACCGGCGCGGCGCCGGTACCGGTACCGCCGCCCATGCCGGCGGTGATGAAGACCATGTCGGCGCCCTCGAGCGCGTCCTGGATGCGATCACGGTCCTCCATCGCGGCGTTGCGCCCGACCTCGGGGTCGGCGCCCGCACCCAGCCCCTTGGTGATGCCCGCGCCGAGCTGCAGGATGGTCTTGACGTTGGAATTCTTCAGCGCCTGGGCGTCGGTGTTGGCGCAGATGAAGTCGACCCCCTCGATGGTCGAGGCGACCATGTGGTTGACCGCGTTGCCGCCGCCACCGCCGACGCCGATGACCTTGATGACCGCGTTCTGGCTATGGGTGTCCATCAGTTCGAACATGTGAAATCTCCTCTCTTGTTGCAGTGCGCAAAAACCTGAAACCTCGTCGGTGCCGCGCTCCAGGCGGCACCGCCCCCCGACATCCCCGGCGTCCTCCGGACACCGGGCCCTGAGACCGCAGGCCGCGGTCCATCCCGACTACGGTGCCGCTCGCGACACCGCCCTGCCGACACCAGCGCCCCGGAGCGACCGAAGCGGCGGCATCGTCCCTCTAGAACGTGCCCTGGAACCAGCCGCGCATGCGCGACCACATCCCCTGCAACCCCGGCCCCTCGGCCATCTCGGGGGCACGGGCGAAGCGGTGCTGGCGCGCATACATCAGCAGCCCCACCCCGGTCGCATAGGCCGGGTTGTCGACCACCTCGGGCATGCCGACGACGTGCTGCGGCACACCGAGACGCACCGGCATGTCGAACACCGACTCGGCCAGCTCGACCAGGCCCTCCATCTTGGCCCCGCCGCCGGTGAGCACCACGCCGCCGGCGACCACCTCTTCCAGCCCGCTGCGCCGCAGCTCGTTCTTCAGCAGGGTCAGCAGCTCCTCGTAACGCGGCTCGGCGACCTCGGCGAGCATCTGCCGCGAGAGCCGGCGCGGCGGCCGATCGCCGATGCTCGGCACCTCGATCGCCTCGCTGTCGGTGGCGAGCTGGGCAAGCGCGCAGGCATGCTCGACCTTGATCTGCTCGGCGTACTGGGTGGGCGTGCGCAGCGCCACGGCGATGTCGTTGGTGACCTGGTCGCCGGCGATCGGGATCACCGAGGTGTGACGGATGGCGCCATTGGTGAACACCGCCATATCGGTCGTGCCGGCACCGATGTCGACCAGACAGACGCCGAGCTCCTTCTCGTCCTCGCCGAGCACCGAGTAGCTCGAGCTCAGCTGCGAGAGCACCAGATCGTCGACATCGAGTCCGCAGCGGCGGATGCATCGGGTGAGATTCTGCGCCGCGCTCGCCGCGCCGGTGACGATATGCACCTTGGCCTCGAGCCGCACCCCGCACATGCCGATCGGCTCGCGCACCCCGCCCTGCTCGTCGATGATGAACTCCTGCGGCAGGATGTGCAGGGTCTTCTGATCGGCCGGGATCGCCACCGCGCGCGCCGAGTCGATCACCTGATCGACATCGGCCTGGGTGACCTCGCCCTCGTTGACCTTGGCGACACCGTCGGAGTTGAAGCTGCGCACATGGCTGCCGGCGATCCCGGCGTGCACCGAGTGGATCTCGCAGCCGGCCATCAGCTCGGCCTCCTCCACCGCACGCTGGATCGACTGCACCGTCGACTCGATATCGACCACCACCCCGCGCTTGAGTCCGCGCGAGGGATGGGCGCCGATACCGATGATCTCGATCTGGTCATCATCCTTGAGCTCGCCGATCAGGGCGGCGACCTTGGAGGTCCCGATGTCCAGGCCCACCAAAAGATTCTTGTCGTTACGTCGCGACATCCGGTTCTATCCTCGATTGTCGGGCCACTCCGGGCGACCCGAGTTCGCGCGGACCTGCGCCTGTCTCTCGTCCGCCCAGCGCACGGCGAACCCGTTGCTGTAGCGCAGATCCACGACCAACAGTTGTCCAACCGCCTCGAGCTGCGGGGCGTTGGCGATGAAACGGGCGAGCCGCTCCTCGACCTGCTCGGAACCGAGCCGCAGCTCGGTGCCCATGACCAGCTCGACGCGCCAGTCGCCGCGCGGATCGACCGCCAGGGTCTGGATCAGATGACCGACCAGCATCAGCCGGTCGCGCCAATCCTGATAGCGACTCGCCAGCTCGGCGGCACGCGCCTCCTCACCCACGAGCACCGGCAACCCCGCCGGCAGGGTCGCGGCACGCGGCCGGAACACCACCCCCTCGGCGGTCACCAGACCGTCGTCGTTCCAGCGCGCGATCGGTCGATGCTCCTCGACCAGCACCAGCAACCGATCGGGCCACACCCGACGCAGACTGGCGTGACCGACCCAGGCCAGCGACTCGGCCGCGCGCTTGAGCTCGACCAGGTTGGCGGTCAGGATGCCGCCGTCGAGCCGCTCGGTCAGGGTCTGGCTGAGCAGCGCCGAGGAGTGATGGTGCAGCTCGCCCTCGACCTCGACCACCCGCACCGGCAGCAGAAAGGGCTCCCAGCGCAGGAACAGCCAGCCGCCGACCGGCATCGCCAGCAGCAACAACACCCCGAGCAGCGTGCGCCAGCGCGAGCGCCCCAGCCGCTGCGACAGCGGACGCTTCCTGGTAGCCCCGCGACGGCGTCGTTCAGCCACGGTCGAAACTCGTCTCCAGGATGCGCCACACCAGCCGATCGAAGTCCATCCCCGCCGCCCGCGCCGCCATCGGCACCAGGCTGTGATCGGTCATCCCCGGCACCGTATTGATCTCCAGCAGGAAGGGGTCTCCTGCGGCGTCGAGCATCAGGTCGACCCGCCCCCAACCGCTCGCCCCGGCCTGTTCGAAGGCGTCGAGCGCGAGCGACTGCAGCGCGTGCTCGCGCGCCGGCTCCAGTCCGCAGGGGCAGAAATAGCGGGTGGTGTCGGCGCTGTACTTGGCCTCGTAGTCGTAGAAGACGTTGGGCGTCTCCAGCCGGATCAGCGGCAGCGCCTCCTCGCCGAGGATGGCACAGGTGTACTCCGCCCCGGCGATCCAGCGCTCGGCGAGCACCAGGGCGTCGAAGGCACTCGCCGCACGCCAGGCGGCGGCGAGCCCGGCGACGTCCTCGACCTTGGCCATGCCGATGCTCGAGCCCTCGTGCACCGGCTTGACCATCAACGGGAAACCGAGCGCCGCAGCCGCCGGCAGGTCGTCCTCGTCGCGCAGCAGCACGGCGTCTGCGGTGGGCAGACCGCCCCCCGACCACAGCAGCTTGCAGCGATGCTTGTCCATGCCCAGCGCCGAACCGAGCACCCCGGAGCCGGTGTAGGGCATGCCGATGCGCTCGAGCGCGCCCTGGATCTGGCCGTCCTCGCCGCCACGTCCGTGGAGCACCACGAAGGCGCGCGCGAAGCCCCCGACCCGCAAGCGCTCGAGCACGTCGGCGCCGGGGTCGAGCGGCTCGGCGTCGACGCCCTGACGGCGCAGCGCCTCGAGCACCGCACGCCCGCTCCTCAGCGAGATCTCGCGCTCGGCCGCCTCGCCACCGAGCAACACCGCGACCCGGCCGAACTCGGCCGCGTCCTGAACCCGATGCCTGGTCATGACTCCCCCCCGACGACCCGCCGCACCTCGGGCATCAGCCGGACCCCGCTGGCGCGTTCGACCGTGGTCTGCACCAGCGCGATCAGCTCGGCGATGTCCCGGGCGGTGGCATCGCCCGTGTTGATGATGAAGTTGGCGTGACGCTCCGAGACCTGGGCCCCGCCGAGTCGTCGCCCCTTGAGCCCGTTGGCCTCGATCAGTCGCGCGGCATGGTCCCCCGGCGGATTGCGGAACACCGAGCCGCAGCTCGGCTGACCGATCGGCTGGGTGGCGGCGCGCCGATCGAGCAGGGCGCGAATCCGCGCCATCGCCGCGGCGCCGTCGCCGGGTTCGAGCGCCAGATCGGCGCCGACGAACCACTCGCCCGCCGGCCCGCGCACCTCGCGATAGCCCGGGGTGAAGTCGCTCGCCGGGCGCTCGCGGACCCGCCCCCGGCGATCGATGGTGCGCACGCGCGCCACCCACGGCCAGGTCTCGCCGCCCCAGGCCCCGGCGTTCATCGCCAGGGCGCCGCCGAGGGTGCCGGGGATACCGGCGAGGAACTCGATCCCGACCAGGTCGGCGCGCGCGGCGACGCGGGCGAGCTTGGCGCAGGCCACCCCGGCGCCGACCCGCAGGCCGTGCTCGCCGTGACGCTCGAGCCCGTCGAGACAGCCCAGGGTGTGGATCACGGTGCCGGGGAACCCGGCATCGTCGATCAACACGTTGCTCCCCAGCCCCAGCCACAGCAGCGGCTCGTCGGGGTCGAGCGCGGCGAGGAAGACGGCGAGGTCGTCGAGATCGGCGGGACGGTAGAGCCTTCGCGCCGGACCGCCGACCCGCCAGCTGGTGTAGCGGGCCAGCGGCTCGTGTTCGAGCAGGGTGCCGCGCCAGGGTGTCGTCGTCTCGCTCATCGGCCCTGCTCCAGCAGCTGCGGCAGTCGCGCGGCCAGCCGACCGATGTCGCCGGCCCCGGCCACCAGCACGATATCGCCGTCCTCGAGCAGGTTGGGCAGCAGCTCGGGCACGGCCTCGGGGCCCTCGACGAACACCGGATCGCACTCGCCCCGGGTACGGATGGCGCGGCTCAGTGCACGCCCGTCGGCACCGGGGATCGGCTGCTCGCCGGCCGGATAGACCTCGCAGAGCACCAGGGCATCGACCCCCGAGAGCACCGCAACGAAATCATCGAACTGCTCCTGGGTCCGTGAATAGCGATGCGGCTGGAACACCAGCACCAGCCGCCGCCCCGGCCAGCCCGCACGCGCCGCCTCCAGGGTCGCGGCGAGTTCGCGCGGGTGATGGCCATAGTCGTCGACCACCAGCAGGTCGCGCCCCCAGGCGTCGCGCAGCTCGTGGGAGACGAAGCGCCGCCCCACCCCCTCGAAGCGTGACAGCGCGCGCGCGATCGCCGGCTCCTCGACGCCGAGCTCGAGCGCCACGGTGATCGCCGCCAGGGCGTTGAGCACATTGTGTCGACCCGGCAGGTTGAGGGTCAGCTCGAGCGGTCCGTCGAGCGCGTCGCTCTCGACGCGGAAACTGGTGCGCATGCCGCACTGGCGCAGCGCGCTGGCGCGCACATCGGCCTCGGGGTGGGTGCCATAGGTCCGCACCGGCCGGGGGATGGTCGAGACCAGCTCGCGTACCACCGGGTCGTCGATACAGAGCACCGCCAACCCGTAGAAGGGCAGGTGATGGAGGAACTCGACGAAGGTGCTGCGCAGCCGCGAGAAGTCGTTACCGTAGGTGTGCATGTGATCGGCGTCGATATTGGTGACGATCGACACCATCGGCTGCAGATACAGGAAGGATGCGTCACTCTCGTCGGCCTCGGCCACCAGATACTTGGTGGTGCCGAGCTTGGCGTTGGCCCCGGCGCTGTTGAGCCGCCCGCCGATGACGAAGGTCGGGTCGAGCCCGCCCTCGGCGAGGATGCTCGCCACCAGACTGGTGGTGGTGGTCTTGCCGTGGGTCCCGGCCACCGCCACGCCGTAGTAGAAGCGCATCAGCTCGGCGAGCATCTCGGCACGGCGCACGATCGGGATGCGCGCGGCACGGGCGGCGCGGATCTCGGGGTTGTCCTCATCGATCGCCGTCGAGACCACCACCGCGTCGACGTCGACGACCTGCTCGGCGCGATGGCCGACATGGATCTCGACGCCGAGCCCGGCGAGCCGGCGGGTGACCTCGCTCTCGCGCAGGTCCGAGCCGCTGACCTCGTAGCCGAGGTTGGCCATCAGCTCGGCGATCCCGCTCATCCCCGCCCCACCGATACCGATGAAGTGCAGACGCCGGACCCGCCCCATGTTAGCGGCGGTATGTTGCAGATGTGCGTTCATCGACCGATCTCCTCGAGACACTGGGCGGCGATCCGCGCCGCCGCCTCCGGTCGGGCGCGCCCGCGCGCGGCCTCGGCCATCGCCAGCAGCGCGGCGCGATCGCCGAGCAGCTCGGCGAGCAGCTCGCCGAGGCGTTCGGCGGTGAGCTCGGTCTGCGGCAGCAGCCGCGCCGCGCCGGCCTCGACCAGATAACCGGCATTGGCCCGCTGGTGGTCGTCGACGGCGTGCGGATAGGGGACCAGCACCGCGCCCACGCCGGCGGCGGCGAGCTCCGAGACGGTCAGCGCGCCGGCGCGACAGACCACCAGGTCGGCCCAAGCATAGGCCGCGGCCATGTCGTCAATGAAGGGCACCACCTCGGCCTCGACACCGGCCTCGCGATAGGCCGCGCGCGCCTCCTCCAGGGTGCGCGTGCCGGCCTGATGGCGGACCAGCGGACGCGTCTCGGGGGCGAGCCGGGCGAGCGCCGGGGCCAGCGTGCGATTGAGCGCGAGCGCCCCGAGCGAACCGCCGAGCACCAGCAGCCGCGCCGCGCCGTCACGCTCGCGCCAGCGCGCGGCCGGGGTCGGCAGCGCGGCGATCTCGGCGCGCACCGGATTGCCACTGACCTCGGCGCGACCGGGGGCGAAGCTCCCCGGGAAGCCCTCGAAGACCCGGCGCGCGATCCGCGACAACCACTGGTTGGTCAGCCCCGGCACCCGGTTCTGCTCCTGTACCACCAACGGGATGCCGAGCACGCGCGCCATCACCCCGCCGGGACCCGAGACGAAGCCGCCCATGCCGAGCACCAGCGCCGGGCGCCGCCGGCGCAGGATGCGCGCGGCCTGCCACGAGGCGCGCGCCAGCCGCCAGGGGGCGAGCACGCGGGAGCGCCAGCCCTTGCCACGCACCCCCTCGATGCCGAGCCACTCGATCTCGAAGCCGTGCTCGGGCACCAGCCGCGACTCCATGCCGCGCCGGGTACCGATCCAGAACACCCGCGCGCCCTCGGCGCGCAGCCGCTCGGCCACCGCCAGCGCGGGAAACACGTGCCCACCGGTACCGCCGGCCATGACGCCTATGCACGGACCCATTTCAACCCCCGTCTTGGTCCCGCCTCGGACTGCGTCTGACGCACCGTGGCATCGATGCGCAGCAGCAGCCCCACCGCCATACAGGCGACGATCAGGCTGTTGCTGCCGTAACTGAGAAACGGCAGGGTCAGCCCCTTGGTCGGGAGCAGCCCCACATTGACCCCGATGTTGACGAATGCCTGCATCCCGATCCACAACCCGATGCCCTGCGCGGCATGAGCGGCAAAGGCCTTGCCCAGCGCCTGGGCGCGGGCGCCGATGGCGAAGGCGCGCCAGGTGACGAAGGCAAAGGCGGCCACCAGCAGCAGGGTGCCGAGCAGACCGAACTCCTCGCCGATCACCGAGGCGAGGAAGTCGGTGTGCGCCTCGGGCAGGAAGAACTGCTTCTGGATGCCGTTGCCGAGGCCGACCCCCAGCCACTCGCCGCGACCGAAGGCGATCAACGCCTGGCTGAGCTGGTAGCCGCTGTTGAAGGGGTCATCGAAAGGATCGAGGAAGGAGGTGACGCGCTGCATCCGATAGGGGGAGACGAGCACCAGGGTGATCAGCCCGGCACCGACCACCGCGATCAGCAGCACGAAGGGCAGCACGCTCACCCCGCCGAGGAAGAGCATCCCCATCACCGTGGCGAGCATCACCGCGGTGGTGCCGAAGTCGGGCTGCATCAGGATCATCGCGCCGGCCACCCCGACCAGGATCATCGGATGGATGAAGCCCGAGATCCGGTTGGCCACGGCATCGGCGTGACGCACCAGATAGCCGGCGACATAGACCACCGCGAACAGTTTCATGAACTCGGAGGGCTGGAGATTGAAGGGACCGAGCGGGATCCAGCGCGTCGCACCATTGACCGAGTAGCCGATCCCCGGCAACAGGACCAACATCAGCGAGGCCATGCCGAACAGGAACAGCCAGACCCCGTAGCGCTCCCACCACAGCAGCGGCAGGCGATAGGCGGCGACCCCGCCGATCAGCCCGAGCACGAGCGCGATGGTGTGACGGATCACGTAATAGAAGGGCGTGCCGCAGCAGCTCTCGGCGATCGACATCGACGCCGAGGCGACCATCACCAGACCGAAGCCGAGCAGCGCGAGCACGCAGATCAGCAACGCGTGGTCGAATGCGGGCAGCCGCTCGCGGCGACGACGCGGGTTGCGCACTGGACGGGCGGCGACGCTCATTGCGACAACCCCCGCACCGCCGCGGCGAAGACCCGGCCACGATGGGCATAGCCCTCGAACATGTCGAAGCTCGCACAGGCCGGCGAGAGCAGCACCCGATCCCCCGGCTGCGCCAGCTCGGCGGCCAGTCGCACCGCCTCGGCCATGTCGGCGGCATGGCACACCGGCACCACACCGGCGAGCACCGTCTCGATCAGCGGCGCGTCGCGCCCGAGCAGCACCGCCGCGCGCGCGGCGCGCGCCACCGCCGGGCGCAGCGGCGTGAAGTCCGCACCCTTGCCGTCGCCGCCGGCGATCAGCACCACCCGAGCGGGGTCACCCGCGCCGACCAGCCCGTCGAGCGCGGCCACGGTGGCGCCCGGGTTGGTGCCCTTGGAATCGTCGTACCAGCGCACCCCGTCACGCTCGCGCACCAGTTCGCAGCGGTGCGCCAGCCCGGGGAAGTTGGTCAGCGCCTTGCAGCAGGCCTCGCGCGGCAGCCCGCAGGCCTCGGCGAGCGCCAGCGCGGCGAGCGCGTTGGCGAGGTTGTGGCGTCCGGCCAGGGCGAGGCGCGCGCACTCGAGCAGTGGCGTGTCGCCGCGACAGATCCAGTCCTCGCCGCGATGACGGCGCACCCCGTAGTCGTCCGCACCGGGCTCGCCGAGGGTGAAGCCGATCAGCGCGCGCGCCGGCTCGGCGGCGACCATCGCCATCACCTCGGGGTCGTCGCGGTTGACCACCGCCACCCGCGCGCCGCGGTAGATCCGCGCCTTGGCCGCGGCATAGCCGGCGAGATCCGGGTAGCGGTCCATGTGATCGGGCGAGAGGTTGAGCACCACCGCGACCTCGGCGCCAAGGCTGTGGGTGGTCTCGAGCTGGAAGCTCGAGAGTTCGAGCACATAGAGCTCGGCGCGCGCATCGAGCAGCTCCAGCGCCGGCTCGCCGAGGTTGCCGCCGGCCGCCGCGCGCCGCCCGGCCAGCCGCGCCATCAGCCCGACCAGCGAGGTCACCGTGCTCTTGCCGTTGGAGCCGGTGATGGCGCAGATCGGCGCGCGCGCGGCGCGGGCGAACAGTTCGATGTCGCCGACCACCTCGACCCCGCGGGCGATCGCCGCGGCGATCAGCGGCTCGGCGAGCGCCACCCCGGGGCTGACCACCAGCTGCTCGGCGGCCTCGAACACCTCGCGCTCGAAACCGCCGACGAACACCGCCAGCTCCGGCAGCGACTCGCGCAGCGCATCGAGCCCGGGGGGCTGGGCGCGCGAGTCGGTCACCGCCGTCGGCACGCCCTGGGCATGCAGGTAGCGCGCGCAGGACAGCCCGGTCTTGCCGAGGCCGACGACCAGGGTCTTGGGGGCTGGGGGCTGGGTGAGTCGCTCAGTCATGTCAACGGATCTTCAGGCTCGCCAGTCCGATCAGCACCAGCACCACGGTGACGATCCAGAAGCGCACGATCACCCGCGGCTCGGGCCAGCCCTGCAGCTCGAAGTGATGGTGCAGCGGCGCCATGCGGAAGATGCGCTTGCCGGTGAGCTTGAACGACATCACCTGGAGCATCACCGAGATGGTCTCGACCACGAACACCCCGCCCATCACGAACAGCACCAGCTCCTGACGCACCGCCACCGCCACGGTGCCGAGCGCGGCGCCGAGCGCGAGCGCGCCGACATCCCCCATGAACACCTGGGCCGGATAGGCGTTGAACCAGAGGAAACCGAGCCCGGCGCCGACCAGCGCGGCGCAGAAGATCACCAGCTCGCCGACGTCGGCGACATAGGGGATCAGCAGATAGTCGGCGATCTCGGCATGACCACTGGCGTAGACGAAGAGACCCAGCGCCCCGGCCACCAGCACCGTCGGCATGATCGCCAGCCCGTCGAGCCCGTCGGTGAGGTTGACCGCGTTGCTCGAGCCGACGATGACGAAATAGGTCAGCAGGATGAACCAGGGACCGAGCTGGATCGAGACGTTCTTGAGATAGGGGATCAGCAACGCGGTCTCGGCCGGGGTGGCGGCGCTGACATAGAGGGCGACGGCGGCGATGAAGCCGAACACCGTCTGCCACAGATACTTCCAGCGCGCCGGCAGCCCGCGCGGATCGCGCTGCACCAGCTTCTTGTAGTCGTCGACCAGGCCGATGGCGCCGAAGGCCAGGGTGGTGAGCAGCACGATCCAGACGTAGTGGTTGCCGAGATCGGCCCACAGCAGGGTGCTGATGGCCACCGCCACCAGGATCAGCGCGCCGCCCATGGTCGGGGTGCCGGACTTCGACAGATGGCTCTGCGGGCCGTCGTCGCGCACCGTCTGGCCGATCTTGTAGGCGCGCAGCCGACGGATCATCGGCCGCCCCACCAGCAAAGCGATCGCCAGCGCGGTCAACACCCCGAGGATGGCGCGCAGGGTGAGATAGCGGAATACGCTGAACCCGCTATCGAGCCCGGCGAGCCAGTCAGTCAGATACAGCAGCAAACTCGTCTCCTCCAGCGGCGCAGAGCGCCTCTACGATGCATTCCATTCGCGCGGTGCGCGAACCCTTGATCAAGACCCGGTCATCCTCCCCCAACTCGGCGCGCAACGCGGCGATCAGCGCCGCCTGATCGGCGAAGTGCTCGCCCCCGGCGCCGAAGCCGTCGACCGCCGCGGCGCTCAGCGGGCCCACCGCGGCGAGGCGCTCGATGCCGGCGGCGCGCGCCTGCTCGCCGATCTCGCGGTGCAGCGACTCGGCCTCGGGACCGAGCTCGCCGAGATCCCCGAGCACCAGCCAGCGCCGTCCGGCAAAGGCCCTCAGCACCGCGATCGCCGCGGCGATCGAGTCGGGGTTGGCGTTGTAGGTGTCGTCGATCAGATGCAACCGCCCCGCCCCGCACAGCCGCGGGCAGAGTCGGCCGGGGACCGGGCGCAGCGCGGCCAGCCCGTCGCGGATCGCCTCGCCCTCGACCCCGAGGGCGAGCGCCACGGCGATCGCCGCCAGGGCATTGCGCACGTTGTGCTCGCCGGCGAGCGGCAGCGCGAGTGCATGCCTCTCGCCACCGTAGTGCGCGACGAAGCGGGTGCGGAACCCCCGCGCGTCCCATTCGGCGGTGATCTCGGGACGCTCGGCGCGAAGCGCCGGGCGCACCGTCGCCGCGGTACGCGGTCCGTCGTCGATGGCGAAGGTCGAGACCCGCTGGGCAAACGCCAGCTCACGCCACAACCCGGTGTAGGGCGAGTCCTCGGGCACCACCAGGATGCCGTGCGGGAGCAGCCCGCGGGCGATCTCGCCCTTGGCGCGGGCGACCCCCTCGAGCGAGCCGAAACCCTCGAGATGGGCGCGACCGGCATTGGTGATCAGCGCCACGTCGGGGCGAGCGAGATCGGTCATGTAACCGATCTCGCCGGGGTGATTGGCGCCCATCTCGAGCACCAGGAAATCCTCGTCGCGCGCCCCGAGCAGGGTCAGCGGCATGCCGATGTCGTTGTTGAGGTTGCCGCGGGTGGCGTGCACCCGCCCGGCCTGGCCGAGGATCGCCGCGACCATCTCCTTGGCGGTGGTCTTGCCGTTGCTGCCGGTGATCGCCACCACCCGGGCGCGCAACCGCGCCCGCCAGGCATGCGCCAGCCGGCCCAGCCCGAGGCGGGTGTCGTCGACCACCCACTGCGGCAGATCGACCGCCACCGGATGATCGACCAGCGCCGCCACCGCGCCGGCGCGACGCGCCGCCTCGACGTGTTCATGACCGTCGAAGCGCGGCCCGCGCAGGGCCACGAACAGCTGGCCGCTGCAGTCGACCCGGCTATCGGTCCCAACCCCGTCGAAACGGCAGTCAGCGCCCTGGAGTCGGCCCCCGGCCTTGGCCACGGCCTCGCCTAGCGTCCACATCAGTGATGTCCCTCCCGCCACTCGCGCAACGCCTCGACGGCCTGTGCGCGATCGCTGAATCGTCTCTTCAAGTCACCCATGTCCTGATAGGTCTCGTGTCCCTTGCCCGCGACCAGCACCGCGTCGCCGCGACCGGCGAGCGCGATCGCCAGCCGGATCGCCAACCCTCGCTGGTGCTCGACGCGCACCCGCTCGCGCTCGCCAACGCCCTCGAGGATGTCGGCGACGATGGCCTCGGGCGACTCGGTGCGCGGATTGTCGTCGGTGAGGATCAGGCCGTCGCTGAGACTCTCGGCGATCGACCCCATCAGCGGGCGCTTGCCGCGATCGCGATCGCCGCCGCAACCGAACACCGTGATCAGCCGACCACTGATGTGTTCGCGGACGTTGACCAACGCCTTCTCGAGCGCGTCCGGGGTATGGGCGTAGTCGACCACCACCAGCGGCGCATCCCCGCCGCCGAAGCACTCCATCCGCCCCGGCACCCCGCGGATGCGCGCCAGCTCGCGCACCGCGCGCTCCAGCGGCAGCCCGCGCGAGCACATCACCGCCAGCACCGCAAGGAGGTTGGCGGCGTTGAAGCGACCGATCAGCCCAACCTCGAGCTCGGCGCGCTCGGTGCGTCGGGTGGTGCGCGACTCGACATGCAGATAGAGGCTGTGCGGACGCGGCTCGATGGCCAGGGCGCGCAGCCGCAGCGCACAGCGCGACGGGGTCGGACCCTCGGGGTCGGTGCCGTAACCGGCGACCTGGACCTGCGGGGCCAGGGTCTCGAGCAGACGTGCGCTGAACGGATCGTCGAGATTGAGCACCGCCCACTGCAGCCCCGGGCTGAGGAAGAGCCGGCGCTTGGCCTCGCCATAGGCGGTCATGTCGCCGTGATAGTCGAGATGGTCGCGACTGAGGTTGGTGAAGACGGCATGGCTGAAACGCGCGGCGCTGGTGCGCCCCTGAGCGAGCGCGTGCGAGGAGACCTCCATCGCCACCGCACGCGCGCCCTGGGCGCGCAGCGACTCGAGCAGCGCCTGCAGCGAGATCGCATCCGGGGTGGTGTGGGTCGGCGAGCGCAGCGCCCCCGGGAAGCCGTTGCCGAGGGTGCCGATCACCGCACAGTCGAGCTCCGGAGCGAGCGCCTGGGCGAGGAAGTGGCTGACGCTGGTCTTGCCGTTGGTGCCGGTGACGCCGAACAGTTCGAGACGCTCGCTGGGCGCACCGTAGAAACGCGCGGCCAGCGCGCTGGCGCGCGCCGCGAGCCCCTCGACCGGGATCACCGGCAAGCCGAGACAGGCGCCGAGATCGAGGATGGCATCGACCGGCCAGTCGGCCGAGACCTCGGCGAGGATCGCCGTCGCACCACGATGCTTGGCCTCCTGGGCGAAGGCCAGCCCGTGCAGGCTGCCACCCTGGCAGGCGAGGAAGAGCCCGCCCTGCGACAGCAACCGGCTGTCGAGGGCGATCGAGCACACCGGGCGATCGGCGGCATCACCGGCCTCGGCAAAGCCGTCGATGAGATCACCCAGGCGCCAGGCGCAGGCCGTCGAGGAGAGCGCGATCACAGCCCCAGCCCTCCTCGTCCACTCAGCAACATCGATGGAGGCGGATTATCCGGCGGCACGTTGAACAGCCGCAGCGCACCCTCCATCACCTTCTGGAACACCGGGGCGGCGACGACCCCACCGTAGTAGGACTTGCCGCCCGGTTCATCGATCATCACCACCATCACCAGTCTTGGTCGGTCCACCGGGGCGAAACCGGCGAACACCGCCTGATAGCGCCGACCCGCATAGCCGTTGGGACCGGCCTTCTTCGCCGTCCCGGTCTTGCCCGCCACGCGATAGCCGGCGATCGCCGCGCGCCGGGCGGTCCCCTTCTCGGACACCACCTGTTCCATCATCGCGCGCACCATGCGCGCGGTCTCGGCACTGAGCACCCGGGTCCCCGGCACCGCCGCCCCGGGCTCGCGTCTGAGCAGGGTGACCGGGCGCTTGATGCCGTCGGCGGCGAGTGCGGCATAGGCCTGGGCCAGCTGCAGCGTGGTCACCGACAGGCCGTAGCCGAAGGCGAGCGTGGCGTGCTCGAAGACCCGCCAGTCGGAGTAGTGGCGCAGGTTGCCGGGGCTCTCGCCGGGGAAGCCGACCCCAGTGACACGACCGAAGCCGAGATGGTCGTAGAGGTTCCAGAGGTCGGCGTACTCCATCATCTGCGCGATCTTGACCACGCCGACGTTGCTCGACTTGGCGATCACCCCGGTGACATCGAGCAGACCGTAGTCGTGGACGTCGCGCACCAGGTTGCGCCCGACCCGGAAGTAGCCCGGCTCGGTGTCGATCTCGGTGGTGGGGGTGATCAGCCCGCGCTCGAGCGCCGCGGCCACCACCAGCGGCTTGACCGTGGAGCCGGGCTCGATCACATCGGTGACACAGCGGTTGCGGCGGCGCTCGCTGCCACCGTCGCGCAACGCATTGGGGTTGTAGCCGGGCTGATTGACCATCGCCAGCACCTCACCGGTGTCGACGTCGAGCGCCACCAGGGTGCCGCCGACGGCCTTGTGCTCGCGCACCGCCGCCAGCAGCTCGCGATAGGCGAGGAACTGCAGCCGCCGATCGAGACTCAGCACCAGATCGGTACCCTGACGCGGCGGACGCAGCTGCTCGACCTCCTGGACGATGCGCTTGCGCCCGTCGCGGATCACCCGCCGCAGCCCCGGCTCGGACTGGAGCTGGGCGTCATAGGCGAACTCGATGCCCTCCTGGCCGCGGTCCTCGATGTCGGTGAAGCCGATGACGTGCCCGAACACCTCGGCGCCCGGATAGAAACGCCGGTACTCGGTCTCGAAGTCGACACCGCCGAGACGCTCGCGTGCGATCAGCTCGCGCACCGCACGCGCCTCGTCGAAGTCGACCCGACGCTTGAGATAGATGAAACCGCGATCGGATTTGGCCAGCACCCGCTCACGCAATGCCTGCGGATCAAGGTCTAGCGACGCCGCCAGCTCGGGGAGCACGTCGAGCCGCTCGACGAGCTTGCGCGGATCGGCCCACACCGTCTCGACCGGGGTGCTGACGGCCAGCGGCTCGCCGTTGCGGTCGCTGATCATGCCGCGGCGCGCGGCGATCTCGGCCACTCGCAGATAGCGCCGCTCGCCCTCGGTCTGGAGGAAATCGGTCTCGACCACCTGACGATAGAAGACCCCGGCGCCGAGCAGCACGAAGGCCCCCACCAGTGCCATCAGCAACAGCCGACGGCGCAACCCGATGTCGGGACGACGGGGCTTGACGGGTTCGAGCGGGCGGCGGGGGCGACGGCTAGGGTTGGCCATGGCCGGTCTCCTCGAGCAACAGCACGTCGCCGGGGCGCGGCGAGAACATGCCGAGCTGCTCGCGCACGATCCGCTCGATCCGCGAATGGGTGGAGAGCGCCGCCTCCTCGAGTCGCAGCCGGTTCCACTCGACGTCGATGGCGTCGCGCTGGGCGCGCAGGTCCTGGAGCTGGGCGAAGTGCACCCGGGTCAGATACTTGGTATGGACCACGGCGATGGCCGAGACCACCACCATGAGCCCCAGCACCGCGGCGACCCAGAACTCAGCTCGCGCCATCGGCTGGGCTCCGCTCGGCCACCCGCATGATCGCGCTGCGCGCGCGCGGGTTGGACCCGGACTCGATCGCCGAGGGACGCTGCGCCTTGCCGAGCAGGCGCAGCCGCCCCGGGGCCGGGGCGCCGGTCACCGGCACGCCCTTGGGCAACACCGCGCCGCGCGACTCGCGACGCATGAAGTGCTTGACGATGCGGTCCTCCAGCGAGTGGAAGCTGATCACCACCAGCCGCCCGCCGGGGGCGAGCAGCTCGCAGACCTGGTCGAGACAGCGCTCGATCTCGCCGAGCTCGTCGTTGACCTGGATGCGCAGCGCCTGAAAGGTGCGGGTGGCCGGGTGCTTGCCCGGCTCGCGCCGCCCCGGCTGGGCGCGATCGACCAGCGCGGCAAGCTCGGCGGTGGTGCGCAGCGGGGCCTCGGCGCGACGCTCGCAGATCGCACGCGCGATCCGCTTGGCGAAGCGTTCCTCGCCGAACTCGCGCAATACGCGCGCGATCTCCTGCTGTTCGGCACGCATCAGCCAGTCCGCGGCCGACTCGCCCCGGCTCGGGTCCATGCGCATGTCGAGCGGCCCGTCGGCGCTGAAGCTGAAGCCGCGCTCGGCGGTATCGAGCTGCGGCGAGGAGACGCCGAGATCGAGCAGGATGCCGTTGAGCGGTTCGCTCTCGCCGGCCTCGGCAAGCGCCGCACCGATCCCGCCAAAGGCGCTGTGGAGGATGCGAAAGCGTGGGTCGTCGAGCGCGCGCGCGGCGGCGATCGCCTCGGGATCGCGGTCGAGCCCGATCAGCCGACCCGTCGGAGCCAGGCGCGCGAGCACGGCGCGACTGTGCCCGCCACGCCCGAAGGTGGCGTCGACATAGCGCCCGCCCGGTTCGGTCACCAGCGCGTTGACCGCCTCCTCGAGCAGCACCGAGCGATGAATGGTCTGGGAGTCCACGGGGACAGGGCGTGCAAGGGGCATGTGAGGGCTCACAGGGTGAAGGACCCGAGTCCGGCCGCGGCGGCCAGCTCGTCGATCGCGGTGTCATTCAGTGCCGCAGCGGTACGCGCGTTCCAGGCGTGCTCGTCCCACAGCTCGAACTTGGCCCCCTGACCGACGAAGGCGACCCGTTTGTCGAGCGTGGCGAAATCACGCAAATGCTGGGGCAACAGGATTCGACCCTGAGCATCCATTTCCACGTCTTGTGCATTCCCGATATAGAGGCGCTGGATGGCGCGTGCCGTGGCATCGAAGGCGGGGAGTGCGGCGAGTTTGTGCTCGATCGTCTCCCACTCGGGCTCCGGATAGAGCAACAGACAGCGGTCACGATCGACCGTCACGACCAGATGGGAATCACAGGCAGCACGCAGCCGTTCACGGTACCGGGCCGGTACCGCGAGACGCCCCTTGGCATCGAGATTGACGAGACTGACCCCCCGAAACACCGAGCGCCCCCGCGGCGAACCGCCTGGTTCCTGCTCCCTGATTCCCCACTCCCCCCCACTTGGCTCCCATGTTAGAGAGGGGTCTGGGGCCAGTCAAGGAAACGGTGGAGTTTATTCTTGGACAGTCAGCAACTTACGCCGGCAAGCTCGACCAGCGCCGAAGACCCGGTGAAAGGTTTTGATATCAAAAGGCTGGAGAATAAACTTCAGATCACGCTTTACCTTTCGACCAGGTCGAGCGCGAGCACTGAATGGGGACGGAGACGTAGATCGATGGAAGGAAGGGAGTCGGCCGATAAGCCGGGTTCTGTCGTGGACAGTCATTCATCTGGGACGCGCGTCGCCGCACGCCTCTAGCGACCTACCCGGGAACACGCGCGGGCCGCGCGCTGCGGTCGAAGCCGCGAGTTCCCCTATTTGGTCTTGCTCCGGGTGGGGTTTACCCTGCCACTGATGTTGCCACCAGCGCGGTGCGCTCTTACCGCACCATTTCACCCTTACCTCCCGTCCGAGGACGGGATCGGCGGTATCTTTTCTGCGGCACTTTCCGTGGACTCTCGCCCCCCAGGCGTTACCTGGCACCCTGCCCTATGGAGCCCGGACTTTCCTCCCCCGTCACCAGGACGGAAGCGACTGTCTGGCCGACTCCCAAGCAAGCAGTATACCCGAGAACCATGCCTTAGGTCGCGCGGGATCGAGCGATCAGCCGCCAGCCCCCAGCTCTCAGTCACCAGCCCCCAGTGGGCGCCTGCCCTCACCATCGGGGGCCGAAGACAATCCGCTGTTGGCTGTTGGCTGTTGGCTGTTGGCTGTTGGCTGTTGGCTGTTGGCTGTTGGCTGTTGGCTGTTGGCTGTTGGCTGTTGGCTGTTGGCTGGCGGCTGGAGGCTGGAGGCTGAAAGCCGCCCCCTACCCCTTCCCGCCCAGCTCCAGTTCAACGCCGAGACGGTACAGGGCGTTGGTCTTGGCGCCGGTGATCTGCGCGGCGAGTGCGGCGGCGCGGCGCAGCGGCAGGGCCTCGGCGAGGATGCGCAGTACCCGCTCCTGCTCGGCGCGATCCGGGGCGGCCTCGCCGCGCTGGCCCTCGACCAGGATCACCAGCTCGCCGAGACGCTGCTCGGCATCGGCCTCCAGGCGCTCGGCCAAGGCCGCCGGGGTGGCCGAGAGGAAGGTCTCGAAGCGCTTGGTCAGCTCGCGTGCGACCACCGCCCGGCGCTCGCCGAGCACCGCGGCCAGGTCACGCAGCGTCGCCACCGCGCGTTTGCCGCTCTCGTAGAGGATCAGGGTGCCGGGCTCGGCGAGGAGCGACTCGAACAGCTCCAGGCGCTGCGACTGACCGCGCGGCGGGAAACCGAGGAAGAGGAATCGATCGCTCGGCAGCCCGGCAGCCGAGAGCGCGCAGATCAGTGCGCTCGGACCCGGCACCGGCACCACCGTGAAGTCGGCCGCGCGTGCCGCGTTCACCAGCTCGTAACCCGGATCGCTCACCAATGGGGTACCTGCATCCGAGACCAGTGCGACGTCGCGGCCCTCGCCGAGGGCCTCGAGCACCCGCGCGCAGCAGCCCTCGGCGTTGTGCTCGTGACAGGACACCAGGCGTGCCGAGATCCCCAGATGAGCGAGCAGCCGCCCGCTCTCCCGGGTATCCTCAGCGGCGATCAAATCGACCGCATTCAAGGTGTTACGCGCACGCTTCGAGATGTCGGCAAGATTGCCGATCGGCGTCGCCACCACGTATAGTACTCCGCGACCTCGTTCCATATCCCCCCACCTCCGCCGGCCACCGAGCGCAACGGAATCATGCAAAAGAACAAGAATCGCGCCCACCCCTCCCTGCTGTCCACCCCTGGCTTCCTGACCCTCCTGATCTTGCCACTGTTGCTCACCGCCTGTGCAGTCGATCCGATCTGGGAAGAGGGGCAGACGCTCTCCGAGGTCAGCGCCACCGAGCTCGGCCAGGCCAAGGCGCTGGCCGCCTCGGGGCGCTCGGCGCAGGCCGCCGAACGCTATCTGGCGCTGGCCGCCGAGTCCGAGCCGCCGGCCCGCGCCCAGCTGCGTCTCAAGGCCGCGCGCATCCTCCTCGCCGCCGGCGACACCGGCGCCGCGCGCAAGGCGCTCGCAGCCATCCGCCAGAGCGAGCTGAGCGCCGCCCAGCGCGAGCTGTTGCTGCTCACCGAGGCCGACCTGGAGCTGCTCGAGGGCCGACCGCGCGAGGCCGTCGCCCGGCTCGAACGGGTCCGTCACCGTGCCCTGCCCGAGGCGCTGCAGCTGCAGTACTACGGCATCCAGGCCTCGGCCGAGCGGCTGCTCGATCACCCGATCGCCGCGGCACGGGCGCTCGACATGATCGACACCCTGCTCGACCGACCGCAGGCACGGCTGGTCAACCAGGTCTCGCTGCTCTCGACCCTGTCACAAGCCGCCCCCGATCGGCTCGACACCCTCGCCCGCGAGGGCAAGGGCCGGATGCGCGGTTGGGTCGAGGTGCTGCGCCTGAGCGAGCGCTGGGGCAACGACGCCTCCGCGCTCGCCCGCGAGTACCGCGCCTGGCGCGCCGCGCACCCCAAGCACCCGGCACTGCCCGAGCTGGCCACCGCCTACGTCAGCCAGCTCGCCAGCGGCTATGCCAAGGACGACGTGCTGACCGTGCTGCTGCCGCGCGGCGGTCGCTTCGCCGGGGCGGCCACGGCGGTGCGCGACGGCATCGAGGCGGCGCGCGCGGCCGATGCCAGCGGACGCCGACCGGCGCTGCGCTTCGTCAACAGCACAGATCCCGGCGCGGTGCGCAGGCTCCATGCCCGCGCCGCCAAGGGCGGCGCCGACTATGTCATCGGTCCGCTGCAGAAGGCGAGCGTCGACGCGCTCTCGCGCGGCGGTCGGCTGAGCGTGCCGACCCTCGCGCTCAACGAGACCACCCATCGCGAGGGCCATGCCAGCGGCCTCTACCAGTTCTCGCTCTCGCCCGACGACGAGGCCGCCGAGGTCGCGCACAAGGCGCGCGGTGCCGGTCTCAGACGCGCCCTGGTGCTACGCCCCGAGGGACGCTGGGGCGAGCGTCTGGCGCGCGCCTTCAGCCATCAGTGGCAGGGACTCGGCGGCATCCTCGTCGCCGAGCGCACCGTCGACGCCAGCGACGCCGGCTATGCCCGACAGGTCACCGAGCTGACCCAAAACACCGCCGCCGATCTGGTGTTCCTGATCGCCACCCCGGATCTGGCGCGGCTGGTCAACCCGCTCATCACCAAGGCCAGCGCCGGACGGTTGCCGGTGATCGCCACCTCGCACGTCTACTCCGGCGGCTTCGAGCGGGTGCGCGACCGCGACCTGGTCGGGCTCTATTTCGTCGACATCCCCTGGATGCTCGGCGTCGGCGGCCAGGGACCGCTGTCGCGCTACCGGATGATGGCCGGGCTCGACAACACCCCGGACCCGCTCGCCAGGCTCTATGCCATGGGCATCGACGCCTACCGCCTGGCACCGCGCATGGAGGACCTCGCCCGTCATCCCGGCAGCCTCTATCCCGGCCAGACCGGCGGGCTCTCGGTCGACGCCTCGGGACAGATCCGCCGTCGTCTCAGCCTCGCGCGCTTCACCGTCGACGGGCCGCGCCCGGTCGAGGTCGAGGCCCTGCGCGCGGCGCGCTGAGTCCCCGATGGCGCTGCTCCCGGGCAGACTCGGCGCGGCCAAGGAGCGGCTCGCCGAGCGCTATCTGCGCGCTCGCGGACTCACCACCGAGGCGCGCAACCATCGCTGCCGCTACGGTGAGATCGACCTGGTGATGCGCGACGGCGACACCCTGGTCTTCGTCGAGGTGCGCTATCGCCGCAGCGAGCGCTACGGCAGCCCGGCGGCGACCGTCGACGCGCGCAAGCAACGCCGTCTGGCGGCGGCGGCCGCGCACTACCTGCAGCGTCATCCGACCATGCTATGCTGCCGCTTCGATGTGGTCGCCATCAGCGGCCAGGACCAGATCCAGTGGGTGAAACATGCCTTCTCGCTCGACGCCTGAGCGCGCGCGCACGAGGCGCGCGGCAACCCTAGCGCTCGTTCTCGCCAGCAGCCTGATCGGCGGCTGCGGCGCCCTGGTGGTCGGCGGCATCACCGTCGGCGCCGCCGCGCTCTACGACCGCCGGCCCTATTACGTGGTCATCGACGACCAGCAGATCGAGATGAACGCGATCAGCGCCATCCAGCAGGACCGGGAGCTGCAGGACCACGCCCGCATCTCGGTCACCAGCTACAACTACACGGTGCTGCTCACCGGTCAGGCCGAGCGCGCCGAACTCGCCCAGCGCGCGGCCGACAAGGTCCGTCGTCTGGCCAAGGTGCAGCGGGTGGTCGACGAGATCACCATCGGCCCGCGGGTGAGCCTGGCGCGCAAGTCCGAGGACGCCTACCTGACCTCGCGGGTCAAGCTGGCGCTGACCAAGGTCGACCTCAAGGACTTCGACGCCACCCGGGTAAAGGTGATCAGCGAGGACGGCGTGGTCTATCTGATGGGGCTGGTCAGCCCCGCCGAGGCCGATGCCGCGACCGAGAAGGCGCGCTATGTGCGCGGGGTCAAGCGCGTGGTGAAGCTCTTTGAATACCGTCCCACCGGCAACTGAACTGCCGCGCGCGCTGCGCGAACGGCTCGCCGCGATCGCCGGTCCCGGCAACCTGCTCACCGCCCCGGCCGACTGCTGGCCCTACGGCTACGACAACAGCCGCCGCCACGCCCTGCCCCAGGCGGTGGTGTTCGCCACCGACGAGGACCAGGTCGCCGCACTCGCCCGGCTCTGTCACGACACCGGCACGGTGCTGACCGCGCGCGGGCGCGGCACCGGCACCTCCGGGGCCACGGTGCCCGATCACGGCGGCGTGGTGCTGTCGTTCGAGCGCATGGACCAGATCCTGCAGATCGACCCCGACAACCGCCTCGCGGTGGTCCAGCCCGGGGTGACCAACGGCGCGCTGCAGCAGGCGCTCGCCGCGTCCGGCTTCTTCTGGCCGCCGGACCCCTCCAGCGCCGCCACCTGCACCATCGGCGGCAACCTCGCCTACAACTCCGCCGGACCGCGCGCGGTCAAGTACGGCACCCCGCGCGACAACACCCTGGGACTGCGCGCCGTCGACGGTCGCGGTCGGGTGCTGCGCACCGGGGTCAAGACCACCAAGGGCGTGGTCGGCTACGACCTCACCCGGCTGCTGATCGGCTCCGAGGGCACCCTGGGGCTGATCACCGAGGCGACGCTGCGTCTCACCCCGCTGCCCGAAACCAAGCGCACCCTGCGCGTCACCTACGGCGACATCCACGGCGCCGCGGCGGCGGTCTCGGCGATCATGGCGCAGCCGATCACGCCCTGCGCGCTGGAGTTCATGGACGCGCGCGCCCTGGAGATGGTCAGCCGCTACGCCGGACTCGAACTGCCGGCGGGCGCCGGCGCGCTGCTGATGATCGAGGTCGACGGCCCCGAGGCCGGGATCGAGGCCGCGCTCGCGGCGGTGGCCGAGGCGGCGCGCGCGGGCGGGCCGATCGAGCTGCGCCGGGCCAACGGCGCCGCCGAGGTCGCCGCGCTGTGGAAGACCCGCAAGGCGCTGTCGCCGGCGCTGCGTCATGTCGCGCCGAAGAAGATCAACGAGGACGTGGTGGTGCCGGTCTCGCGCATGGGCGCGTTCATCGACGGGCTCGACCGGCTCGGGCGCGAGCACGCCATCACCATCGTCAACTTCGGTCATGCCGGCAACGGCAACATCCACGTCAACCTGCTGATCGATCCCGACGACCCCGACGAGGTCGCCCGCGCCGCAACCTGTCTGGACGCGGTCTTCGCGCTGGTCATCGGGCTCGACGGCACCCTCTCGGGCGAGCACGGGGTGGGGCTGGAGAAGCGCGATTTCGTCGACCGCGAGCTCGACCCGGTGGCGCTCGCGCTGATGCGCGAGATCAAGCAGGTCTTCGACCCCGCCGGCATCCTCAACCCCGACAAAGGGCTGCCGCCCGTCGACTGAGCGAGACCGCTCAGACCTCCTCGATCGGTGCGGTCGCGACACGGTCGATGTCGCCCTCGCCGTCCGCGTCTGCGGCCGCCGCGCCGCCGGTCTCGTTCAAGACCCGCAACAGCACCTCGCGCTCGACGGCATCGAGACGCGTCTCCAGGGTCTCGAGATCGGCCGCGGCGCGCGCCTTGCGACAGACCGCACCGTGCAGCTCGATCAACAGTGCCTCGGCCAGCGGCGAACCACAGGCTGCGGCCTGACTCAGCCACAGCACCCCGCCGGCGTCATCGCGCTCGCCGCAACGCCCGACCAGCAGATCCCGCGCCAGCCAGCACATCGCATCGGCATATCCGGCACGCGCCGAGCGGGCGAACCAGTCGCGCGCGCTCCCCAGACGCTCGAGTTCGAGCAGCCGCAGCGCCAGGTCGCACTGCGCCTCGGCATCCCCGCGATCGGCGGCCAGCACCAGCGCCTGGGCCTCGGCATCGAGCACGCGGTCGGTCAGGGCCACCACCTCGGCCAGCGGCACCGAGGTGCGTCGACCCCGGCCCTCGCGAATCGGGTAGTGCCCTGACCGATAGGTTTCGATAAGATCAAAATCTCTTGCTTTAAGGGTGAAGAAGATGTATCTGACATGCCCGCAGTGTCACTCCAACCATGTGACCAAAAATGGATTCAACCGGCTGAACAAGCAGTTGTACAAGTGTCAAGATTGCGGTCGTCAGTTCGTTCTCCATCCTGCCAAGGGACCGGTTTCTCAGGAAACCCGAGAACTGATCGATCGGTTGCTGCTGGAAAAAATCTCCCTGGCCGGAATTGCCCGTGCGGTGAAGGTCTCCGAGGCTTGGCTGCAGAACTACGTGAACGAGAAGTACAAGAAGGTCCCTCGTCAGGTCGCGCTAAAAAAAACACCACACCCTACGGAGTGATCCTGGAGTGCGACGAGCTGTGGTCCTTTGTCGGAAAACGCCTGAACAAACAATGGATCTGGGTCGCCATGGATCGCCTGACCCGGCGTATCGTCGGAGTCCATGTTGGCGATCGTACGGAGCGCTCCGCACAGGCTCTGTGGGATTCCATCCCAGCGCAATATCAGACTTCCGCTCCCGTCTACACAGATTTCTGGAGCGCCTATGCGCGGATCATCCCGGCACACCGACATTATCCCAGTGCGAAGTCACAAGGGGAAACCAACCACATCGAACGGTTCAACGGTACACTCCGGCAGCGTATCTCCCGCTTGGTGAGAAAGTCGCTCGCGTTCTCGAAGAACCAGGAAAACCATCTGGGCGCACTCTGGAACTTCATTCATCACTACAACGCCACGATGTGCGTGTGATTTATTGCGGGCGAACCAAAAACATCGAGCGACTCAAAACCCTATCAGTCAGGGCACTACCGCGAATCGCATGCAAGCGTCCGTCCTGGATATAGCGCCACAGGGTGCGCTTGGTCAGTCCGGTAATGGCGCTCGCGGTATCCAGACATACCGACGGCACAGCCCCTCCAAAACCTCAATTCAATAAACAAGACGACCAGTTTAAATCGCCGACACAGAGGGGCGCCAACTCACCATCAGAGTCACACTTCGCAATAGCGACATCACCAGATGTCACACCTTTGAGCAGTGACAGGCACGATCCCGAAAAACCTCAAAATCCGCCAGCGACAATGGCAGACAACCAGCAAAAAAGCCATCAATACATAGCGCCAAATAACAGATGAAGAGCAATTCAAACGACTCCTCATGAAAAATCACAACAACCAGGAACAGCCCTCTAGACAACCATAGAAACAAAATCCAATCATTCGAATGAAAATTCACAGCGACCACAAGGCTTAAAAACCCCGCCGACCAAGCCATTCGCGCTTCCCGCTCGCGAACGGTGACGCTCGATCGACTGTCTCACCCCGCACCCGGACATCGTGACATCGTCTCACCCAACGGCGACGACAGGCCGAGCAGCGAATACACGCAATCAATCGCTTAAGGCATCATTGGAACTGGCCCGAAAGTTGTCTTGCATGGAGCAGATGCCAAGGCTTGTCGAGCACGCATCGCAGAGCGAACTCAACCCACAGAATGGAGAGCAAGAATGAAAAGACAGCAGTCGGGATTCACGCTCATCGAACTGATGATCGTCGTGGCGATCATCGGCGTCTTGGCAGCGATTGCCATGCCCGCCTATCAGGACTATGTCGCCAAGTCCCAGGTCGCAGCCGGGCTTGCGGAGATCACCCCCGGCAAGACCGAGATGGAGCTGATGGTCAACGAGGGGCGCACCCCTGACTTTGGCGATGTCACCGACCTCGGTCTCAAGGCCACCACCTCGAGCTGCACGGTCACGGCGGCCATCGCCGACACAGGGGTCGGCAACATCACCTGCACCCTGACCGGCAACCCCAAGATCATCGGCAAGACCATCGTCTGGAGTCGTGACGCCGCCGGGGACTGGACCTGCGCGTTCAGCGGCGACAAGAAGTTCGCCACCAAGGGCTGCCCGGCCTCCCCGTAAGCCTGGTGACAGGCTCGTCGAGACAGACCGAGCCAGCGCTGCCCCGGCACCAGGCCGGGGCAGACTTTTCAGGATGTCCCGACGTGAACCGCCAACCACACACAGGCCGGCTCGGTCGAGGTGGACTCGACCCGGTGCGGGGTCTGGGCGGGGATCAGTCGGTAGTCGCCGGCGCGCAGCCGCACCCGTTCGCCGTCGATCCACAGCACGGCCTCGCCCTGGAGCAGGCAGACCCACTCGTCATGCGGCTGATCGTAGTCGACCGGCTCCGGGGTGGCGCTGCTGACGATACGCTCGATACGCGCCCCGGGACGGGCGAACAGGGTCTCGAAACGCTCGCCCTCGGCAGGAACCCGCAGGTCCTCGAGCAGGTTGCCCGCGCCGCTCACCCGCCGAGCACCATGGTCGCCAGCGCGCGCTGAATGGCGGCGACGTTCTCGCCGCCGCGGATCTCGCGCACCAGCGGCGTGGGGTCGCTGCCGATCCACAGCTTGAACTCGGCGTCGAGGTCGAAGTGGCCGGCGGTCTCGACCGCGAAGCGGGTGATCGAGCGATAGGGGATCGACTGATACTCGACCTTGCGCCCGGTCAGTCCCTGCTTGTCGATCAGGATCAACCGCGCGTCGGTGAAGACGAACTGGTCGCGCACCAGCTGGAAGGCCAGCTCGACCCGCTCCCCGTCGGCGAGGATCGGCGCCAGCTCCTCGCCGACGGCCTCGGCATCGCGACTGGCGGCATTGCCGGTGATGGCACTCAACAGCCCCATGATCTGATCTCCCCCTTGGATGCGTGCTACCGACCCGGACGCACCAGTGCGCCGAGCCCCATGGATTCGAGTTCTTCGAGCAGCAGTCGGCGCACCGAGGCGCCGTCCTCGCACTGCAGCGTCATCTGCAGCACCTCGCGCGCGCGGGCGCGACTGATGCTGCGGATCACCCGCTTGACCCGCAACAGGCTGCCCGCGCCCATGCTCAGGCTGTGCACGCCCATGCCGAGCAGCAGGAAGATCGCCAGCGGGTCGCCGGCCATCTCGCCACAGACGCTGACCTCGCGCCCGTGCACCCGCGCGCCGGAGACGATCTGCATCAGCGCGCGCAGCACCGCCGGGTGGAATTCGTCATACAGCTCGGCCACGTGCGGGTTGTTGCGATCGACCGCGAGCAGATACTGGGTGAGGTCGTTGGTGCCGACCGAGAGGAAGTCGACCCGGCGCGCCAGCGAATCGATCAGATAGACCGCCGCCGGCACCTCGATCATCACCCCCACCGGCGGCATGTGCACCTGGTAGCCCTCCTCGCGCAGCTCGTCGTGGGCGCGATGGATGAGCTGCAGCGCATCCTCCAGCTCGGTGATGGTGCTGATCATCGGCAGCAGCAGCTGCAGGTTGTCGAGCCCCACGGCGGCGCGCAGGATGGCGCGCACCTGGGCGAGGAAGATCTCGGGGTGATCGAGGGTGATGCGTACCCCGCGCCAGCCGAGGAAGGGGTTGCTCTCCTGCATCGGGAAATAGGGCAGCGGCTTGTCGCCGCCGATGTCGAGGGTGCGGATGGTCACCGGGCGCGGCGCGAACAGCTCCAGCACCTGACGGTAGTTGGCCATCTGCGCCGCCTCGCCGGGGAAGCTGTCGCGCACCAGGAAGGGCAGCTCGGTGCGGTAGAGCCCGACCCCGGCCGACTCCTCGATGCCCAGCGGACGGCTCTCGGAGACCAGACCGGTGTTGAGATAGAGCGGCACCTGATAACCGTCGGTGGTCTCGGCAGGGAGGTGGCAGAGCGCCTTGAGTTCATTGGTGAGGGCGACGTCGTCCTCGGCCAGACGCAGGTATTCGGTGCGCACCGCCGGTGTCGGCGAGACATAGACGCGACCGCGATAGCCGTCGACGATCATCTCGCGCCCCTCGACCCGGCTCACCGGCAGGTCGGAGACCCCCATCGCCGCCGGGATGCCCATGCTGCGGGCGAGGATGCCGACGTGGGACGAGCCCGAACCCTTGGTCGAGACGATGCCGGCGAGGCGCTCGCGCGGCACCTCGGCGATCTGCAGCGCGCTGATCTCCTCGCCGACGAGGATGGTCTGCTCGGCATAACGCAAGGGGTCGACGGTGCGGTTCTGCAGGTGCATGAGGATACAGCGCCCGAGATCGCGGATGTCCGAGGCGCGCTCGCGCAGATAGGCGTCATCCATGGCGTCGAACACCCGGGTGTGCTCGGCGATGGTCTCGCGCAGCGCGCCCGGCGCCCAGTTGCCGGCGCGGATGCGCCCAATGGTGCCGTCGACCAGGGTGTCGCTCTCGAGCATCAGCCGCCAGGCATCGAACAGCGCCATATCCTCGGCGCCGAGATGACTGTGGGTGTGGCTGGCGAAGCGGTCGAGATCGGCCGCAACCTGATCGAGCGCCTCGCGGAAGTGGTCGATCTCACCCTCGACGCCCTCGGGGACGCGATCGGGCACGGCGTCGAGATCGGCCGGTGGATAGACCACCACCGCCTGCCCCAGCCCGACCCCCGGCGAGGCGGCCAGCCCGGGCAGGAAGCGCTGCGGGATGCCGTCGTCCTGCAACCGCGCCAGTTCGCCGCTGGTGCGGGCGAAGGTGATGGCGCCGGCGAGCTGCGAGGCCAGGGTGACGACGAAGGTGACCTCGGCGTCGTCGAAGTGACGCTTGTCGCGCTGGCGCAGCACCAGCACCCCGAGCACCTTGCGGTTCTGGATGATCGGGGCGCCGAGGAAGCCGTGATAGCTGGTCTCGCCGGTATCGGTGATGCACTGATAGCGCGGGTGGTTGAAGGCGTCGTCGAGGTTGATCGGCTCGGCGCGCTCGCTGACCAGACCGATCAGCCCGCGGCCCATCTCCAGGCGCACCCGACCGACCGCCGCGGCGCGCAGCCCGTCGCTGGCCTGGAGCACGTGGTGGCGTTTGTCGAAATCGTTGAGATAGACCGAGCAGACGTCGGCCCCGACGGCCAGCTTGACCCGCTGTACGATGATCCCCAGCGCCTGTTCGAGATCCCGGGCGTTGTTGACTTCCTGGACGATACGGCGCAGGGCTTCGAGCATAGAGGGAGCTGGACTCTAGAGAGATGGATGGATGAATCCGGGTCGGCAGACCCGTCGGCCGGGGTTGCAGAGACCTCCGGCCATGCCGCGCCGACTCAGCGGCGCCGCTGACGCAGCAGCGCGCCGCCGGCCGACTGGCGCGGTCGCTGACGCAGCTCGCGGGTCGGCGCGCCCTCGGGGTAGAGCGCGGGGGCAAGCTCCTCGAGCGCCTGCAGATAGACGTGGCGCTTGAAGTAGACGACCTCGGTGAGCGGCTGCCAGTAACGGACCCAGCGCCAGGCGTCGAACTCGGGCTTGTCGGAGTGATCGAGGCGGAAGGCGCCCTCGTCGCAGTCGACGCGGAGCATGAACCACACCTGCTTCTGACCGATGCAGGTCGGGCCGCAATGACGGCGGATATAGCGCTTGGGGAGGTGATAGCGCAGCCAGCCGCGGGTGCTGCCGAGGATGGTGACCTGGTCGTGGTCGAGCCCGACCTCCTCCTGGAGTTCGCGGAACATCGCCTGCTCGGGGGTCTCGTCGGAGCGGATGCCGCCCTGCGGGAACTGCCAGGCGTTCTGTCCGATCCGCCGGCCCCAGAATAGACGGCGCTCCCGATTGCTCAGGATGATGCCTACGTTCGGTCTGAAGCCGTCGTGATCGATCACGTCACTCTGTCCCACTGGATCGCGCCTTCGCATTCTTCCATACCCCGTTGATAGCGGCAAGCGAAGACCCGAGTAAGCGTCTGCAAACCAAGGGCTTTCCCGTATACCGCGCACCGCCTCCCGGCACTGGCGCGGTGCGTGCTTGCAAGCATCCGGGGAATCCCGGACCATCGAGCGGCGGGCTCGCGCCCAAGGGGCGTCCCCTCTCCCGCCGCCCGCCCAACCCATCCACACCAACAGCCATCAGGATTCACCGCCCGATGCCACTAGCGATCTTCGATCTCGACAACACCCTGCTCGCCGGGGACTCCGATCACCTCTGGGGCGAGTACCTGGTCTCCCAGGGCATCGTCGACGGCGAGCATTACGCCCGTGAGAATACCCGTTTCTACCACGACTACCGCAACGGCACGCTCGACATCGACGCCTTCCTGCGCTTCACCCTGCGGCCACTGAGCGAGCTGCCGCGCGAACGCCTCGAGGCGCTGCGCGCCGACTTTCTCGACACCTGCATCGCCCCGATCATGCTCGAGCAGGCGCATGCGCTGATCGCGCGTCACCGCAACGCCGGCGACACCCCGATGATCATCACCGCCACCAACGCCTTCATCACCGCGCCGATCGCCGCGCGCTTCGACATCCCGCACCTGCTCGCCACCCTGCCGGCCGAGCGCGACGGGCGCTATACCGGCGAGGTCGAGGGCACCCCGACCTTCCGCGAGGGCAAGGTCGAGCGACTCACCGCCTGGCTCGCCGAGCACGATCGCGACCTCGCCGGCAGCCACTTCTACAGCGACTCGCACAACGACCTGCCGCTGCTCGAGCAGGTCGAGCACCCGGTCGCGGTCGATCCCGACCCGCAACTGCGCGCCACCGCCGAGGCCCGCGGCTGGCCGGTGATCTCGCTGCGCGACTGACCCACCAAAGTCGTCCGGCGGTCTTCATGCTGGCGTCATCTCACCCACACCGCCCCGCAACAGTCGCGACCTACCATCACCCTCTCAGTCAATCAGGGAAACAGCAGAGGGTCTGCAATGGTCGCATCCGCGTCTGCGTCGGTCGTCAAGCGCACCGAACGTCTCTACGTCGAACTGGCCTCGTCCACACCAGAAATCCGCGAGGCCCTGGCCCTGCGTCATCGGGTGTTCGCCGGCGAGATGGGAGCGACGCTCGACAGCCTCACCCCAGGGCTCGACGAGGATGCCTTCGATGCCTATTGCCAGCATCTGCTGGTCCGCGAGGGGCGCACCGGACGCATCATCGGCTGCACCCGACTGTTGCTCGACAACCAGGCGGCCCGGCTCGGACGCTTCTACTCCGAGGGCGAGTTCCGGCTCGACCCGGTGTTGGCGCTGCCCGGGCGCAAGCTCGAGATCGGGCGCACCTGCATCGACCCGGCCTATCGCCAGGGTCCGGCGATCGCGGTGTTGTGGTCGGGACTGGCCGGCTTCATCCATCTCCATGGGGTGGACTATCTGTTCGGCTGCGCCAGCGTGCCGCTCGGCGAGCACGATCTGCAGGCGGCGGCGATCATGAACCGGCTGCGCCGCCAGGCGCTGGCGCCGGAGACGCTGCGGGTCACCCCGCGCGCGCCGCTGCACACCGAACACGCCTCGGACGACAACCTCGACGCCCCGCTGCCGGCGCTGCTGCGCGCCTATGTCAGGCTCGGCGCCAAGGCATGCGGCGAACCCTGTCGCGACCCCGACTTCGGCGTCGCGGACGTACTGATGCTGCTCAATGTCGATGAACTCAACCCAAGCTACTCCAGACACTTCCTCGAACGCGCCGCGCAATCCTGAGCGGGCCGGCGTGCTGACGACCGGCTGGCGCCTGCTGCGCCTGATCGAGCACCTGATCACCGGAACCATGATCGGTCTTTGGATCCATCTACTCGATCGCCTCGGCCATCCACCGGCCTGGACCGCGCGCGCGGTGCGCTGGTGGAATCGGCGGCTGTGCCGGGTGCTCGGCCTCACCCTGGAGGTCAGCGGCCGGGTCGCACCGGGCGCGCTGGTGGTCGCCAATCACGTCTCCTGGCTCGACGTGCCGGTGCTCGGCGCCCAGGGCGAGATGGGCTTCCTGTCGAAGTCCGAGGTGCGGCGCTGGCCGCTGATCGGCTGGCTGGCGCGCCTCGCCGGCACCCATTTCATCGTCCGCGGCGCCCACCAGACCGAACAGGTGATGCAGGGCATCGCCGATGACCTGCGCGGCGGTCGCGCGGTGGTGATCTTCCCCGAAGGCACCACCAGCGACGGCCAGGGACTGCGCCGTTTCCACCCACGGCTGTTCGCGCTCGCCCAGATCCCCGGCACCCGGGTTCAGCCGGTGGCCATCCGCTACCAGCACGCCGACCACCCGGCCCCCGAGCGCGCCGCCGCCTACACCGACGACGACAACCTGGTCCTCAGCCTGCTGCGCATCGTGCGTCACCCGGCGCTGCAGGTCAGGATCGAGTGTCTGGCGCCACTGGCGCCGGCGCCGAGCGCAAGACGTCATGAACTGGCCGAGCAGACCCGCACGGCCATTGCCCGATCACTGGACCTGCAGCCCGAAGCCGCCTGAGCCATGAACACCACCGCCCCCCGACCCACCGTGTTGAGTGTCGCCATCGTCACCGAGACCTACCCCCCGGAGATCAACGGCGTGGCGCACACCATGCGTCACCTCGCCGAGGGGCTGATGGCGCGCGGTCACCGGGTCAGGGTGGTGCGTCCGCGCCAACGCGACGAGTCGGGCGCAACCCCGATCGAGATCGTGGTCCCCGGACTGCCGATCCCCGGCTATCGCGGACTGCGCTTCGGTCTGCCGGTCTACTGGCGGCTGCGCCGATTGTGGCGCCGCACCCGCCCGGACCTGGTCTATATCGCCACCCAGGGACCTCTCGGGCACGCCGCGCTCGCCGCGGCGCGCTCACTCGGGGTGGCGACGGTCACCGGCTTCCACACCCAGTTCCACCAATACAGCCAGCACTATGGACTGGGCATGCTCACCCGCCCGATCGTCGCCACGCTGCGCCGCTTCCACAACCGCTCTCAGGCTACCCTGGTGCCCACCGAGGCGCTGCGCGAGACGCTCACCGTCTCCGGTTTCACCAATGTCCATGTGTTCGGGCGTGGGGTCGACATCGAGCGCTTCTCGCCGCGCTGGCGCGACCCGGCGCTGCGCCGCGCCTGGGGCTGCGAGACGGACGACCTGGCGGTGCTCTATGTCGGACGGATCGCCGCGGAGAAGAACCTCGAGCTGGCCTGCGCCGCCTTCGAGGCGATCCGCACCGAGCACCCGAGCGCGCGCTTCGTGCTCGTCGGCGACGGGCCGGAGCTGGCACCGCTGCGCCGCAGCGCCCCCGACTATGTCTGCACCGGGGCAAAGACCGGCCAGGCGCTCTCGGCGCACTATGCCTCGGGCGACCTGTTCCTGTTCCCCAGCGAGACCGAGACCTTCGGCAACGTGGTCACCGAGGCGATGGCCAGCGGCCTGGCGGTGATCGCCTACGACGATGCCGCCGCACACACATACATTGACCCCTGGCGAAACGGCGTTACAGTGCCGTTAGGCGAGCGCGACGACTACCTCCGGGCCGCCCGCGAGGCGGCGAGCGATCGCGCGCGACTGCGCCGGATCGGCGAGGCGGCCCGTCACGACGCCGAGGGCATGAGTTGGGAACGCGTCCTCGAGGGGCTCGAGGAGCGACTGATCGAAGTCATCCATCGACAGCGTCGCAGCGGAGACTTGTCATGCAGATGTGGCTACAACACCTGAACGACCTGGAGACGACGCTCTGCCGAGCCTGCAGCCGCCCGAGCCGGCGGCAGTGGATCCAGCGCAGCTTCGCCCTGATCAGCCGGCTCGGCGACGGTATCTTCTGGTACAGCCTGATCGCACTGCTGCCACTGACCCACGGCGCCTACGGGCTGCAGACCAGTCTGCACATGCTGCTCACCGGCGGGGTGGCACTGGCGCTCTACAAGTCGCTCAAGCGTTTCACCCGCCGCGAGCGTCCCTGCAACCATGCCAGCGACATCGTCGCACTGGTGCCGCCACTCGACCGCTACAGCTTCCCCTCGGGGCACACCCTGCACGCGGTGGTCTTCACCATGGTGGCGATCCACTACTTCCCCCAACTCGCCTGGATCCTGGTGCCCTTCACCCTGCTGGTGGCCGGCTCGCGGGTGATCCTCGGGCTGCACTACCCGAGCGACGTGCTGGTGGCCACCGGCATCGGCCTGCTGCTCGCCGACACCAGCCTGGCGCTGCTCGGCTAGCCAGCGCCTCACGTCCCCCAGAACGCAAAACAGGACGCCGGGCTTGCGCCCGGCGTCCTGTCGTTCGCCCCGCCAAGGGGGCGATCAGGCTTGACCCTGCTTACTTCGAGGCGGGCTGAGCCGGCTGCGCGGGCTGAGCCGGCATGGGAGCGCCATAGGGGGCACCGTAAGGTGCGCCGTAGGGCGCTGCATAGGGGCCGCCGTAGTAGGGCGCGCCGTAACCGTAGTAGGGGTAGCCGCCGTAGTAGGGGTTGTCGTAGCCATAGCCGTAACCACGACCATAGCCGCGACCGCGACCATAACCGCGACCACCGCCGCTCATGTTCATGTTGAAGTCGCCCCAGCCGTCACCGAACATGTCGTTGAACATGTCGCCGAAGCCGGAACCATAGCCCGGGCCGTAACCACCGCCCGGCCCCCACCAGGCAGAAGCGGAAGCGGAGGCACCCAGGAGGGCAGCGACTGCAGCGGCGGTAGCAAGCTTTTTCATTGATCTCTCCGGTCGTTGGAATTCGATCTGATGGCAAACCCGGTCGCCGCAAGCGGCGACGACGGAATGGATTATATTAGAAAATAATTAAATATGGAAATTATTTCCTCTCAGTCTCCCGCAACCGCCGCGCGACCGCGCTGAGATCTTCCCAGGACTTGGCCTTCTGCGCCGGCGAGCGCAGCAGATAGGCAGGATGATAAGTCACCCGCAGCGGAATGCGCGCATCGCCGACCTCGAACCAGCGCCCCCGCAGCCGACCCACGCTGACATCGGTATTGAGCAGGTGTTGGGCCGAGATCCGCCCCAGCGAGAGGATCAGTGTCGGCTCGATGAGCGCGATCTGACGTTGCAGATAGCCCTCGCAGCGGGCCATCTCCTCGGGGTGCGGGTCACGATTGCCGGGCGGGCGACACTTGAGCACATTGGCGATGAAGACCTCCTCGCGCGCCAGCCCGATCGCCTCGAGCATGCGCGTGAGCAGTTGCCCCGCCCGTCCGACGAACGGCTCGCCCTGACGATCCTCGTCGGCGCCCGGGGCCTCGCCGATCAGCATCAGCCGCGCATTGCGCGCGCCGCTGCCGAAGACGCTGTGCTGTCGGGTCTCGTGCAGCGCACAGCCACGACAGCCGTGCACCGCGCGCGCCAGCTGCTCCCAATCCATCGTGGCGACCGCCGGGACCGCGGCGGATGCGGCGGGCGCGAACAGATCATCGGCCGGCGGCTCGGGCTCGGGCGCGGGCGCGCGCGGCGCCACCGTGCGCTCGGTGAAGGGCGCCGGCTCGGACGAGGACGGTGCGCAGGGCGGCGGCATCGGTACCGGCGGCGGCTCGGGGGCACGCGGCGCGGGTCGGGGCCGTGCCGGCTCGAGGGTCGCGGGCGGCGCCTGCGGCGGGACCGCCGGCGGCATCTCGAGCGGCGCCGCCGCGGCGCCATCGCGCTCGTCCGTGCGCGGCTGCCAGGCATGCACCCCCATCCGCGCCAGATAGCTCAGACGACGTTGCTCGTCCATCCCGACTCAGACGTCCGCGCCCTGGGGGTGGGCGCGGTGGCTGCCGTGCAGCACCTTGTTGCAGGCGTTGACATAGGCCTTGGCCGAAGCGATGACGATATCGATGTCGGCGCCCTGCCCGTTGACCACGCGCCCGCCCTTCTCCAGCCGCACCGTCACCTCGCCCTGGGCGTCGGTACCGCTGGTGATGGCGTTGACCGAGTAGAGCTTGAGTTCGGCGCCGCTCTCGACCACCGACTCGATGGCGCGGAAGGCGGCGTCGACCGGACCGCTGCCGCTCGCCGCCGCGCTGCGCTCGGCACCGTCGATGGCGAGCACCAACTCGGCGTTCGGGGTCTCGCCGGTCTCCGAGCACACCCGCAGCGAGACCAGCTTGACGCGCTCGTTGGCGGCATCGAGGTTGGCGTCGGTGACCAGCGCCTGGAGGTCCTCGTCGAAGATCTCGTGCTTCTTGTCGGCGAGGTCCTTGAAGCGGGCGAAGGCGGCGTTGAGTTCCTCCTCGGAGGCGAACTCGATGCCGAGGTCGTGGAGCCGGCTGCGGAAGGCGCTGCGCCCCGAGTGCTTGCCCAGCACCATGCGGTTCTCGCTCCAGCCGACGTCCTGGGCGCGCATGATCTCGTAGGTCTCGCGGTTCTTCAGCACGCCGTCCTGGTGGATGCCCGACTCGTGGGCGAAGGCGTTGGCGCCGACCACCGCCTTGTTGGGCTGGACGGTGAAGCCGGTGATGCCCGAGACCAGGCGCGAGCAGGTGACGATCTGGGTGGTGTCGAGCCGGGTGTCGCAGTCGAAGAGGTCCTGACGGGTGCGCACCGCCATCGCGATCTCCTCGAGCGCGGCGTTGCCGGCGCGCTCGCCGAGCCCGTTGATGGTGCACTCGACCTGGCGCGCGCCGTTGCGCACCGCCGCCAGGGAGTTGGCCACCGCCAGCCCGAGGTCGTTGTGACAGTGCACCGAGAGCACCGCGCGATCGGCGTTGGGCACGCGCTCGCGCAGCGCCGCGATCACCGCGCCGAACTGGTCGGGGATGTTGTAGCCGACGGTGTCGGGGATGTTCACCGTGGTCGCCCCGGCCTCGATCACCGCCTCGGTGATGCGACAGAGAAAGTCGATCTCCGAGCGCCCGGCGTCCTCGGCGGAGAACTCGACGTCGTCGGTGTAGCGCCGCGCCCGCCGCACCGCCGCCACCGCCTGCTCGATCACCTGCTCGGGCTGCATCCGCAGCTTCTTCTCCATGTGGATCGGCGAGGTGGCGATGAAGGTGTGGATACGTCCGGCGTTGGCCTTGGCCAGCGCCTCACCGGCGCGATCGATGTCCTTGTCGAGCGCCCGCGCCAGACCACAGACACGGCTGTCCTTGATCTGCTCGGCGACCGCCGCGACCGCCTCGAAGTCGCCCGGGCTGGCGATCGGGAACCCGGCCTCGATGACGTCCACGCGCAGTCGTTCCAGGGCCTTGGCGATGCGCACCTTCTCGTCGCGCGTCATCGAGGCCCCGGGGCTCTGCTCGCCGTCGCGCAGGGTGGTGTCGAAGATGATCAAGTGGTCTTTGTCGCTCATGGCTCTTCTCTCGCTACGCCTGGAGGCCCTGCCAGGCCGGTGCTGATGGCTGTGATGGGGCCGCGTGCCCCGCCGTCGTCCACCACGGGACGACGCCCCGGCCCGCTCAGCGGGCGGAGCGGGCTGCGGACCTGGGACGGGGGCGGGGAGACAGGTCGACGCGGCGCGTCTCCGCATCTTCGCAGCCTCGCCCCGCGCTGTCACTGGGTTGTCGACGATGATGCTGGTAAATTTGCCGGAGACGTCGACGAGACGCCACCGAGCGGTCCCCGATCATGCCCGTCACCGACACCACCAACCTCCCCATGCCGGATCTGCACGATCTCGAGCTGCTGCTGCGCGCCGACACCCCGATCCTGATCATCGAATCGGTCGAGGAGCCGCGCGTGGTCGAGCTGTTCGCCGGGCTGGCGATCCGTCTCGGCCAGCCCGCCTTCCGCTGGACGGTGACCGAGGGGCTGCGCCGGCTCGAGTTCGACGCCGAACCACAGCGCAACCTCGCCGAGCCGCGCCAGGCGCTGCGCCACATCCACGCGCTCGACCAGCCCGGGCTCTATCTGCTGCTCGACTTCCACCCCTATCTCGACGACCCGATCCACGTCCGTCTGCTCAAGGAGATCGCCCAGACCCATGCCACCTGCGCACGCACCCTGGTGCTGGTCAGCCACGGGCTCGAACTGCCCGCCGAGCTGCGTCATCTGAGCGTGCGCTTCCAGCTGCGCCTGCCCGAGCGCAAGCGCATCATGGAGCTGATCCGCGAGGAGGCCCGCGCCTGGCAGGAGGCCGCGCCCGGGCGCGCGCTGCGCGCCAACCGCGAGGCCGTCGAGCAGCTGGCCAACAACCTGCTCGGTCTCACCGAGTCCGATGCCCGGCGGCTGATCCGCAACGCGGTGCGCGACGACGGCGCCATCACCCGCGACGACGTCGCCGCCCTGCGCCGCGCCAAGTACGCCCTGCTCAGCCCCGACGGCGTGGTCTCCTTCGAGTACGACACCCGCACCTTCGCCGACATCGCCGGGCTCGACAACCTCAAGGCCTGGCTCGATCGCCGCCGCGCGCCCTTCCTCGACGCCGACGAGCGTCGCGACCGCCCGCGCGGCATCCTCCTGCTCGGGGTCCAGGGCGGCGGCAAGAGCCTCGCGGCCAAGGCCGTCGCTGGGCGCTTCGGGGTGGCACTGCTGCGTCTCGACTTCGCCACCCTCTACGACAAGTACATCGGCGAGACCGAGAAGAACCTGCGCCAGGCGCTGCGCACCGCCGAGGTGATGGCGCCCTGCGTGCTGTGGATCGACGAGATCGAGAAGGGGCTGGCCAGCGGCTCGGGCGACGACGGCGTTGGCCGACGCGTGCTCGGCACCCTGCTCACCTGGATGGCCGAGCGCCGCGCCCGGGTCTTCCTGGTGGCCACCGCCAACGACGTCTCGCGTCTGCCGCCCGAGCTGCTGCGCAAGGGCCGCATCGACGAGCTGTTCTTCGTCGACCTGCCCGATGCCGGGGTGCGTCGCGAGGTCTTCACCATCCATCTCGCGCGCCGCGGCATCGACCCGACCGCACTCGATCTCGACACCCTCGCCGCGGCCAGCGAGGGCTTCACCGGCGCCGGGATCGAGCAGGCGGTGGTCGCCGCCTGCTATGCCGAGGACGGCGCCGAGCGCCGCCCCGACACCGAGGCGCTGCTCGCCGAGCTGGCCGCCACCCAGCCGCTGGCGGTGGTGATGGAGGAGCGGATCGCGGCACTGCGCGCCTGGGCACGCGAGCGCACCGTCCCGGCCCACACCCCGGCCGAGACGGACTGAGCCAGACGCACCCTCACCGCCACGCTTGACAATCGCCCCGCCGCAACGACTATCCAGCGATCAGACGACGATCGGCCCGCCGCCACAGATGCACGCGCCATCACGGCGCGGTGCATGATCGGGCCCGTCCATTCCGCGAGAGCAGACGATGCAATACAAGGATTACTACAAGACCCTCGGGGTGGCGCGCGACGCCTCCCAGGACGAGATCAAGCGGGCCTATCGCAAGCTCGCACGCAAGTACCACCCGGACGTCAGCAAGGAGTCCGACGCCGAGGCCCGCTTCAAGGAGATCAACGAGGCCAACGAGGTGCTGCACGACCCCGAGAAGCGCGCCGCCTACGACGCGCTCGGCAGCGGCTGGCGCGCCGGTCAGGACTTCCGCCCGCCGCCCGGCGGCGGGCGCCGCGGCAACTATCGCTTCGACGCCGATGACGTCGGCGACTTCAGCGACTTCTTCTCCAGCATCTTCGGGCGCGCCTTCGGCGGCGCCGAGCCGCCGCGACGCCGCGGCCAGGACCAGACGGTGCGCATCGCCCTCGATCTCGACGAGGCCTATCGCGGCGTCACCCGCCAGGTACGGGTCGAGTCCTCGGGCAACGCCCGCACCCTCAAGGTCCGCATCCCCGCCGGGGTCACCCAGGGGCGACAGATCCGGCTCGCCGGCCAGGGCGGCGCCGGGCTCGGCGGCGGCCCGGCCGGCGACCTCTATCTCGAGGTCGAGCTGAAGCCCCACCCGCACTTCACCCCGGACGGACGCGACATCCACCTGCGCCTGCCCCTGGCGCCCTGGGAGGCGGCGCTCGGCGCCGCGGTGAGCGTGCCCACCCTCGGCGGCACCGTCAGCCTGAAGATCCCGCCGGGCTCGCAGTCCGGGCAGCGGCTGCGGCTCAAGGGGCGCGGGCTGCCCGGCGATCCGCCCGGCGACACCCTGGTGACACTCGAGATCCAGGCGCCGCCGGCAACCACCGAGGCGGCACGGCGCGCCTACCGCAAGCTCGCCGAGCAGCTAGACTTCAACCCGCGCGCCGACCTCGGGGTATAGCGCGCGGCTCAATGAGGGAGGACATCGCCGATGCAGCAGCTGGAGCGGATCTTCGAGGGCATCGTGCTCGACGAGGGCCTGAGCCTGTCGCTGGTCGAGCTGTGCGTGCTCTGCGACGCCGAGCACCACCTGATCGAGTGCATGGTCGCCGAGGGGCTGCTCAACCCCTGCGGCAGCCTCCCCGCCGAGTGGCGCTTCGACGGGGTCGCGGTGCGCCGTGCGCGCCGCGCCGTGCGGCTGCGCCACGACCTCGACCTCAACCTCGCCGGTACCGCGCTGGCGCTCGACCTGCTCGAGGAGAACGAGCGCCTGCGCGAGCGGCTGCAGGTGCTCGAGCAGCACCTCGGCGCCCCCGGCACGCCGCGCTGAGCGAGGCTCAGCCGACCTCCAGACGCATCGACAGATCGACCGCGGTCACGTCCTTGGTGAGCGCGCCGACCGAGATGCGGTCGACCCCGGTCTCGGCGATGCCGCGGATGGTCTCGAGGTTCACCCCACCGGAGGCCTCCAGGCGCGCCCGCCCGGCGCTCAGCGCCACCGCCTCGCGCAGCTGGTCGTTGCCGAAGTTGTCGAGCAGCACCGTCGGCGCACCGGCGGCCAGCGCCTGCTCGAGCTCGGCGAGCGACTCGACCTCGACGATGATCTCCAGCCCGGTCTCCAGCGCCCGCGCCGCGGCCACCGCCGCGGCGATCGAGCCGGCGGCGAGGATGTGGTTCTCCTTGAGGAGGATGGCGTCGTGCAGCCCCATGCGGTGGTTGGTGCCGCCACCGCAGCGCACCGCGTACTTCTGCTGCAGGCGCAGCCCCGGCAGGGTCTTGCGGGTGTCGAGCACCGCCACCGGCAGCCCGGCGACGGCGTCGGCGAAGCGGCGGGTGCGGGTGGCGGTGCCCGAGAGGGTCTGCAGCAGGTTCATCGCCGTGCGCTCGCCGGTGAGCAGCGCGCGCACCGGACCGGTGATCACGCACAGCCGCTGCCCCGGCGCGACGCGCTCGCCGTCGGCCGCCTCCCAGTCGATGCGGATCGCCGGGTCGAGGGCGTGGAACACCGCCTCGAACCAGTCCCGGCCGCAGAGCACCGCCGACTCGCGGGTGATCAGCTCGGCGCGCGCCTGCTGATCGGCGGGCAGCAGCGCGGCGGTGACGTCGCCACTGCCGAGGTCCTCGGCGAGCGCCGCGCGCGCCTGTTCGCGGATCAGTGAGGGATCGAGGGTCTGGGGGCTGTGCATGGGTATCGGTGTCCTGTGTCGTCGGCGACCGGGCGCACCACCGGCGGGCGCCCATCGAGGGGGGCGATCATGCCACAGCCGTGCCGTCCGGGCGCAGCCAGGGCGCCGGGGTCATCACAGCGTTGACGCCGCCGGCGCGGCTCATTAACGTTCGTCGCGTAACTGATGCGCGCACGGCGCCGGTGACGACCCGAGGAGGCTGACGCGATGACACGAGTGGCATTGGTGACCGGCGCGGCGGGCTTCATCGGCGGGCATCTGGTCGAGTCGCTGCGCGCCGACGGGATCGCGGTGCGCGCCCTGGTGCGTCCCGGCGAGGACTGCGCGGCGTTGAGCGCCTGCGGCGCCGAGATCCGTCACGGCGACCTCCTCGACGCGACGAGCCTGGAGGCGGCGCTCGCCGGGGTCGGGCAGGTCTATCACCTCGCCGCCATCTCCAGACACGACGCCCGGGTCCCCGACGCCCGCTACCGGGCGGTCAACGTCGAGGGCACCCGGCTGCTGCTCGAGGCCGCGCGCCGCGCCGGCGCGCGCCGTTTCGTGTTCACCGGCACCATCGAGGCGGTGGGCACCTCGCGCGACGGGCGCCCGCTCACCGAGGACAGCCCCCAGCACCCGCGCAACATCTATGGCCGGAGCAAGCTCGAGGCCGAGCGGCTGGTGCGCGAGGCCGCCGCCGACGGCACTCTGGAGACCGTGGTGGTGCGCCCGCCGATGACCTATGGCGAGCGCGAGCCGATCCTGCTCGGGCGGCTCTTCCGGGTGATCGAGAAGGGCGTCTACCCGCTGATCGGCCCGCGCGAGGTGCTCACCGAGTTCTGCTATGTCGGCAACCAGGTCGCCGGGCTGCGCCTGGCCGCCGAGCACGGCCGTCCGGGCGAGGTCTATTTCATCTCCGACGCGCGCTCCTACTCGCTCGAGGAGATCGTCCACGCCATCGCCGCCGAGCTGGGGGTACGGGTGTGGACCCCGCGCCTCCCGATCCCGCTGGCGCGCGCCATCGGGCTCGGCTTCGAGGGGCTGGGCAAGGTGCTGCCCTTCTACCCCTTCCTCATCCCCCAGACCGGACGCCCGCCGTTCTCGCGCAAGACCGTCGAGTGGACCGCCGAGAGCCGGCTCTATGTCGACATCGGCAAGGCCCGCGCCGAGCTCGGCTACCGCCCGCCCCACTCGCTCGCCGCGGGCATCGCCCGCACCGTCGCCTGGTATCGCGACCAGGGCCTGCTGCGCCCGCCGCGCAACTGACCTCAACCCACACCGCCACGGACCCCCGAGATGCCGCTACCGCTGTTCGACCGTCTGCGCCGCCGCCAGGAGATCATCGTCGTCTCCGGCCTGCCCCGCTCGGGCACCTCGATGATGACCGCCATGCTCGCCGCCGGCGGGGTGGAGGTGTTCAGCGACGCCGCGCGCGCGGCCGACGCCGACAACCCGCGCGGCTATTTCGAGCACGAACGGGTGAAACGGCTGCGCCAGGAGGATCCGGGCTGGCTGCGCGCGGCCCGCGGCAAGGCGATCAAGGTGGTCGCGCCGCTGCTCGACGCCCTGCCCCCGGGACACCGCTATCGGGTGCTGTTCATGCGCCGCGACCTCGGCGAGGTGCTGGCCTCGCAGCGCGCCATGCTGGTGCGTCGCGGCACCGATCCCGACAAGATCGACGACGCCACCCTGGAGACGCTCTACCGCCGCCAGCTCGCCGCGCTCGAGGGCTGGCTCGCCGTGCAGCGTCACATCCAGGTGCTCGACGTCGACTATGCGCGCGCCATCGCCGAGCCCGCCGCCGAGGCGGCGCGCGTGGCCGACTTCCTCGACCGCCCGCTCGACCGCGAGGCGATGGCCGCGGTCGCCGACCCCGGGCTCTACCGCCAGCGCCGGGGGGGCGCGCGATGATCGTGCACGAGCACCCGGCGCGCGACCTGCTGCGGCTGCTGATCTGGTACCCGCTGCGCTGGTTCTGCGCGCGCGCGCCGATCGCGCTCAACCTGCGGCTGTTCGCCGCCATGGGGCGCTTGCACCTGGCGCTCTCCGGCACGCGTCGCGCGCAACTGCGCGCGCTCTTCGGTCGTGCCTATCCCGCCGCCGACGCGGCGCGGATCGCCGCCTGGAGCCGCACCTATCTGATCAACCACTATGTCGACCGGCTGTCGATCTTCCACTACCACCGGCTGCGCGGGCGGGCGCTGTCGCGGGTGATCGAGATCGCCGGGCGCGACCGGCTCGACGCCGCGCTCGCCGAGGGTCGCGGCTGCGTGCTGGTGCACGCCCATCTCGGCCCCTCGCAGCTGCCGCTGGTCGCGCTCGGTCGTCTCGGCTACCCGATGACCCAGCTCGGGCTGCGCTCGGCGCGGGGGCTCTCCTTCATCGGTCGCCGCGTCCAGCTCCACCACCGGCTGCGCCTCGAGGAGGCCTTCCCGGCCGAGATGATCTATGTCACGCGCTTCCAGCGTCAGCTCTACCGCAGCCTCGCCGCCGGGCGGGTGCTGATGATGGCCGGCGACGGCACCGGCACCGCCGAGCGCTACGGCCATCACCTGCCCCACGCCTGCTGCGGTCACACCCTGGAGCTGCCGCTCGGCCCCTTCCGCCTGGCACAAAGCGCCGGCGCGCCGATGCGCTTCCTCTTCCTGGCCCGCGACGGCGCCCGTCGCTACCGCGCGGTGATCGAGTCGCCGCCGCCCGGGGCCGAGACCCCGGAGCAATTGCAGCAGGCCTTCGTCGCGCGGCTGCGTCACTGGATCGACAGCGATCCCGGGCTGTGGCAGTTCTGGGACCAGTTCGCCCCCGCCGCGGCCTCGGCGCCGAGCATCTCGCAGAGCACCGCGAACACCTGATCGACCCCGAGTTGGCGCATGCACCACTGTCGCTCGGGATGACGACAGCCGTGCTCGTCGCACTCGGCGCGACACCACAGCCCCGCGACCTCGACCACCCGGTGTCCGAGGCCGTAGGGACCGGTCTCGACGCTCGACGAGGGCCCGAACAGCGCCAGCGCCGGGGTGCCGACGGCCGCAGCCAGGTGCATCGGCGCGCTGTCGTTGCACACCAGCACCCGCGCCTCGCGCAGCAGCGCGGCCATCGCCCGCAGCCCGAGCCGGCCGCTGAGATCGTGCACCCGGGGCCCGCCGGCGCCGACCACCTCGGCCACCAGGGCGCGCTCGCCGGGGGCGCCGAGCACCACCACCGCGAGTCCCAGCCGACGTGCGACGCGCTCGACCAGCGCGGCATAGCGCGCCGCCGGCCAGCGCTTGAGGGCCAGGCGCGAGCCCGGGTGGACGGCGACGAAGGGCGCGGCGAGGCCCTGCTCGGCGAGCAGCCGCGCGAGCGCCGCGCGCTCGGCGGCGCTGTGGTGGACGTCCCAGTGCACGCCCTCGACCCGACAGCCGAGTGCGCGACAGAGATCGAGGTGATACTCCACCTTGTGTCGCACCCCCGGATAGGGCACCACCCGGGTGAGCATCCAGGCGCCGCCACCGACGCCGTAGCTGACCTTGTGGGTCGCCCGCAGCGGGCGCACCAGCATCAGGATCTCGCGGATGTCGGCGCGCGCCTCGATCACCAGATCGAAGCGCCGGCGGCGCATCCGCCAGCGCCAGCGCAGATAGTCGAGCGGACCGCTGCGATCGCTGAACCAGAAGGGGTCGTAGGTGATCAGCGCGTCGAGGTCGGGGTTGCCCTCGAGCAACGGCGCCGCGCCGGCGGCGGTGAGCAGGGTGATGCGCGCGCCGGGGAAGCGCTCGCGCAGCGGGCGCAGCATCGGCACCGTCATCATCACGTCGCCGAGATAGAGGGTGCGGATCAGCAGGATCTCGCGCACCTCGGCGGGGTCGAGCGGGCGCGCCCGGCGCCATTGCCGCCAGGGCAGGCTCAGGGTCGCGCCGATCAGGTCGGCGAGCCGGGTCAGACGCCGCTTGCGGGCGTTGACGATCTTGTAGGGACCGGTGCTCATGCGCCCTCCTCGGTGGGACTGCTGGCCGCGGCGGCGCGACGCGCGCGCAGCCGACCGATGCGCCCCTTGAGCCAGAGCAGGGCGTCGAAGGCACGGTCGAGATGACGGGTGCGCGGGTTGGTGTAGTAGCGCGGATAGAGCAGCGGGTCGTCGGGATCGACCACCCCCTCCTCCAGGGCGATGCGGTGCAGCCCGGTGTGCGGCTCGATGCGCAGCACGCTGAACTCGAAGTGCACCCGACGCCCCAGACGCAGCCTGGCGCGGAGCACGAAGAACAGGATCGAGAGCAGGTTGCCGAGGGTCTGGCCGGGCGGGTTGCGGAAGAAGTTGTAGCTCACCTCCAGCCCGGGGTGGCGCGAGAGCAGACGGTAGATGCGCAGGATGTCGGCGCGACGCATGTCCTTGCCGAGACGGCGCAGCGTCGGATCGGCGATGGCGTCGGGCGAGAAGATGGCGTGGACGCAACCGGCGCGCACCGCCAGCGCCATGAACGCGGCATCGGCGTGACGCTCGTTGATCCACGCCGACCAGCGCGCCCGCACCCCGCGCGCGATCAGCTCGCGACAGATGCGCTCGGCATGGGCGCGCGGCAGGTTGAACACCGAGTCGACGAAGGTGAAGCGCTCCACCCCGTGATCGCGCACCAGGGCCTCGATCTCGTCGACGATCAGCCGCGGGTCGCGCAGCCGCATCCGCTTGCCGTTGAGATAGCCGTAGATGCAGTAGACACAGCTCAGCGGGCAGCCGCGCTTGGTCTCCACCCCGATGGCGTCGACGAAGCCCGCGCGATAGTCGCCGACCCGCAGCGCGCCGCGCTCGGGCAACGCGATGGCGTCGAGATCGACCGGTCCCTGCAGCGGCCCGGAGAAGTGCAGCGCGCCGTCGCGCCGATAGAACACCGAGGGTACGGTCTCGGGACGATCGAGACGCTCGAGCAGCAGTTGCAACGTCTCCTCGCCCTCGAGGTGCACGCCGAGGTCGAGGCGCGGCTCGGCCTCCATGATCTCGCGCGCGAACATCGAGAAGCCCGAGCCGCCGATGATCACCGGCGCGCGAGCATGCCGCTCGATCACCTCCAGCAGCTCGCCGAGCAACGGGTAGTAGAAGACCACCTCGCGCTTGTTGGTCGAGTCGATGTTGCGCAGCGAGATGCCGATCGCCTCGGGCGCGAACTCGGCCAGCGCCTCGGCGAGCGCGGCGCGCGGCGACTCGACCAGGTTGGTGTCGAGCACCCGCACCTGGTGGCCGACGAGGTTCGCCGCCAGGCTGCCGAGCCCGATGGGGAAGACCAGCGGCTCGTTGCCGCCGAGAAAGGCCTGGATCAGCAACACCCTCATGCCGCGCGCCCCCCGGCCGGACGCAACCGCGCCTTGAGCGCGCGCAGCGCGCGATAGAGCCAGGCGAAGCCCGGGCGCAGCGGCGCGGCGCCGAGCACCCGCCCGAGCGGCCGGCTGGCGAGCAGTCGCAGCAGCGGCCCCGGCATGCGCCCGCCCTGGGCGAGCGCGAACAGCAGGTTGGGATAGCTGCCGGCGCGCATGTTGTAGCTCTTGGCATAGACGTCGCGATGGGCATCGCGCACATGACCGTCGCGCACCCCCATGCGATGCAGCTCGGTGCCCGGATAGAGCACCAGCGAGAAGGGCTGGAGACGGTAGGGCTTGGGCAGGCGGGCGATCAGACGCAGGCTCTCGAGGGTGTCCTCGGTGCGCTCGTAGGGCACGTCGAGCAGGAAGTCGTAGCTCGGCGGGAACATCCGCGCGCGATAGCGGTTGATGATCCGCGCCGCGCGCAGCACCCGGCGGTTGTCCATGCGGGCGCGGTTGTAGAGCGCCTGCATCCGCGCGCTGCCGCTCTCGATGCCCATCTGCACGTAGACCAGACCGGCGTCGACCAGCAACGCCATCTTCTCCTCGGTCACCGTCAGCGGGCTGGCCAGACAGGAGAAGGGCAGCCCGATGCGCTCCTTGTAGGCGGCGCAGAAGGCCGCCAGCGAGGCGCTCGGGCGCGAGAAGAAGGCATCGTCCGAGATCCATACGAAGCCGATGTCCGGGAAGCGGCGCTTGACCTGCTCGAGCTCGTCGATGACGTGCTCGACGCTGCGCCAGCGCAGATAACCACGCTTGTCGTAGAGGTTCTTGAGCGCGTCGTTGGCGCAGTAGGAGCACTTGTGCGGACAGCCGCGCCCGGTCATGGTCTGGTAGCCCATCTTGCCGAGCAGGTTGGAGACGGTGCCGGTACGCAGATGGCGCTCGGTGAGCTCGCGGGTGAAGGGGGTGATGGTGCCGTCGGCGACCATGAAGTGGTGGTCGGCGAGGCTGTAGTCGGGCGCCGGATAGCGATCGAGGTCGCGCAGCAGCGGTCGCGGCGGGTTGCGACTGATCGCCCCGTCCCCCGCCCGCACCCAGAGGTTGGCGAGGGCGTCGATGGCCGCGCCGCGACCGAGCGCGTCGGCGAGATCGAGCAGCGCCTCCTCGCCGTCGCCGACACAGACGATGTCGGCGTGGACGATGCACTCGTCGGGACAGATGGTGGCGTGCACCCCGCCCCAGACCACCGGCACCGAGGTCGCGGCATGGATCGCGTGGGTGATCTGGCGCGCGGCGGCGAAGTAGTTGGTCATCAGGGTGATGCCGACCAGATCGACGTCGCGACACAGTGCCACCAGCTGACGCAGGGTCTCGGGGCGATAGCGCTCCTCGCCGTAGTCCTCGTCGCAGGCCGGGTCGGGCAGGAAGATCATCCGCGTCCAGTGGCCGCGCTCGCGCAGATAGGCCGACATGGTGCGCAGACCGAACACGGTGATGTCAGGGAAGGGCGAGATCAACGCGATGCGCATCCGCGGGCTCCTCCTCGGTTGCCGGGTCGTGGTCACGCCCCGCCCTCCTGGCGCGGCGCGACCGGGGATGCGTCACGACGATGGCCGCGACGCCGTCCGGCCCTGGCGCACGGCCGGCTCCGCCGGCGCGCGCCTCAGTGCCGGCGTCCGGTCACCCCGGGGTCGACCGGGCGCAACCGCTGCAGATAGCGCGCGATGCGCCACCAGTCGCCGCGCGCCAGCGCCCCGCCCCCTTTGGCGAGCAGCCGCAGCCCCTCGCCGACCCGGGTGACCAGGCCCAGCGGCGCGAGCAGCGCCGGGCGCGAGAACAGCCGCACCGCGCGCTCGCTGATCAGCACCCGATAGACCCAGCGCGGCACGTGCTGGAAGGTGAACAGGTGCAGCAGGAAGTTGGGGTAGGTGCGACGGGGGGCGAAGAACGGCTTGCGATAGAGTGCCGGGCCGGTGTCGGTGAGCAGCCCCTCGGCGACGGCGCGGTCGTAGAGCGGGGTGTGGGGGTAGAACACCAGGTTCGAGACCGCCAGCCCGAACGGCTTGGGCAGCCGGTAGAGCAGCCGCACCGTGTCCATGGCGTCGGCTTCGGTCTCCCAGGGGTTGTCGGTGATGACGTGATAGTCCGGCGGCAGCAGGCGGTCGCGGTGACGGTGCAGCAGCTCGGCGGCGGCCACCACCCGCTCGTTGGACTCGGTGCGGTCGTAGAGACGCTTGATCCGCTCGCTGCCGCTCTGGATGCCGAACTCGACATAGACCAGCCCGGCATCGAGCAGTGCCAGCAGCTTGCGCTCGTTGAGCGTCGAGGGGCTGGCCTGGACGTAGAAGGGCAGACCGACGCGCTCGCGATAGCGCGCGGCGAAGTCCTCGATCTGAGCGCGGGGACGGGCGAAGAAGGTGTCGTCGAAGAACTGGAAGGCCTCGACGAAGGGGAAGCGCTCGCGCACCGCCACCAGCTCCGCGATCACCCGCTCGACACCGCGAAAGCGCAGATAGGGCACCCCGTCCTCGGCGCAGCGCGCCTTGATCGCCGAGACGCTGCAATAGGTACAGCGGTGCGGACAGCCGCGGTCGGTCATGGTGCGAAAGGCGCGTCTGAGGGTACCGCCCGGCCCCGGCAACAGCGGCAGGATCTCGCGCAGCAGCGCGTCGGTGAGCGGCCGGAGGCGCCCGGCGCGCGGATCGAGCACATAGTGATCGTCGTTGGAGAAGTCGAACGGCGGCAGACTGTCGAGATCGTCGATCAGCGGGCGCTGCGGGTTGCGGTGACGCTGCTCGCCCTCGCGCACCCAGAGCCCGCGCACCCGGCGGTGATCGGCGCCGCGCGCCAGACACTCGAGCAGCTCGACCAGGGTGTGCTCGCCCTCGCCGATCACCACCATGTCGGCGTGCTCGAGCGCCTCGTCGGGGCGACTCGAGGGGTGCACCCCGCCCCACACCAGCGGGGCGTCGTGGACCCGGCGCAGGTGCTCGGTGACCTGCAGCGCGCGGTCGAAGTACTGGGTCATGAACGACAGCCCGATCAGGTCGGCGTCGGCGCTCAGCGTCGCGAGATCGTCGAGCACCTCGGGCGGATAGTGATAGATCACCTCGCGATCGGCGCGCAACCGGCCGATGCTGCCGGGCAGGAAGATCAACCGGCACTGGTGACCGCAGGCGCGGACATGGGCCGAGAGCGCGCGCACGTCGAAGGCGCTGATGTCGGGCGGGGTCGGGGTGATCAGGGTGAGCTTCATGCGGGCAGACCTCCGGGTGGGGCCGAGGGCGTCTCGAGCAGCAGCGGCGGCTCGCCCTCCTTGAGCGCGGTCATGCGACGCAGCGCGAGGAACGGCAGGTAATGACAGGGCTGCGCGATCACCCGCCGCTCGAGCAGCCGGGCATAGTCCTGGATCGCCGCGCCCAGCGCCGCCGGATCGGCGGGGTCGGCGCCCCACTCGAGCGGCGCGCCGATCTCCAGCCGGCTGACCCCGGAGGGCTCGCGCACCAGAAAGGTCGGCAGCACCGCGCAACCGGTGCGCGCGGCGATGCGCAGCGCGCCGGTGGAGAAGCGCGCGCGCGCGCCGAGGAAATCGACCTCGGCCCAGTCGCTGCCGGCGGCGCCGTCGATGGCGATGCCGAGCACCTGATTGGCGCGCAGACAGGCGAAGGCCGGGCGCAACGAGCCGAAGGCGTCGATATGACGCACCGGCAGCGCGCACTCGTGCCGCCAGCGCAGCTCGAGGGTGCGCGCCTCCAGGGGCGAGAAGCGACGATGGCTGATGCGCTCGCGCCACACCAGCGGCGAGGCCCCCATCTGGCACATCCGGTAGCCGGCGTGACCGAGCGCGGGCATCGCCATCTGGTTGGCACCGAAGTGCGCGAGCAGCAGCATCGCGCCCTGACCGCGCGCCAGCGCGGCATCGAGTTCGGACCAGTCGTCGCAGCGCACGAAACCGGCCATCCGCGCCGGCCCGAGGCGCGGGAAGACCAGCACCTCCAGCTCGTTGCAGAGACGGTTCTGGAAGGCCCGGCGCACCCAGCGACGGCGCCGCGGCAGCGCCGCCAGCGCCGGGGCGGCGGCCATCGCCGCGGCGAACTCGGCGGCCTTGCCGCGCGCCAGCAGCGCCACCACCGCGCCCA
>NZ_BAAFHB010000002.1:0-70000 GCF_041155115.1 Marichromatium sp. PS1
AGATGCGCGGCGGCGCGGAAGCGGTTCTCGGTGATCTCCTCGATGCTGCGCGCATAACGCCCGACGGCACGGCGCGAGAGCCGCCGCTCGACGCGTTCGAGACGGTAGCCGCCGGTGACCCGGTCGAGCTCCTCGCGAAACTCCGACGGATGGACGAAGGCGCTCTCCAGGCTCGGCGTGTCCATCCCCGAGACCATCACCCCGTTGATCGGGTCGGGCGGGAAGGTGAAGGGCACGTTGAGCACGCAGCTCCGACGCCCGCGCGCGCTCAGCAGGCTCCACAGCGGCGGTCGGCGACGGTAGGAGGCGTTGAAGAAGCGGGTCTCGTAGGAGCCGGCCTCGACCGGTCCGAAGAAGTCGTTGACCCCGTGCGCCCCGGGGGTGACCCCGGTCATGAACGAGGTCCAGGCCGGCGGGCTCAACTCGGGCACGCTGGAGTCGAGCGTGCCGCTCGCCCCGCGCGCGATCAGCCGCGCCAGATTGGGCAGCCGGCCGGCATCGAGCAGCGGCTGCATGATGTCGAAGGTGGCCCCGTCCATGCCGAAGACCATCACCCGGTTGTTGCTCTGCGTCATCTCGTCTCCCCCATGCCCCGGGCGCTCAGGCCCGGCTCAGTCGCCCGCCGCGAGCGAGCCGTCCGCCCAGCCCCCGCAACAGTCTCAGGTCCTCGGCCGCGAGACCGAGGCGCCAGCCCAGCGCTGCCAGCGCCAGCCCGACGCCCAGCCCGCACCACAGCGGCGCCAGCGCGCGCAGCCCGCTCAGCTCGCACCCCAGCACCACCACCACACCAGCCGCCGCCACCAGCAGCGGACGCCGGGCGAAGGGCTGCATCCCCAGCCGCGCCCGGACCATCAACAACCGCAGCCCGTTGAGCGCGACCAACGCGATGGCGGTCGCCAGCGCCGCGCCGAGCGGCCCGAGCAGCGGGATCAGCGCCAGGTTGAGCGCCAGGTTGAGCGCGATCGCGATCAGGTTGGCGAGCAGCTCCAGCCCCTGGTGACCGGTCATCGCCAGCACCTGACCGACCCCACCGCTGGCGCAGTTGAGCGCGTGACCGATCACCAGCACCGCCAGCACCCCGGCACCGGTGGCGACGAAGCCGGGGCCGAACAACGCCATCAACGGCTCGCGCGCGAGCACCGCCGCGCCCGCCAACGGCAACGCCAGCAGCGTCAGCCAGCGCGTGGTGGCACGATAGAGATGGGCGACGCGCGCCGGATCGGCGCCACCGTGGGCACTGGCGATCAGCGGCGCGAGGATGCTGTTGACCGAACTCATCAGCGTCGAGGACAACAGCCCGGCGAGGGCGAGCGCGGCGGCATAGACCCCGACCTCGGCGACCGACACCCAGTGACCGAGCAGCAGCAGGTCGAGCGAGCCCATCAGCATCGCGGCGAAGCCGCTCAAAAACAGCGGCAGCGAGTAGCGCAGCACCACCCCGGCGCCCGGCGCGGGCGCGACGGCGGCGGACGGCGTGCGCGGCGCGCGCAGCGCGGCGCCGAGCTGACGGCGCAGCGCCAGCAGGATCAGCGCCAGCGCCACGCCATAGGCCAGCACCATCCCCCAGATCACCGCCCCGAGGCTGCCGCCGAGCAGATAGCCGCCGAGCGCGGCGCACAACAGCAGCGCCGGCAGCGCGAGCTGCTCGACCAGGGTCGCGTAACGGGTGGTGTGGAAGCCGCGGCTGGTCTCGACCCCGACGCGCAGCAGCGCCAGCGCCGGGATGGCGAAGGCCATACGTTGCAGGTGCGGGGCGAGCGTGGGATCGCCGAACCAGCCGATGGCGAGGGCATCGGCGCCGTGGAAGAGGGCCAGGGCCCAGAGCAGCGAGAGCGCCAGCGGGATCGAGAACACGGTACGCAACAGCGCCGGGATGGTCTCGGGGCGACCCTCGCCGAGCGCCAGCGCGAGAAAGCGCATGCCGCCGCGCGCCAGCCCGGCCACCGCCAGGGTGCGGGCGAACTCGCCGACGAGCAGACAGAGCGCCAGCGCGCCGAAGGCCGCCTCGCCGAACAGTCGGGTGACCAGCACCCTGAGGGCGAAGCCCAGCCCCTTGCCGGCGAAGGTGCCGGCGAGGGTGATCAAGGAGCCGCGCGCGGCCACGCCCAACGCGCCGTCGCCCTGGTGCGAGCCGGTCACCGCACGACCACCCTGGATGGATCAATCCCGACCACTGCGTGTTCTCCCGACCGTTCAAGCCCTCACGCCAAGTCGGCCGCATCCTGACCGGCCCGCGCCGGCGGGATACCGACGGATCGCGACCTTGCGATAGATAGAAGGATAACAGCAGCGCCCCGGACCGACCTTGTTCCAGCGCAGCTCGCGCACACGCCGCGCAACCATCGCCACTGGACCTGACACCCGCAGCCGACCGACAATAGGCCGATGCCACCCCGCTCTCGGGAGCGCCGATGACACCATCCAGCCGCCTCGCGACCCTGGCCCTGTTGCTGACGAGCCAACTGCTGCCGGCCTGCGCCCCCGAGAGCGGCCCCCGACCACCACCCTGGGGCCGACCCGCCGCCCCCATGGCCGAGCGCCCGGCACAAGGTCAGGGGCAGCGCCCGGTCATGGCACGAGTGGAGCGGGTCGAGGGCGAGCGGGTGCACCTGATCAGCGCCGACGGGCGCGCCCTCACCCGGACGCTCGGCGGACTGCGGCTGCTGCGTCACAGCCGCGTCGACCCCGCCGCGCTCACCCCGGGCGAGCGGGTGGTGGTCCCCCAGGGAGGCGCGGGACGGGGTCCGCTGCGCGGACGCGTGGTGGCCGGCACGCCGCCGCGGATCGAGACGCCCGGCGGCGAGACCCGAGCGCTCCCGACCGGCGCCCTGGTGTTGCGCGAACACGAGATCGGACGCGACGCGCTGACCCCGGGGACCCGGGTGCGCCTGACCCCGAACGCGCTGATCGTCGTCGACGGCGGCCCGGGAGGCGCACGCCCGCCAGGCGCGCCGAGCGTGCGCCCCGCCCTGGCCGGCGCACCGGCGCGGGCGGCGGCGCAACGCCCGACGGTCTCGCTGCCGATGCCCGAGACGGCGCCCGAGGACCACTTCGACCGGGCCCGGATGCAGGCCTCGCTGGACTCGCCCTTCGGCTTCTTCGACCCCAACATGCTGCGCTTCCGGCACACCTCCTGGAACCAGGGCTATGGCGAGACCATGCGCGCGCTCGGCGCCCACTGGGCGTCACAGGGCGCGACCTTCGCCTTCAGCTGGAACCTGGTGCAGGGGCGCGACGCCGACGGCGGCTGGGCCGGCTACGACTGGAGCCGGCTCGACGCCCTGGTGCGCTACAGCCAGGCCAACAACATCCATCTGGTGCCCATCCTCACCGCCTCGCCGCCGCAACCGACGGGCCAGCGCATGGCGCGCTCGATCCCGCGCAAGCCCGATGACACCGCCGCCTACAGCGCCTTCGTGCGCGCCGCGGTGGAGCGCTACGACGGCGACGGGCGCGCCGACATGCCCGGCCTGCGCGCGCCGATCCGGCGCTGGGCGGTGGAGAACGAACCCTATGCCAAGCGCTACTGGCAGGGCGACGGCGCCGACCTCGCCGACACCCTGATCCTCGCCCATCGCGCGATCCGCGCCGCCGACCCCGGCGCCGAGGTGATCGCCGGCATGGTGCGCGGTCCCGGCTGGCACGGCGACACCGACCCGCGCCGCTTCATGGATGCCTTCTTCGACCGGCTCGGCGCCCGCGCCGGGGGCGAGCGCCCCTATGACTATCTCGACCAGCACTGGATCGGCACCGCCCCGGGGGTGGCGCTCGAGCGCCAGTACGCCGAGCTGCGCACCTGGATCGACGACCTCGAGCGCGCCGCCGCGCGCAACGGCTTCGCGCCCGCGCCACTGGTCGCGCTCGAGCATGCCGGGCGCCATCAGGACGAGCGCGCCCAGGCCGAGGACGTGGTCAAGCGTCACGCCTATCTGCTCGGCTCCGGGTTCCGCCTGACCCTGTGGTCGGGGCTGCGCGCCGCCCCCGAGCGTGGCGCCAGCCCGGGCGACGGCTACTTCCGCCAGGTCACCCTGATCGACGCCGACGGGCGGCGCAAACCGGCCTATCACGCCTATCGGCGGATGACCGAGCGGCTCGACGGCTGCGACTGGCGGCGCACCCGGCTGCTGCGCGACGAACAGGGTCTGGTGGTGGTGCGCTTCCACTGTCACGACGCACCGCTGCTGGTGGCCTGGAGCGACCGCTCGGGCGGCAGCGCAGCGGTACGCATCCCCATCGAGCACCCCGGGGTGAGGCGGGTGCGGGTCGAGTCGGCGCTGCCCGACAGCGGCCCCTCACCGCGCACCCTGGCGCTGGAGGACGGCGCGATCCGACTCGACCTCGACGCCACGCCACGCTACCTGAGCCCGGATGGACCGACTGGCGACGCCCCTTAACGCCACCCTGCAGCTCGCGCTCGCGCTACCCGCGGTGCTCGCCATCCTGATCTCGCCCTGGCTCGGGCTCGGGCTGGTCGCGCTGCTGTGGTTCTATGCCGCGAGCCTGCGCTGGCCGCTGACCGGTTTCCTGGTGGTCTATGGCGCGGCGCTGCTGATGAACATCAACCTGATCACCGACTCGCCGCTACGCGCGCTCGGCGAGCGCTACCCGCTGGCCCTCGGGCTCGCGCCGCTGCTGCTGCCGCTGCTTGCCGCGCGGCTGCTCGCCCGACGCGTGCCCGGCGCCGCCCCGACGATCGCCCCGCTCGACACCCTGCCGCCGCTGCTGCTGCTGTGGATGCTCGCCAGCTACGGTTGGAGCCTCGACCCGCTGCACGGCACGAGCATGGGGTTGAACCTCGCCTTCGGGGTCGGACTCTATTTCCTCATCCAGCTCTATGTCACCGACCGCCGCGCCCTCACCCTGACCCTCGGCTTCACCTTCGTCTGGGGCCTGGCGCTGGCACTGATGCTGGTGCTCTCCAACAAGATCGACACCAGCCCGCTGCAGGCGCTGCAGGTCCAGCTCGGCGCCGACTGGCGCTTCGAGCCCTCGCTGATCCTCTACGGCACCCGCGCCGGCGGCTTCGCGCCGCCGCAGATCGCCGGCACCGTCACCACCTTCGTGTTCATGGCCGGCTGCGCGCTCTGGCCCGAGTGCGGCGGGCGCGCCCGGCTGGTGCTCGCGCTGAGCGCCCCCTGGCTGATCTCCAACCTGCTGGCCACCGGCTCCAAGGGCGCCGCCGGCGCCTTCGTCATCGCCGTCTCGGCCTTCATCGCGCTCTACCCCGGGTTGCGCGGGCGACGGTTGCTGACCGGGCTCGGCTTCCTCGTCGCGCTGGTCGCGATCATGGCCTTCAACGTGGTGGTGTTCAGCGCCGACCGGCTGGCCTCCGGGGCCGAGGTCAACGAGCTCTCCATCACCTTCCGGCTGGAGTTCTGGGAGGCCGGACTGGCGCTGCTCGGCGAGCGCTGGATCGGCGCCGGGCTCGGCGGCTTCGCCCATCTCGTCGACCCCTGGCCGGGGGCGCACAACTACTATTTCAGCATCCTCTTCGACGCCGGTCCGATCGGCACCCTGTTGCTGCTCGGTTTCGTGCTCGGGGTGGTCGTCGAGCTGGCGCGCGCGCTGCGCGAGACCCGCGACCCGCGGCTGCGCCGCTATCTCTACTGTCTCGCCACCGCCCTGCTGGCACTGTTGATCCACGCCACCGTCGACTTCTCCTACGATTCGGCCTTCAGCTGGATGCTCTACGGGCTGATCGTCGCCACCGTGCGGATCGCGCGACGCGAGGCCGCCAGCCGCTATAATGGGCCGCCGCCGACCGCACACGCGCCGACAACCTCCGCCGCGGTCGTCCCCGACCCAGAGCATGACGACGCCACGAGATGGAGCTGATACAGATCCGCGACCTGCTGATCCGGCGTCGCCGCACGCTCGCCACCCTGTTCCTCGCCGTGGTGGCGCTGGTCGCGCTCTTCACCCTGGCGAGCGCGCCGACCTATCGCTCGACCGCGCTGGTGCTGGTACGCGAATCGCCCGGCGCCAACACCCTGCTCGCCGCGCTCGGCATCCCCACCGCCAGCCTCACCAGCAGCGACGACTTCGACGCCGACACCGAGATCTCGCTCGGCCAGCTCGAACCCTCGCTCGACCGGGTGATCGCCACGCTCGGGCTCACCGATGATCAGGGCGAGCCGCTCACCGCGCGGCGGCTGATCAAGGGCGGGCTGCTGCCGCGCCAGACCCCGCGTCCACACCTCGACATCGACCAGCTCGAGGACGGCCGGGTGGTCGAGATCGTCGGCTGGAGCGGCGAGCGCGATCAGGCCGCGGCACTGGCCAACGGACTCGCCGAGGCCTATATCGCCAGCCAGGTCGAGCTCCAGCAGGCCGATCTGGCACGTGCCCGCGCCTTCGTCGACGAACGCCTCGGCGCGGTGCGCGACGACTATCTCGCCGCCCTCGCCGCCCAGCGCGCCTTCGTCACCGAGACCGGGGCGATCGACCTCGACGCCCAGATCGAGACCCTGGTCACCAAGCTCGGCGCACTGCGCACCCAGGCCGAGGAGAATCACACCGAGCAGGCCGCGCTCGCCGCCGAGCTGGCCGCGCTCGACACCGAGCTGGCGCGCACCGGGGCGGCACGCAGCGCCGATCAGGCCCAGGCCAACAGCGAGCACATCCGCACCCTCAAGGCCGACCTCAACGACCTGCTCCAGGAGCTTGCGGCGCTGCGCGTCGACAGCACCGAGGCATCCTCCGAGTACCGTCGGCTGTTCGCCCAGATCGAGCGGCTGCGCGAGCTGATCGTCGCCGAGGCACGGGCGGTGGTCGGCGGCGGCGGCGAGACCCTGGGCTTCTACGAGGAACTCGGCGCTCGGCGCACCGAGCAGCAGGTGGCGCTGGCGATCAGCGAGGCCGAGGGCCGCCAGATCGCCCACACCATCGCGGAGTACCGCAACCGGGTCGACACCCATGCCGCGCTGCTCGAGCGCCAGGCCGAGCTGGACAGCGAGCTGGAGGTGAGCGAGGCGATCCATGGCCGGATGCTCGAGGCACAGCGGCAGCTCGGGCTTGCCGCGGCGCTGGTCGCACCGACCCACGTGCTGGTCCAGCGGGCCACGCCGACCACCCGCCCGGCCAGGCCGAGCCTCGCGCTCAATGCCGTGGTCGCGGTGTTGCTCGGCGGCTTCTGGGCGCTCGGCATCGCCCTGATCGAGGACCTGTTCGACGACTCGGTACGCGACCCGGCGGCGCTGCGCGGCCCGCCCCTGCTCGCCCGGCTGGTGCGGGTACGCCGCGACGCGCGTCCGGCGCGGGCGTGGCGCGAGCCGCTGCGCGCACTGCGCAACCGGCTGCGCGAGCGGCTCGACGGCCAGCTGCCCCGGCGGCTGGCGCTGGTCGGACCCTGTCGCGGCGACGGGCGCAGCACCCTGCTCGCCGCACTCGCCGAGCAGTGCGCCGGCGACGGGCTGCGGGTGCTCGCGCTGGAGCTCGACCTGCGCGCCCCCGACCTCGCCTCACGCCTCGATGCCGCACCGCAGCCCGGGCTGGTCGGGCACCTGTGCGAGGGCGTGGCGCTCGAGCGCTGCATCGTCCCCACCCGCGCGCCCGGGCTCGATCTGCTGCCCGCCGGCGCCGCCCTCGACGATCCGGCACCGCTCCTCGCCGAGGCCCGGCTCGGCGCGCTGCTCGCCCGTCTCGACGAGGACTACGACCTGATCCTGATCGACACCCCGCCGCTGCGCGCGAGCGAGGACGCCATCCAGGTGCTGGCGCTGGTCGAGCACGCGCTCCTGGTGGTCGCCGCCGGTCGCACCCCGCTGCGCGCGGCGCGCGCAGCGCTCGAGCGGCTCTCGCGACGCGCCCCGCTCGGCCTGGTGCTGACCGCCGTCGACCCACTCGAACACCGTTATCTGCACTGAGCCCGGATGCACCGATGACCACCACTCACACGCCTTCGCCCCGTGCCCGCTGGAGCGCCGCGCTCGCGCTGATCGGCCTGATCGCGCTCGGCGCCGGCTGCGCGCTGGTCCCCGGCACCCGGATGGTGACCTTCGACAAGCCACGCAGCGCCGCCGAGGAACCCCCGGTCGCCGCCCAGGCCGAGATCCACCCGATCACCTTCAAGCTGATCCGGCAACTCAGCACACCGCCACCCAGCCCGCTCGACAACCCGGCGCTGGAGCGCGAGATCGCCGACTATGCCTATCGCGTCGGCAAGGGCGATATCCTCAACATCATCGTCTTCGAGCACGAGGAGCTGACCATCCCCGCCGGCTCCTATCGCAGCGCCGCCGAGTCCGGCACCTGGGTCCACAGCGACGGCACCCTCTACTTCCCCTATGTCGGCAAGCTCGCGGTCGCGGGACTGACCCTGGAAGAGGTGCGCCTGCGTCTCACCGAGGCGCTCTCGGAGTACATCGAGGAGGTCAAGGTCGAGGTCAACGTCGCCGCCTTCAACGCCAAGCGGGTCTATGTCACCGGCGAGGTCAGGGAGCCGGGACCGCGCCCGCTCACCAACATCCCGCTGACCCTGCTCGATGCCATCAACCACGCCGGCGGCCTGACCGAACACGCCGACTGGGACAACGTGGTGCTGAGCCGCCGCGGCGCGGAGCAGCGGATCTCGCTGCAGGCGCTGCTCCAGCACGGGGTGCTCACCGAGAACCGGCTGCTGCGCGCCAACGACATCATCCACGTGCCGCGCAACGACACCCTCAAGGTGTTCGTGCTCGGCGAGGTGCGCCAACCGACCACCCTGGTCATGGGCCGCAACGGCATGCGCCTGACCGAGGCGCTGAGCAGCGTCGGCGGGCTCAACGAGGGCAGCGCCGACGCCACCGGGGTGTTCGTCATCCGCCCCGGCGGCGAGACGCGACCGATCCAGATCTATCAGCTCGACCTCCGCGACGCCACCGCAATGGTGCTCGGCGCCCAGTTCCGGCTCGCGCCGCGCGACGTGGTCTATGTCACCGCCGCGCCGCTGGCACTGTGGACCCGAGTGGTCGACAACCTGCTGCCCTCGCTACAGGGCTACGACCTGATCAACCGCAACATCAACGTCAACACCCGCTGACCCCGGCGCCCCATTCGCGATAGCTGCGACGGATCTCGGGGAGATACGCGGCCACGCCCCGCGCAAGGTCGTACTCGGGGGCGTAGCCGAGCGCCGCGCGGGTGGTCTCCAACTCGGCCCGGGTATGGGTCTGGTAGGCGTGGTGGGGGTTGTCGATGTAGTCGATCGGCAGCGCCGTGCCCAGACCCTGCTGGAGCAGCTCGAGCACCCGGGCGAAGGACTCGGCACGACCGCTGCCGACGTTGAACACCCCGCTGACGCGACCCGCGGCGGCGGCGAGCACCGCGCGCACCACGTCCTCGACATGGACGAAGTCGCGCAGGATGTGCTCCGAGCCGTGGAACAAGCGGGGCGCGCGCCCGGCGAGCAGCTGGTGGCCGAGCTGCAGCACCATCGAGGCGGTGGTGCCCTTGAAGTACTCGCGCGGCCCGTAGACGTTGAAGAAGCGCAGCCCGGCGACGGCCAACCCGGGATGCTCCTGACGGAAGCGCGCCGCCATCTGGTCCATCTTCAGCTTGCTGAAGCCATAGGGGGTGTCGGGGGCCTCGTGACCGATCCGCTGCGGCGCCGGAGCGGCACCATAGGTCGCGGCCGAGGAGGCGTAGACCAGATCGGCGCCGCGGCGCGCGGCCAGACCCAGCAGATCGGCGAAGACATTGACGTTGGCGCGCAGGATCGCCGCCTGGTCGTAGACCCGGGTGTCGGAGACGGCGGCGAAGTGCAGGATCAGGTCGTAGCGCAGGCGCTGCAGCCGGGCGAGGTCGCGCGGCTCGGTGAGATCACCGCAGATCAGCTCGCCGGCGAAGTCGATCAGGTTGAGATAGTGCCCGAAGGCGCGCGGGCCGGGGGCGGCGGCGGCGGCGCCGAAACAGTCGACCACCACCACGCGACACCCGGGGTGGTGGTGCTGCAGGTGCAGCGCGACATTGCTGCCGATGAAGCCCGCCCCACCGGTCACCAGCACCGTCTTGCCGTCGAGACCGCGCGGCGATTGTCCCTGTGCCATGCTCACCTCCACTCAGCCGATCCGCACCATCACCTTGCCGTCGGTCCGCTGCACCGAGGTCGCCAGCGCGCTGATCGCCTCGGCGAACGGGTAGCGCGCGGTGATCATCGGCGCGACCTCGAGCCGACCACTGGCGAGCAACCGGATGATGCCGTCGTAGATGCCGTAGCCGGCGTGACCGCGCCCGCCCTGGATGGCGTTGGCACCGCTCACCAGCCCGTTGAGCTGTACCGGGGTCTCGGTGGCGGCGCGCCCGAGATAGACGATCTGGCCGCCGGGGGCGAGCGAGGACTGCATCTCGGGGACGGTCTCCCCGGCCGCGCCCGCCGCCTCGACCTGGATCTCGGCGCCGCGCCCGGCGGTGTGCTCGAGCACCAGGTCGCGCGGCCTGACGCCGTCGCGGCGCAGCGCCGTGGTGTCGTAGACGCGATCGGCCCCCAGCGTCTCGGCGATCGCCAGACGCTCGACGATGGGGTCGAAGACGATCACCTGACTGGCCCCCGCCAGACGCGCCAGGGCGATGGCGCCGAGTCCGATGGGACCGGCGCCATGGACCACCACCACCGCCCCGGGACGGAAGCCACCGGCACAGACGAACAGCCCGTTGTAGGCGCAGCCCAGCGGCTCGATCAGCGCCGCCACCTCGAACAGTCGGGTGTCGTCATAGCGCCCGGCGAGCGCGGCGAGCGACCAGCACTGACGCTCGTCGACAGCGACGTACTCGGCCAGCGCGCCGTCGGTGGTGATCCCGGTCAGCTCCACCCGATCGCACTGGTTGAAGGCGCCGCTGCGACAGGGCGTGCAGCAGCCGCACCAGACGATGCTCTCGGCGGCGACCAGATCGCCCTCGCGCAACCCGCGCACCGCGCGCCCGACGCGCTCGACCACCCCAGCGTACTCGTGGCCGATGATGCAGGGCAGCGCCGCCGGCCCGGAGAACATCAGATAGCCCTCGGCGTCGGTCTGGTAGAGATGGCTGTCCGAGCCGCAGATGCCGCAGCACACCACCCGCACCAGCACCTCGGTGTCGCCGATCTCCGGGACCGGGACCTCGGCGAGCGCGAAACTCGGATCGCGCCACACCTGACTGGCGCAGTCGGCGCGGCGCCGCTCCAGCTCACGCGCGCTCGGCGCGTACCCCGGTCTGGGATCCCAGACCGCCGTTGCCATCAATGCCTTCATCGTCGTCACCCGTCGGTCAGGGACCCGCGTTCCACCAGGGTCCGCAGGGGCCGCTTGTCGATCTTGCCACTGCCGATACGCGGCAGGTCGTCGACCAGCTCGAAGCGTCTCGGCACCATGTAGTTGGGCAACCCCTGGGCGCGGCAATGCGCGCGCAGTCGGGCCGCGTCGAGCTCGGCTCCCGGCTCGGGCACGACGAAGGCCACCGGCACCGCGCCCTTGCGGCGGTCGGGACGACCGAGCACCGCCGCCTCGCGCACCCCGGGATGGGCGCCGAGCAGCAGTTCGAGCTGCAGCGGATAGACCTTGAGCCCGGCGACCTTGATCATGCCGCTGATCCGCTCGACGTAATAATAGAAGCCGTCGTCGTCACGCCGGACCAGATCGCCGCTGCGATACCAGCCCTGGTGGCCGGCCAGCGCGATCCCGCCGTCGTAACCCGAGACCAGCCCCGGACCGCGCAGCAGCAGTTCGCCGACCTCGCCCGGCGGCAGCTCGCGCCCCTGCTCGTCGACGACGCGCGCCTGATAGTGCGGACACACCCGCCCCATGCTGCCGTCGAGCCGATAGCCCTCGGCGGTGTTGGCCAGCGCCACCCCGCTGGTCTCGGTGCTGCCCCACACCGACATGATCGGCACCCCGCCGCGCGCGGCGAAGGCGGCGTTGATCTCCGGGCTGGTGTACATCCCCCCGCTCTCGGCCAGACGCAGGCTGGCGAGATCGGCGCGCGCACAGGCCCCGGCCATCATCCGGTACATCGGCGCCAGCCCCATCATGCAGGTCACCCCGAACGCGCGGATCGTCCCGGCGATGGCGCGCGGGCTGATCTCCTCGAGCAGCACCAGCGCGCCGCCGGTCTGGAGCGCGCGACAGAACAGCTCGTGGGGATGGGCGAAGGCGGCGAACATGCACAGATGGACGTCGTCCGGGCCGAGCGCGAAGGCCTCGATCGCGGCGCGGGTGTTCCAGTAGAGATTGGCGTGGGTCGCCAGCGCGCCCTTGGCCCGTCCGGTGGTGCCGGTGGTGAAGTTGAGATAGGCGACCTGCCCCGACTCGGGCTCGGGCGGGGAGGCGATGGGCGTGGCGCCGAGCAGCTCGGGCCAGGAGACGCAGCCGGGATGACGGCCGGCGCGGTCGATCAGCATCACGCCCTCCGGCACCTCACCGGCGGCCAGCGCCGCCAGCGTCTCGCCCTCGGCGAGCAGCGCGGCGAGCCGCTGCGCGCGCGCGAACCCGAGCAGCAGACGCGGCTCCAGCGCCGGGTTGAGCGCCACCGGCAGGGCGCCGATCCGGGTCGCGGCGAGGAAGGCGAGCACCCCCTCGGGCCGCCGCCCGAGCGCGATCCCCAGCCGCGCCCCCGGCCCCAGTCCGAGCGCGTGCAACGCGCCGGCGAGACACTCGACCAGCGCCTGGGTCCGGCGATAGTCGAGCGTGCCGTCGCGATGATGGATGAAGGGGCGCTCCGGGGTGCGCCTGGCGTGCTCGGCGAGCAGGGCGTTGAGGGTTGGGGTCGCGGTCTCCATGGCGGCTCCGGTGGCGCGGCTAGCAGGTACGCATCGCCGAGACGGCGAACAACAGGGTGCGTACCAGGATGATGGCGTCGAGCAGCAGCGAGCGGTTCTCGACATAGAACAGGTCGTAGGAGATGTTCTCGTGGATCTGCTTGTCGCGGTCGCCGCTGATCTGCCAGACCCCGGTGATCCCCGGTTTCACCCGCAACCGCTCGCGATGGATCTCCTCGTACTCCTGTTCGACGATGAAGGGCATCTCGGGGCGCGGGCCGACCAGGCTCATGCTGCCCTCGAGCACGTTGAACAGCTGCGGCAGCTCGTCGAGGCTGGTGCGGCGCAGGAAGCGCCCGGCGCGGGTGATCCGCGGGTCGTCCGAGACGGTCGGCGAGTAGGCGAACCTGGGGCTGTCGAGGTGCATGGTGCGGAACTTGTACATCGGGAAGCGCGCGCCGTCCTTGCCCACCCGCTCCTGCACGAAGAGCACCGGTCCCGGCGAGTCGCGACGGATCCACAGCGCGATCGCGATCATCAGCGGCGCGAGCAGCAACAGCGCCGCCCCCGCCAGCGTCAGGTCGAGCAGGCGCTTGCTGATCTGCTCGGCGGGCCGGGGGCGGATCGCGCCCAGGGTCACCATGGGGATGCCGTTGATGTCCATGAACTGGATCTGCTTGGCGAAATAGCCGCTGAGATAGGGCATGAAGCAGATCCGCACCGCCAGCCCCTCGGTCAGGCGCATCAACTGCTGGAGGTGACACTCGCCGGCGCTGCGGATCGGGGTGCTGATCAGCACCAGCGTGACCTGCTCGCGCTCGATGAAGGCGCGCAGCGCGTCGGCCTCGGCGATCAGCGCCGGCGCCTCGGGCCCGGCGGCGGCCTCGCCGGCGAGCGCCAGGGCGCGGCGGTCCTCGTCGTAGAACCCCGAGACCCAGTAGCCGAGCTCGGGGGCCTCGCGGATGTGCTTGTAGAGCATCCGCCCGGCCTCGCCGGCGCCGACGATCAGCACCCGGCTGACGTTGAAGCGACGCGAGTAGAGCGACTGCTGCAACCGGTAGACCAGGGCGCGCGCGCCCAGCAGGGTGACCAGCAACCAGCCCATGGCATGGAGCAGCGCGAGCCGCGCCGCCTGCTCGCCGGTGTAGAAGGCGAAGGCGGTGAGCACCAGGGCGAGGATCACCACCGCGCGGATGATCTTGCGGATCTCCACCAGCCGCATCATGCTCGGCTCGTAGCGATAGAGTCCGACGCGCTCGAACACCAGGGCACCGAGCAGCATCCCGACCAGCCCCAGCGTGGCCCCGTCGACCGGCCCGCCCCCGCCGATACGGTGCGAGAGACAGCCCAGCCACAGGCTGAGTGCGAGACAGCCGAGGTCGGTGACCACCAGCGCGAGCACGAACCAGCGCACCCGCTGGCCGCCGACCCGCGCGCCGAGGAAGAGGTTGAGACGCTCAAGCGCGTGCTGGATCATCGTCGGGCTCGTCGATCTCGTCGGCGGCGGGCGCGCTCGCGGGGGCGAGGCGACACAGGAGTCCGCGCAGCTGATAGGTGCCGAAGGCCGGGTCGTAGGGCGGCGCGTCGGAGGTCAACAGATTGGCATTGGCGCGCCACGCCCCGGCGAGCGCGCTCGGCGCCTCCGGGAACCACCAGCCGTGATCGATGCTCACCACCTCGGGATTGATCTCGGGGGTGACCTCGGCGCGCATGCGGATGCGACCGCGCGGCGTGGCGATCGCGATCCAGTCGCCGTCGGCGATACCCTCGGCGCGCGCCACCTCGGGGTGGAGCTGGGCGCGCGGGTCGGGCGCGCGGCGACGCAGCCCGGCGACCTGACGGTGCTCGCTGTTGAAGAACTCGCGCCGACGGCTGCCGGTGATCAGCACATAGGGATAGTCGCGCGCCAGGTCGGGGCGGCTGCGCGGGCTCTCGGGCGGTTCGACATGGCTCGGCAGCGGATCGTAGCCGAGTCGTTCGAGCGCCTTGCTGTAGAGCTCGATGCGCCGCGACGGGGTGCGGAAGCCGCGTGTCTCGTACTTGCGGTAGCGATGCGGCAGCCGCAGCACGCCCTGGCGACGCAGCTGATCGAGACCGACCCCGGTCGGCTCGAGCTGATGGGCCATCACCGCCTCGAAGGGACGCTCGCTGTCGGGCAGGCCGAGCCGCCGCGAGAGCTGGTCGATGATCCACTCGTCCGGTCGGCACTCGCCGCGTCGGGTCAGCGCCGGTTGGTGGTAGACCAGGTTGCCGGTGGCCAGCGGATAGCCGATCACCTGCTCGACCTCGGGCCAGAAGGCCGCCGGCAGCACGAAGTCGGCCAGCTCCGCCGTCGGCGTCATGAACAGCTCGCTCACCACCAGCAGGTCGAGACACTCGAGGCTGCGGCGCACCGCGCGGGCGTTGGCCACGGTCGCCAGCGCGTTGTTGCCGAACACCAGCAGCCCCTTGACCGGATAGGGTTCGCCGGTGCGCATCGCGGCGAACAGCGTGGGGATGTGCGCCGAGGGCATGTAGGCGCGCCAGCCACCGAGCAGCTTGAAGCGCTCGGCGCCGAGCCGCTTGCGCGCCTGCTCGCGCGGCAGTTGCTCGGCCAGGGTCGGATAGGCGCGCATCCGCTGCATCGACAGCAGCTCGCCGCCGGGCACGTCGATGCTGCCGACCAGGGCGCGCAGACAGGCCAGCGCGCGCACCGTCTGCAGGGCGTTGACGTTCTGCTCGATCCCCACGCCCCACTCCAGCACCGCCGGACCGAGCGCGGCATAGCGGCGCGCCGCCTCGACGATCAGCTCGGGGGCGACCCCGGTGATCGGTGCCGCCCAGGCCGGGGTACAGTCGGCGACATGGGCGGCCAGCGCGTCGAAGCCCTGGGTCCAGCGCGCGACGAACTCGGCGTCGTAGCGCCGCTCGGCGATGATCACCTGGATCATCGCCAGCGCCAGCGCCGCGTCGGTACCCGGGCGCAGCCCCAGCCACAGCTCGCAGCGACGCGCCGTCTCGTGCCGACGCGGATCGACGGCGATGCCGACCGCACCGCGATCGAGGGCGCGACGGATGGCGATGCCGATCTTGCCGTCGGGGTTGGAGACCAGCGGGTTGCTGCCCCAGAAGAGGATGCAGGCCGGCGGGGTGTCGCCGTAGTAGTCGCCGGTGACATAGCCGCCGTAGGTGAGGTTGCTCACCGTCACCCGCGGGATGAAGCACTGCGCCAGCCCCGGCTCGTACCAGTTGGGGGTACCCAGGGCGTTGGCAAAGCGCACCACGTGCATGTAGTGATGACGCCCGGTGCCCTGCCCCAGGGCGATCGCCTCGGGGCCGAGGCGATCGCGGATCGCGGCGACGCGCTCGGCGATCTCGTCGAGCGCCGCCTCCCAGCTCACCCGCTCCCAGCCGCCGGCCTTGCCCGCGCGGCGGCGCCGCGGCCACTCCAGCCGGTCGGGGTGGTTGGCGATCTCCGGGGTGCGCAACCCCTTGACGCACATCCAACCCTGGTTCATCGGTGAGTCGCGATCGCCGACGACCTTGACCACGCGTCCGTCCTCGACGGTCACCAGGGCACCGCAGCCGCCGTGACAGATCCGGCAGACACTGCGGTGGGTGCGTCTCATCGAGCCGTCCCCGCGCCCGCGCCGAGACGCCCCAGCAGACTCCCGGCGACGGCGCCGCCGCCGAGCGCGGCGGCGCGTACCAGCAGCAGTGCCGGCGCGGCCAGCGCCAACCGGCGATCGCGCCGCCAGGCGGCGGCGAGGAAGGGCGTGGCGCTGAGCAGGAAGGCGGCGAGCGTCGCACCACCGAGCGCCAGCGCCGCCCTCGGCCACCAGGGCGCGAGCGCCAGCGCCGGGGCGAGCGCAAGGATGGCGAGGATCTGCAGCTTGAGCGTCTGCGGGGTGTAGCTGTCGGCGACCATCTTGCCGGGGTGGCGCTTGTAGACCACCATCCGCCAGTAGCCGCGCGAGAACTTCAGCCGCGCATAGCGCCAGACCGAATCGGGGTGACCGAAATGGCTGACCACCGCGTCGGGAGCGAACACCATGCGCATGCCGCGCGCGGCCATCCGGTAGGAGAGTTCGGTGTCCTCGTTGTCGGCCTTGGGGAAGCGCGGATCGAAGCCGCCGAGTGCGACGAAGACCGCGCGCCGATAACCGGCGGAATAGGTGTCGACCATGTCGATGCGCGCGCGTCGGCGCAGCCGCGCGAAGCGTTGCTCGAACTCGAGCTGGACGAAGCGCGCCACCAGTTGCGGCTGATCGCTGCGATAGGCCCCCTTGACCGCCATCACCTCGGGATCGGCGAAGGGCGCGCGCATCCGCTCGATCCAGTCCGGCGCCGGCACGCAATCGCTGTCGGTGAACAACAGCAGCTCGCCACGGGCCAGCCGCGCGCCGTGGTTGCGCGCCGCCGCCGGACCGGCGTTGGCCTGATGGACGTAGCGCAGCGGATAGCGCCGGGCGATCTCGGCGGTGCGATCGCGCGAACCGTCGTCGACCAGGATCACCTCGTAGTCATCGGCGGCGGTGTGCTGGGCGAGGAGTGCGTCGAGACAACGCCCGAGGGTCGCCTCGGCCTGATAGGCGGGGACCACCACCGAGACCCGCGGCGCGGCCTCAGCCATGGCCGGCCTCGATGTCCGAGCCGCGCAGCAGATGGCGCAGGAAGGTGCGCCCGGCACGCCAGGTGCGGCGGAACTCCTCGCGATCGCGCGCCACCAGCCCGAGCCGCCGCCACAGATAGCGCGGACGCAGATAGAAACGCCGCCGCGCCTGGTCGCAGAAGGCGACCAACGCCTCGGCGTCGAGCGCTGCGCTGCGCACCACGGTGTTGTGCAGCCCGGCGGGGGTGAGCCAGCGCGAGAAGTCCTCGGTCACCAGCATCCCCTCGCGCGCATACCAGTCGTAGGCGGCGGTCCCCGGATAGACCATGATCGGGTAGAACTGGGCGGTGTCCGGGGCCAGCTCGATGGCCAGCTCCAGGGTCCGGCGCATGGTCTCCGGGGTCTCGCCCGGCAGCCCGACCATGAAGCAGCCGTGGACGATCAGCCCGAGCGCGCGGGCCTCGCGCATGAAGGCGCGCGACTGCGCCAGGGTGATACGCTTGCGCACGCGATCGAGCAGCGCCTGGTCACCGCTCTCGAAGCCGACGCAGAGGTTGCGACAGCCGGCGCGACGCATCAGCCGCAGGGTCTCGGGCTCGACATCGACGCGCACGTTGGCCGACCACGGCAGGTCGAAGCCGCGACGGATCATCTCCTCGCAGATCTCGGCGCAGCGGGCGCGGTCGGCGGGAAAGGTGTCGTCCTCGAAGAACACCGAGCGCGCCTCGGGGAAAGCTCTGCGGATGTACGCCAGCTCGTCGACCACGTGGCCCGCCGAGCGCCGTCGCAGCCGGTGCCCGGTGATGGTCTGCGGGTAGACGCAGAAGGTGCAGTGGTTGGGACAGCCGCGACTGGTGCTGATGGTCACCATCGGGTGGATGGCGTTGGGGTTGAAGTAGTCGCGGATGTCGAGGAAGCGACGATAGATCGGGCTGATCGGCGGCAGCCGATCGAGGTCCTCGAATACCGCGCGCGCGACACCGAGACGCGGCCTGTCGCCGTCGCGATAACAGAGCCCGGCGACCGTGGAGAGCGGCTCGTCGCACGCGAGCGCCGCGGCCAGGTCGCGCACCCCGAGGTCGTACTCGCCGAGCACCACCAGATCGACCGCCGGCTCATCGCGCAGACACGCCTGCGGTCGCGCCGAGGCATGGGTGCCGACCAGCGCCACGCAGGTCGCCGGCAGGCGCGCGCGGGCGCGGGCGCAGAAGGCCAGGTCGCTGGCGATGCTCGGGGTACTGGTCTCGACCACCAGCAGCCGCGGGGCGAAGCGCGCCAGACGCGCCAGCACCGCCTCGGTGTCGGCACCGCTGGCCGGGGCGTCGATGAGATCGATCTCGTGGCCCGACTCGGCGCAGAGCGCGGCAGCGGCGGCGAGCCACATCGGGAAATAGAGGGTGCCGCTCTTGGTCACCGCCGGAGAGCGTTGGGTACGCGAGAACCGCTCCAGATAGGGCGGGTTGACGAAGGCGATCTTGAGCGCGGGTGCAGTCTGCTGCACGGCGGTTCCCTATCGGATCAGGACGAGACGGCTCCCCGACGACCATCCCTGAGACCTAACGGGGCTTCGTATACAGCTTGGCCACTATAGCACGCCAAGGTACACGGCACCGCCAACACAGAAGCTTTTCAAGCGCCCCAATGACCAGGATCAGTGCTTCGCGTACACCGAACACGCAGTCACCGGACACGAACAGAAGACAGACAGCAACCATGGACACCGACCCCGAGATCGACACCGACGGCTGGTTCGACGGCGCCCTCGCCCGCCCCTCGCCCAACTGCGACGAGCGACCGCCGGCGACCACCATCGACCTGCTGGTGATCCACAACATCAGCCTGCCGCCGGGCGAGTTCGGCGGGGAGTGGATCGACGCACTGTTCCGCAATCGACTCGACCCCGACGCCCACCCCTATTTCGCTACCATCGCCGGATTGCGCGTCTCCGCCCACCTGCTGATCCGGCGCGACGGCGCCCTGGTGCAGTACGTGCCCTGCGAGCGCCGCGCCTGGCACGCCGGACGCTCGCGCTTCGGCGAGCGCGAGGCGTGCAACGACTTCTCCATCGGGATCGAACTCGAGGGCACCGACACCCAGCCCTTCACCGCCGCTCAGTACCACCAGCTCGGACGTTGTGCGCGGGCGCTGCGGCGGCGCTATCCGGGGATCACCCCCGAGCGTGTCGTCGGGCATGCCGACATCGCCCCGGGGCGCAAGACCGACCCCGGTCCGGCCTTCGACTGGGCACGGTTGCGCCGCGCGCTCTGAGCCGCGCGCCGCGCCAGCACGCGCGAGCGCCGCGCGCCGAACGAGCGTGGCCGCGGCTGCATCCACACACGATAGCGGGCAAAGGTCGCACGCCAGCCAGTGGCCACGACCTCGTGCCGCTCGACGCCGCCGAGCTGGTGCTCGTATTCGAGCAGCGCGCCGCCACGCCAGCGCGGCCGCCCGCCGAGGCGCGCAGCCAGCGCGCGCATGCCGACGTTGGCCGCCAGCACCTCGCAGCGCAGCCGGCGGATGCCGACGGCACGGGCGTGACCGATGAGCGCCTGCAGGAGCGCGGTGCCGACGCCGCGACGCTGCGCCGCGTCGATCACCTCGACGGCCAGCTCGCCGCTGTCGGCGCCGGGCGCGGTGCGGATACAGCGCGCCACGCCCAGCGGCTCGCCCGGCATCCCGCGCTCGTCGAGACGGATGGCGCCGATGGCTAGATGATGGTGTCCGTCGATGGCCGCGAGCACCGCGAGGTCGCGCTCGTTGAGCTCGCGCTTGATGCCGCAGAAGCGCAGCCGACGCGACCCCGGCGACAACCCGGCGAAACAGGCGAGCAGAAAATCGCGATCCTCCGGGCCGAGCGCGCGCAGCAGACAGCGACTGCCGTCGCGCAACCGCACCAGGTGGCGACCGGGGCCCCGGTCGGACAGTTCGCGGGCCTCCATGACTCCACTCCTCCATCGCAAGGATCGGCAGGGACCGCCCGGGGTGGGCGGGGGATAGCCCCGGGCATCGCGGCGGGGCGGGCGAGACGGGGCGGCGTGGGCGACAATCGTTCCGATCGCCGCAACCGAGCTACACCGCATCTATTAGATGCTTGCTGGATGACGGCGGTTCAATGGCGCGCGGAGATGGCGGCAAGGGTCAGTCGCGACGCGGGTCCTGGAAGGTCCCGCCGTTCCAGCCGAAGAGATGGCGCGGCGGCGAGCGGAAGTCGATATAGACCCGTCGCTCGGGGACGCCGAGCAGCGTCTCGCAGAGCGCGCAGAGCGCGCGCGCATGGCGTGGGGTCTCGGACTCGGGCAACCCGAGGCTGAGCAGCTCGAGCAGCGCCGTCGGCTCGGTGCTGCCGCCGAAGCTCAGTGCGCAGCCGTCATCGAGCAGGACCATCACATAGGACTCGGGCTTGCCGAGCAACTCGGCTACGGCGGCCGAGAGCCGGGCGAGCAGCTCGGCGCGACGCTCGGGGGCGACGGTGACATTGGTGTGCAGTTGCAGTGTGGGCATGGCGCATCTCCTCTGGTCGGGATCTCGCCCCATGATAGGCCAGGGTCGGCGGGTCAGCCGACCCGCGCCAGCGCCACCGCCGGACGCCCCTCCTCGTCGCCGAGCGACTCGGCACAGGCATCGGTCCAGCGCAGCAGTTCGAGCCGACCGTCGTGATGCTCGACCAGCGCGGTACAGCTCTCCACCCAGTCGCCGCAGTTGCAATAGGCCACGCCGGCGATGTCGCGCATCTCGGCATGATGGATATGACCGCAGATCATGCCGTCGAGCGTGCGGCGCACGGCCTCCTCGGCCACCACCCGCTCGAAGTCGCCGATATAGTTGACCGCATTCTTGACCTTGCGCTTGAGATAACCGGCCAGCGACCAGTAGCGCAGCCCCAGCAGCCGCTGCAACCGACTGAGCTGGGCGTTGAGCGCGAGCAGCCGGTCATAGGCGTGCGAGCCCAGACGCGAGAGCCAGCGCGCGTGCTCGATCACACCGTCGAAGCGATCGCCGTGCAGCACCAGGAAACGGCGCCCGTCGGCGGTGGTGTGGACCACCTCGTCGCGCACCGCCACCCGCCCGAAGTCGAGCCCGAGGTGGGCGCGCAGCACCTCGTCGTGGTTGCCCGGCACATAGATCACCTCGGTGCCGGTGCGCGCCTTGTCGAGGATCGCGGCGACCACCCGGTTGTGGGCCTCCGGCCAGTAGAGTCCGCCGCGCAACGCCCACAGATCGACGATGTCGCCGACCAGATAGAGCTGCCGGCACTGGGTGGCGGCGAGGAAATCGAGCAGGAACTCGGCCTGACACCCCTTGAAGCCCAGATGGACGTCGGAGATGAAGATGCTGCGATATTTCAGAGGGGACATGCGGGTGATCTCGGTCATCGCATCGCCTGCCTGGATGAGCTTGGCGCACAGGATCACCGAACACTGTTGCCGCGGCGTTGATGGCGAGTGAAGATGGGGTGAAGGGGCGGTGACCGATGTGGGAACCGGCGCGAGCGCGACCGGTCCGATGGGGAGAGAGCGACCCATCCGAGGTGGACCATGGACCGACCCTGCAGCCCGCCCAACCCCAGGAGCACCCTCGAGCCGCACACCGGCGGGCATGCCGATGAGCGATGACCTCTTCCTGCAGATGGGTCTGATCCTCGGTGTCGCCGCCATCGCCGGCGCACTCGCGCGTGGCCTGCGCCAACCGCTGATCGTCGCCTTCATCGCCGTCGGCATCCTGCTCGGACCGGCAGGCTTCGGGCTGGTCGCGCACAGCAGCGAGATCGAGCTGTTCGCCCGACTCGGCATCGCGCTGCTGCTGTTCGTCGTCGGGCTCAAGCTCGACCTGCACATCATCCGCACCGTCGGCCCGGTGGCGCTGGCCTCCGGCCTTGGCCAGGTGCTGTTCACCTCGGCGGTGGGCTATGTCATCGCCCGGCTGCTCGGGCTGGAGCCGGTGGCCGCGCTCTATGTGGCGGTGGCGCTGACCTTCTCGAGCACCATCATCATCGTCAAGCTGCTCTCGGACAAACGCGAGGTCGACGCGCTGCACGGGCGCATCGCCGTCGGCTTTCTCATCGTCCAGGACATTGTGGTGGTGCTGGTGATGATCGCGCTGACCGCCGTCGGCCAGGCCGAGGGCGACGTCCACCCGGTGCGCGAGGCGCTCGCCATCCTGCTCAAGGGGGCGGCGATGCTCGCCACCGTGGCGCTGCTGATGCGCTATGTGCTGCCCTGGCTGCTGCACCGACTGGCGCGCTCGACCGAGCTGCTGATGCTGTTTGCCATCGCCTGGGCGGTGCTCGGCGCACTCGCCGGCGACGCGCTCGGCTTCAGCCGCGAGGTCGGCGCCTTCCTCGCCGGGGTGTCGATCGCCTCGACCCGCTATCGCGAGCAGATCGCCGCGCGGCTGGTGACGCTGCGCGACTTCCTGCTGCTGTTCTTCTTCATCGAGCTGGGCGCGACGCTCGAACTCGGGCTGATCGGCGGCCAGCTCGGCGCGGCGGCGGTGTTGTCGCTGTTCGTGCTGATCGGCAATCCGCTGATCGTGATGGCGATCATGGGCTACATGGGCTATCGCCGCCGCACCGGCTTCCTCGCCGGGCTGACGGTGGCGCAGATCAGCGAGTTCTCGCTGATCCTCGCCGCGCTCGGACTCGCCCTCGGGCATCTCGCCCCCGAGACCCTGGGACTGATCACCCTGGTCGGGCTGGTCACCATCAGCGTCTCCACCTATCTGATCCTCTACTCGCACCCGCTCTACGAGCGGCTCGCGCCCTATCTGGTCTGGTTCGAGCGCCGGGTGCCGCATCGCGAGATCGTGCAGGAGTCGGAGGAGACCGGCGAACCCGAGATCCTGCTGTTCGGCCTCGGGCGCTTCGGCGCGGTCATGGCCGACGGGCTGCGCGAGCGCGGTCGCCGGGTGCTCGCCGTCGACTTCGATCCCGACGTGGTGCGCCGCCAGGCACGCGCCGGCTACCACGTCCACTACGGCGACATCGAAGATCCGGAGCTGATCGCCACCCTGCCGCTGAGCCGCGCACGCTGGGTGGTGAGCACGGTGCGCGAACGCGCGATCAACCGCCTGCTGCTCCAGGGACTGCGCCAACAGGGCTATGGAGGCCGGGTCGCGCTCTCGGCCACCAGCGACGCCGACGCGCAATGGTTCGCACAACAGGGGGCGGATCTGGTATTCATCCCCTATGCCGACGCCGCGCGCAGCGCGGCGCAACGGCTGAGTGAGGATTGCGCGCCGGGACGACCTGCGGGCGGAGCTGCCGAGGGCATGTGATGAAACGATTCAAGAACATCCTCTATGTCATCGCCGATGGCGTCGGGCCGGAGCATGCGCTGGCGCGCGCGCTGACGCTCGCGCACAACAACCAGGCCCGGCTCAGCGTGCTCGCGGTGCTGACCGCACCACCGGCGAACGAACCCGTGCAGGAGACGATCGCGCGCATCGAACGGGCGCTGAAGGTCCGGCTGGCGGCCCACCACGACTGCTGCGCGCTGCGCATCGAGGTACGGGTCGGCGCCCTCGCGCGCGAGGCACTGCGCGAGATCGAACAGCGCGGTCACGACCTGGTGATCAACCCCGCCCAGCCCCCGGAGCGGCTCGAACGCTTCCTCGGCGGCGACGATCGCCAGCTGCTGCGCAACAGCCCCTGCCCGGTGTGGCTGATGCAGCCACGCGAGCGCGACAACTACGACAATATCCTGCTCGCGCTCGACTACGATCCGGCGCAGCCCGACTCGATCGACACCCCGCTCAACCGCCGGCTGCTCACCCTCGCCGGCTCGCTGGCACTCTCGGACTTCGCCGCGCTCCACCTGGTACACGTCTGGGACGCCCCGGCCGAGCTGCTGTTCCGTGTCTGGTCCGATGCCCCGGACCATTCTCCGCGCGACTATGTCGAGAGCGAGCGTATCCGTCACCGGCGCGGACTCGAGGCGCTCAACATGATGCTGCGCGAGATCCTCGGCACCGAGGCCCACGACTATCTCACCCCCCGTCTGCACCTGCCCCGCGGACTGGCCACCGAGCAGGTCCGCCTGCTCGCCGGTCAGCTCGACGCCGACCTGGTGGTGATGGGCACCGCCGCACGACGCGGTCTCACCGGCCTGCTGATCGGCAACACCGTCGAGTCCATCCTCGACCAGCCCCCCTGCTCGGTGCTGGCGGTGCGGCCCTAGAGAGAGCCGCCAGCACCTTGCCAACCGAACATCCCCTTCGCGCCCCTTTGGGCCTTTGCGGTTCAATCCCCCTGACGACTGACAACTGACGACTGGCGACTGACGACTGACGGCTGGCGGCTGGCGGCTGGCGGCTGGTAGCCGGAGACTAACGACTGAACCGAAGCCGCCCTCCGCCCCTCCCCTTGATCCCGCTCGACGTTCTATACTGGCGGATTACCCGGGACGCGACCGTCGGGCCGATCATGGCACCGCGCGCCACTGGTATCCGCCACCGGGGAGGGCGAGTCGCTCGCCCGGCCCCTGCAAACACCCCTTCACGATTCTGGAGCAAGACGATGGCGCAAAGCGCAGTCAAGAAAGTCGTTCTGGCCTATTCGGGCGGACTCGACACCTCGGTGATCCTCAAGTGGCTGCAGGAGGAGTACGGCTGCGAGGTCGTGACCTTCACCGCCGACATCGGTCAGGGCGAGGAGCTCGAGCCGGCGCGCGCCAAGGCCGAGGCCGCGGGCGTGAAGGAGATCTATATCGACGACCTGCGCGAGGAGTTCGTCCGCGACTTCGTCTACCCGATGTTCCGCGCCAACGCCGTCTACGAGGGCGAGTACCTGCTCGGCACCTCGATCGCGCGTCCGCTGATCGCCAAGCGCCTGATCGAGATCGCCGCCGAGACCGGTGCCGACGCCATCTCCCACGGCGCCACCGGCAAGGGCAACGATCAGGTCCGCTTCGAGCTCGGCGCCTACGCGCTCAACCCCGAGATCAAGATCATCGCCCCCTGGCGCGAGTGGGACCTGCTCTCGCGCGAGAAGCTGATGGCCTACGCCGCCAAGCACGGCATCGGCGTCGAGCAGAAGCGCGAGGGCAACAAGTCGCCCTACTCGATGGACGCCAACCTGCTGCACATCTCCTACGAGGGCTACGACCTCGAGGACCCCTGGACCCAGCCCGGCGATGCGATGTGGCGCTGGAGCGTCTCGCCCGAGCAGGCCCCGGACCGGGCCACCGAGATCGAGCTCACCTTCGAGCGCGGTGACATCACCGCCATCGACGGCAAGGCGATGAGCCCGGCCGAGGTGCTCGCCGAACTCAACCGCATCGGCGGGGCCAACGGCATCGGGCGCGCCGACATCGTCGAGAACCGCTATGTCGGCATGAAGTCGCGCGGCTGCTACGAGACCCCCGGCGGCACCATCATGCTCAAGGCGCACCGCGCCATCGAGTCGCTCACCCTCGATCGCGAGGCCGCGCACCTCAAGGACGAGCTGATGCCGCGCTACGCCAGCCTGGTCTACAACGGCTACTGGTTCGCCCCCGAGCGGCGCATGCTGCAGGCGGCGATCGACGAGAGCCAGCAGGTGGTCAACGGCGTGGTCCGTCTCAAGCTCTACAAGGGCAACGTCAGCGTGCTCGGCCGTCGCTCCGAGACCAACAGCCTGTTCGACGAGTCGATCGCGACCTTCGAGGAGGACGCCGGCGCCTACGACCAGACCGACGCCACCGGCTTCATCCGCCTCAACTCGCTGCGCCTGCGCGTGGCCGGCCGCAAGCGCGGCTGATCCCCCACCCGGCCCCTCGGGCCGGGCCACCGTCGCCGCGCCCCGCGGCGACGGTCTCCAGAGAGAAAGGCCCTCAGCCTCCAGCTACCAGCCGCCAGCCGCCAGCCACAAGCGCCAAACCCTCCCCGCTGGATCAAAGCTGAAGGCTCATATCAGTGCGTAGGCTGGGCAAAGCGTCGCGTGCCCAGCGAAAGGCGCGATCAGCTGATCAGAAGATTGGACCGCCAAGATACCGTCTTGCCCGTCAATCGCCGATCATGCACACCAACCTCCCCGACTGGAGGCTGGAAGCTGATCGCTGGAAGCTGGTTCGAACCGCCAAGACGCGAAGGACGCAAAGAAAGCGACCAGCCTTCGGCAAACAGCCTCCAGTTGCGGTTTGCAGTCAGCCTTGAAGGTAAGAGACAAGCCTGCTCCTCTCGCTGTCAGTTGGTCGCTGGCAATTGGAACCCCTTCGCGTTCTTTGCGGCTTGTATCTTGCCACCCCGTGGTGGTTAGCTCCCACCGCGCGAGATTGAGGCAGCTCGATTGCGACTGAAGGCCTGGACCTTGCCGCAAAGATTCAGCCCTCGATCTCTCTTCTCATGCCAGTCTCGACACTGAACGGTATCCAAGGGGCGAACCCTGCATGGACAAGGCGAGTGGGTATGAGGACTGGCCCAGGATCAAGGAGTGGACGACGATGATGTCTCTCGGAATCGATGTCTCGAAGGCGAAGCTGCACACCGCGCTGGAGCTGAGCGAGCAGGAGCGGGTTAAGCTCAAGACCAAGACGGTGCCCAATACCGCCGCGGGGGTGGAGGCGCTGATCGACTGGCTGGGGCGTCAGGGGGCGAGGCCGGAGGCGGTCCATGTGGTGTTGGAGGCCACCGGCCCTTACCACGAGACGGCCGCCGAGCTGCTCCACGGGCGTGGCCTGACGGTCTCGATCGTCAACCCGGCCCAGGCCCGGGACTTCGCTCGCGGTCTGGCGGTGCGCACCAAGACCGACGCGGTCGATGCCAAGGTGCTGGCGCGCTTCGGCGCGCTCCTCAAGCCCGCGCCCTGGACGCCGCCCTCGCCCGAGGTGCGCTTCCTGCGGGCGCTGCTGGCCCGTCAGCGCGCCCTCATCGAGGACCTGCGCCGCGAGCGCAACCGCCTGGAGAAGGTCGAGGCGACCCACACCCCGGCGCTGGTGCGCGACTCGGTGCGCGAGAGCATCGCCTTCCTCGAGGCTGCCCTCGCCAAGCTCCAGCAACAGATCGACGACCACCTCGACGGCCATCCTCAGCTACGCGAGGACGTCGACCTCCTCACCTCGATCCCCGCCGTCGGCCTCAAGGTCGCTCAGCGCTTCGTGGCGCTGCTGCAAAGCCGTCCCTTCACCTCGGCCCAACAGTTCGCCGCCTACCTCGGGCTCGTGCCCGTCGAGCGACAGTCGGGCACCTCCGTGCAGGGGCGCGCCAGACTCTCCAAGGCCGGGCCTGCGCATGCACGCGCCACCCTCTACATGGCCGCCGTCACCGCCATTCGCTACAACCCTCACGTCAAGGACCTCTACGAACGCCTCCTGGCGCGCGGCAAGCCCAAGATGGTCGCCCTCGGCGCCGCCATGCGGAAACTCGCCCACATCTGCTTCGGCGTGTTCAAGAACCGTCGTCCCTACCAGCCCGATTACGCTTCCGCGGCTTGACGGGAAAGACGGTATCTTTGCGGTTCAATCCCCTGGCGGCTGGCGGCTGGCGGCTGGCGGCTGGCGGCTGGCGGCTGGCGGCTGGCGGCTGGCGGCTGATCGCTAGCCCCGCGCGCTATCCATCCGGGACGATCCGCAGCAACGCGCCGTCGGGCGCATCGGTGAGGACGTAGAGGTGGCCATCGGGGCCCTCGCGCACGTCGCGTACCCGAGTGCCGATGGTCAGCCGTTCCTCGCCCACCACCGCGCCGTCCTCCAGGTCGATACGCCGCACCTCACCGAACTTGAGCGCGCCGCTGAACAGGTCGCCGCGCCAGGCCGGGAAGTGCCGTCCGCTGTAGTAAGCGAGCCCGCTCGGCGCCTTGGAGGGGGTCCATTCGAGCAGCGGCGCGGTGACGTCGACGCGCTGGTGGACGCTGGAGATCGCCGGTCCCCAGTACTCGTGGCTGGTGGTGACCTCGGGCCAGCCGTAGTTGGCGCCGGGGATGATGCGATTGAGTTCGTCACCACCGCGCGCGCCGTGCTCGTTGGCCCACACCCGCCCGCTCGCCGGGTCGCGGGCGAGACCCTGGATGTTGCGATGCCCGAGGCTGTGGATGGCCGCGCGCGCGCCGCCGGCGGCGAACCAGGGGTTGTCGGGATGGGGGCTGCCGTCGGCGCGCAGCCGCAGGATCTTGCCGAAGTGGCTGTCGAGACGCTGCGCCTGCTCGCGGATCAGTCCGCCGGCGAAGCGAATCGGCGGGTTGCCGCCGTCACCGATGCTGAGCAGCAGGCTGTCGTCGTCGAGCCAGAGGATGCGCGAGCCGAAGTGCTGGGTGTCGCGCTTGGTGTCGGGGTTGGCATAGAGACGCTCGAGATCGCGCAGCGCGCCGTCGACCAGTCGCGCGCGCGCCAGGGCGGTGCGATTGGCGCGGGCCGTACCCTCGGCATAGCTGAGATAGACCAGCCGGTTGCGACGGAAGTCGGGGTGTGGGGCGACGTCGAGCAGACCGCCCTGCCCCTCGGCGAGCACCTCGGGCACGCCCTCGATCGGCCTCGGGTCGAGCCGGCCGTCGGTCGCGAGCCGACGCAGCCGGCCCGGCCGCTCGCTGATCAGCGCCGTGCCGTCGGGCAGCCAGGCGATCGCCCAGGGGTGTTCGAGCCCGCGCGTCACCACCTCGGCGCGCCAGCCCTGGGCCTCGGGTGGCGCGGCCTCGACCGCGAGGGCGCCGAGCAGCGCGCACAGCACCACTGTCCAGCGACGCATCAGGCCTCCATCCATGTGCCTCCACTCCTGCGGGCCGCGCGCCCGCTCCCGGGTGTCAGTCGCGCGCCGTCGCCGCCGTCTCTGCCGGTACCTCGCCGCGCGCCTGCAATTGCTCGAAGGGGTCGGGACCGTCACGGTGCGCGCCGGCCTCCTCCAGCTGCTTGAGATAGTCCTGCCACAGCGGCTGCCAGGCGCGACCGAGGCGATGGAGATAACCCCAGTCGTAGAGCCCGGAGTCGTGACCGTCGTCATAGCGGATCTTGAGCGCATAGGCGCCGATCTGCTCGATCGCGGTGATGTTCACCCGCTCCTTGCCGAGCTGCAGCTTGGCGCTCGCCGGGGAGTGACCGCGCACCTCGGCCGAGGGCGAGTAGACCCGCAGGTACTCGCACGGCAGCCGGAAGCGCGCCCCGTCGTCGAAGGCCAGCTCCAGCACCCGCGAGCGCTGGTGCAGGCGGATCTCGGTGGGCAGTGGATGGGCGTCGTCCATGGGGACCTCCGCGGTCAGTGCTCGGCGCCGAGCGCGCGGGCGCGGGCCAGACGCTCGGCGAGCGCCTCGGCATCCTGGGCCGGGGCGTCGAGCCCGGGCCAGCCGGCGCAGTGGCGCAGGATCAGCTCGGTGAGCAGATCGAGATGCGCCGGGGCGTCGTTGAGACAGGGGATGTAGCCGTAGTGCTCGCCGCCGGCCTCGAGGAAGTACTCGCGGTTCTCCTCGTCGATCTCCTCGATGGTCTCCAAGCAGTCGGCGGAGAACCCGGGCGAGAGCACGTGGACCGACTTCACCCCGGCCGCGCCCCATTCCTTGAGGGTGGTCTCGGTATAGGGCTGGAGCCACTCGCTCGAACCGAGACGCGACTGGAACGACATCCCCCAACGATCCTCCGCCAGCCCCAGCGACTCGATCACCAGCCGCGCGCTCTTGCGACACAGACAGTGATAGGGGTCGCCCTTGTCGAAGTAGTCCTTGGGGATGCCGTGGAAGGAGAACAGCAGCCGCTCGGGCTCGCCGTGCTCGGCCCAGTACGCGCGGATACTGGCGACCAGGGCATCGATATAGGCCGGATCGTCGTGGTACTGGTTGATGAAGCGCAGCTCCGGCAGCCAGCGCCAGCGCCGCAGCTCGGCGGTGACGGCGTCGAAGGCCGAGCCGGTGGTGGTGGCCGAGTACTGCGGATAGAGCGGGAGCACCAGGATGCGTCGGGCATTGGCCGCGCGCAGCTCGGCCAGCGCCGAGGCCACCGAGGGGTTGCCGTAGCGCATCCCCAGCGCAACCTTGACCGGCCCCCCGAGCCGCGCGCCCAGCCGCTCGGCGATGCCGTCGCGCTGCCGCCGCGAGATCGCCAGCAGCGGCGAACCGTCCTCGGTCCACACCGACTCATAGGCACGCGCCGAGCGTGCCGGGCGGGTGCGCAGGATGACGCCGTGGAGCAACGGCAGCCACAGCGCGCGCGACATCTCCACCACCCGCGGATCGGAGAGGAACTCGGCGAGATAGCGGCGCACGTCCGGCACGCTGGTGCTGTCGGGCGTGCCCAGGTTGATCAGCAGCACCCCGAGCGACTCGGGGGTGTCATGGCGGTAAGCGGGGGTATCGACGAACTTCATCAAGGGGTCTCGGACTGGGCCTGTTCGGAAAGGAGTCGGTAGAGTGCCTGGAAGCGCTCGGGATCGGGGGCGCCGAACAGCGGATCCTCGGCGGAGGGCGCCTCGGCCGCCACCGCGTCCCAGTCGGCCTCGTCGAGCACCTTGAGGGCGATCGGGAAGGCCTCGCGATCCTCGAGCGAGAGGTGCGCGCGCATGGTCGCGACCAGCTCGCGACCATTGGCCTCGACGTCCTCGCGCAACAGCACCTCCTCGTTGAGGATGCCGTCGAGCGACTGACGGAAGCGCTTGTTGATCTGGCTGAGGCTCGCGTGCTGACGCATCAGCACGTCGAACACCTCGTGCTGCCCGGCGCCCTTGTCGAGGACTCGACGAAAGATGATGTCCTCGGTCGGGTGATGGACGGTATCGGCATAGCCGTCCATGTACTCGAGCATCTCGGACATCAGGTCGTAGTCGGGCTCCTCACCCGCGTGGAAGCGGTCGAGCAGGGTCTCGAACAGGTCGAGCAGCTTGACGAGACGGGCATGGTCCTGGCCCAGTCGGGTCATCACCGGGTGCATAGGCCTTTCTCCTAGTCGGTGGCAATCGTCTCAATCGATCCAGTATGCCATCATCTCCAGCCGAGCCAAGGCACGTGCGATCCGTCCCCGGGCTCTCGTCCAGCATCAGACGAGCGGCATCGGTCGGGGTTCCCGGCGCGGCGGTCAATGATCGCGGGCGCGCCGCAGCAATGGGGCCAGCAACTGCCAGACCGGCCCTTCGCGCCAGCTCTCACGACCACACACATAGTCGAGCGCATGCAGGTTCTGCAGCGTCCAACCCATGCGCCTGCTCGCCCACTCGCGACCGCAGCAGAGCAGCCGGTCGCCGGCCTCGAGTTCGGTCTCCGGCCCCGGGAGCAACCACCGGGCGCCGTCGCGCGCCAGCAGCAGGGGGATCACCGGCAGGCGTTCGTCGCGCGCCTGCGGGTCGCGCAACAGGATCTCCAGGGTCGGCGGCTCGCCGCGCGCAATCGCGTCACACACGGCGAAGGCGCGCCCGGGTTCGAGGACGATCTCCCAGACGTGCGGGGCGCACTCCCCGACCAACCCCAGCACCCGGCTCACCAACTCGCAGGCCCAGGGCTCGTCCTCGAGCCGTGCCAGGGTGGCGAAGTCGGAGAGCAGCGGGTTGACCAACCGGATACCGATGCGATTGGCGACGATCAGACTGGGGTGCATGATCGCATGGGCACCGACCCGGGCGAACAACTGATGGTTGTGGTGCTGGTTCTCGCGCGCGATCACGAACAGCCCGCGGTTGAGCATCAGCGCGGTCATCACGATCGAGAGGTTGTCGGCGTCGTGATCGGTGCCCGCCACCAACCCCACGGCACGACGGATCCCGGCCTGCTCCAGGGTCACCGCCTCGGTGCCGCGGCCCTGCACCACGCCCTCCTCGGGGATCCCGGTCTTGTGTGGCAGCGCCTCGATCACCTGCACCTCCATCCCCTGCTCCTTGAGATGCTTGTACATCGCCTTGCCGAAGCGACCATAGCCACAGATCACCCAGCGCCCCCGAGTCGGCGGGAACAGCGGCTCCTTGAGCCGTTCGCCGCCGAAGCCCGAGAGCCAGTCGAACAGCAGGGTGAGACAGGGCGCCTGGATGGCGGTGGCCATGTAGAGCGCGAAGGTATCGAAGGGGTCGTAGATGTGGTCGGTGCCGAAGGAGGCCATGTTGGCCTCGACCTCGTGCGAGTCGGCGCGACAGATCACCGTCACCTCGGGGTGCATCAGCTTGGCGGCGATGGCGATCTTGAGGTTGGTCTCGTTGACGTTGGTCAGCGCCACCACCCCCTGACACAGCGGATGCCTGAGCCCGGCCGCCTCGAGGTGCGCCGGACTGCGCGCGTCGGCGCAGAACGCGGGGACGTATTCGCGCTGGTTCTCGAGCTGGAGCAGATTGATGCGCTCGGGATCGATATCGACCACCACCGCATGCAGATGACGATCGGTTAGCCCCCGCACCAGGGCGCTGCCGGTCTGGCCATAGCCGCAGACCAGATAGAAGGGGGTGCACAGCCCGCGCACCCGGGCGCGAAAGCGACGCTCGCGGATCGCGCGCTGAAAGGTCGCGTCCTGCAGCAGCGCGATCAGGGTGCCGATGGCATAGATCCACACCGCCACGGTGGCGAACACGCAACCCGAGACCCACAGCCGCTGGGCATCGGTGAAGGTATTGGGCAGCTCGCCGAAACCGATGGTGGTCGACATGTAGCTGACGAAATAGAAGGCATGGAACAGGCTCATCGTCGCCGGCTCGCCGGCGGCGTCCTGCGCCGGGATCAACGCCAGCCCGGCCATCGCCACCGCATAGACCAGGATCAGCGACAGCAGCGGCGCGCGCATCCGCCGGAAGACGAGAAAGACGATGGTATCCATGCGACGGCTCCCCCGGTCGCGGCGCCGCACCGCTCAGCGGCGCAGCATCACCGTCTCGATCAGCAACAGCACCACCGAGACCACGTTGGCGATCATCGCCCCGCCGGCGAGCGAGACGATGCTGGCCATCGCCGAGGGGGTCATGCCGCCCTCACCGACGTGCACCACCGCCGTCCACACCAGCGCCGCGGCGACGAGCTGCAGGATCGCCACCAGACTGGTGGCGAGCAGCACCGCGCCGAGCTGGGTGCGGTCGCCGAACTTGAGCACGGTGGCAACGAGGTTGACCACGATCACCGCGAACAGCTCCCAGGCGTGATGATGGTCGGGATTGTCGATCTCGCCGACGAAGAACCCGAAGTTCAGCGTCAGGGCGAGCACGATGAAGAAGCCGAAGACGACCTTTTCCGGATTCATCCGTCTCTCCGCAACAAGGGGCCCGAGCGGGCGCGAACACGATGGCGGCCAGACCGCCGGCGCATCATAGCAGTTTGCCGGCGGGTAGCTACCAGTCGCCAGTCGCCAGCCGCCAGTCGCCAGCCGCCAGTGAAAGGGCGGACAGTCCTTGACCACCGTCGTTGAGCACAAGCGTCCACTGACAGCTGGCGACTGGCGGCAACGGCTGACGACTGGTGGCTGGTAGCTGGTAGCTGGTAGCTGGTGGCTGATAGCTGCCGCCCCGATTGCCCCGCTCCGAGCGCCGGGCTAACGTGTCGGCATACACGGCGGTACGAGGAACCCGGCATGGCCCTGACCCTGATCCTGACCCTGGTCGGTCTCGCCGGCGGGCTATGGCTGGCGGAGGCCGGGCTCGACGGGCTCGCCGCGCCGCTGATCGGCGCACTGTTCGGTTTCGTGCTCGCCCGCCAGCAGTTGCTCGAGCGGATGCTGCGCGAGCAGCTGGGGCGTGCGACCCCATCGCCCGCGGAGCCCCAGCCGGAACCGGCGCAAGCCCCCGACTCCGAGCCGCTGTCGCTCGACCTGCCCGCCCCGCCGCCGACCCCGCCCCGCCCGACGCCTGCCCCACGCGCCCCCTGGCGCCTGCGCGAGCGCCTGCTCGGTGCCAATCCGCTGGTGCGCATCGGCATCCTGTTGGTGTTCGTCGGCACCGGCTTCCTGATCAAGTATGCGGTCGACCAGCAGTGGCTGCGGCTGTCGCTGGAGCTGCGTCTCGGCGCCATCGCGCTGGCCGCGTTGGGGCTGCTCGGGCTCGGCTGGCGGGTGTGCGCGCGCAATCGCGACTACGGACTGCTGCTCCAGGGCGCAGCCATCGGCATCCTCTATCTCGACGTCCACGGCGCCCATGTGCTTGCCGGGCTGCTCGGGCCCGTGGCCGCCTTCGCGCTGCTGGCATTGATCGCGCTCGTCTGTCTCGCCCTGGCGCTCACCCAGGAGGCGCGCAGCCTCGCCTGGTTCGGCCTGATCGGCGGCTTCCTCGCGCCACTGATCAGCGCCGACGGTGGCGGCGACCCGGTGGTGCTGTTCGGTTACTACGCCCTGCTCGACACCCTGGTGCTGGCGCTGGCCTGGGCGCGCGGCTGGCGCGCGCTCAACCTGCTCGGCTTCGCCTTCACCTTCGTCATCGGCATCGTCTGGGGCGTGCTGCGCTACGAGCCGGCACTGTTCCATCGGGTCGAGCCCTTCCTGATCTACTTCTTCCTCGTCTATGTCGCCGTGGCGGTGCTCCACGCCCGGCACCGACCGCCGGGCTCCGCCACCCCGGTCGACGCCACCCTGGTGTTCGGCACCCCGCTGCTGACCCTCGCCTGTCAGCTCGCGCTGGTCGCCCACCTGCCCTGGGGCGAGGCCTACTCGACCCTGGCGATGGGGCTGTTCTATCTCGTCCTCGCCGGTTGGCTGCGACGCGACGGACATCCAGCCACGACGCTGCTCGCCCAGACCTTCCTCGCGCTCGCGGTGATCCTGCTGTCGCTGACCCCGGCCTTCGCCCTCGAGGCCGAACTCACCGCCGGTTTCTGGGCGCTCGAGGGCGCGGCCATGGCCTGGATCGGCGCCCGTCAGGAGCAGACGCGGGTGTTGGTCTTCGCGCTGTTGCTCCAGCTCGGCGCGGCACTGACGCTGCCCTTCGCCGAGACCGCCGCCGACCCGCGCCCCTTCCTCGGCGCCGAGGTGCTCGGCGCGCTGACGATCGCCCTCGCCGGGCTGGTGAGCGCCTACTGGTTCGACCGTGCCCGCCCCTGGTGCCGCGCCCTGGCGCCCTGGCTGCTCGGCTGGGGGGCGCTGTGGTGGCTCGGCGCCGGGAGCGCCGAGCTGTGGCGTCTCGACCCCGGCGCGGTGCTGCCGGCGCGACTCATCGGCTATACCCTGCTCGGCGCGCTGCTCGCCGAACTCGCCGCCACCCGGCTGCGCTGGGCGCGACTCGACGCCCTGCTCGGCGGGCTGCCGCTGCTCGGGCTGGTCGCGCTGGCGGCCAGCGCCGAGCGGCTGGAGCAACCGTTCGGCGCCGGCGGCGCGCTCGCCTGGCCGGCCTTCGTCGGCCTCGGCTATCTGCTGCTGTGGCGGGTCGAGCGCCGCGCACTCGCCCCGCGAATCGGCTGGGGCCTGTTCGCCCAGGGGCTGACGACCCTGCTGGTGCTCGACTGGGGCTGGCTGTGGTGGGCGCTGGTCGCGCACCAGCCCGCCCCCGGCTGGCACGCCGCGGCGCTGGCGCTGCTCCCGGCCGTGGCGCTACTGCTGGCCACGCGGGCGCGACCCTGGCCGCTGACCTGGGCGCGGGTCCATGTCGGCGCGCTCGGCGCGCCGCTCGCGCTCGGGCTGGCGCTCTGGTCGATCTGGTCGACCGGGATCGCCGGCGGTAGCGCGCCCTGGCCTCGGCTGCCGCTCGTCAACCCGCTCGATCTCGTCACCGCGCTGGTGCTCGTCGCGCTGTGGCGCTGGTGGCGCGCGCTCGAGACGCACGGGCTGATCGCCCCCGGCGCGCCGGGCCGGCGAGCCGTCACCGCGCTGTTCGGGGTGCTCGGCTTCGGCTGGCTCAATCTGGTGCTGCTGCGCGCGCTGCACCATGCCTGGGGGGTGGACTACCGGGTGGCGGCGCTGCTCGACTCGGCACCGACGCAGATGGTCCTCTCGGTGAGCTGGGGGCTGTGCGCGGTGGCGCTGTTGCTGGGGGCGCGGCGCTGGCGCTCGCGCGCGCTCTGGTTCGGCGCGGCGGCGGTGCTGACGCTGGCGGTGGTGAAGCTGTTTGCGATCGATCTGGCCGCGCGCGGCGGGGTGGAGCGCATCGTCTCCTTCCTCGCCGTCGGCGGGCTGATGATGGGGATCGGCTGGCTGACGCCGCTGCCGCCGCGCGCGACGACAGCCGACGAGACAGGGCTCAGTCGCCCGTCGTCGCGGACTCGGCAGCCGCCGCCTGCTTGAGTGCGCGGTGGATGACGATGTTGAGCATGCGCAGCGTCGCCGCGATCGAGGCGAACACCTGGTTGGCATGTACCCCGCGGGTGCGTAGCTCGCCCAGGTCGGTCTGCCAGACGATGCTGCACTCGGTGAGGGCATCGGTGCGCCCGCCCTTGGGGATGCGCACCTCGTAGTCGGTCAGCCGCGGCAGGGTCAGGCCGCGCTTCTTCACCACCCGCGCGAGCGCGCTCATGAAGGCGTCGAAGCCACCGTTGCCGCTGCCCACGGCGTTATAGACGTCGCACTCGATACGGACCTTGATGCTCGCGGTCGACTCCAGGTCCATGGTCGAGGCCACCGAGCAGGCGAGCAGCTCAGCATGGTCGTAATCCTTGCTCTCCAGCACCTCGGCGATGATGAAGGGCAGGTCCTCGGTGGTGATGGTCTTCTTCGAGTCGCCGAGCTCGATGATACGGCGCAACACCGTCTGCTGCTGCTCCTCGGAGAGCTCGATGTCGAGTCGTTCGAGGTTCTTCGCCAGCGAGGCCTTGCCGGCGAGCTTGCCGAGCGCGTACTTGCGTCGCCGGGCAAAGCGCTCGGGCGAGAGCCGCGAGTGGTAGAGACTGCCCTTGCGATCGCCGTCGGCATGGATGCCGGCGGTCTGGGTGAAGACGTCGGCGCCGACGATCGGCGCGTTGTCGGCGATGCGCTTGCCCGAGAAGTACTCGACCAGCTCGCTGGCGCGGGCGAGATGGGTCTCGTCGATGCCGGTGCGATAGCCGAGCTGATCGCGCAGGTTGACCGCGACCTCGGCCAGCGAGGCATTACCGGCGCGCTCGCCGAGACAGTTGACGGTGCAGTGCAGCGCGCTCACCCCGGCGCGCGCGGCGGCGAGCACGTTGGCGGTGGCCAGGCCGTAGTCGTTGTGGGGGTGGAAGTCGAAGCACAGCCGGGGGAAGCGCGCGACCATGTCGGCGATCGCCGCCTCGACCTGCTCCGGGGTCATCACCCCGAGGGTGTCGGGCAGCATGAAGTGCCCCACCCCGCTGTCGGCGAGCTGCTCGACGAAGCGATAGACATAGTCCGGGGTGTCGCGATAGCCGTTCGACCAGTCCTCGAGATAGAGGTTGACGGCAAGCCCCGCCTCCTGGGCGCGGGCGACACAGGCGCGCACATCACCGACGTGCTGCTCCAGGGTCTTGCCGAGCTGGCCGTGACAGTGACGCTCGCTGCCCTTGGTCAGCAGGTTGAGCACCCGTCCGCCGGCATCACGGATCCAGTCGATGCTGCGCCCCTGGTCGACGAAGCCGAGGACCTCGACCCGCTCGGCGAGTCCGCGCCCCTCGGCCCACTCGATGATCTGGCGCACCGCGTCGGCCTCGCCGCTGGAGACCCGCGCCGAGGCGACCTCGATGCGATCGACCCGCACCTGTTCGAGCAGGGTCTTGGCGAGATTGAGCTTCTCCGCCGGCGAGAAGGACACTCCCTGGGTCTGTTCCCCGTCGCGCAGGGTGGTGTCCATGATCTGGACATAGCGTTCGGCCGACTCGCTCATGCACCCGCCCCCGTGGCGGCGAGGGTGCGCTCGATCTCGGCCTTGATCGCCTCGACCGTGGCCGGCAGCTCGACACAGCGCTGCTCGCGCTCCATCAACCCCTGCAGCGACGGCGGCAGTGGCGCGCCCTGGCCGATCGCCTGCTCGACGGCCTCGTTGAACTTGGCCGGATGCGCGGTGGCCAGGCAGATGGCGTCGTCCATGCCACGCGCGGCATGGAGGCCGACGGCGGTGTGCGGGCAGCAGATATAGCCGTCGCACTCGTAGCTGGCGCGGATCTGCTCCAGGGTCTCGGCGTCGCTCGCGGCGCGGGCGTCGAAGTCGGCGCGCACCCGCGCGTGGCGCTCGGCGTCGAGTTCGATGCGACCGTGCTCACGCAGCCCCTCGAACAGCGCGCGCACCCGTGCGCAGTCGCCGTCGTGGAGGAAGTAGAGATAGCGCTCGAAGTTGGAGGCGAGCTGGATGTCCATCGCCGGGCTGAGGGTGCGGTGGACCTGCGACTCGGCGGCGTAGACCCCGCTGTCGACGAAGCGGGTGAGGATGTCGTTGCGGTTGGTGGCGATCACCAGCCGGCGCACCGGCAGCCCCATGCGGCGGGCGAGATAGCCGGCGAAGACGTCGCCGAAGTTGCCGGTGGGCACGGAGAAGCTGACCGCGCGCTCGGGATCGCCGCCGCTGACCCGACCCCAGGCGTAGAAGTAGTAGACCATCTGGGCGAGGATCCGCGCCCAGTTGATCGAGTTGACCGCGCCGAGGTGGTGGCTGCGCTTGAACGGCAGGTCGCTGAACAGCGTCTTGACGATGCGCTGGGCGTCGTCAAAGGTCCCCTCGACGGCGATGTTGTGCACGTTGTCGTCGAGCACCGTGGTCATCTGGCGCGCCTGGATCGGCGACACCCGGCCCTTGGGGTGGAGGATGAAGACCCGGATGCGCGCCTTGCCGCGCACCCCGTAGATCGCCGCCGAGCCGGTATCGCCCGAGGTGGCGCCGACGATGTTGAGCTCACCGCCGTCACGCGCCAGCAGGTATTCGAAGAGATTGCCGAGAAACTGCAGCGCCACGTCCTTGAACGCGGCGGTGGGGCCATGGAAGAGCTCGAGGATGCGCGCCCCGCCGGCCTCGACCACCGGGGTGACCTCGGGGTGGGAGAAACCGGCATAGGAGCGATCGATCAGCGCGCGCAGGTCCTCGCGCGGGATCTCGTCGCCGACGAAGGGGGTGAACACCTCGAGGGCGAGTTCCTGAAAGCTCAACTGCGACCAGGCACGCAGGGTCGCGGCATCGACCCGGGGCAACTCGGCCGGGACCAGCAGACCACCGTCGGTGGCCAGCCCCATGGTGACCGCGTCGGCGAAACCGATGGAGGTGACACCCCCGCGGGTACTCAAGTAGTGCATCTCGTTCTCTGTATTGACTGGTTGCTGTAGACGAGCGGGCGCCGGCACCCGCGCGCGGCCTCGGACGTGCGCTCCGTGCAGGCGTCGGGAGACGATGGACGAGACGGGCAGACACCCCGGTGGTGGCGAGGCGGCGTGCCCGGAGCGTGCTCGGGGGAGCGGGCGCGGCGCAATCCGTCCCCTGCTCCCAGCGAACGCCGGGGAAATGGTTGAGAGTAAAAAACCTGGCCACGCTTGGCAACCGTGGCGTGGTCTCGGCCACGATCACCAGCGTGCCGTGATGAATGCTGCACCCGCGTCACAATGATCACCATTGAATCCGATGTCACTTCGAATCGTTGACATTGCGGCAAAGGCAACCAGACAATGCAAAGCGTGCGCCTGAACTGACAGATACGGCACACACACACTAGAAGAAAGAGAATGAGGGGGCATCTGTCGCGGTCTGACCATCGGGCCCGTGCTTGCGCGTGGCTGCCGGTCAACGCCCCGTCACCCCGAGCAATTACGCAATCCACTTGTCGATTACGGAGTGACATCGAAATGACACCTGAAAAACGGGCAGATTACTGGCGGGCGAATCTACGCCTGCTGGCGGTACTGCTGACCATCTGGTTCGTGGTCTCGTATGGGTTCGGGATCATCCTCGTCGAACCCCTGAATGCCATTTCCCTTGGGGGCTACAAGCTCGGCTTCTGGTTCGCCCAGCAAGGCTCGATCTATACCTTCGTGGTACTGATCTTCGTCTATGCGGCGAACATGAACAGGCTCGACAAGAAGTTCGACGTCGGCGAAGAGTAAGGAGCACAGATCATGACGCCTCTTGATATGTGGACCTACGGCGTTGTCGGCGCGACCTTTGCGTTGTACATCGGCATCGCCATCTGGGCCCGCGCCGGTAGCACCGGCGAGTTCTACGTCGCCGGCGGCGGCGTTCACCCGGTTGCCAACGGCATGGCCACCGGCGCCGACTGGATGTCGGCGGCATCCTTCATCTCCATGGCCGGGCTGATCGCCTTCAACGGCTATGGCGCATCCGTCTTCCTGATGGGCTGGACCGGCGGCTATGTGCTGCTGGCGCTGCTGCTCGCGCCCTATCTGCGCAAGTTCGGCAAGTTCACCGTACCCGAGTTCATCGGTGATCGTTACTACTCGCAGTCGGCGCGCATCGTCGCGGTCATCTGTCTGATCCTCGCCTCGATCACCTATGTCATCGGCCAGATGAAGGGGATCGGCGTGGCCTTCTCGCGTTTCCTCGAGGTGCCCTACGACACCGGTCTCTATATCGGTATGGGCATCGTCGCCATCTACGCCGTGCTCGGCGGCATGAAGGGTATTACCTATACCCAGATCGCCCAGTATGTGGTAATGATCTTCGCCTACACCGTGCCGGCGGTGTTCATCTCGCTCAATCTCACCGGCAACCCGCTGCCCCAGCTGGGGCTCGGCAGCGAATACATTCAGAACGGTGTCGCCACCGGCATGTCGCTGCTCGACAAGCTCGATCAGGTGGTCACCGACCTCGGGTTCAAGGAGTACACCACCCAGACCATGGGCAACTCCCTGAACATGTTCGCCTACACCCTGTCGCTGATGATCGGCACCGCCGGTCTGCCGCACGTCATCATCCGCTTCTTCACCGTGCCCAAGGTGCGTGACGCGCGCTATTCGGCCGGCTGGGCGCTGGTCTTCATCGCCCTGCTCTACACCACCGCCCCGGCCGTCGGCGCCATGGCGCGACTCAACCTGATGGACACCATCCAGATCGGTCCGATCGGCAGCGTCGAGGGCAACCTGCTCTATGACGAGCGTCCCGAGTGGTTCAAGAAGTGGGAGGAGACCGGCCTGCTGCAGTTCGAGGACAAGAACGGCGACGGTCGCATCCAGTACTACAACGACGCCGACCCCGAGTTCGCCGCCGAGGCCGAGTCCTACGGCTGGGCCGGCAACGAGATGGTCAAGGTCGACCGCGACATCATGGTGCTCGCCAACCCCGAGATCGCCGGCCTGCCGGCCTGGGTGATCGCACTGGTGGTCGCCGGTGGTCTGGCCGCGGCGCTCTCAACCGCAGCGGGACTGCTGCTGGCGATCTCCTCGGCGATCTCCCACGACCTGCTCAAGGGCGTGATGATGCCGAAGATCTCGGAGAAGAACGAGCTGATGGCCGGACGCGTGTCGATGCTGGTGGCGATCATGGTCGCCGGCTATCTCGGCCTCAATCCGCCGGGCTTCGCCGCCGGTACCGTGGCCATCGCCTTCGGGCTCGCCGCCTCCTCCCTGTTCCCGGCGCTGATGATGGGGATCTTCGCCACCCGGATGAACAAGGCCGGGGCGGTCGCAGGCATGATCGCCGGTATCACCGTGACCCTGCTCTACGTGTTCCAGCACAAGGGCATCTTCTTCGTCCCCGGGACCTCCTTCCTGATGCCCGAGATGGGCATGGGTCAGGACTGGTTCTTCGGGATCTCGCCCAACGCCTTCGGCGCGGTCGGCGCGGTGGTCAACTTCACCGTGGCCATCATCGTCGCCAAGCTCACGGCACCGCCGCCGGAGCACATCCAGCACCTCGTCGAGGACGTGCGCATCCCGCGTGGCGCCGGCGAGGCCGGCGGCCATTGATGGACGCCGCGCTCAATCCCTGAGCGTTGACTCAAGCCCCGCTTCGGCGGGGCTTTTTCGCCCTGTCGCGGCATCCTGCGACAGGGCGGCCCAGCACGGACACCGACAACGCCGGGCCGGCGCACGCCGCCAACCACCCGGCCGAGCCACTCAGATCACGGGCACGGGACATCGACCATGGACATCGAACTGATCGAGATCCAGGAATTCCTCGCCGGCCGGCCGCCCTTCGACCAGCTGCCCGAGGAGGCGCTGGTACAGCTTCCGCGCCGCCTCCAGGTACGCTATTTCCGTCGTGACAGCGCCTTTCCGCCGGAAGACGAGGACAGCCCCCGGCTCTATATCCTGCGACGCGGCGCGATCGAGCTGCGCAACGACGATGACGAACTGATCGGCAAGCTCGCCGAGGGCGATCTGTACGACCTGCGCTGTCGCGACGACGGCGATCACTACCGCGCCACCGCCGTCGAGGACACCCTGGTCTACGCCCTGCCCTGCGGTGAACTACAGGCGTTGCGCGAGCGCCATGCCGGCTTCGCCGAACACTTCGAGCAGTCGATCTCCAACCGCCTGCGCAAGGCCCTCGACGTAGTGTGCGACACCCCGCCGGCGGGCACCGGACTGATGACGGTACGGGTGCGCAGCATGATCAACCGCGCACCGATCAGCACCGGCCCGGAGACCAGCATCCGCGAGGCGGCGGGGATCATGTCCGAGCACCGCGTCTCCTCGCTGCTGATCATGGAGGGCGAGCACCTGGCGGGGATGATCACCGATCGCGACCTGCGCAGTCGCTGTCTCGCCGCCGGGCTGTCGAGCGAGCGACCGGTGCGCGAGATCATGACCGAGCGACTGCACAGCATCGAACCCGACACCCTGGGCTTCGAGGCACTGCTGACCATGACCCGGCTCAACGTCCATCACCTCCCGGTGATCGAGCGCGGGCGGGTGATGGGACTGGTCTCGAGCACCGACCTGACCCGCTTCCAGAGCGCCAACGCCGTCTATCTGGTCGGCGACATCCATCGCGCCGAGTCCCTCGAGACCCTGGTGGAGATCGGCTCGCGCATCCCCGAGTTGCAGGTCCACCTGGTCACCGCCGGGGCCACCGCCAACCAGACCGGGCAGGCGATCAGCACCATCACCGACGCCATCACCCGGCGCCTCCTAAAGCTGGCCGAGGCCGAACTCGGCGCGCCGCCGGTCCCCTACTGCTGGATGGTCGGCGGCTCCCAGGCCAGGCGCGAGCAGTCCTCGCACTCCGATCAGGACAATGCCCTGCTGCTCGCCGACGAGGCCGGCCCCGAGCACGACGCCTACTTCGCCGCACTCGCCCGCTTCGTCAACGACGGTCTGCACGCCTGCGGCTTCATCTACTGCCCGGGCGACGTGATGGCCTCCAACCCCAAGTGGCGCCAACCACTGCGGGTCTGGCACGACTATTTCGCCACCTGGATCGTCAAACCCGAGCCGCTGGCGCTGATGCTCGCCAGCGTGTTCTTCGACCTGCGCCCGCTGCACGACCCGGCGGGCCTGTTCGAGCCGCTGCAGCAGCGCATGCTCGAGCGCACCCGCGCCAACCGCATCTTCATCGCCTACATGGCCGCCAACGCACTCAAGTACCGCCCGCCGCTCGGTTTCTTCCGTAACATCGTGCTGATCCACGGCGGCGACCACGACCATACCTTCGACATCAAGCATCGCGGCACCGTGCCGATCATCGATCTGGCGCGGGTCTATGCGCTCTCGGCCGGACTCGCCGAGACCAACACCCGCGAGCGACTACGCGCGGCGGCCGAGTGCGGCGCGCTGAGCCGCGACGGCGCGGCCAATCTGGTCGATGCCTCGGAGTTCATCGCCACCCTGCGCATGCGCCACCAGGCCCATCAACTGCGCAACGGCACCAAGGCCGACAACTTCCTCTCGCCCGACGAGCTCTCGCCGCTCGAACGCGGTCATCTCAAGGACGCCTTCCTGCTGATCAACACCATGCAGGAGTCACTCGGACAACGCCATCAGGCGGGCCGCTTCACCTGAGGACGCCGGATGCCAGGACTGATCGAATGGCGCCGGCGCTGGCGACTGCGCCGCGCGCCCCAGGGGCCGCTGCGCGAGCACCTCGCCCAGCCGACGCCACGCCCACGCACCGACTGGCGCGAGGTCGAGTATCTCGCGGTGGACCTCGAGACCACCGGACTCGATCCGCGCAACGACCAGATCCTCAGCGTCGGCCATGTGGTGGTACGCGGCGCGGCCATCGACCTCGCCACCGCGCGCCGTCATCTGGTGCGCGTCGGCGGCGCGATCCCCGAGGCCAGCGCGGTGATCCATCAGATCACCGACGATCAGGCGGCCTGCGGCGGCGAGCTCGAGCCGGTCCTCGCCGAGCTGCTCGCGGCGCTCGCCGGACGGGTGCTGATCGCGCACCACGCCAGCATCGAGCTCGGCTTCCTGTCGAGCGCCTGCAGACGACTGTGGCGCCAGGGGCTGCTGACCCCGGTGGTCGATACTCAGGTGCTGGCGCATCGCACCTTCGAGCGTCGCCAGATCCCCTTTCGCGGCTCGGACCTGCGTCTCTACGCGCTCTGCGACCGCTACAACCTGCCCCGTCACGGCGCCCACGACGCGCTCGGCGACGCCCTCGCCGCCGCCGAGCTGTTCCTCGCCCAGGCGGCCTACCGCGACGACGGCAAGGGGGTGGCGCTCGGCACCTTTCTGTGCTGAGTCCGGGACGAGACAGTGGCGAGGCAGAGAACACGAAAGGAACATGACATCGCGCAAGGGTCCACGATCGTCATCCGCGCTGGAGCACATGACAGACGCGCCCCAGCGAATGGCTAGATGCCTCAGGTGTGACCGTTTACCATGTGCCCACAACAAGACGCCGGCCTCACGGTATCGACGCTGCTTCAAGCAGTTCGCCGGCACCGAATCACCCTACAAGAAGAGACCACGATAAGAGGAGACGACATCCATGTCGGAGCAAAAGGTCTATCCAGTGCCGGCGGAGACTGCCGCCAACGCCCACATCGACGCTGCCACCTACGAGGCGATGTATCGACGTTCCGTCGATGACCCCGAGGGTTTCTGGGGCGAGCACGCCGAGCAGTTCGTCACCTGGTTCAAGAAGTGGGACAGCGTCCTCGACTACAGCTACCAGGCCGACGACCTGCACGTCGAATGGTTCAAGGGCGGCAAGCTCAACGTCACCTACAACTGCCTCGACCGCCATCTCGAGACCCGTGGCGATCAGGTCGCCATCATCTGGGAGGGCGACGACCCCAACGAGGATCGCAGCATCACCTATCGTGAGCTGCACGAAGAGGTCTCGCGGCTCGGCAACGCGCTCAAGGCGCGCGGCGTCGAGAAGGGCGATCGGGTGTGCATCTATCTGCCGATGATCCCCGAGGCGGCGGTGGCGATGCTCGCCTGCGCGCGCATCGGCGCCGTGCACTCGATCGTCTTCGGCGGCTTCTCGCCCGACTCGCTGCGCGACCGCGTGCTCGACTCCGAGTGCAAGGTGGTGATCACCTCCGACGAGAGCGTGCGCGGCGGCCGCCACATCCCGCTCAAGCGCAATGCCGACACCGCGCTGCAGGAGTGCCCCAACGTCGACACCGTGGTGGTGGTGCGACGCACCGGCGGCGAGGTCGAATGGGTCGAGGGTCGCGACATCTGGTACCACGAGGCCATCGCCGCGGCCGCGCCGACCTGCGAGCCGACCGAGATGGACGCCGAGGACCCGCTGTTCATCCTCTATACCTCAGGGTCGACCGGCAAGCCCAAGGGCGTGCTGCACACCACCGGCGGCTACCTGGTCTATGCCGCGATGACCCACAAGTACACCTTCGACTATCAGGAGGGCGAGGTCTACTGGTGCACCGCCGACGTCGGCTGGGTCACCGGTCACACCTACATCGTCTATGGTCCGCTGGCCAACGGCGCCACCTCGCTGATGTTCGAGGGCATCCCCAACTACCCCGACATGTCGCGCTTCTGGCAGGTCGTCGACAAGCACCAGGTCAACAGCTTCTATACCGCGCCCACGGCGATCCGCTCGCTGATGCGCGCCGGCGAGGAGCCGGTCAAGCAGACCTCGCGCAAGTCGCTGCGCATCCTCGGCTCGGTCGGCGAGCCGATCAACCCCGAGGCCTGGGAGTGGTACTACCACATCGTCGGCGAGGAGCGTTGCCCGATCGTCGACACCTGGTGGCAGACCGAGACCGGTGGTCATCTGATCACCCCGCTGCCGGGCGCCACCGCGCTCAAGCCGGGCTCGGCCACCCGTCCCTTCTTCGGCGTGGTGCCGGCGCTGGTCGATCCCGCCGAGGGCACCCCGATCGAGGGCGAGGGCGAGGGCGCGCTGGTCATCACTCGTCCCTGGCCGGGGCAGATGCGTACCGTCTACGGCGATCACCAGCGCTTCATCGACACCTACTTCAAGCAGTACCCGGGGTACTACTTCTCGGGTGACGGCGCACGCCGCGACGCCGATGGCTACTACTGGATCACCGGACGTATCGACGACGTGCTCAACGTCTCCGGCCACCGTCTCGGCACCGCCGAGATCGAGTCGGCGCTGGTGCTGCACCCGCACGTGGCCGAGGCCGCGGTGGTCGGCTACCCCCACGAGGTCAAGGGTCAGGGCATCTATGCCTATGTCACCCCGATGGCCGGGGTCGAGCCGACCGACGCATTGAAGAAGGAGTTGGTGTCGCTGGTCCGCGGCGAGATCGGCCCGATCGCCATCGTCGACCTCATCCAGTGGGCGCCGAGTCTGCCGAAGACCCGCTCGGGCAAGATCATGCGCCGCATCCTGCGCAAGATCGCCGCCAACGAGATCGACTCGCTGGGCGATACCTCGACGCTCGCCGACCCGACCGTGGTCAACGAGCTCATCGACGGCCGACTCAACCGCTGAGGACCGCCGCCGAGGCGCATGGACGCGCCGCGCCCGGGAGCACCGGGCGCGTTCGGGGCGGCGTCCGGGAACACGATTGCCGGACGCCGTCTTGATTCATTCGAGCAAACACCACACCATCGGTCCGTCTGCCCAGTTGGACGACCGCCCCTCGGGGCACGACCCCAGCCCCTGCGCTGTGACCCGATGCACCCGGGTGCCAGGCACCCTGGAAGCATCCCCGAGCCCGCGGAGGTGACTCGGGGGCGGATGGCGTCTTGCCGTCCCGAACCAGCCGCGCCCTCACCCGGCATCACGGTCACAGGCCTCCAGCGGCCTCTCACCGCAGCGGGTCGTCCACCATACCCTCGCCGCTTTGCAGGGCGACTTCACGGATGCACCCAAGCGCCGTGCCCGGCGTCCACGAAGGGACTCAGCACTCACACCTGAGACCATTCAAACAGTTGGTCGAGACAACGAGCAAACCATCCAACATGAGCCCACAACCCAGGGTCGGTGTCTTCATCGACGCGGAAAACATCCGCTACAACGGCGGCTACCAGATGCGCTACGATGTGCTGAGACGGTTTGCCGCGCGCGAAGGAGGGAGACTGCAGCGCCTCAACACCTATATCGCCTATGATATCGAGCGCGCGGACAAGGATGGTGACGAGGACTACAAGCGCAAGTGTCATGAGTACCATCAGCTGATCCGGGAGTTCGGCTACAAGGTCAACCTCAAGCACGTGCGTCACTATCGCGACGAAGACGGCAACATCACCAACAGCAAGGCCGATGCCGATCTCGACCTGGCTGTCGATGCCATGCTGCAGGCCGAGCGACTCGACCACATCCTGCTGGTCACCGGAGACGGCGACTTCCTCCCGCTGGTGCGGGCACTGCAGAACCAGGGGTGCCGGGTCGAGCTGATCGGCTTCAAGCACATCTCGGAGGAGCTGCAGCAACAGGTCGACGCCTTCTACTCAGGCTTTACCATCCCCGACCTGCTGCCGATCCACTACGAGAAGGACAATCAGTGGGGCGAGGCCGGCTCGTGCGTGCGCGGCGTCTGCGTCAACTGGCTAAAGGACAAGGGCTACGGTTTCATGCGGGTACTCAACCGGATCTCCGCCGATCTGTGGGTCACCGACACCCGCAACCCGCAATCCCCCTATAGCTCGGTGTTCTTCCACAAGAGCGAGGTCGATCACGGGATCGAGGACAGACACCTGATGAGTCGGGATTTCGTGTTCGAGTTCTACCTCCAGCCGAGCGAGCAGAAAGACGGCCTGATCGCAACCAACATCAGGGACGCTTACAAGGTCAACCAGGACCACAAGAACAAGTGATCCCGCGCCCTCCCGCCCGCCACCAGCCTCGTTCGCCGCACCGTCCGAGCACGCGCGGGCGACGGTGCCACCATCCCATCGGAGCCTCGATCCCATGTCGCTAGATGCCGCCAACGTCAAGCTCTCGGGACTGGCCTTGCGTCTGGTCAGGGACGAGCTGCTCAGCGAGCAACAGGCGACCGACGCCCAGGAAGAGGCGATCCGTCAGCGGCGGACCTTCGTCGGCCACCTGGTCGGCCAGGGGCTGCTCTCGAGCCGGGCGATCGCGGTTGCGGCGGCACACGAGTTCGGCGTCCCCCTGCTCGACCTCGGCTCGGTCGAGGTCTCCGAGCTGCCGACCAATCTGGTCGACGAGCGACTGATCCGCAAACACCACGCACTGCCGCTGTTGCGGCGCGGCAACCGGCTGTTCCTCGCCGTCTCCGACCCCACCAACGACCAGGCGCTCGAAGAGATCCGCTTCAACACCGGGCTGGCCACCGACGCGGTGCTGGTCGAGGAGGACAAGCTCCAGGCGGCGATCGACAGCGCGATCGAGGCCCAGGACACGACCATGAGCGAGATCATGGACGCCGACCTGGAAAAGCTCGAGATCGCCCCGGACGAGGACGAGGAGCGCGACGACGGCAGCGAGGCCAATATCGACGAGGCGCCGATCGTGCGCTACGTCAACAAGATCCTGGTCGACGCCATCACCGCCGGGGCCTCGGACATCCATTTCGAGCCCTACGAGAAGTTCTTCCGTGTGCGCTTCCGCCAGGACGGCCTGCTCCAGGAGGTGGCCAACCCGCCGCAGACCATCGCCAACCGCCTGATCGCCCGACTCAAGGTGATGTCGCGGATGAACATCGCCGAGCGGCGCATTCCCCAGGACGGGCGCATCAAGCTCAAGCTCAGTCGCTCGCGCGACATCGACTTTCGCGTCAACACCCTGCCCACCCTCTACGGCGAGAAGGTGGTGCTGCGTATCCTCGACTCCTCCTCGGCACAGGTCGGCATCGATGCGCTCGGCTTCGAACCCGAGCAGCGCGACACCTTCCTCAAGGCGATCAAGAAACCCTACGGCATGATCCTGGTCACCGGCCCGACCGGTTCGGGCAAGACCGTCTCGCTCTACACCGCGCTCAACATCCTCAATGAGCCGGATATCAACATCTCCACCGTCGAGGATCCGGTCGAGATCCAGGTGCCTGGCATCAACCAGGTCAACATGAATCCCAAGACCGGGCTGACCTTCGCCGCGGCGCTGCGGGCCTTCCTGCGCCAGGACCCGGACATCGTCATGGTCGGCGAGATCCGCGACCTCGAGACCGCCGAGATCGCCGTCAAGGCCGCCCAGACCGGCCATCTGGTGCTCTCCACCCTGCACACCAACGACGCCCCCCAGACCCTCACCCGTCTGGCCAACATGGGTGTGGCGCCATTCAACATCGCCTCCTCGGTGCTGTTGATCATGGCCCAGCGACTGGCGCGCCGGCTCTGTCTGCACTGTCGCGAGCCGCACGAGTTGCCGCCCGAGGCGTTGCGCGCCGAGGGCTTCAGCGACGAGGAGGTCGAGGCCGGGCTGACCATCTACAAGCCGGTCGGCTGCGAGCGCTGCACCAAGGGCTACAAGGGGCGCGTTGGCATCTTCCAGGTGATGCCCATCTCCGAGGAGATCAGCCGGCTGATCCTCGAGGGCGGCAACTCGATGCAGCTCGCCGACCAGGCGCGGCGCGAGGGCGTCGCCGATCTGCGCAAATCGGGGCTGCGCAAGGTCAAGAACGGTCTCACCAGCCTCGAAGAACTCAACCGCGTCACCAAAGAGTAAGCACCCATGGCGCTGGCAGCGAAACAGAAACCCAAGCCCCCCCAGAACAAGGCCAAGGACAAGGAGAAGGCCAGCGTCTTCCTCTGGGAGGGGGTCGACCGCAAGGGCGCCCGCATCAAGGGCGAGAGCCGCGCGGCGACGATGAACCTGGTGCGCGCCGAGCTGCGCCGTCAGGGCGTCAACCCGACCAAGGTGCGCAAGAAGCCCCAGCCGCTGCTCGGCGCCCGCAAGAAGAAGATCACCACCGCCGACATCGCCGTGTTCACCCGCCAGCTCGCCACCATGATGGCCGCGGGCGTGCCCCTGGTGCAGGCCTTCGACATCGTCGGTCGCGGTCACGACAACCCCTCGATGCAGGACATGATCCTGGCGATCAAGCAAGACATCGAGAGCGGCACCGCGATGGCCCTGGCGCTCGGCAAGCATCCGCTCTATTTCGACGATCTGGTGTGCAACCTGGTCGCCGCCGGCGAGCAGGCCGGCGTGCTCGACGTGCTGCTCGACAAGATCGCCATCTACAAGGAGAAGACCGAATCGATCAAGGGCAAGATCAAGAAGGCGATGTTCTATCCTGCGGCGGTGATCGCCGTGGCGGTGATCGTCACCGTGGTGATCCTGCTGTTCGTCATCCCTCAGTTCAAGGACCTGTTCTCGAGCTTCGGCGCCGATCTGCCGGCCTTCACCCTGCTGGTGATCAGCCTCTCCGACCTGTTGCAGCAGTGGTGGTGGGCGGTGTTCCTCGGCCTCGGCGGCGCCGGCTACGGCTTCGCCGCGCTCTATAAGCGCAGCCGCGGGCTGCGCGAGGGGATCGACCGACTGGTGCTGCGCATCCCGGTGATCGGCCCGATCCTCAACAAGGCCGCGCTGGCCCGCTTCGCCCGTACCCTCTCGACCATGTTCGCCGCCGGCGTGCCGCTGGTCGACGCACTCGAGTCGGTCTCCGGGGCCACCGGCAACATCGTCTACCAGGACGCGGTGCTGAAGATGCGCGAGGAGGTCGCCACCGGTCAGTCGCTGCAGCTGGCGATGCGTCAGCGCGACCTCTTCCCCCACATGGTGATCCAGATGACCTCGATCGGCGAGGAGTCGGGCGCGCTCGACACCATGCTCGGCAAGGTCGCCGACTTCTACGAGGAGCAGGTCGACAACGCCGTCGACAGCCTCAGCAGCCTGCTCGAACCCATGATCATGGTGATCATCGGCGGCCTGGTCGGCAGCCTGGTGGTGGCCATGTACCTGCCGATCTTCAAGCTCGCCTCCGTCGTCTGATCCCGTGGCGACGCCCCGGCGTCGCCTCTCCCGACCCGCCCCAGCAAGGACTCGACCATGCCCTGGCTAGAGCCATTCCAGCAGTCCCCCATGCTGCTCTATGTCACCGTCACGCTGCTCGGACTGATCCTCGGCAGCTTCCTCAACGTCGTCATCCTGCGTCTGCCACGGATGCTCGAACACGAGTGGCGCGCGCAGTGCGCCGAACTCGCCGGCGAGTCCGACGACGCGACACCGCCGCCCGGACTGGCACGCCCTCCATCGAGCTGTCCGCACTGCGGTCACCGCATCCGCGCCCACGAGAACATCCCGCTGCTGAGCTTCCTGCTGCTGCGCGGACGCTGCAGCGCCTGCAAGACGCCGATCGGTTGGCGCTATCCGGCCGTCGAGCTGCTCACCGCGTTGCTCAGTCTCGTCGCGGCGCTGCACTTCGGCGCCAGCGTGCAGCTACTCGCCGCGCTGGTGCTGACCTGGGGCCTGGTCGCACTGGCGGTGATCGACCTCGACACCCAGTTGCTGCCCGACCGCATCACCCTGCCGCTGCTGTGGCTCGGGCTGATCCTCAGCCTGTTCGGGGTGTTCACCGATGCCCAGGCGGCGATCATCGGCGCGGCGGCCGGCTATCTGCTGCTGTGGAGCCTCTATCACGCCTTTCGGCTACTCACCGGCAAGGAGGGCATGGGCTATGGCGACTTCAAGCTGCTGGCCCTGTTCGGGGCCTGGCTCGGCTGGCAGGCGCTGCCCCTGGTGGTGCTGCTCTCGGCGGTCTCCGGGGCGCTGATCGGCGGTGCACTGATCGCACTGCGACGCCAGGGGCGCGACACCGCCATGCCCTTCGGTCCCTTCCTCGCCGTCGCCGGCTGGGTCGCACTGCTGTGGGGCGAGCAGATCACCGGCGCCTACCTGCGCCTCAGCGGACTGGGATGAGCGCCATGCTGACCATCGCCCTCACCGGCGGCATCGGTAGCGGCAAGAGCACCGTCGCCGCGCAGCTCGAGCGACTCGGCGCCGGCGTGATCGATGCCGACCACATCTCCCACGCCCTCACCCGTGACGACCCCGAGACCCTGGCGGCGATCGCCGCGACCTTCGGTCGCGAGATGATCGCCGCCGACGGCAGCCTGGATCGCGCCGCGATGCGCGCGCTGGTGTTCTCCGACGCCGAGGCCCGCCAGCGGCTCGAGTCCATCCTGCACCCGCGCATCGAGGCGCGGATGTGTGCCGAGCGCGCCGCGCTGCGCACCCCCTATGCGGTGCTGGTGATCCCGTTGCTGTTCGAGACCGGACAGCAGCGTCTCGCCGATCGGGTGCTGGTGGTCGACCTCGCCGAGTCGGCACAGATCGAGCGCGTGCGGGCGCGCAGCGGCCTTGCCGACGACGAGATCGCCCGCATCATCGCCGCGCAGATCCCGCGCGCCCGTCGCCGCGCGCTTGCCGACGACCTGATCGACAACAGCGGCGACCCGCAGGATCTCGCCGAGCAGGTACGGCATCTGCATCAGCGCTATCTGACGCTGACCGCCGGGAAGAGCGACTTGCAAAGCGGTTGAGCGCGACCTAGCTTTGCTCACGCCACGTGCAAGGCAGGGAGTCTCACTCAAACCGACACGCACCGGAGGGAAGCATGCGCATCAACCCGCGTCTCGTGCTGTCCATCGCCACCGCCACACTCGTGCTCGGGGCCGCCCCGACGAGCCATGCCGCCTCGGCCTGCAAGGGTCTCGACAAGGGCGCCTGCGAGCGCAAGGGCGAATGTCACTGGGTCGATCCCTATACCCGCAAGGACGGGGTCAAGGTCTCCGGTCACTGCCGCACCAGCGGCAGCGGCAAAAATCAGGGGACGAGCAGCGGCTCGGGCGCGCGACCGGCCAGTTCGTGACCACGCCCCCGGTGCGATCCTGATCCGTCGCAAAGGAAGCGGGTATCGCACCGCTCGAGCGTCCGCAGCGGGGTCGATTTGGTGTAGGCTCCACGCCTATCGATCCCGTTGCGGCAAGATCCGAGCACTTGTCCAGCCTCCCTTGCCCAGAAAACCCAGATTGGAGCCAGCAATGCGCGTTTCCGGACGTCCGAACAGCGACCACCCGCTCGAACAACACGGCCTCTACAACCTCAACGCCGTCCATTGGAACCTCCCCACTGCGGAGCTCTACGAGCAGGCGCTCGCGCGCTACGAGGGCCAGGTCGCCCACATGGGTCCGCTGGTGGTCCGCACCGGCCATCACACCGGACGCTCGGCCAACGACAAGTTCATCGTCGAGGAGGCGGGCAGCCGCGACGACATCTGGTGGGGCGATGTCAACCGCCCGATCGACATCGAGCACTTCGACCTGGTCCATCATCGTCTCGCCTCCTACCTGCAGATGAAGGACGTCTACGTCCAGGACTGCTTCGTCGGCGCCGACCCCAACTACCGGCTGCCGGCGCGCGTGATCACCGAAAAGGCCTGGCACAGCCTGTTCGCGCGCAACCTCTTCATCCAGCCCAAACCCGAAGAGCTGGAGCACTTCGCGCCCGAGTTCACCGTCATCGCTGCGCCGCACTTCCACTCTATCCCCGGACTCGACAAGACCAACAGCGAGACCTGCATCCTGGTCAACTTCGAGAAGCGCCTGGTGCTGATCGGCGGCACCAGCTATGCCGGCGAGATCAAGAAGTCGCTGTTCACGGTGATGAACCACCTGATGCCGGGGCGCGGCGTGCTGCCGATGCACTGCTCGGCCAACATCGGCGAGGACGGTCGCACCGCGCTCTTCTTCGGTCTCAGCGGCACCGGCAAGACCACCCTCTCGGCCGACGCCTCGCGCACCCTGATCGGTGACGACGAGCACGGCTGGAGCGACGACGGGGTGTTCAACTTCGAGGGCGGCTGCTACGCCAAGATGATCCGGCTCTCGGCCGATGCCGAGCCCGAGATCCACGCCACCACGCGCCGCTTCGGCACCGTCCTCGAGAACGTCACCATGGACATGGAGACGCGCCGGCTCGACCTCGACGACGACTCGCTGACCGAGAACACCCGCGGCGCCTATCACATCAGCGCCATCCCCAATGCCAGCGAAACCGGCATGGGCGGACACCCCGACGCCATCCTGTTTCTCACCTGCGACGCCTTCGGCGTGCTGCCGCCGATCTCGCGGCTGACCCCGGAGCAGGCGATGTATCACTTCATCTCCGGCTACACCGCGCGCGTGGCCGGCACCGAGAAGGGCGTCACCGAGCCCTCGCCGGTGTTCAGCGCCTGCTATGGCGCGCCCTTCATGCCGCGCCACCCGCAACGTTACGCCGAGCTGCTCGGCAAGCGCCTGGCCGAGCACGGCACCCAGGTCTGGCTGATCAACACCGGCTGGAGCGGCGGCCCGTATGGCGTCGGCAAGCGCGTCGCCATCCCCCACACCCGCGCCATGGTGCACGCGGTGCTCGATCGCAAGCTCGAGGGCGTGGCCACCCGTCCCGACCCGATCTTCGGGCTCAACATCCCCGAGAGCTGCCCCGGGGTGCCGACCGAGATCCTCGACCCGCGCGCCACCTGGTCCGATCCGGCCGCCTACGATGCCCAGGCACGCAAGCTCGCCGGGATGTTCCGCGACAACTTCACCAAGTTCACCGACGAGGTCGATGCCGCGATCCTCGCCGCCGGCCCGCAGGCGGGCTGATCGCGATGACCGAGACGATCGAGATCACCCGCCCCGACGACTGGCATCTGCACCTGCGCGACGGCGCGGCGATGGCCGATGTGGTGGGACACAGCGCGCGCCAGTTCGCGCGCGCCATCATCATGCCCAACCTCAAGCCGCCGGTGACCGACACCGCGCTCGCGCTCGCCTATCGTGAGCGCATCCTGGCGGCACTGCCGCAGGGGAGCGGCTTCGAGCCGCTGATGACGCTCTATCTCACCGACCTCACCCGGCCCGAGGAGATCGACAGGGCACGCGCCAGCGGCGCGGTGGCCGCCTGCAAGCTCTACCCGGCCGGCGCCACCACCAACTCCGACAGCGGCGTCACCGACATCGCCCGCATCGCCCCGGTCCTCGAGGCGATGCAGCGCAACGCCATGCCGCTGCTGGTGCACTGCGAGGTCACCGACCCCGAGGTCGACATCTTCGAGCGCGAACAGCGCTTCATCGATGACAAGCTGGTGCCGCTGCTGCGCGACTTCCCCGAGCTGAAGGTGGTCTTCGAGCACGTCACCACCGCCGACGGCGTGGCCCTGGTGCGCGAGGGCCCGGAGACCCTGGGCGCCACCATCACCCCGCACCACCTGCGCTACAACCGCAACGCCCTGCTCGCCGGCGGCATCCGTCCGCACTTCTACTGCCTGCCGGTGCTCAAGCACGAGCGTCACCGCGAGGCGCTGGTCGAGGCCGCCACCAGCGGTCATCCGCGCTTCTTCCTCGGCACCGACAGCGCCCCGCACCCGCGCACGGCCAAGCTCAGCGACTGCGGCTGCGCCGGCGCCTACAGCGCGCACGCGGCGCTGGAGCTGTATGCGGAGGTGTTCGACGAGGCCGGCGCGCTGGATCGGCTGGAGGGCTTCGCCAGTCATCACGGCGCCGACTTCTACGGACTGCCGCGCAACCAGGAACGGGTGCGGCTGACCCGCACGCCCTGGCAGGTGCCGGCGCACTATCCGTTCGGCGAGGACTGTGTGGTGCCGCTACGCGCCGGGGAGACCCTGGGCTGGCGGCTCGAGACGGCCTGATCGGGCCGTCCTGGAAGAGGCTCCGGCGTCCCCGGACGGGGACGCCGGATGGCGGGATCAGATCTCGGCGGGACTGTCGAAGTCGATCTCGTCCCAGACGTCGTCACCGCCTGCACCACTCGGCGGGTTGCCGTCGTGGACCAGGCTCTCGCGACGCTGCAGATAGGTCTCGCGCAGGAAGCTGTAGGGATCGAGCGCGGCCTCCTCGAGGATATCGCTGGCATCGAGCAGGTCGGCACGCTGATCGATCGCGCGCAACGCGATCGCCCCCCAATAGACCTGATTCTTCTCGAGGTTGAAGAAGGGGTCGAGCGCCACGTCACCGGCGAAGCCGAAGGTGTCGCGGATGCTGCTCGGACCGACGATCGGCAACATGAAGTAGGCGCCGGACTCGAGCCCCCAGTAACCGAGCGTCTGACCGAAGTCCTCCTTGTAGCTCGGCAGCCCGACGTTGGTGGCAACGTCGAACACCCCGAGGATACCCACGGTGGAGTTGATGAACACCCGGCCGACATCGCTGCCGGCGCGCGACATCTTGAACTGCAGCACGTTGTTGACCGCCGAGGTCATGTCGGCGACGTTGGCGAAGAAGTTGGTCACGCCGCGATCGACCGGCTCCGGCGTGACCTTGCGATAGGCGCGCGCGGCGGGTTGGATGAAGGCCTTGTCGAAATCGCTGTTGAAGCGATAGACGGCCCGGTTGTAAGGCTCGAGCGGGTCGCGTGGATCGCTCACGCGCGCCGCGCCGGAGGCGCAACCGGCCAGCAGCAGTGCCGCTCCGAAGATTCCCAGCCACTTGAACCCGCGTGTGTCCATCTCGACGTCCTTCACCTGATTCAACGCAACGAGTCGCGATCCTACCACAGCGCAGCCCCCTGACGGGGCCGGCATGGGCAACAGGATTGGCGTTGCCGACCAAACCACTTATGCTGTCGCGATGAACGGTGAAGAACAGATTCCAGACGGCATCGCACAGCGCTTTCGCGGCTTCCTGCCGGTCGTCGTCGACGTCGAGACCGCGGGCTTCGACGCCCAGCGCCACGCCCTGCTCGAGATCGCCGCGGTGGTCATCCGCATGGCGCCCGATGGCCGGCTCGAACCCGCGCCCGCGGTCCATTGCCATGTGCTGCCCTTCGTCGGCGCCGAACTCGACCCCAGGGCGCTCGCCTTCAACGGCATCGACCCGGACCATCCGCTGCGCGAAGCCGTGCCCGAGCACGAGGCGCTCAACCGCATCCTCTCCCCGGTCCGCAAGGCGGTGAAGAACACCGGTTGCACCCGCGCCATCCTGGTCGGGCACAACGCCCACTTCGACCTCGGCTTCATCAAGGCGGCGGTCGATCGTACCGAGTTCAAGCGCAACCCCTTCCATGCCTTCAGCGTCTTCGACACCGTCAGCCTGAGCGGGCTGATGTTCGGCCAGACCGTACTCGCCAACGCCGCACGCGCCGCCGGGCTCGGCTGGAGCAACAGCGACGCGCACTCGGCGCTCTACGACGCCGAGCAGACCGCGCGACTGTTCTGCACCATCATCAACCGCTGGAACGAGTTCGATCCACTGCGCTTCTGGGAGAGCGGCGAGCGACTGCCCGCCCCCGAGTAAGGGCTCGGACAACGCTAGTCGGCGCCGCCCTCGGCGCGCGCCGCCGCCTGCTCCATCATCGGCTTGAGTTCACCCCCGGCATGCAGTTCGAGGGTGATGTCGCAGCCACCGACCAACTCGCCGTCGATATAGAGCTGGGGGAAGGTCGGCCAGTCGGCATAGCGCGGCAGGTGCTCGAAGATCTCCGGGTCCTGCAACACGTTGACATAGGCGAAGGGCACGCCGCATTCCTGGAGTGCCTGCGCCGCACGCATCGAGAACCCGCACTGCGGGAACTGCGGCGTGCCCTTCATGTAGATCACCACCGGGTTGTTCTTGACCTGCTCGCCAATACGCTCCAACACGTCCATCGCTCACCTCGCACCGGATTTGATCCTGTCATCGCTGGCACGAGGATCGGGCCGGCCGGGCCGATTTCAACCGGCGTCGGCGCCATCGACATTGCGCTGCAGCCACAGCTCGAGCGCCGCGAGATGCCACAGCTTGTTGCCCTGGATGCGGGTGTGGTGCATGTCGGGAGCGGCGAGCAGCTGCTCGATGTAGTCGCGCCTGTAGAGCCCGCGCTCGCGACAGGCGCGTGAGTCGAGCAACTCACGCATGAAGGCGAGGAAGGGGCCGCGCACGTACTTGAGCGCCGGCATCGGGAAATAGCCCTTGGGGCGATCGATCACCGCTGCCGGCAGCAGCCCGCGCGCCAGCGCCTTGAGCGGGTACTTGCCACCCTCGCGCAGCTTCAGTTCGGGCGGGCAGCGCGCGGCCAGCTCGACGAGCCGATGATCGAGGAAGGGTACCCGCGCCTCCAGCCCCCAGGCCATGGTCATGTTGTCGACCCGCTTGACCGGGTCATCGACGATCAGGGTGGTCACATCGAGACGCAGCACCGCGTCCATGAAGGTGTCGGCCCCAGGCGCGGTGAGCGCCGGACCGATCAGCTCGGCGGTGTGATCGGCGCCGCCGTGGGCGGCCGCGACCAGCCGCAGATACTCCGCGTGATCGCGGTCGAAATAGTGCTTGGCGAAGCGTTCGAGCCGGCTGCCCGCGCCCTCGGCCTGCATCCGCGGATACCAGAAGTAGCCGCCGAAGACCTCATCGGCGCCCTGCCCCGACTGCACCACCTTGATCTCGCGCGAGACCTGCTCGGCGAGCAGATAGAAGGCCACTGCGTCCTGGCCGAACATCGGCTCGGCCATGGCGTCGATCGCCTCGGGCAGGCGCTCGAGCACCTGGTCGTTGGGCACCTGAAAGCGCTGATGACGGGTGGCGTAATGGGCGGCGACCTGATCGGAGTAGAAGAACTCGCTGCCCGACTCCTCCGGGGTGTCCTCGAAACCGACCGAGAAGGTGCGCAGATCGCTCACCCCGGTCTCGGCGAGCAGCGCCACCAGCAGGCTGGAGTCGAGCCCGCCGGAGAGCAGCACCCCGACCGGCACGTCGGCGACCTCGCTGCGCACCCGCACCGCGCGGCGCAGCTCGGCATGGATCGCCTCCAGCCACTCGCCCTCGTCGCGCGGCTGCGCCGGACGCGTCGCCTCCAGCTGCCAGTAGGCCCCGCCGCTGCGTCGGCCATCGGCCTCGAGACGCAGCCAGTGGCCCGGCTCGATCTTGCGCACCCCGCGCAGGATGGTGCGCGGCGCCGGCACCACCGCGTGCAGGGTGAAGAGATGATGGAGCGCCACCGCATCGACCGCGGTATCGACCCCACCGGCGGCCAACAGCGCCTGGGAGTTGGAGGCGAAACGCACCCGCCCGGTCTGTTCCGACCAATACAGCGGCTTGATGCCGAAGCGGTCGCGCGCGAGGATCAGCGCCCGCTCGCGCGCATCCCACAGACCGAAGGCGAACATGCCGTGGAGGCGCTCGAAGCAGCCCTCGCCCCAGGCGTGCCAGGCCTTGAGGATGACCTCGCCGTCGCCCTCGGAGAAGAAGCGGTAGCCGCGCCCGACAAGCTCGGCGCGCAGTTCGCGATGATTGTAGATGGTGCCGTTGAACACCAGCGCGAGGCCCAGCTCGGCATCGACCATGGGTTGATTGGCGCGCACCGAAAGGTCGATGATGGAGAGACGGCGATGCCCGAGGGCCAGGGCACCGTCGCTGTAGCTGCCCCCATGATCGGGACCACGCCGGGTCAGGCGCGCCATCATCGTCTCGATCGCGCCGAGGTCGGCCGGGGCGCCGTCGAGGCGCAACTCACCGCAGATTCCGCACATCCGTGCTCACTCCATCGTGTTCTTTTCGGTTCACAGTCGGGGCGCCCGGAATGCGGGCGCAGCGCGCCCCCGGGCCATCCACAGCGATGGTCACACAGCGACGCCGACCGTTGCAAAAGCGCCCACCCGACCTCAGTTTGGGCCGCAAGGCGAAGCCAAGTCCGGGTCGGGCCCGCCAGCCGCGACCGAGACACGCAGGATTCGGTCACGGGGTTCATGCCCCGTGACGGCCCACGCATCTATCGACAAGCCGCACCCATACAGGAGGGGAACCCCAATGGCACACGAACTCCCACCCTTGCCCTATGCCAAGGACGCGCTCGAGCCGGTGATCTCGGCCGAGACCATCGACTACCACTACGGCAAGCATCACCAGACCTACGTCACCAAGCTCAACGACCTGATCGCCGGCACCGAATTCGAGTCGGCATCGCTCGAGGAGATCATCAACAGCGCCCAGGGCGGCGTCTTCAACAATGCCGCCCAGGTGTGGAACCACACCTTCTACTGGCACTGTCTCTCGCCCAACGGCGGTGGCGAACCGGCAGGCGCCCTGGCCAGCGCGATCGAGTCGACCTTCGGCTCCTTCGATGCCTTCAAGCAGCAGTTCGAACAGTCGGCCGCGGGCAACTTCGGCTCCGGCTGGACCTGGCTGGTGAAGAACGCCGAGGGTGCGCTGGAGATCGTCAACACCTCCAACGCCGCCAACCCGATGACCGAGGGCAAGACGCCGCTGCTGACCGTCGACGTCTGGGAGCACGCCTACTACATCGACTACCGCAACGCCCGTCCGAAGTATCTGGCGGCCCTGTGGGAAAAGGTCAACTGGGACTTCGTCGCGGCCAACTATTCGGCCTGATCGCCCCGCGCCCGGCGTCGCCGGGCGCGCACCGACCTCAAGCACCCACGTTTTCCAGATAGGATTCATGGGCTTGCAAAGATTTCACATCTCCCACGCGCACCGAGTGGTTTCCTTGTAACCACCACTGCATTCGCGTTATATTCACTCACTTCGCCTTTGTTTGGAGGCGGTTTCCGCACCGAGGAACCGCCTCTTTTCGTTTTTTCACCGGAGACCGAGCGGGGCCCTGCCGCAATGAGCGATTCCTTGATGGCCACCTACAACCGTCTGCCCGTCACCTTCGCCCGCGGCGAAGGTGTCTGGCTGTGGGATACCGAGGGCAGGCGATACCTGGACGCGCTCGCGGGGATCGCCGTCTGCGGGCTCGGCCATGCCCACCCGGCGGTGCGCGACGCGCTCTGCGACCAAGCCGCAACCCTGGTCCACACCTCCAACCTCTATGGTGTCCTCGAGCAGCAGCGCCTCGGCGATCTGCTCATCGAGCAGACCGGGATGGACCGGGTGTTCTTCGGCAACTCCGGTGCCGAGGCCAACGAGGCGGCGATCAAGCTTGCCCGGCTGCACGCCCATCGCAAGGGCATCGACAACCCGGCGATCCTGGTCACCGAGGGCAGCTTCCACGGTCGCACCTTGGCGACCCTCTCGGCGACCGGCAACCGCAAGGTACAGGCCGGCTTCGAGCCACTGGTCCAGGGCTTCCTGCGTGTCCCCTATAACGACATCGGGGCGATCGAGACGGCGGCGGCCAACCGCTCCAATATCGTCGCCATCCTGGTCGAGCCGATCCAGGGCGAGGGCGGCATCAATGTCCCCGCCGCAGACTACAACGCCCGGCTGCGCGCAATCTGCGATCGCGAGGGCTGGCTGCTGATCCACGACGAGATCCAGACCGGCATGGGCCGGACCGGACACCTGCTGGCGCACCAGCACGACGGTGTCCAGCCCGATGTCGTCACCCTCGCCAAGGGGCTGGCCAACGGCGTGCCGATCGGTGCCTGTCTGGCGCGCGGCGAGGCCGCCGACACCTTCGGCCCCGGCAGCCACGGCTCGACCTTCGGCGGCAATCCCCTGGCCGCGCGCGCAGCGCGCGCGGTGCTCGAGACGCTGCGCGACGAGGACCTCTGCAGCCACGCCGGCGAGATCGGTGAGTGGCTGATGGGCGCCCTGCGCGAGGCCTTCGCCGGGACCCCGGGGGTGGTCGAGGTGCGCGGTCGCGGACTGATGATCGGCATCGAACTCGATCGCCCCTGCGGCGCACTGGTCGGCCAGGCGCTCGAGGCCGGGTTGCTGATCAATGTCACCGCCGAACGCGTCATCCGTCTGCTGCCGCCGCTGATCCTGCAGCAGGCCGAGGCCGAACAACTGCTCGAAACGCTGACGGGGCTCGTCCAGCGTTTCCTGGAAACCGATTGAGCGCCACGGCGCTGGAGAGCTGAAACCATGGATGCCGGTCATACCCCGCACTGCAGACACCTTCGCTCGCTGCTGGACCTGAGCAGCGATGAGGCCCGGGCGCTGATCGCCCGTGCCATCGAACTCAAGCGCATGCAGCGGGCCGGAGAGGAGCATCGAACCCTGGCCGGCAAGGCGCTGGGGATGATCTTCGAGAAGTCCTCGACGCGCACCCGAGTCTCGTTCGAGACCGGGATGTTCCAGCTCGGTGGGCATGCCCTCTTCCTCTCCCCACGCGACACCCAGCTCGGGCGCGGCGAGCCGATCGAGGACAGTGCGCGGGTACTCTCGCGCATGGTCGATGCGGTGATGATCCGCACCTTCGATCAGGAGACGGTGGAGCGCTTCGCCGAGTACTCCTCGGTGCCGGTGATCAACGCCCTCACCGACCGCTTCCACCCCTGCCAGCTGCTCGCCGACATCCAGACCTTCGTCGAGCATCGCGGCGACATCCGTGGCAAGCGCGTCGCCTGGATCGGTGACGGCAACAACATGTGCCACTCCTTCATCAACGCCGCACGGCTGTTCGACTTCGAGCTGCGCATCGCCTGCCCCGAGGGCTATGCCCCGGACGGTGCCATCTACGCCGCCGCCAGCGACCGTTGCACCATCGTCCACGACCCGGCCAAGGCCGCCGAGGGTGCCGACCTGATCGCCACCGATGTCTGGGCGAGCATGGGCCAGGAGGACGAGCAGGCGCACCGTCAGGCGTTGTTCGCCCCCTTCCAGGTCGATGACGCGATCATGGCGCGGGCGGCCAAGGACGCGCTCTTCATGCACTGCCTGCCGGCGCACCGTGGCGAGGAGGTCTCGGCCTCGGTGATCGATGGCCCGCAATCGGTGGTCTGGGACGAGGCCGAGAACCGGCTCCACGCCCAGAAGGCACTGCTCGAATTCCTGCTCGGGCCCACGGCCTGAAGCCAACCCGTGCTGTCGGTCGAACACCGCCCCCGTCGGGCGCGATCGCCAGCCATCGAAGATGTCGGGCAGGCGCCCGGCGTACAGCAGATCAACCCCAGCCGAGTCGAGGACGCCTCGTGATACGCATCGCGCTCCTATCCCTTACGCTCCTGGCCACGCTGCTCGGTCAAGCCGCCATCGCCCAGGCCGAGACCCGCTATGTGACCGACGAGCTCGAGATCACCCTGCGCACCGGCGAGAGCACCCGCTATCGCATCATCCGCATGCTGCCGAGCGGCACCCCGCTCGAGGTGCTGAGCGTCAACCGGGCCACCAACTATGCCCGCGTGCGCACCGAGGACGGCACCACCGGCTACGTGCTGGAGCACGAGCTGCAGGACGAGCCGGCGGCGCGTGAGCGCGTGGCCACGCTCGAGGCCAAGCTCGCCGAGCTGCAACAGAAGCCCGATGCCCTCGCCGCCCAGCTGAGCAAGCTGCAGACCGAGCACGAGCAGGTGAGCGCCGACAATGCGGCACTGCGTCAGGAGAAACAGCGCCTGGAGCAGGAGCTGGCGACCGTCCGTCACGCCTCGGCCAACATCCTCGAGATCACCGAAGACCGCGATCGGCTGCGCATCCAGGTCAGCGAACTCACCCGCGAGCGCGCCGACCTGCAGCAGGAGAACCGCGATCTCAAGAACCAGACTCACCAGCGCTGGTTCCTGATCGGCGCGGGCGTGGTCACCGGCGGCGTCTTCCTCGGGTTGCTGCTGCCGCACCTGCGCTGGCGACGGCGGCGGAGTTCCTGGGCCTCGCTGTAAGGCGATACGCGCGAGCGCCCTGGCGGTGATCGCGCGACCTCCCCTCCGACCCGGACGCCAACGCGCGCCCGGGCACACGTCCCCTGCCATGCTGGCCACTCACGCCACCCCGACCGTGCTCGCCGCGGCCAATGCGCCCGCGCCTCAGCCGTGGCTGATGAGGGGCGTATAATCGAAGCGTGTCAAGTTCAACCCTTCAGGTCTGTCCCACTATGCCCCAATACCGTTCCAGAACCTCGACCCAGGGCCGCAACATGGCCGGCGCGCGCGCGCTGTGGCGTGCCACCGGCATGAAGGATGGCGACTTCGAGAAGCCGATCATCGCGGTCGTCAACTCCTTCACCCAGTTCGTCCCCGGACACGTGCACCTGAAGGACCTCGGTCAGCTGGTCGCCCGCGAGATCGAGGCCAACGGCGGCGTGGCCAAGGAATTCAATACCATCGCCATCGACGACGGCATCGCCATGGGGCATGACGGCATGCTCTACTCGCTGCCCTCACGCGACATCATCGCCGACTCGGTCGAGTACATGGTCAACGCCCACTGCGCCGACGCCATGGTCTGTATCTCCAACTGCGACAAGATCACCCCCGGGATGCTGATGGCTGCGATGCGCCTCAACATCCCCACGGTGTTCGTCTCGGGCGGGCCGATGGAGGCGGGCAAGGTGCTGCGCGACGGCGACGAGCTGCGACTCGACCTGGTCGATGCCATGGTCGCCGCGGCCAATCCCGAGGAGAGCGACGAGGCGGTCGCCCAGATCGAGCGCTCGGCCTGTCCCACCTGCGGCTCCTGCTCGGGGATGTTCACCGCCAACTCGATGAACTGTCTCACCGAGGCGCTGGGCCTGAGCCTGCCGGGCAACGGTTCGCTGCTCGCCACCCACGCCGCACGCAAGGGCTTGTTCCTGGAGGCCGGGCGGTTGATCGTCGAGCTGGCCCGGCGCCACTATGAGCAGGACGACGCCAGCGTGCTGCCGCGCGCGATCGCCGACCGCCGCGCCTTCGAGAACGCGATGAGTCTCGACATCGCCATGGGCGGTTCGACCAACACCGTGCTGCATCTGCTGGCGACCGCGCACGAGGGCGAGGTCGACTTCACCATGGCCGACATCGACCGGCTCAGCCGCAAGGTGCCGAACCTGTGCAAGGTCGCGCCGGCGACCCAGCGCTATCACATGGAGGACGTGCATCGCGCCGGCGGCATCATGGGGATCCTCGGCGAACTCGACCGTGCCGGACTGCTCCACCGCGAGGTCGCCACCGTGCACAGCCCCAGCCTGGGCGAGGCGCTGGAGCGTTGGGACCTCAAGCGCAATGCCGCCCCCGAGGCCGAGCGCCTGTATCGCGCCGCGCCCGGCGGCGTGCCGAGTCAGCAGGCCTTCAGTCAGGACCAGCAGTGGCCCGAGCTCGATCTCGACCGCACCAACGGCTGCATCCGTGAGCGTGAGCACGCCTACAGCCAGGACGGCGGACTGGCAGTGCTCTTCGGCAACCTTGCCGAGGCCGGCTGTATCGTCAAGACCGCGGGGGTCGACGCCTCGATCCTCCGCTTCACCGGCCCGGCGCGGATCTTCGAGAGTCAGGACGCCGCGGTCGCGGCCATCCTCGGCGACCGGATCCAGGCCGGCGATGTGGTGTTGATCCGCTACGAGGGTCCCAAGGGCGGACCGGGGATGCAGGAGATGCTCTATCCCACCAGCTATCTCAAGTCCAAGGGGCTCGGCAAGCAGTGCGCGCTGATCACCGACGGACGCTTCTCCGGCGGCACCTCAGGATTATCGATCGGTCACGTCTCGCCGGAGGCCGCAGAGGGCGGTCTGATCGGGCTGGTCGAGGAAGGCGACCAGATCGAGATCGACATCCCCGGCCGCAGGATCCACCTCGCCGTCGACGAGCAGACCCTGGCCACACGTCGTCAAGCGATGGAAGCCCGAGGCGAGGCCGCCTGGCAGCCGGGCGAGCGCGAGCGCAAGGTCTCCAAGGCCCTGCAGGCCTATGCCGCCCTGACCACCAGCGCTGCCTACGGCGCCGTGCGTGATCTCAGCCAGCTCAAGCGCTGATCCCCGCCCACGCTCACCCCGCCGTCGTCATCCGGCGCGGCGGGGGCTCCAGCCTCCAGCCTCCAGCCTCCAGCCTCCAGCCTCCAGCCTCCAGCCTCCAGCCTCCAGCCTCCAGCCTCCAGCCTCCAGCCAGATGGTGAACCGCAAAGGCGCCAAGCACACAAAGGATTGTGAGTGTAGATGACGGTCTAACAGACTTCAGTCGCCAGCGATCAGCCGTCAGTCAGACGGTATTGATACCCTTAACGAAGTCGGTTTACCTCGTGCAGCGCCGTCGGTAGGGCTACCGTTTTGTGGCAACCCAACACTCGCGTCAACGTCTGCTGAGGAACGGCGCGCCGGGACAAGAACCGAACGCCGGCGATGCACTCGCGCGCGCCGCGGCGTCAGCCGCACATTCGCGATACTCCTTCGCGTCCTTTGAGCCTTGTATCTTGCCACCCCGTGGTGGTTAGCTCCCACCACGCGAGATTGAGGCAGCTCGATTGCGCCTGAAGGCCTGGACCTTGTCGCTAAGACCAAGCCCTCGATCTCTCTTCTCATGCCAGTCTCGACACTGAACGGTATCCAAGGGGCGAACCCTGCATGGACAAGGCGAGTGGGTATGAGGACTGGCCCAGGATCAAGGAGTGGACGACGATGATGTCTCTCGGAATCGATGTCTCGAAGGCGAAGCTGCACACCGCGCTGGAGCTGAGCGAGCAGGAGCGGGTCAAGCTCAAGACCAAGACGGTGCCCAATACCGCCACGGGGGTGGAGGCGCTGATCGACTGGCTGGGGCGTCAGGGGGCGAGGCCGGAGGCGGTCCATGCGGTGCTGGAGGCCACCGGCCCTTACCACGAGACGGCCGCCGAGCTGCTCCACGGGCGTGGCCTGACGGTCTCGATCGTCAACCCGGCCCAGGCCCGGGACTTCGCTCGCGGTCTGGCGGTGCGCACCAAGACCGACGCGGTCGATGCCAAGGTGCTGGCGCGCTTCGGCGCGCTCCTCAAGCCCGCGCCCTGGACGCCGCCCTCGCCCGAGGTGCGCGCCCTGCGGGCGCTGCTGGCCCGTCAGCGCGCCCTCATCGAGGACCTGCGCCGCGAGCGCAACCGCCTGGAGAAGGTCGAGGCGACCCACACCCCGGCGCTGGTGCGCGACTCGGTGCGCGAGAGTATCGCCTTCCTCGAAGAAGCCCTCGCCAAGCTCCAGCAACAGATCGACGACCACCTCGACGGCCATCCTCAGCTACGCGAGGACGTCGACCTCCTCACCTCGATCCCCGCCGTCGGCCTCAAGGTCGCTCAGCGCTTCGTGGCGCTGCTGCAAAGCCGTCCCTTCACCTCGGCCCAACAGTTCGCCGCCTACCTCGGGCTCGTGCCCGTCGAGCGACAGTCGGGCACCTCCGTGCAGGGGCGCGCCAGACTCTCCAAGGCCGGGCCTGCCCATGCCCGCGCCACCCTCTACATGGCCGCCGTCACCGCCATTCGCTACAACCCACACGTCAAGGACCTCTACGAACGCCTCCTGGCGCGCGGCAAGCCCAAGATGGTCGCCCTCGGCGCCGCCATGCGGAAACTCGCCCACATCTGCTTCGGCGTGTTCAAGAACCGTCGCCCCTACCAGCCCGATTACGCTTCCGCGGCTTGACGGGAAAGACGGTATCTTTGCGGTTCAATCCTACTGACCGCTGGCGGCTTTCAGCTGCCGGGACAGGAACCGAGCGCAGATCATGCACTCGCACGCGCTGCGGCGTCAGCCGCACATCCCCGACTCCCCTTGGCGTTCTTTGGGTCTTTGCGGTTCAATCTTTCCGGCTGACGGCTGACGGCTGACGGCTGACGGCTGACGGCTGACGGCTTTTTTCGGCGCACAAAGTAAAACCCCCAAGCACAGGGTGCTCGGGGGTTTTGGGATAAGGTCCTGGCAGTGACCTACTTTCGCATGGGGAGGCCCCACACTATCATCGGCGAGGTCCTGTTTCACTTCTGAGTTCGGGATGGGATCAGGTGGTTCCAGGACTCTATGGCCGCCAGGAAAACTGCTTTGTCTTGCCCGATCATCTCGGACAGGACCAATTCGGTTCAGATCGTTGTCGGCAGTTGCGTGAGCCGAGGCCCGTACAACGCACTTGGGTGTTATATGGTCAAGCCGCACGGTCAATTAGTACAGGTTAGCTTCACACGTTACCGCGCTTCCACATCCTGCCTATCAACGTCGTGGTCTTCGACGGACCTTCAGGGGCATCAAGTGCCCAGGGAGACCTCATCTTGGGAGGGGCTTCCCGCTTAGATGCTTTCAGCGGTTATCCCGTCCGTACATAGCTACCCGGCAATGCCACTGGCGTGACAACCGGAACACCAGGGGTACGTCCACTCCGGTCCTCTCGTACTAGGAGCAGCTTCCCTCAAGTCTCCAACGCCCACGGCAGATAGGGACCGAACTGTCTCACGACGTTCTAAACCCAGCTCGCGTACCACTTTAAATGGCGAACAGCCATACCCTTGGGACCGACTTCAGCCCCAGGATGTGATGAGCCGACATCGAGGTGCCAAACACCGCCGTCGATATGAACTCTTGGGCGGTATCAGCCTGTTATCCCCGGAGTACCTTTTATCCGTTGAGCGATGGCCCTTCCATACAGAACCACCGGATCACTAAGACCTACTTTCGTACCTGCTCGACGTGTCTGTCTCGCAGTCAAGCACCCTTATGCCTTTGCACTCATTGCGCGATTTCCGACCGCGCTGAGGGTACCTTCGTGCTCCTCCGTTACGCTTTGGGAGGAGACCGCCCCAGTCAAACTACCCACCATGCACTGTCCCTGATCCGGATCACGGACCGAGGTTAGAACTCCGAACATACCAGGGTGGTATTTCAAGGTTGGCTCCACAGCAGCTGGCGCCACTGTTTCAAAGCCTCCCACCTATCCTACACAAGTAGGTTCAAAGTCCAGTGCAAAGCTATAGTAAAGGTTCACGGGGTCTTTCCGTCTAGCCGCGGGTACTCGGCATCTTGACCGAGATTTCAATTTCACTGAGTCCCTGGTGGAGACAGTGCCGCCATCGTTACGCCATTCGTGCAGGTCGGAACTTACCCGACAAGGAATTTCGCTACCTTAGGACCGTTATAGTTACGGCCGCCGTTTACCGGGGCTTCGATCAAGAGCTTCTCCGAAGATAACCCCATCACTTAACCTTCCGGCACCGGGCAGGCGTCACACCCTATACGTCCTCTTACGAGTTTGCAGAGTGCTGTGTTTTTAATAAACAGTCGCAGCGGCCTGGTCACTGCAACCCTCTTCGGCTCCACGAGCAAGTCGCTTCACCTACCAAGGGCGTACCTTCTCCCGAAGTTACGGTACCATTTTGCCTAGTTCCTTCACCAGGGTTCTCTCAAGCGCCTTGGGATTCTCACCCTGCCCACCTGTGTCGGTTTGGGGTACGGTCATCTGTAACCTGAAGCTTAGAGACTTTTCCTGGAAGCTTGGCATCAATCACTTCGTTCCCGTGGGAACTCGTCATCACGTCTCAGGATTGTGTCCCCGGATTTGCCTAAGGACACTCCCTACTCGCTTGGACCGGCACTACCATCGGCCGGCTGACCTAGCCTTCTCCGTCATCCCATCGCAGTTACAGCTGGTGCAGGAATATTAACCTGCTTCCCATCGACTACGCCTTTCGGCCTCGCCTTAGGGGCCGACTCACCCTGCGCCGATGAACGTTGCGCAGGAAACCTTGGGCTTTCGGCGAGGGAGACTCTCACTCCCTTTGTCGTTACTCATGTCAGCATTCGCACTTCTGATATCTCCAGCATGCCTGACAGCACACCTTCGCAGACTTACAGAACGCTCCCCTACCATGCGTTTACACGCATCCGCAGCTTCGGTACATGGCTTGAGCCCCGTTACATCTTCCGCGCAGGCCGACTCGACCAGTGAGCTATTACGCTTTCTTTAAAGGGTGGCTGCTTCTAAGCCAACCTCCTGGCTGTCTGGGCCTTCCCACATCGTTTCCCACTGAGCCATGATTTAGGGACCTTAGCTGGCGGTCTGGGTTGTTTCCCTCTCGACGACGGACGTTAGCACCCGCCGTCTGTCTCCCGTGGTCAAACTTGCTGGTATTCGGAGTTTGCATCGGTTTGGTAAGCCGGGATGGCCCCCTAGCCGAAACAGTGCTCTA
>NZ_BAAFHB010000002.1:75000-732500 GCF_041155115.1 Marichromatium sp. PS1
GGCCAACAGCTCCTCCATGCGGAAGGGCTTGGGCAGATAGTCGTCGGCACCGGCGTCGATCCCCTCGACACGTTCGCTCCACTCACCCCGCGCGGTCAGGATCAGCACCGGGAAGCGCTGTCCGGCACCACGCCAGCGTCGCAACACCGAGAGGCCGTCGAGCCGCGGCAGACCGAGGTCGAGGATGACCGCGGCATAGTGCTCGGTATCGCCCAGGAACCAGGCGCGCTCGCCGTCCTCCACCCAGTCGTGGACGAAGCCGGCGGCCTCCAGTGCCTGCCCCACCGAGGCGGCGAGCCGGGCGTCGTCCTCCACCAGCAGGATGCGCATCAGTCCTCCTCTACCTCGAGAATGCGGGCGGTGGCGGCGTCGACCTCGACCTCGAGCCGCCGGCCATCGGGGGCGATGAGCTTGAGCTCATAGCGCCAACCGCCGTGCTCACGCTCGAACTCCACCCCCACCACCTCGCCCGGCACCCGCGCCGAGACCGCACGCAGGATCTCGCCGATCGGGCGCACCTCGCCACGCTCGAGCGCGCGCCGGGCACGATCGTGATCGGCGACATCGTCGAGTCCGTCGGCCGGGGCGACGGCCGAGACGCTGACGAGCAGCAGCAGGACGATCGGGCGCATGTGAGGGACTTTGGCCATGGAGGCATGATGCCACGAACCCGGCTGACGGTTTGCTGACAACCCTCGACAGCCGGGGTTCAGCAGCGGGTGGATAGGCTGGTCGCCAACATCACCAGGGCCGAGGCCCACTCACCCGAACCGGAGCACACCGATGACGACACCGACACCCGAAACCGCGAGCGAGACCCGGGTCTGGGACCCGCTGGTCCGTCTCTTCCACTGGTCGCTGGCCGCGGGCTTCGCCGCCGCCTACATCATCGAGGACCATCCGCTCGCGCTCCATGTGTGGATCGGCTATCTGATCCTGGCGCTGATCGCGATCCGCGTGACCTGGGGCTTCGTCGGCTCGACGCACGCCCGCTTCGGCGACTTCGTGCGCGGCCCCCGCGCCACCCTCGACTATCTGCGCGACGCCGCCCGGCTGCGCGCACCACGCCATCTCGGCCACAACCCGGCCGGCGGCGCCATGGTCGTCGCACTGCTGCTGACGGTGAGCGCCACCGGACTCAGTGGACTCGCGCTCTACGGCGCCGAGGAGTTCGCCGGTCCCCTGGCCGGACTCACCGCCGGGCTCTCGCACGACACCGCCGAGCTGATCGAGGGGGCGCACGAGTTCTTCGCCAACCTCACCCTGCTGCTGGTCCTGCTCCACGTCGCCGGGGTGCTGTTCTCGAGCTTCGCCCACCAGGAGAACCTGATCGGCTCGATGATCAGCGGCCGCAAGCGCGTCGAGCGCGAGTAACGAACCGGACCCAAGGAGCCATACCAATGCCCCAGCGCATCACCCCACTGTTCGCCCTGCTCGCGCTGACACTCACCAGTGCCGCACCGGCCGATGACGACCGTCTCGGCGCGGTCACCGACCCGACGACCCGCGCCGTCTGCGGCGACTGCCACCTGGTCTATCAGCCGGCACTGCTGAGCGCGCGCGACTGGCGCCAGATCATGATCCCGCAGTCACTGGCTGCGCACTATGGCGAGACCCTCGAACTCGACGAGACGCGGCGCCTCGCCATCAGCGACTATCTGCAGGCCAATGCGACCGTCTCCGCGCGGCTCGACCCGCCACCGACGAACGGGCTGCCTCGCATCACCGAGACCACGGCGTTCCGCCACGAGCACGCCGAACTCGCACGGTTGCAGGACAGCGCCGGCCAGGCGATCCCCGCGCTCGGTGACTGTCTAGGCTGTCATCCACGCGCCGAATCGGGTATCTATGAGGACGACGAGGTCCGCATCCCCGGGCTCGGCCACTGGCGGGACTGATCGCCGGTCGGGACCTGGGCGATGACACGCACCGCACAGGACGGTGCGAGACCGGGCGCGGAATCGCTGGCCACGCGCCATGTACCGGAACGACGCCAGCACACTCACCGGAGACCCCAGAGATGCCATCACAGATCCGGATGTTCACCCTTGCCCTCGGCCTCGGCGCCGGGGTCAGCCTTGCGGCGCTCGCCCAACCGATGGGCGGCCCCATGCCGTTCGCCGCACTCGATGGCGACGGCAACGGCCTGATCAGCCAACAAGAGTTCGACGCCTTCCACCAGACGCGTCGCCCCGGTGGAGGCCCAGGCATGCCGGCGTTCGCCGACTTCGACCAGGACGGCGACGGCCAGCTCACCCCCGCCGAACTCACCGCCGGTCAGCAGGCACGGATGCGGCAGCGCGGCGGCATGGGTCGCGACATGCCGGACCTGGCCGACTTCGACCGCGACGGCAACGGTTGGCTCGACGAGCAGGAGTTCTACGAGGGCCGCGGCCAGCGTATCGCCGAGCGCTCGCAGCAGGGCTACATGATGCGCAACCTCGCCTCGGCACCGAGCTTCGAGGAGGTCGACAGCAACGGCGATGGTCGCGTCGACGCCGACGAGTTCGCTGCCGCGCAGGCGCAGCACCAGCGCCAGAACTGGGGCCCGTCACCCGACTGAGTCCCATTCCCCCTCCGGGCATCGCCGAGCACTGGCCGACTACGCCATGGGCGGCGCCCCGTGCCCACGTTCGCCCGCCTCGGCGGGCGCGCGCCATCGTCCTGCCGTTTGCGGCCGTGCCACCACGAATGCAACCTGGTGATGTTCGGCGCACTTGGCCCGGTCGCCACGCTCCGCGACGCACTGATCCGGCCCCCGGTCGATCACCAGCGTCACCCTGACCTATTTGGCTGCGCGCTGCTCATCACCGCCGTGCCGCTGTTCGCGTTCTCCTGGCTGAGCGAGCGCCATATCGATGCCGGGCATCGTCAGGGACGAGAGACCGACCGGTGGACGGTCACACCCGGTCGCGGTCGGCTGGTCCCGACCGCCGCCCTCCCGGCGGCGCCCCTCAACTCCCTGGCGTCGTCCCAGCGGCTGATGCATGCTTGCCGATGGGGCGAGCGAGATGGAGCCGTGCCCCAGCCCCGGAGCAGCGCTGAGCGATCGCCGCCACCGCAGCCGGACGCACCCAAACTCGAGGAGAGAGCTGACGATGTCCAGCGTGTCAGAGACGACCCAAGACACCCCCGGTCCACGAGGCAATGACAGGCACGACGGCTACGTGGTGGCCATCGGCGCCTCGGCCGGCGGACTCGACGCGCTGGAGCGCTTCTTCCAATGCCTGCCCTCGGACTCGGGCGCGGCCTATGTGGTGATCCAGCATCTCTCGCCCGACCACAAGAGCATGATGGGCAACCTGCTCGCCCGTCATACCGAGATGCCGGTGGTGACCGTCACCGACGGCATGCGGCTCGAGCCCAATCGCGTCCACCTGATCCCGCCGGCGAACATGATGACGGTGCTCGGCGACGCGCTGCGCCTCAGCCCCAAGAACCCGCGTGGCCTGGCGCTGCCGATCGACCTCTTCTTCACCTCGCTGGCCAAGGAGTTCGGCAAACATGCCATCGGCGTGGTGCTCTCGGGCACCGGATCCGACGGCACCCGTGGCGCGGTGGCGATCAACGACGCCGGCGGCCTGCTGCTCGCCCAGGATCCGGAGTCGGCCAAGTTCGACGGCATGCCGCGCAGCGTCATCGCCACCGGTCTGGTCGATGCCACGCTGTCGCCGGACGACCTCGGCCCCAGGCTGATCGAGTTCATCAACCAGGCCCCGCAGATCAAGACCGAGACCTCGCCCCAGGGCCCGACCTTCGACAAGGACGACGCCCTCGACGAGGCGATGCATCTCCTCAAGCACCAGGGCGGGATCAACTTCCGCGACTACAAGCCGGCCACGGTGATGCGCCGCATCGAGCGGCGCATGCAGGTGCGTCACACCCCCGATCTGCACAACTATGTGCGCCTGCTCGACAGCGATCGCGGCGAGCTGGCGGTACTGCGCCGCGAGCTGCTGATCCCGGTGACCAGTTTCTTCCGCGACCCCGACACCTTCGAGATCCTCGACCAGACGGTGATCCGCTCGATCGTCAGCGAACGCGGCGAGAACCAGCCGATCCGGGTCTGGGTGCCCGGCGTCTCCACCGGCGAGGAGGCCTATACCCTGGCGATCCTGTTCGCCGAGGCCTTTGATCGCGAGCGCCGCTGGCCGAGCTTCAAGCTCTTCGCCACCGACGTCGAGCAACAGAACGTCGAGGTCGGCGGCGCCGGGGTGTTCTCCGAGGCGATCGCCGCCGAGATCTCGCCCGAACGACTCGAGCGCTTCTTCTACAAGCGCGGCAACCACTTCGTGGTCAAGAACGAGATCCGCCAGAACATCGTCTTCGCGCGTCACAACCTGCTCGAGGACCCGCCCTTCACCCGCATGGACCTGGTCTCCTGTCGCAACCTGCTGATCTACTTCCGCACCCAGGCCCAGGAGCGGGCGCTGCGGCGCATCCAGTACGCCCTCTCCCCCGGCGGCTATCTGCTGCTCGGACCGAGCGAGACCCTGGCCGATCTGCACACCGACTTCACCGCGGTCAACTCGCGCCACAAGATCTATCGCGTGCTGCGCCACGTCTCGCTGCCGCTCGACACCGCCACCCCATCGGCCCCGCCGACCAGCGCCGCCGGACCACGCCAGTACAGCCCGCGCAGCCGCTATCAATCGACCGACGCCGCAGCCATCGACGCCGGTCAGTCGATCCTGCTGCGCGACTACGCCCCCACCACCCTGCTGCTCAACGCCCACGGCGAGCTGCTGCACGTCTTCGGCGAGGCGGCGCGCTATCTGCGCATCGGCGAGGGCAGCGCCACGCTCGACATCGCCAAGCTGCTGCCCCGGCCGCTGGTCTCGGTGGCCCAGGCGCTACTCTACAAGTGCGCGCGCAGCGGCACGGCGATGCGTTCGGACCAGCTCGGCATCGAGCTGCCCTCAGGCGAGCGCGAGCGGTTGCGCATGGTGGTCAGACCCTATGACGCGCCCCAGTCCGAGCGTCATCTGCTGCTCTCGTTCGAGTCCGAGCCGCAGGAGATCGTGTCGCGCCCGGGGATGGAGACGCTCGATCTCGACGACGAGACCGCACAGCGGGTCGAGAACCTGGAGCGCGAGCTGGCGGCCACCCGCGAGAGCCTGCAGGCGACCATCGAGGAGCTGGAGACGGCCAACGAGGAGTTACAGGCGACCAACGAGGAGCTGATGGCCTCCAACGAGGAGCTGCAAAGCTCCAACGAGGAGCTGCAGTCGGTCAACGAGGAGCTCTACACGGTCAATGCCGAGAACCAGGAGAAGATCGAGATCCTCAACCGGCTCAACGCCGATCTCGACGGCATGGCCAAGGCCGCGGCCATCGCCACGGTGTTCGTCGACGCCGAGCTGCGCCTGACCCGCTTCACCCCCGAGGCGACCACCCTGTTCAAGATCCGCAACGGCGACCTCGGCCGCCCGATCGACGACTTCACCAACCTGTTGCAGTATCCGGACTTCATCGATGAGCTGCGCCGCACCATCGCCAGCGGCGAGATGCTGCAGCGCGAGATCGCCGCGGCCAACGGCCGCATCTATCTGGCCCGGGTGCTGCCCTACGCGGTGCGCGCAGGCGAGGCGCGCGGGGCGGTCTCGACCTTTGTCGACATCACCAGCCTGCACGACATCGAGCGATTGCAGGCGGTGCTCGACTCACTCCCCGAGCAGATCGCGGTCCTCGACCCCCAGGGCATCATCACCCAGATCAACCACAGCTGGCGCGAGGCGGCGCGAGGCGCGGGTGACCCGTCGCTCAGCGACACCGGTCCCGGCGCCGGTTACGAGCGCGCGTTGCGACTGCTCGGGCCGGACGACGAACACCCGCGCGGGCGTGACCTGCGTGCGGGGATCCGCGCGGTACTCGAGGGTGACTCCGCCGGGGTCGTGGTCGACTTCACCTCAACGGACGAGGGGGCACGCCTGCTCGCCATCCATGTCTCGCCGATCCAGCACCATCACGGCGGCGCCGTCCTCGCCCGACTCGACGCCAGTGAATGGCGCCAGGGCGAGGATGACGACTGACCCGACGAGCGTGGCTCAGTCGAGCGCCTCGAGCAGTTCGCGCACCAGGCCCGGGCCGCGATAGATCAGCCCGGTGTAGACCTGCGCCAGATCCGCGCCGGCGGCGAACTTGGCGCGCGCGCTGGGCACATCACGCACCCCGCCGGCCCCGATCAGCGTCGGCTCCGGCCCCAGCGCCTCGCGCACCGTCGCCAGCAGCGCGGTGCTGCGCGCCTGCAGCGGGCGCCCCGAGAGCCCGCCGGCCATGCCCTCGGTGCGGCTGCGCAACCCCTCGCGGGCGATGGTGGTGTTGGTCAGGATCAGTCCGGCACAACCGGCCTCGAGCGCGGCGCGCGCGCAGTCGATGGCATCGCCGTCGGCGAGATCGGGCGCGAGCTTGACCAGCAGCGGTCGGGGCCGCGCGAGACGCTGGTTGGGCTCCTGGATGGTCTCGACGATGCGCTTGACCTCGTCGACACGCTGCAGATCGCGCAGCCCCGGGGTGTTCGGGCTGGAGATGTTGACCACCACATAATCGGCCAGCTCGCCGAGGCGCTCGAAGCTGTAACGATAGTCCTCGGCGGCACGCTCGGCCGGGGTCACCTTGGACTTGCCGATATTGACCCCGAGCGGCACCTGCAGCAGGTCGCGCTCGCGCAACCGCCGCAGCCGTCGCGCCACCCGGTCGGCACCGGCGTTGTTGAAGCCCATGCGGTTGATGATCGCCTCGTCCTCGGGCAGGCGGAACAGCCGCGGACGCGGGTTGCCGGGCTGGGCCTGCGCGGTCACCGTACCGACCTCGATGAAACCGAAACCGAGCGCCTGCCAGGCGGGGATCGCCTCGGCGTCCTTGTCCAGCCCGGCGGCCAGACCGAAGGGGTTGGGGAAACGCAGCCCCATCACCTCGCGCGGATGGGCATGGGCCGGATCGCCGGCGACCAGCCGACCATCGAAACGCTCCGACCAGCGCGCCAGCGCCGCCAGGGTCATGCGGTGTGCGCGCTCCGGGTCGAAGCGGAACACCAGCGGGCGCAGTGAGTGCCACAACAGATTCAGATCCATGCCGCCACCCGGCGCGGATTGGCGCTCATCGTCATCGATTCACCTCGTCAATTCAGGGGGTCTGGGGACGACCGGTCCTCTCCGACCGGACGCCCGGGACGCGAAGGGGCGCGCCACCTCCGGGTGACGCACGCATCAGCCGCGCCGCTCGCGACGCAGACTGTACAGATTGCCGGCGAGGATCAGCACACCGCCGCCCAGCACCCAGGGGTCGAGCCCCTCGCCATAGCACAGCGCGCCGACCAGGGCGATCAGCGGCAGGCGCAGGAAGTCCATCGGCAGCACCAGGGTGGCGTCGGCGTGACGGAAGGCATTGGCCACGCCGAGATGGGCGCTGATGCCGGTCACCGCCGCCACCAGCAGCCAGGGCAGCTCGCTCCAACCGATCGGTTGCCAGACCCAGAGCGCCACGGGCAGGCCGAGGAGCAGCTGGATCGTCAGCATCCAGAACAGGATGGTGAAGACCGAGTCGTGTCGGGTCAGCCCCTTGGTGGCGACCATGGTGACGGCGAAACCGAGCGCGGCCAGCAATCCCAGTGCCATCCCCGCGTCGAACGGCTGCAACCCCGGTCGGGTGATCAGCAGCACACCGACCAAGCCGGCGACCAGCGCCACCAGGCGGCCACGCCCGAGCCGCTCACCGAGGAAGACCAGTGCCAGCAGCGCGGCCCACACCGGGGTGGTGAACTCGAGCGCGAACACCAGCGCCAGCGGCAACAGCCCGATCGCGCCGATCCAGCAGAGCTGGCCGCCATAGTGGAACAGGTTGCGCAACAGGTGCAATCGCCAGCGCCGGGTACGCATGAACCCGGGCGCGAGCAGCACCCCCAGACCGACCAACAGCGGCAGCCCGAGCAGGGTGCGCAGGAACAGGAATTGCGCCGGGGACATCGCCGCGAGCGACTCGCGCGCCGAGACCGCGAGCGCGGCGAAGGACAAGAGCGCCAACCCCATCCAGCCGGCGGCGCGCGCCAGCCCGTCGTTACCGCTTGCCACGGACCGGGATCCTCCCGCAAAACGTTCGATCATACCCGATTGGCGTGGATCGTTGGTCAGCCGCACACGCCCCGCGCGATCCCGGTGTTATAGTCTGCCCACCCCCACGCGACGCCGTTTCAGGAGGACGAAACACATGGCCGAGAAGAAGATCCTGATGTTGGTCGGAGACTATGTCGAAGACTACGAGGCGATGGTCCCCTTCCAGATGCTGCAGCTGCTCGGGCACAGCGTCCACGCCGTCTGCCCGGACAAGGCCGCCGGCGACAAGGTCCGTACCGCGATCCACGACTTCGAGGGCGACCAGACCTACAGCGAGAAGCCCGGCCACAACTTCGCCATCACCGCCGACTTCGACAAGATCGACCCCAGCCGCTACGACGCCCTGATCATCCCCGGCGGGCGCGCCCCCGAGTACCTGCGCCTCGACCTGCGCGTCATCGAGCTGGTGCGTCACTTCGCCGCCGGCGACAAGCCGATCGCCGCGATCTGTCACGGCCAGCAGATCCTCGCCGCCGCCGGGGTCCTCGAGGGCAAGCAGTGCACCGCTTACCCCGCCGTGCGCCCCGAACTCGAACGCGCCGGGGGCAGCTGGTGCGAGGTCAACGACACCCTCACCAACGCCTATGTCGACGGTCAGCTGGTCACCGCCCCGGCCTGGCCCGCGCACCCCGAGTGGATACGGCGCTTCGCCGAGCTGCTCGGTACCCGGATCGAGACCTGAGCGGGCCCTCGGCCCCGACGACACACCGCCACGCGGCGCGGCCCGGATCACGGCTCGGGCCACCCATACGCCCGGACGGCGGACCCACGGATTGCAACCAGACCGCGTCGCCCGAGCGGCGTCACGAACAGAATCACAGGAGCCACCATGTCCGAGGAAGGCCGTTTCAGCATCGCGCTCGAGCAGCGCGAGGGATATCAGGTCAAGGTCGCCTTCGACTGGCCGCAGACCCCCGACCTGCTGCTCGACGGCGAGCCGCCGCTGGGCGAGTGCCGCGGGCCCAACGCCTCGCGCCTGCTCACCGCCGCCACCGCCGACTGCCTCGGCGCCAGCCTGCTGTTCTGTCTGTTCAAGGACGACCCGCCCGCCGGCTGTCTGCGCGCCGAGGCCAGCTGCGTGATGACCCGCAACGCGCAGAAGCGCCTGCGCATCGGCCAGCTCGAGGTGCGCCTGATCGTCACCGAGGCGGTCACCCAGTCGCCGCGTTTCGGTCGCTGCAAGGACCTGTTCGAGGAGTTCTGCGTGGTCTCGGCGAGTATCCGCCAGGGCATTCCGCTGGTGGTCACCGTCGAGGACGAGGCCGGCGAGGTCTACTACCGCTCCGAGTGAGCAGGCCCCGACCGCGATGACCCGCGCCGCCCCCGGCCCGCTGCGGCTCGAACCCACAGGCCCCGAGGACCTCGACGCGATGCTCGCGGCGCTGGGGTTCGATCGACCGCGCCCGGTGCTCACCCTGATCGGCGGCGCGGCGCGGCTCGACCCCGCGCTCGCCGAGCCGCTCGGCGCGCTGCTGCGCGCGCTCGCGCCCCGGCTCGAGACACTCGACGCCACGGTGGTCGACGGCGGCACCGACTGCGGGGTGATGGCTCAGATGGGCCGGGCCCGGGCCGTCTGCCACGCCCGCTTCCCGCTGCTCGGGGTGGCGCCGCGCGCCACCGTCGCGCCGCACGGCACCACCCGCGCCGAACCCAACCACAGTCATCTGGTCCTCATCCCGGGGGCACGCTGGGGCGACGAGTCGCCGTGGATCCGCCGGATCTCGGCGCTGCTCGCCGGGCCCCGACCGCGGCTCACCCTCGCCGTCGGCGGCGGCGAGATCACCCGGCTCGACCTCGAACTCGCCCTCGCCGAACCCGCCCCGCTGCTGCTGCTCGCCGGTAGCGGCGGCAGCACCGCGGCGCTGCTCGCACGCTGGCACCGGGGCGGGCTCGAACACCGCGCCGCGATCGAGGCGCTCGACCTCGCCGCACCCACAGCGACCCTCGCCGCGCGGATCGCGGCACGGCTGGCGGCATGATCTGGCGCCCCCGCCCCCTGGTCTGCGGCGCCCCACCGCTGGCCGCAACGCTCGCTGACCGGCTCAACGCCCGGCTGGTCAGCCCCGAGCAACTGGCACGACTGCGGCCCCGGGCAAGCCAGCCGGTGGTCCTGCTCGACCCGCCCGACCCCGGCGCCCTGGTCGCGGCGCTCGCCGACCGGCTCGCCGGCGCGCGCCGACCGCGCCGGCTGATCCTGATCCATCGCGACCCACGAGCGCCGACACTGCCGGCGCTCGCCGCCGATGGCCCGCTGCGGGTCGAGACCCTCGACCTCGCCACCACCGGCGCGCGCGCCCTGTTCGCGCGCTGGCCGCTGCACCTCGGCTGCGACGTCGCCGCCGGACAACGCCCCCACCTGCTGCTCGTCGGTCGCGCGACGCCCGCCACCGCGCTCCTGCGCCAGGCGCTGCTCGGCGCCCACTATGGCGAGCGGCGCCTGCGCATCACCCTGCTCGACCCCGACCCGGCGGCGGCCGCCGCCTGGTTCCGCGCCACCCAGCCCCAGGGCGAGACGATCGCCGAGTTGCGCTGCGCCACCCCGGAGGCACCGGCACTCGATGCCGACACGCCGGTGAGCCTGGCGCTGATCTGCGACCCGTCACGGGCCGCCGCGCACGCCGCCCGGCTGCGCCAACGACTCGCCGCCGCGAGCGGCGCCTCGCCAGCGCTGATCGCCGTGGCCACCGCGCCCTGGCCAGCCGGCGCACGCGCCGACTGGGACGGCCAGACCCAGCCCTTCTCGCTGATCGCCGACGCCTGCACCCCCGCGACCCTGTTTGCCGGGCGCGCCGACCAGCTCGCACGCACCATCCACGAGCACTATCGCGACAGCGTCGCCGCCCAGGGTCGCGACCCCGATGGCGAGCCCGGCGGCCAACCCTGGGCGCGGCTGGCCGAGTCCTTCCGCGGCGCCAACCGCCACCAGGCCGACCACATGCTCGCCAAGCTCGCCGTGGTCGACTGTCGCGCGGTCCCCGAGGAGCGGGTCGCCGGCTTCGCCTTCACCGCACCCGAGATCGAGCGTCTCGCGCGCATCGAGCACCGGCGCTGGGCCGCCGATCGTCGCCTCGACGGCTGGACCCACGCCCCGGTGCGCGACAACGCACGCAAGCACCACCCGCAACTGGTCGACTACGACGCCCTCAGCGAACCGATGAAGGATCTCGACCGCTTCGCGGTGCGCGGCGTACCGACCCTGCTCGCACGCGCCGGACTCGGCATCCAGCGCCTGTTGATCGTCGCCCTGATCGAGCCCGCCTCCAGCGAGACGCCCCCGCCACCGCGCCGACTCGTCAACGATGCACTCGGGCGGTTGCACGCACGCTACCCCGACCGCGCCCTGGTGCTCGCCACCAGCCTCGGCTCGACGCTCACCCGCGCACTCACCGCCCAGGCGATCGAGCACCCCGCCACCGGGCTGTGGCTGCTGCACCAGCGCCCGCTGTCGGCACAGCTCGACGCCTGCCCCGACCCGACGACGCGGACGACCCTGCTCGATCTGGTCGCCCGGGCCGAGCGGCGCCTGCCGCTCGGCCCCGGGGGGCTGGCCGGGTGGATCGCCAAGCGCGCCGAGATCGCCTGGCACCCGGCGCCGCCGGAGACGGCCGCGCGCCCGGTCAAGCGACTGTGGCTCGCCCCCGAGGGCCGGCGGCTCGTCTGGGACTTCGAGTACTGAGCCCGCCATGCACCACCCCGACCGCCCACTCACCGGCCCCGCCGGCGTGCTCGAACGACTCGGCCTCGGCGCCATCGCCCTGGCCGACTGTCTGTGGCTCTATCTGCGCATCCTCGGCGGTCGCGCCCGGCTCGACCTGCCGGCCTTCGCCGCCGCGCTGCGTCAGTCCGGACTCTCGGTCCTGCCGGCGCTGACCCTGGTGAGCGTCGTCCTCGGGCTGATCCTCGGGCGTCAGGGCGAGCAGCTGCTCGCCGGCTTCGCCCTGCCCGACGCGCTGCTGATCTCGCTGACCTATGCCATCGCCCTGGAGCTGCTCCCGGTGCTGATCGGCATCCTCGTCGCCGGGCGTGCCGGGGTGGCGCTGGCGGTGCGTCAGGCCGGGCTGGCGGTGAGCGGTGAGCTCGACGGACTGCTGGTCAACGGCATCGATCCGATCCGCTACACCCTCGCCCCGACGCTGCTGGCGATGCTGCTGATGAGCGCGGCCTTCGCGGTGTGGAGCCTGCTGGTCACCGGGCTGACCACCTGGGCCTGGCTGTGGGCGAGCGTGGCGCTCGGCCCGGCGCGGCTGGTCGAGACCCTGGCCCACGCCATCGGCCCGGCCGACCTCGTCGGCGCCCTGGTCAAGCCACCGCTGTTTGCCCTGCTGGTCGCGCCGCTGGCCTGCGTCAACGGCATCGCCGCCGGGCGCGACCCGCGCGGCATCGCCCGCGCCGCCACCGCCACCATGCTCGGCGCGATCGGGCTGATCCTGGTCGCGGACCTGCTCTATCTGCTGCTGATCGGCTGAGCGCGTCATGTCCACCCCGTCACCGGCCCCCACCCCACCACCGGCGCTCGCCATCGCCGGGCTCTACCAGCACGTCGCCGGGCGCTGCGCGCTCTCCGACCTCGACCTCACCCTGCCCGCCGGCGAGTGGCTGCTGATCTGCGGCCCCAACGGCGCCGGCAAGAGCCTGCTCAGTCGGCTGGTGCTGGGACTCGACCACCCCTCGGCGGGTACAATCGCCCTGTTCGGGCAGGACCTCGCGCGGCTCGACGGCGGCGCGATGCGGCGGCTGCGCCGACGCCTCGGTGCGGTGCTCCAGGGCGGCTCGCTGCTGGCCGATCGCAGCGTGCTCGAGAACCTGCTGCTGCCGCTGCGCGAGACGCCGCTGCGCCGCGCCGAGCTGGCGCGCGCGGCGCGACTGGTGGTCACCCTGCTGCAGCTCGACGGGCTCGAACACCACCTGCCGCGCGCGCTCTCGCTGGGCCAGCGGCGGCGCGTCGAGCTCGCCCGCGCGCTCATCCACCAACCCGACCTGCTGGTCTGGGACGGGGTCGCCGACGGCCTCGACCCCAGCGCACTCGGCGAAATCCTGGAGATGCTCGACACCGTGCGACGCAACCGTGCACTGACCCTGATCGCCACCGACAACTCCCCGGCCGCGCTCATCACCCACTGCGAGCACGCGCTGGTGCTCGACCACGGTCGGGCCGTCTATGCCGGACCGAGCGCCGCGCTGCGCGAGACCGCCGCCGCGCGGATCGAGCTGCGCGCGGCGCTGCGGGGGTGGCGATGAGCGAGCGGCTCGAACGGCTCTACTCGCCGCCCGAGATCGACGCCCCGGGCAAGCGCCAGGGACGGGCGATGCGGCGCGACCTGCGCGCCGCCGGGCTGTTCGTGGTGCTGATGGCAGCGGCCTTCGTCGCCCTGCTGGTGGTGCTGTGGCCGGGGCGGCTCGGCGAGGGCTACCGTCTGGTCGCGATCTTTCCCGACGCCACCGGGCTCGCCCCCGGCATCCCGGTGATCCAGGACGGCTACCGTATCGGCCGGGTCGAGCGCGTCGAGCCGGTGTTCGCCAGCGCCGCCGAGCCCGCCCCCTGCGGCGAGCGCGCGCCGCTGCGCCCCTGCTTCCGCGCGCTGCTGCGGATCGCCGACGACTGGCCGCTGGCCGCCGACAGCCGGGCGCGGATCGGCTCGGCCGGGCTGCTCGAGGGCAGCGCGATCAAGATCGCCCCCGGCACCTCGGCCAGCCGGCTCGCGGCCGGGGCGCAACTCCCCACGCTCGCCCCCGAGCCGGACCTGATGGGCCAGCTCGGCGCGCTCACCGCCAGCCTCGACACCCTGGTCGCCGAGACCATCACCCCGGCGCTGCAGAGCATCGCCCGCCAGATCGCCACCATCGAGGCGCTGCTCGGCACCGGCGAGGCGGCCACCGGCAACCAGGCGCGGCTCGCCGGCGCGCTCGATCATCTGCGCGCGCTCACCGCCAAGCTCGACGCCGCGGTCGACGGCGAGTCGATCGCCGCCACCCTGGAGGCGGTCGAGGCGCTCACCACCAACCTCGCCGAGGTCAGCGGCGCGGTGGCCGCGCAGCGCGACGCGCTCGAACGCGCGGTGGCCGACTACGGTGCGCTCGCCAACGAGGTCCGCGCCCTGGTCGCCGACAACCGCCCGGCGCTGCGCCACAGCCTCGATGATACCCAGGCGCTGCTGCAGACCATGAACAACGCGCTGCTGCCGATCCTCACCAACATCGAGGATGCCAGCCGCAACCTCTCGGCGCTCTCGCGTGCGCTGCGCGAGAACCCCGCCAGCCTGCTCCAGGGCCATCCCACCGAGGAACGCACCCCATGGTTCCGCTGACCCGCACACTGCTGCTGCTCGCGCCCCTGCTGCTCGGCGCCTGCGCCGGCGGCGAGCCGATCGAGCGCGACCGCTTCTACCGTCTCGCGCCACCGCCACCGTCCTCGACCACCACCGCCCGGCTCGACGCCAGCGTGCAGGTGCGCGACCTGGCCGCGCGCGGCTTCCTCGGCGGTCGCCAGATCCTCTATCGCACCCGCGCCGAGCCGCGCGAGGTCGGACGCTACGACAGCCTGCTGTGGGAGGAGCCGCTGCCCGGAGCGCTCGCCGACGCCCTCGCCGAGGGCTTGCGCGCGACCGGTCCCTTCGCCCGGGTGCACGCCCCGGCCGAGCGGGTCGAGGCCGACTACGTCCTCAGCGGCGAGCTGATCCGCTTCGAGCACCTGCCCGAGGCCGAGCCGCCCCGGGTCGCCGCCACCCTCGGCCTGACCCTGCAGCGGGCACGCGCGAGGACGCCGCTGTGGCGCACCCGCCTGACGCTCGACGAACCGCTCACCGAATCCACCCCGGCGGCAATGGCCGCGGCCTTCGAGCGACTCGCCGCGCATCTGGTCGAGCAGGCGGTGACGGCGCTCGCGGCGCAACGCCCGGGGGGGCGATGAGCGCGCCCGACCCCTTCGCCGTACTGCTGCCGGCCGCCGCCGCGACCATGCCGGTGGCCTGGGGGGCGGTGCGCATCCCGGCGCTGCCACCGGACTATGCGCCGAGCACGCGCGAGCTCACCGACCCCGACCCCGAGGTGCGCTTCGCCCGTCGCACCATCGCGCGGATCGGCGACGCCGACACCAGCGAACTGCTGCTGATCGACAAGACCGCGCCCCATGCCCGTCACGATCTGATGCTGGTCGCCCCCAGGGCCGGCGCCACCCCGGACGCGCTCGACCCGGCGAGCGCCGCACGCTTCTGGGGCTGCGCGCTGAACTTCGTGCGCTTCGTCTCCGACCCCGCGGTGATCGAGCGCTTCGGGCTCGACGGCGGACAGCTCCATCTCGCCCTCAACTGCGACCCCCACACCCGCGACCGCGAGAGCGTGCAGGCGTCCAAGCAACTCCACCTGCACCTGATCCACTGGGACGCGAGCGAGCTGGCGCCGCTCGCCGCGCCCCAGCCCACGCTCGCCACCCTCGCGCCGCACGATCGCCGCCAGGCGCTCGACCCCGCGACCCTGCCCGGCGCCCGGCTGATCGCCGAGCGGCTCGCCGCACTGCCGCTCGGCATCCCCGGCGCGCGGGTCGTGCCGGTCGACCCGGCGCGCCAGCTCGCCGGGCTCGACCCGCTCGGCTGCACCCTGCGCCTGCCCGGCTGGGAGACCCTGGCGAGCCCCGCCTTCGGAGCCCTGATCGCACGCCTCCACCGGTGTCTCGACGGGCTCGCCGGCGAGCTGCTCGACGCCCTCACCGGCCAGCGCACCCCGCCCTCGCCCTGGCGCCGCCACCGGCTGCGCCCGGTGGCGGCGCGGCGCGCGGCGCTCGAGACGCTCGACTGCTCGGCGGCGAGCCGCGCCGAGCTGGCGGCGCTGGCCGAGCGGCTGCGCGACCTCGCACCGGCGACCGCCGCGCGGCTGGCGCGCGCCACCCCGGCGCGGCGCCAGCAGCTGATGACCCTCGACCAGCCGAGCTACGCGCTCACCCTGCGCGCACCGGCACGCACCCGCACCGCCACGCCGCCGCTCGCCGCGCGCGAGATCGAGCTGGGCATCCAGCCCAAGCTCTTCTGCGGTATCGGCGGGGCCGGACTGCTCGGCATCGACGCCCTGCCCTGCGTGCGCATCGTCCGCGGCGTCGGCACCCTGAGCCCGGCGCAGTGGCGCCAGCGTCTCGCCTTCCAGCAGGACTTCGCGCGCGCCAATCGCGACCAGCTCGCGGTCGCACCGCAGACCCTCGCCCGCTTCCACGGGGCGGCCACCGGCTGGCGCTGAACCGAGCCCATGGACCTCTCCGCCTTCGCCCAGATCTGGATCCTGTTCGCGCTGGCCTCGGCCTTCTTCCACGCCTCGCGCCTGGCCGTCACCAAGCGCCTCAGCCCGAGCTTCTCGGCGCGCGCGCTGACCTTCTATGTCAACCTCGCCAGTCTCGCGGTGACCCTGCCGCTGATCCTCTGGTACCACGACTTCCCGTTGCACCAGCCGGCCTATGTGCTGGCGGTGCTGTGCGGCGGGGTGCTCTCCGGGTTCGGCGGCTGGGCGCTCAACGCCGCGCTGCACCGCAGCGAGGTGTCGCTGGTCGGACCGCTGATGACCCTCACCCCGGGGCTGGCGATCGCCATCGAGTGGCTGCTCACCGGCGCGCTACCGGCACCGCTCGGCTGGCTCGGGGTGGGGTTGCTGATCCTCGGCGGCTACACCCTGGGGATCGACGAGCGAGGCATCCGCTGGCACCGCCCGCTGCGCACCCCGGGACGACGCCTGGCGCTGCTCGCCGCCGCCTGCTTCGCCGCCGCCAGCGTGTTCGGTCGTATCGGCATCCAGCTCAGCGATCCGCTGTCGTTCGCGGTGATGGTGGCGATGGTCAATCCGCTGGTGCTGCTGGTGGTGTTCGGGCTGCAGGACCGGCGCTTCTACGCCGAGCTCACCGGCGCCACCGCGCTGCGCGAGCTCCGCCCGCTGCTGCTGCTCGGGGTGCTGTTCGCGCTGATGCGCATCGCCGACCAGATCGCCCTCAGCCTGGCGCTCGCCTCCTATGTGATGGCGGTCAAGCGCAGCGCCGGGATCTTCTCGGTGCTGCTCGGACGCTGGCTGTTCGCCGAGCCCTATCCGCGCACCCGCCTGCTCGGGGCGAGCATCATGCTGCTCGGGGTGCTGGTACTGACCCTCGGCTGAGACGCACTCAGTCGCCGCGCTGGAAGCGCATCGCCTCGCGGATCAGCGCCAGGCGGGCGCGCTCGGGGCCCCAGATACGCACCCAGGCCGGAGCGATCTCGGAGGACTCGTTCCACAACCGCCACCACACCGCGGCGTTCTCCCAGTAGGCCGCGCCCAGGCTGTTGCCGTCGGGGCTGAAGTGGGCATAGGCGACCCCGCCGAGCGCGGCGTCGAGCACCAGATAGGCGGCCAGCGGCGCGTCCTGGGCACGGCGCGGACGCCGCCACAGCCGCAGCTCGCCGTCGCGCGCGGCGGTCAGCAGCCACTGGCCGTCGGGGCTGAACTCGGCACTGTAGACCCGGTCGCGATGGCCGACGAGGGTCGCCAGCGGCGCCCCGGCGCGGCTCCACAGATAGGCGCGCCCGTCCTGCGCGGCGCTGACCAGGGCGCCGCCATCGGGGGCGAAACCGACCGCGTAGACCAGCCCGGCACCGGCATCGAGGCGACGCGGCCCGACACAACCGGCGCCGTCGAGCTCGACCAGCGCCACCCGGCCGTCCTCGCCGGCGCTGGCCAGGGCCGTGCCGTCGGGCGCGAGCGCGAGGTCGGTGACTGCCGCCCGGTGCGCCTCCAGGGTGCAGAGACGCTGCCAACGTGCCCCGGGCTCGCGACGCATCACCCGCAGGGTGCCGGCGGCGTCGCCACTGGCCACCAGCAGGGCACCGTCGGCGCTCGCACCCACCGCCGCGGCGACCACGCCGTGGCCGTCGTGGGCGAAGGCGCTGGGCAACGGCAGGGCGCTGCAGTCGGCCGGATCCCACAGCCGCAGCGGCGTCTCGGGGACATCGGCAGCGGTCAACAACCAGCGCCCGTCGGGGGCAAACAACACCTGATGGACGCCACCACAGCTCGCCGCCTCGGGGTCGGCACAACGCCGATCGACCTGGGCGCGACAGCTCCCACCGCCCTCGAGGTCCCAGACCCGCGCCGCACCGTCGAACCCGGCGCTCGCCAGCCAGCGCGCACCGGGCGAGAAGCCGACCCGGCGCACCCGGACCTCCGGGGCGTGCTGCAATCGATGCAGCAACCGTGGCGCCTGCTCGGGGTGCGCGCGATCATGGCTCCACAGCTCGACCCGCCCGTCGAAGGCGGCGGTCGCCATCAAGACCTCGTCGCCGTCGCCGGGCGCGGCCAGCGCCAGGTGCCAGACGTGGTCGTCCTGTTCGAGGCGGAACGACAGCCCGTCGGCCGGCGCCACCGACCACAGCCGCGCCGAGCCGTCGCGCGCCGAGTAGGTCAGCACCCGCGACCCGTCGGCGCTGAAGCGCGCCCCCGAGACCGGGCCGTCGTGGCTGAACACCGCCAGCTCCCGCCCGGTCCGCAGCCCCCACAGCCGTGCGGTCTTGTCGAGCGAGGCGCTGAGCACCAGCGCCTCCTCGTCGCCGGCGACGAGCTCCACCCGGTCGACGCTCAGCCCATGATGACCGAGCACCTCGGCCGCCCCGTTCGCCAGCGTCCAGCGCACCACCTGACCGGCGTCGTCGACCGCCACCAGGAACCGATCATCGGGGGAGAAGACGAGGTCGCGCACCGCGCTCTCGTGTACCCGCAGGGTGCGTCCATCACGCTCCAGGGCGCCGAGGGTGGTCTGCAGCCGACCATCGAGCCCATAGAGACGCACCCGCTCGTCGGCCGAAGCGACCGCCACCCGCTCGCCGGCATGATCGAAGCGGGCGCGGTTGGTGGGGCGATCGAGCGCACCGCCGCGCGGCAGCCGCGCCCGCTCGGCACCGCTGGCGGCATCGAGCAACAGCGCCCGGCCATCGCGCGAGGCGGTCGCCAGCAGCGCGCCGTCGGGGGAGAAGTCGAGGCTGCGGATCTCGGCCTGGTGCAGGACCCGCTGCCAGCGCACCCGCCCGGGCGTGGCGAGATCGACCATGCACACCGCCACGCCCGCGTCGACGACCCGGGTGAGCGCCAGCCCACGCCCGTCCGGGGCGAGTTCGAGCACCTCGCCGGGCGCACCGGCGCAGCGCCAGTCCGGCGCGCCCGGCGCCTCCAGCGGCAGGCGCCAGACGCCCTCGGCGCCGATCCCGAAGACCTCGACCGCATCCCCCCCGCCGGTCACCCGCAGTGCATCGAGCGCCGCACCCGGCGGGGCGAGCGTCCCGGCAGCGACGAAACGCCCGTCGCGCAGCCGCCACAGTCGCGCGCCGTCGGCACGCGAGAGGGTCGCCAGCCAGGCGCCGTCGTCGCTGAAGGCCGGCGGCAGCGGGCGCTCGGGATCGGCTCCCGGGGACTCGGCCAGCGCCAGCAGATGGTTGCGGGTGAAGGCGTCAGCCAGGGTATCGGTGGCCGCCGCCGGCAGATACGGGGCAGCGCCGATCGCCAGCTCCACCGCCTCCGGGGTGTTGCCCTGGTCGATCGCCGCCGCGGCCTCCTTGAGCCGGCTGTACTGGAGGTTGAGGGTGGCCTGACGCGAGGCGTCCCAGGCCCAGTAAGCGGCCGCGCTGGCCGCCAGCAGCAGCCCGAGCAGCGCCACCCCGGTCAGCCGCACCCAGCGGTTGCGCCGACGTTGCGCCAGCAGATGGGCGCGCGAGTGCGCCAGATAGGCGCGTTCGAGCGCTTCGAGCTCGTCCTCGTGGGCGGCGACGAATGCGGCGAGCGCGGCGTGTCCGGTCTCACCGAGCAGATACTCGCGATTGCAGTCGGTACGCCGCCACAGCCACGCCTGACGTGAGAGTCGATAGCGCAGCCGCAGCGCCCGGGCATGCTCGGGCATGCCCGCCCAGTCGCGCAGCACCGGCCAGCAGCGCGCCAGCGCCGGATGGACCAATCGCGCCACCGCGCGCCCTTCGGCCCAGGGGGGGCGCTCCAGAGACGGTTCGGCCGGCGGCCTCTCCTCGTCGACGGGACGCGTCTCGCGCCAGCCACCGACCCGCACCAGCCATTCCTCGCGGCTCTGCGCCAGCAATCGGCGCAACGCTGCCGCCAGACCGAACGCCGGCGGCGGCACGACCGCCGCCCCCCCACCCTCGGGGTCGCGCTCGATCACCACCAGCCGCGCCGCGACCAGGGACTCGAGCAGCACCATTGCCTGGGGGTGGGCGGCCAGGGTGGCGAGATCGCCATCACGCGCGCCGGGCAGACGCTGCTCACCGCTCTCCAGCACCAGCAGGGCACGGCAGAGCACCGGCAGGGCCGCGCGCGCGCGCTCATCGAGCTGCGCCCAGAGCCGGTCGGCGCGCGCGCGCAGCAGTCCATCGAGGCCGCCCAGGGCGTGATAGTCGCTCACCAGCAGTCGTCGCGTGCCACGCCGCCCGGCGGCCTGATGCAGCTCCTCGAGTACCAGCTCGAGCAGCGGCGGCCAGTGGTGCACCGCGGCGAGGTCGGCCTCCAGCCGTTCGACCAGACCACGCTCGCCGACGGCGCTCTCCTCGACGTGCTCGATCCCGGCGACCCGCGCCGGGATCTCGACCAACTGGCGGATCCGCGCCGGGGCGATCGGCGCCAACGGATACCAGGCCTCCTCATCGACCAGGGCAGCAAACTCGGACCGATCGGTGAGCCCGGCGAGGGCGTCGTCGCGCAGGGTGGCGATCACCCAGATCCGCTCCGAGCGGGCGAGCGCGGCGAGCGCGCGGGCGCAGGCCTCGGCCTCGGCCGTCCGCGCCGCGACATGCGCCAGCAGAGGGTCGAGCGGATCGCAGAGCAGCGCCAGGCGCCACTCGCCCCCCTCGACGCCCTGCAGCCGATCGAGCGCGGCGCCGACCTGGCCGGCGCCGAGTTCGGGGTCACGCGCCAGCAGCCGCGCCAGCGCCGCGGCGTCGAGCCCGCCCCCGGCGAGCGCGTCGCCGAGCACCGCGGGCGCGCAGAGGGCGGCGGCCAGCGCCTGCAGCGGGCGCGTGCCGGCAAGATCCGGGGCGCACCAGCGACAGCCGCCGACCCCGACGAAGAGGAAGGGGCGCAGCAGCCGGGGCAGCAACCCGGCCTGAAGCAGCGAGCTCTTGCCCACCCCGCTGGCACCGCTGATCAGCAGCAGGCCACGGCCGCGCGCGCGCAGCCGCTCGAGCCGTGCGACCAGCTCGCGCACCTCGCTCTCGCGCCCGGTGAACACCGGCTCGTCGGCGAGCGCAAAGGCGTGCTCGGGGCGAAACGGCGAGCCGCGCCAGTCGGCGGCGCCGACGCTCGCTCGACGCTCGGCGCTGATGCGACGGTTGAGCAGCTTGCGCAGCTGGCTCTCGACCAGCTCGCGCAGCGCGCGTGCATCCTCGAATTGGCGGAAGGCGCGCTTGAAGCTGCCGTCGGGGTTGAAGAAATGGCGCTGGAAGAAGGCCTCGAGCCGCTGGCGCTCATCCACCGCCTCGCGGGTGCGCGCGGCGTCGTTGACGTCGATCAGACAGGGCGCCTGCTTGCGATAGACCAGCACCTCGGGGGAGCCGGCCCGCGCCGAGGCCTCGACCGCGTCGACGAACTCCCACTCGGTCCCGGTCATGCCGCCATAGGGTTCCTCGGCGAGCGGGGTGCCGAGCCGGGTCCACAGCATCACCAGCACGATCTCGCACTCGGCCGGGCGCACCAGCCCGGCCTGGAAGCTCTGCGCCGCGGTCAGCGCCTCCTCCTCCCAGAGCACCGCCGAGAGGTCGAAGTAGGGGCGATACTCGCGCGCCAGGGCGAGGATCAGATCGCGCACCAGCGCCCGCTCGTGCTCGAGATCGGAGGGCGAGGAGACGAACACCCGCAGCCGCGGTGTGGCTGCGGCGGGGCGCTCTGTGGGGTGGTTTGAGAGGTCGGTCTCGGTCATGAAGGGGGCACGAGGGCAGCGCAATGGATCGCCCCTCAACTATAACGCGCAGGGCACCGGCAGCCGCCCACACAAGGCCGAGGTGACGGGTTACAATGGTTCTCAGCACTGTCTCCCGGAGACGCGCCGGGCCGGATCTGGACCCGTACGCGGCCCGGGCGACGCCGAACCGACGGGGCGCGATCGTGGAGCATGCGCCCCGAACTGCGCGGAGGAACGCGTCATGTTCCACCCAGAAAGCGCCGAAACCGATCGTTTCGAGCAAGTCATCGTCCAGTCGATCCGACGTATCCTCGCCGCTGCCGGTCCCGAGGAGTTTCTCGCCTGGGCGCAGGCGCGGATCCCCGACCTGCTCGGCCTCTCGGTCGGTCCCCTCGACGACGACGAACACCGCCGACTCGCCGGGCTGCTGGGGATGGCGATCTGGAACGCCGCACCGACGCCGGCCAATGGCTTCCGGCCCAGCCCGCTGACCGATCTCGCCGACGATGCCCCCTGCCCCTGCGGCTCGGGACAACGTTATCGCGACTGCTGCGCCACGCTCGAGGAGCTGCCCGAACTCTCCACCGAGCTGATCTGGGAGTTCCTCCTCGACGAGCTCTCGGACAGCGAGCTGCGCGAGGCCCTGCGCCTCGATGCGGTGCCCGGACCGCTGCTGGCCCGGGTCGCCGACCGCTGGCTCGAGGAGGACTATCCGCGCCGTGTCGTCAATCTGCTCGAACCCCTGTTCGCCGGCTCGCTCGACGCGCTCGACGCGCGCTACGAACCGGCGCTCGACCTGCTCTGTGACGCCTATGACCGGCTCGATCACTGGCGCAAGAAGCGCGCCTTCCTCGAACGGCTGAGCACTGGCGACAACCGCGTGCTGAGCGCCGCGGCCTGGCAGCGACGCAGCGCCATGGCGATCGACGAGGGCGACTTCGAGCAGGCCACCGCGGCCTTCACCGAGGCGCTGCGCAACGGCCCCGACTCGCCCGGCACCGCACTGCTCGAGATCACCCTGCTCGCCGCCCAGCACCGCGATCGACTGGCGCGCGAGCGCGCGCGTTTCTGGCTGCACCGCTTCCGCCGACAGGGCGACGTCGAACCGAGCTTCCTCGACTTCCTCGCCCAGGCCATCGAAGACCCGCAGACGGCACTGGTCGACACCCACGCCGACTCGATCGACCCCGACCTGGTGGACCTGCACGACTGGATGGCGGTGGCAACCGCACGCCCGCTGCCACGGCTCGACGCGGTCCCGGTACGCGACCACCCTCCAGAGGTCGCGAGCGGCCAACTCGCGCTGTTCGAGGGCGCGCCAACCGATCACGCGCCCACCGAAGCGGGTGGCGAGCCGGTCTGGAGCAGCCCGGCACAACTGCGCGCCCCGGTCGCGGTGCGCCGTATCGAGAGCCGCTGGCGCGCCCGCTTCCCCAGCGACAAGCCGGTCTCGATCCAGCTCGCGCCCCATGACGCCCACGCGATCTGGGAAGACACCGCATGGCTCGACCACCTGCTCGGCCACCCCGAGCTGGCCGACAGCCTGGAGGTGCTCGACGATCTCGCCACCGCGCTCTACGCCCATCCCGAGAGCGCACTGCCGTGGATGGCGCACGCCCTGCTGCGTCCCCTGCTCGAACGCGCCTGGTCGATGATCACCACGGCGGTGCCAGCCGACGGGCATCACCACCTGCCGTGGTCGATCACCGCCAATCGCCCGGCGCTGCGACTGCTCTTCCGACGCTATCTCTATCTCAGCGCCGAGGACGAGCAGGAGGCCGCGATCGCCACCCTCGAGGCATTGCTGCGACTCAACCCCCAGGACAACCACGGGGTGCGCGCCGAGCTGATGAACCACTATCTGCGCGCAGGGCTCGACGAGCGCGCGCTGGCGCTCGCCGCGCGCTTCCCCGACGACCTGCTGGCCGATCTCGCCTATGGTGAGGTACTCGCACTCTATCGACTCGGTCGCCAGGAGCGCGCCCGGCAGGCGCTGGGACGGGCGATGCACCGACTGCCGCGCATCCCCCACTACCTCACCCGCAAGCGCATCAAGCGCCCGCAGCTCGACCCGCACGGGATCACCCCCGGCGGCGAGGATCAGGCCTGGCTCTATCGCGAGGCGATGCGCGATGTCTGGGCCGCCGAACCCGGTATCCTCGCCTGGCTGAAGCGGCTCACCGCCTGACCCGGATTCCCGCGTCCAACCACAGGAACCGTATCGATGGAAGCACGCTATCGCATCGTATTCACCGGTGAACTCGCCCCTGGCAAGAAGGTCCAGACGGTGGTCCCCGAACTCGCCGCCAAGTTCCGCATGCGCAAGGAGCAGGCCCGCGAGATCCTCCTCGGCGGCGCCGAGCAGACGCTCAAGCACGACCTGCCCGAACACAAGGCCGAGCGCTATCGCGAGGCGCTCGAGGCGATCGGGCTGATGGTGCGCATCGAGCGCCAGGACACGCCGCAAGAGGCCCCGGAGACCGCCGCCCCGGCGCGCGACGAGCGCCCGTCGATGAGCGGCGCCACACGCTGTCCCAAGTGCGGCGCGCTGGAGGTCTCGCCGGTGACCGGGGTCTGCCAGGCCTGCGGGGTGGTCGCCGAGCGCTACCAGGCCAACCAGACGCGCACCGAGACCGACGACCCCTATGCCCCGCCCCAGGCCGACCTCACCCCGCCGCCGCGCGCCGAGGCCGGCGACGACCAGCTCCAGGATCCGGTCGCCGTCGGCGCCGGACGCGGCTGGGGCTGGGTGGCCGACGGCTGGTCGCTGTTCCGCGCCCAGCCGCTGCCCTGGATCGGCGCGCTGGTGTTGTTCTATCTGATCCTGATCGTCGCCAACCTGGTGCCGGTGGTCGGCAGCCTCGCCAGCACCGTGCTCGGCCCGATGTTCACCGGCGGGCTGATGCTCGGCGCCCATGCGCAATATCGTGGTGAGCGTTTCGGTGTCGCCCATCTGTTCGCCGGCTTCAGCACCCGGCCAGGTCCGCTGGCGCTGATCGGGCTGCTCTATCTCGTCCTGACCATCGCCATCGTTGCGGTGATCATGCTGCTGATGGTCGGGCTCGGACTCGGTGCCGCCGCCTTTACCCCGATGACCGGCGCGCCGCTCGACCCGGCGCCACTCGATCCGATGGCGACCATGGCCCCCGGGGTGGTGCTGGGGATGGTCGCGATGGTCGCGCTGCTGATCATCCCGGTGGTGATGGCGACCCTGTTCGCCCCGGCGCTGGTGGCGATCGAGGGGGTGGCAGTACTGCGCGCCTTCAAGTTGAGCTTCATCGGCTGTCTGCGCAATATCCTGCCCTTCCTGGTCTACGGTCTAGTGGCCTTCGGGCTGCTGATCATCGGCTCGATCCCGCTGATGCTCGGACTGCTGGTGGTGACCCCACTGCTACTCCTCGCCATCTATCGCGCCTATCGCGACATCTACTACGGCTAGCGGTCGCGGCGGCGGCCCTTGCCGCCGCCACGCCCGACGGCGGGACGACGTCCCGTCGGCCGCTCCCCGCCACCCTTCTCGGTCTTGCGCCGCCCCCCCGTCCCGACGCTCGTCTTGACCGACCCGCGCGCGCCCTTGCGCTGGGGCGCCGACGAGGGGCGCTGAGCAGGGCGCGCCAGACTACCGTCGGGACGTCGCCGCCCCTCGGGGACGCCGCCGGTACCGGCGGGCTGGAAACTCGGCACCAGGTGGCGCTTGCCGTTGCCGATGAGATCGGCGCGGCCCATCTCCTTGAGCGCGCGGCGCAGCAGCGGCCAGTTCTCCGGGTCGTGATAGCGCAACAGCGCCTTGTGCAACCGACGCTGACGCTGACCGCGCGGCACCACCACCCGCTCGGCGTCGCGATGGACCCGTTTGAGCGGGTTGAGACCGGTGTGGTACATGGTCGAGGCCGGCGACAGCGGGGTCGGCAGGAAGGCCTGCACCTGATCGACGCGCAGCCCGTGACGCTTGAGCCAGAGCGCGAGGTTGACCATGTCGAGGTCGGTGGTACCGGGGTGGGCGGCGATGAAATAGGGGATCAGGTACTGCTCCTTGCCGGCCTCGCGCGAGTAGCGCTCGAACAGCTCGCTGAAGCGGTCGAAGATCTCGATCCCGGGCTTCATCATCATCGCCAGTGGCCCGGCCTCGGTGTGCTCGGGGGCGATCTTGAGATAGCCGCCGACATGATGGGTGACCAGCTCGCGGATATAGGCCGGGGAGCGCAACGCGAGGTCGTAGCGCAACCCCGAGGCGATGCGGATGCGCTTGATCCCGGAGACCGAGCGCGCCTTGCGATAGAGCTCGATCAGCGGCGCGTGGTCGGCGTCGAGGTTGCGACAGATCTGCGGATAGATGCACGAGAGCCGTCGGCAGGCGGCCTGCGCCCGAGGGTTCTTGCAGGCCATCCGCCACATGTTGGCGCTGGGACCGCCGAGGTCCGAGATCGACCCCTTGAACCCCGGCGTGCGGTCGCGGATCTCCTCGACCTCGCGCAGCACCGAGGCCTCCGATCGACTCTGCACGATGCGCCCCTCGTGCTCGGTGATCGAGCAGAAACTGCAGCCGCCGAAGCAGCCACGCATCATGTTCACCGAGCAGCTGATCATCTCCCAGGCCGGCAGCCGCGCTGCGCCATAGCTCGAGTGCGGACGACGCGCGAAGGGCAGCTCGAAGAGGCGATCGAGTTCGGCGGTGCTCAGCGGGATCGGCGGCGGATTGAGCCAGACGTCGCGCGCGCCGTGCGCCTGCACCAGGGCACGGGCGTTGCCCGGGTTGGTCTCGAGGTGGAACACCCGCGAGGCATGGGCGTAGAGCACCGGGTCGTCGCGGACCTGCTCGAACGACGGCAGCCGGATCACGGTATGGGCGCGCGCGGCGCGCGCCGGCACTGGCGGGCGCGGCGGCGGGGTCTCGGGGCAGGGCGGCTGCTCGGCATAGGGGTTGGGGTGCGGATCAACCCGCCCGGGACGATCGAGCACGCTGGCGTCGAGCTCGCTCCAGCCGGCGAGCGGGCTGTTGGTCATAAAGGCGGTGCCGCGCAGGTCGCGGATGGTCTCGACCGGCTCGCCGGCGGCGAGCCGGTGGGCGAGTTCGACCAGCGCACGCTCGGCGTTGCCGAACAGCAACAGATCGGCCTTGGAGTCGGCGAGGACGCTGCGCCGCACCGTCTCCGACCAGTAATCGTAGTGGGCGATACGGCGCAGGCTCGCCTCGATCCCGCCGAGCACCACCGGCACGCCCTTGAAGGCCTCACGCGCGCGTTGGGCATAGACCACGGCGGCACGGTCCGGACGCCGTCCGGGTACGGCATCAGGGGTGTAGGCGTCATCCGAGCGCAACCGGCGCTCGGCGGTGTAGTGGTTGACCATCGAGTCCATGTTGCCGCCGGTGACGCCGAAGAACAGGTTCGGTCGTCCCAGCCGGCGGAAATCCTCCGCCGTGGTCCAGTCGGGCTGGGCGATGATGCCGACACGAAAGCCCTGCGACTCGAGCACCCGGCCGATGATGGCCATGCCGAAAGATGGGTGATCGACATAGGCGTCACCACAGATGATGATGACGTCGCAGCTGTCCCAGCCGAGCAGGTCCATCTCGGCACGGCTCATCGGCAACTCCGGGGCGGTGCCGAACTTGTGGGCCCAGTAACGGCGGTAGGAGAAGATATCTTGGGGGGTGTTCATCAACGACTGGCGGCATGACTCAGGGCAATCGTTCATTTTATAACCTCGCAGCGAACGGCACCGAGCCCATGGTCATCGTCCGGTCATCACGGGCTGGACCGTCGGCAACCGATCGCTGACAATCTGTGGTTTCGGGCCACCGATCCGACACGCGCCGAAGGTGCGCGCTCATTGGCCGGCTCACGCGGAAAACGTGATCAACACCCTGAAAATCATCGTTTTCCCCTGGAAAGCCGCGACGTGTCGCACCATGTCGATCGTTTCGCGGGACGACAAGCCATCAACCTCCGGTAGTCGAACACACCATCACCGCAGGCACCCGCGCGGAACCAGCCAGGCCTCCCAGCCATGGTCCACGCCCCGCGCACCGACCACGCGCTGATGACGGGACACGACCAACCCGGGGCGCACGCCACCCGGTGATGGCGACACACCTCGACACGGGCGCAACAGGAGAGAAGACGAAGTGGATCTGGCGACCTTACTGGGCATGATCGGTGCCAGCGGCGTCATCATCGGCGCAATCGCGCTCGGTGGCGACATCACGCTCTTCATCAACGTGCCCTCGCTGTTGATCGTCATCGGCGGTACCGCCTTTGCGGTGATGTTCCGCGCCACCATGAGCCAGTTCATCGGCAGCTTCAAGGTCGCCATGGGGGCCTTCTTCAGCAAGAACGTGGCGCCGCAGACGCTGATCGAGGAGGCCGTCGAGCTGGCCAATGTCGCGCGCAAGGAGGGCATCCTCGCGCTCGAGGGGCGCGAGATCTCCCATCCCTTCCTCGAGACCGGCATCAGCATGTGCATCGACGGCCACCCGCCGGAGGTGGTGCAGAAGGTGCTCAGCAAGGACATCAACCTCACCATCCAGCGCCAGGAAGCCGGTTACAGCGTGTTCAAGGCCACCGGCGACGTCGCCCCGGCAATGGGCATGATCGGCACCCTGATCGGACTGGTGCAGATGCTCGCCAACATGGACGACCCCAAGGCGATCGGCCCGGCGATGGCCGTCGCCCTGCTCACCACCCTCTACGGTGCGGTGATCGCCAATGCCTTTGCCATCCCCATCGCCGAGAAGCTCAAGCTGCGCAGCATCGAGGAGAAGCTCAACAAATCACTGATCCTGGAGTCGATCTCGGGAATCCAGGAGGGCGTCAACCCGCGCGTGCTGGAGCAGATGCTGATGACCTACCTGCCCGAGAATCAGCGCCAGAGCGCCAGCAAGGACGGCTGATGCCGTCCGCACAACAGCAAGCGGAGGTAGCGGGCGATGGCCGAGGAATGTGAATGCGAAGAGGTCGAGTGCGAGGCCGGCGCGCCGGCCTGGATGTCGACCTTTGCCGACCTGATGTCGCTGCTGATGGTCTTTTTCGTGCTGTTGCTGTCCTTCTCCGAGATGGATGTCCTCAAGTACAAGCAGATCGCCGGCTCGATGAAGATGGCCTTCGGCGTGCAGCGCATGGTCGAGGCCGACGACATCCCCAAGGGCACCAGCATCATCGCCCAGGAGTTTTCTCCGGCGCAGCCTCAGCCGACGGTGGTCAACGAGGTGCGACAACAGACCGCCGATGACCTCAAGTCGGAACTGCGCATCATCGACCCCGCGATCATCGACGCCCAGAAGAAGGCCGAGGAGGTCGAGAAGGCGCTCGAACTGGAGATCAAGAAAGGGCTGCTGGAGGTCACCACCATCGACGACCAGGTGGTGGTGCGCATCCGCGAGAAGGGTTCCTTCCCCTCGGCCTCGGCGCAGGTCAGCGCCGAGTTCCTCGCCGTGCTGCAGAAGATCGCCGAGGCACTGAGCAAGATCGAGGGCAAGATCCTGGTCGCCGGACACACCGACGACATCCCGATCCAGACCCGCGAGTTCGCCTCCAACTGGGTGCTCTCGGCGGCGCGCGCCGCAGCCGTGGCCCATGCCGTGACCCAGAACGGCTGGATCGACCCGCAGCGCGTGGAGATCCGCGCACATGCCGACAACCACCCGCTCGAATCCAATGACACCGCCGAGGGACGCGCCACCAACCGGCGCGTGGAGATCATCGTGCTCGGCAACCGCAGCACCGAGTTGCTGCTCGAAAGCGCCTTGGGCACGGCCGGTAATGAGGAAACCACCGCACAATGACCATGCACGACCAAGGCGATCTGGAACGACAGGAGCGCGAACGCCGCCGCTTTTTCCGCATCGACGATACCGTCGGCCTGCAGCTCACCCCGATCGCCGCCGCCGACGAGGCGCAGATGATCGCCGAGTTCTCCGAGCGCAGCGCCGATATCGGCCTGCTCAACGAACTCCATGCCATCCGCGACCAAGCGTTACCGCAGCGCCGCAAGCTCGAATACAAGTTCCCGACCGTGGCCGCCTATACCAGGGTGCTCGAGCGTCAGATCGAGATGCTCGCCATCGCCTTCGAGTCACGCCAACAGGGCATCGTCCTGGAGCTGCAACCGGTCAATCTCAGCGCCCAGGGGATGAGTCTCGCGCTCGACCCGCCGCCGGCGCCGGGCAGCCTGCTCGAGATCGAGTTGCAGCTGCTCCCGGAGGGCAACCGCATCCTCACCCTGGGACGGGTGCTCGAACGCGACGAGGGCCCCAGCGCGATCGAGTTCGAGCAGCTGCGCGATGCCGACCGCGAGGCGATCGTGCGTCACATCCATGCCCTGCAGCTGCGCCGACTGCGCCAGGAGAACGGGCTCGACTGAGCCGCGCCGCGCCGGGTCGATGACCGACCCGGCGTCATGCCCTCAGGAGCGCGGCGCGGCGCGTCGGTTCATCCGCCCGCGCACCAGCACGAAGAACAGCGGCACGAACAGCACCCCGAGCAGGGTGCTGGCGACCACGCCGCCGAGCACGCCGGTGCCGATCGCGTGCTGGCTGCCCGAGCCGGCGCCACTGCTCAGCGCCAGCGGCAGCACGCCGAAGCCGAACGCCAGCGAGGTCATCACGATCGGACGGATACGCATCCGCGCCGCCTCGATCGCCGCCTCGATCGCACTCTTGCCCTGCTCCTGCAGGGTGCGGGCGAACTCGACGATGAGGATGGCGTTCTTCGCCGCCAGACCGATGGTGGCGAGCAACCCGACCTGGAAGTAGATATCGCTCGGCAAGCCGCGCCCGGTGGCGGCGAGCACCGCGCCGAGCACCCCGAGCGGCACCGCCAGCATCACCGCGAAGGGCACCGACCAGCTCTCGTAGAGCGCGGCCAGGGCGAGGAACACCACCAGCGCCGAGAGCGCGTAGAGCGCCGGGGCCTGGGCGCCGGCGGCGCGCTCCTCGAAGGAGATCCCGGTCCACTCCATGCCGATGCCCGGCGGCAGCTTGTCGACCAGCGACTCGACCACCGCCATCGCCTCGCCCGAACTGACCCCAGGGGCGGCCTGACCCAGCACCTCGGCCGAGGCCAGGCCGTTGTAGCGCTCCAGGCGCGGCGAGCCATAGGTCCACTCGCCCGCGGCGAATGCCGAGAAGGGCACCATCTCGCCGTGCTCGTTGCGCACGTACCAGGCATCGAGGTCCTCGGGCTGCATGCGGAAGCCGGCATCGGCCTGCATGTAGACCTTCTTCACCCGCCCGGCGTGGACGAAGTCGTCGATATAGGCGCTGCCCCAGGCACTCGACAGGGTGTCGTTGATATCGGCCAGCGACAGCCCGAGCGCCCCGGCCTTGGTGCGATCGACCTCGATCTGGTACTGCGCCTCATCCATCCGACCGTTGGGCCGCACCCCCACCAGCGCGGGGTGCTCGGCGGCCATCGCCAGCAGCTGGCCGCGCGCGGCCATCAGCGCCTCGTGGCCGAGTTCGCCCTGGTCCTGCAGTTGCAGATCCCAGCCGGTGGCGTTACCGAGCTCGATCACCGGCGGCGGCGCGAAGGCGAACACCTGGGCGTCGCGGACCCGCGCGAAGCGCTGCATCGCCCGCCCCGCCAACGCCTTGACCTGCTGATCCGGGCGCGACCGCAGCTCCCAGTCCTTCAGCTGGACGAAGCCGATGGCCATGTTCTGCCCCTGACCGGCGAAGCTGAAGCCGGCGACGGTGATCAGCTGCTCGACCGTCTCCTGCTCATCCTCGAGGAAGTAGTGCTCGACCTCGCGGACCACCTCCAGGGTGCGCTCCTGGCTCGCCCCCGAGGGCAGCACCACCTGCACCACCAGGATGCCCTGATCCTCGTCGGGCAGGAAGGCGGTGGGCATGCGCATGTAGAGCATGGCGAGCACGCCGACCAGCGCCAGATAGAGCCCGAGAAACACCCAGCGTCGGCGGACGATGCCGCCGACGCTGCGGGTATAGCCGCCGACGCTGCGCTCGAAGTTGCGGTTGAACCAACCGAAGAAACCGCGATCCGGGGCGTGATCGGTGCGCTTGAGCAGGGTCGCGGTGAGCGCCGGGCTGAGGGTCAGGGCGACCACCACCGACAGCAGCATGGCCGAGACGATGGTGACCGAGAACTGCCGATAGATCACCCCGGTCGAGCCGCCGAAGAAGGCCATCGGCACGAACACCGCCGAGAGCACCAGGGCGATGCCGATCAGCGCGCTGGTGATCTGGTCCATCGAACGCCGGGTCGCCTCGCGCGGCTCCAGCCCCTCCTCATGCATCACCCGCTCGACGTTCTCCACCACCACGATGGCGTCGTCGACCAGAAGCCCGATGGCCAGCACCATGGCGAACAGGGTCAGGGTGTTGATCGAGTAGCCGAAGGCGGCGAGCACGCCGAAGGTGCCGAGCAGCACCACCGGCACCGCAATCGCCGGGATCAGGGTGGCGCGCAGGTTCTGCAGGAACAGATACATCACCACGAACACCAGCAGCACCGCCTCGAGCAGGGTCTTGATCACCTCGTGGATGGAGATGCGCACGAAGGGCGTGGTGTCGTAGGGGAAGACCGCCTCAACCCCTTCGGGGAAGAAGGCCGCGAGCTCGTCGAGCTTGTGCCTGATCGCGTCGGCCGTCTCCAGCGCGTTGGCGCCGGTGGCCAGACGGATGCCCAGCCCCGAGGCCGGCTGACCGTTGTGGTGCGCGATCTTGCCGTAGGTCTCACCGGCGAGCTCGATGCGGGCGACGTCGCGCAGATGGACGGTGGCGCCATCGCTGGTGGTGCGCAACCGGATGGCGCCGAACGCCTCCGGGGTGCTCAGCCGGTCCTGGACGTTGATGGTGGCGGTGATGCGCTGCCCCGGCAGCGCCGGCTGCGCGCCGAGCTCGCCGGCCGAGATCTGCGCGTTCTCGGCGCGCACCGCAGCGGCCACGTCGGCGGGGGTCAGGCCGTACTGGTTGAGCCGATTGGGGTCGAGCCAGAGGCGCATCGCGTACTGCGAGCCGAAGGCGGTGACCTCGCCCACGCCCTTGACCCGACTGATCGGGTCCTTGATGCGGCTGGCGACGAAGTCGCCGAGATCGGTGCGATCGAGCCGGCCATCACGCGAGACGAAGGCCACCACCATGAGGAAGTTGCGCACCGACTTGGCGACCTGGATGCCCTGCTGCTGCACCCTCTGCGGGAGCATCGGCAACGCCAGCTGCAGCTTGTTCTGCACCTGCATCTGGGCGATATCGGGGTCGATGTCGTTGTCGAAGGTCAGGGTGATCGCGGCGATGCCGGTCGACTCGCTGGTCGCCGACATGTAGCGCAGACCATCGAGCCCGTTCATCTGCTGCTCGATGACCTGGGTGACCGAGTCCTCCAGGGTGCGCGCCGAGGCCCCCGGATAGGTCGCGGTGATGGTGATCGCCGGCGGGGCGATGTTGGGATACTGCGACACCGGCAGCCCCAGGATCGAGAGCACGCCGGCGAGCATGATGACGATGGCGATGACCCAGGCGAACACCGGGCGATCGATGAAGAAACGGGCCATGACGGGCGACCTCTGCTCCAGGATGGACGAATGCGCGAATGCAAGGGCTGACGGCGCCGGGACCGACGCCGTCAGCGGACGGAACGGGGCTTAGTCGCCCGCCGGCGCGGGCGAGTCGATCTCGACGGCGCGCACCTCGGCGCCCGCACGCGCCTTCTGCACGCCCTCGACGATCACCCGATCGCCGTCCTCCAGCCCGGCATCGATCAGCCACTGCCCGTCGATCGCGCGATCGACGGTCAGGGTGCGCTTGACGACCTGCCCGGCGGCATCGACCACCAGCGCCGTCGGCAATCCGCGCCGATCGTGTCGTACCCCCTGCTGGGGCACCAGGATCGCCTGCTCGCGCACCCCCTCCTCGACCAGGGCGCGCACGAACATCCCCGGCAACAACAGATGATCGGGGTTGGGGAAGGTTGCGCGCATGGTCACCGCGCCGGTGCCCGGATCCACCGTCACCTCGGAGAAGGCGAGATGGCCGGCCAGCGGGTACTCCGAGCCATCCTCGAGGATCAACCGCACCCGCGGCTGTTCGCCCTCAGGGCGCGACAGCCGACCATCGTCGAGCGCCTGGCGCAATCTCAGCAGCTGGGCGCTCGACTGAGTGATGTCGACATAGATCGGGTCGAGCTGACGCACCGTGACCAGCGCCAGCGACTGGTTGGCGGTGACCAGGGCGCCCTGGGTCACCACCGAACGACCGACCCGGCCATCGATCGGCGAGGTCACCCTGGTATAGGCGAGGTTGATACGGGCGGTGGCGAGCGCCGCCTCGTCGACCGCGACGGTGGCGATCGCCTCCTTGAGCGCGGCCTGGGCGTCGTCGTGATCCTCCTGGCTGACGGCATCGGCGGTCAGCAGGTCGGCATAACGCGCGGCCTTGAGCCGGGCGCGCTCGAGCGAGGCGCGCGAGCGCGCGAGCGCCGCCTCGGCGCTGTCGTAGGCGGCCTGATAGAGCGCGGCGTCGAGCTGGTAGAGCACCTGCCCGGCGGTAACGTCACCGCCCTCCTCGAACAGCCGCGCCTCGATGATGCCGCCGACCTGCGGGCGCACCTCGGCGATGCGATAGGGACTGGTGCGTCCCGGCAGCTCGGTGACCAGGGTGGTGGGACGCGCCGCGATCGTCACCACGCCGACCTCGGGGGGGGCGCCAGTGGCGCCGGGTGCCCCGCCCGGGGCACCGGCGGGACCGCACCCGGTCAGCGACAGGGCGAGTGCGAAGGGGTACAGGAGCACCGGAGCCAGACGGCGACCGTCGAGTGTCATGACAACCTCGGGAGGAAGTGGATTGAACGTTCATTCTAGAATGAGCGTTCAATCTAGTCAGCCGTCCGGCCGACGTCAAGCGTAGAATGCGCCGAGACATTCCCGACACCAGCCGACCGATAGAGGGGAGGAGAGGACGATGCCGCAACCAACGGCGACACCCGAGCCACGCTGCGAGGCCAGACGCAGACAGATCCTCGCGGCCGCCGCCGTCTGCTTCGCCCGCGAAGGCTTCCACGGCGCCAGCATCGCCAAGATCTCCAGGGCCGCGGAGATGAGCCCTGGGCACATCTATCACTTCTTCGAGAACAAGGAGGCGATCATCGCCGCGCTGGTCGAGCACAAGCTCGAACAGTCATTGAGCATGGTGCAGCAGTTCGAGCGCGCCGAGGACGTGCATCAGGCGATGCAGGAGCGCGTCGACACCGGCGTCAACGAGCGCACCGACCTCGACCATGCTGCGCTGGAGCTGGAGATCCTCGCCGAGGCCGCGCGCAACCCGCGGGTCGCGGCGATCGTACAGGCGGCCGACGCGGCCAAGCGCGAGCGGCTCTGTCGGCTGCTGGCAAGCGCCCGGGGGACGCCGCGCGGCGACGAGGCGGCGGCCACCGAGATCATCATGGCGCTGTTCGACGGGCTGGCCTCGCGTGCGATCAGCAACCCCACACTCGATCGCGCCGCCCTGCTCGCCCCGCTGCAGGCGGCGCTGCGCGTGCTCAGCTGAGCGTCACCAGGGGTTGATCCGCCGCTCCGCGCCGCGCCATGCCGGATCGGGCGAGCGCGGGCGATACTCCCGCACCACCAGAGCACGTCCGCCGAGACAGCGTCCGTGCAACCGCGCGATCAGTGCCTCACCCTCGACGCGCGAGGCGGTCCGGGCGACGAAGAAGTGATAGCGACGCCGTCCACGGTCCTCGCCGACATGGCGCCGGAAATCGGCGCGCAGCCCGACCGCGCCGACACAGCCATGCAGCTCCTGCAGGGTCGCGCGCCCCGGCAGGTTGCCGATGAACACCTCTATCCACCCTCCCCGCCCGGCGTCGTGCGCGGGCTCAGGTCTTGAATCGGGTTGCCTCCGCCTGCAGCTCCTCGGCCAGCCGCTCGAGCTGCTGACCGGCGTGCTCCAGCTCGGTCATGTTCTCGCTGGACCTGTGGTTGGCATCGCTGATCGCCACCACGCCCTGGTTGATCTCGTTGGCCACCGCGGTCTGCTCCTCGGCGGCGGTGGCGATGCGATTCATCATCTCCGAGATCCCGTCGACCGCGCCGGTGATCGCCTCGAGCGACTCGCCGGCGCGCCCGACCCGTTCGACCGACAGTGCCGCCGCCTCCTGACTCTGCCCCATCTCCTGCGCGGCCTGCTGCGAGCTCTGCTGCAGTCGCGCCACCATCGCCTCGATCTCGCGCGCCGAGGACTGGGTGCGACTGGCGAGGGTGCGCACCTCGTCGGCGACCACCGCGAAGCCGCGCCCGGCCTCGCCGGCACGCGCCGCCTCGATCGCGGCGTTGAGCGCGAGCAGATTGGTCTGCTCGGTGATGCTCTGGATGACGTCGAGCACCTTGCCGATGTCCTGGGCGTCGTTCTCGAGCGAGTGCAGCACCCCGGCGGCGGTCTCGATGCGCGCGGCCAGACCGGTGATCGCCTCCACCGTCTCGTGCGCCTGGGTACGCCCCTGATCGGAGAGCGACTTGGCCCCCTGCGCCGAGTCGGCGGCGCTGGCGGTGTTGCGCGCGACCTCCTCGGCCGAGGCGGTCATCTCCTGCATCGCGGTGGCCACGTGCTCGGACTCGACATTCTGCTGCGCCGCCCCCTCGCGGGCCTCGACCAGACTGCCCGACATCTGGGTGGCGGCCGACGAGAGACTGATCGCCGACCCGCCGAGACGCTCGACCAGCTCGCGGAAGTGCTCGAGCATCTGCGCGAAGGCATGGGCGATCTGACCGATCTCGTTGTCGGTGCGCAGATCGATGGCGACCGAGAGATCGGAGTGCTCGGCGATATGCACCATGGTCGCGCGCAGCTGGCCGAGCTGGCTGGTGATCGAGCGATAGGTGACCCAGCCGAGCACCACCAGCACCAGGGTGGTCAGCGCCGCCAGACCGATGAACAGCAGTCGCGAGTTGGCATAAAGCGTATTGGCGCGCTCTCGCTCCTCGCCGGCGACCGCGAGCTGCAGCTCGACGAGTTCGGTGATCTTGGCGCTGATCGGGTCGATCTGTTCGTAGAGCGGGCCGTCGAAGGCATCGAGCCGGCCGGCGACCACGCCGCGCATCCCGCCCAGCTCACGCTCGAGCGCGCCGATGGCGCGATCGGCCACGGTGAACAGCGACCTCGCCTCGGCCACCAGCCGCTGCTCCTCCTCGGTCAGCTCGGTCTGCAGATAGGCCGTCCAGTTGCCCTCGATCTCGGCGCGCGCCTCGCGGATGCTGGCGAGCGCCTGCTCGGCGGTGAAACGCCCGGCATTGGCCTTGTTGACGGCGTCGATGACGAACACCGCATAGTCGTCGGCGATGTCCTTGAGCCCCTGCAGGGGAACCACCCGATCCTGGTAGATACGGTCGATCCCGCCATTGACGCGCTGCAGCAAGGTCGTCGCCCCCCAGGTCAAGACCACCATGGCAACGATGGGAATCAGCGCCAGGACCGCGAGCTTGGTGCTCACCTTCGCGTTGTCGATCAGTTTCATGAGAAAGGCTTCCAGCTAGACAGGCCCCGAGCGGGAACGGCTGGGGCGACTCCCGCGCACCAGTCAGCATCCAGCTGGACCAGATGACAACGACCACGACGGTCGGTGACCTTTCCGTCGCGTCCCGGCGGATCCCCGGCCCGAGTACGCGACGGCCAAAAAACCATATAGAATCCGGGGCGTAATTGCGTTTTCGCAATCAATCCCCGCCGCGCCCCAAACACCAGACGTGGTCGAAAACACCGACACATCGAGCCGGAATGCGCTCGCCGACGGGCATCGACCACAGCTCCAGGCCCCGCGGCCGCCGCTTCAATCATAGCAACGAGACCACCGGAGGCAGGATGTTCGTCGCCAAATCCACCCACCAGCGCATGGTCCAGCAACTGCGCGAGGAGCATGCGGCGCTGCAGGCCGAGAACAGCAGGCTGCGCGAAGAGCTCGAACAGACCCGCGCGGCGCTCGCCGAGGCCCGCGACGCGAGCATTCGCGAGGACCAGCTCAATACCCTGATGGCCAGCCAGAACACCCATACCCGCGCCAGCCTGCAGGACATCCAGGGCAATCTCGCCGGTTCGGTCGAGGACGCCAAGCGCACCCTGAGGACGGTGACCGGCGTCACCGACGAGTTCACCGGTGTCGCCGACGAGCTGGTGAGCATCTCCGGCTTCCTCGCCAGCCTCGCCGGGACCGCCGGCGAGGCCAATCAGGTCGTCGGCCGGCTCTCGACCCATGCTGCGAGCATCAACGCCGTGCTCGGTCTGATCCGCACCATCTCCGAGCAGACCAACCTGCTCGCGCTCAACGCCGCGATCGAGGCGGCGCGCGCCGGCGAGGCCGGGCGCGGCTTCGCGGTGGTCGCCGACGAGGTGCGCGCGCTCGCCGACAAGACCCGCGCGGCGATCACCGAGACCCATGACGACATCCAGGAGATGATCGAGGCGGTCGGCAGCGTCGAGCGGATCTCCACCACCCTGGTCGACGGCGTGCGCGAGGTCGATGGCAAGGTCGGCGGCTTCAAGCACCGTCTCGATCGCCTGCACGGCGAGGTCGACACCGCCTTCGGTGACGTTCGTCGGGTCTCCGACAGCGTCTTCATGAGCCTCGCCAAGCTCGATCACGTGCTTTGGAAGGTCAACACCTATGCCTCGGTCGCCGCGCGTGCCCCGGCCTTCGACTTCGTCGACCATCACCACTGCCGTCTCGGCCAATGGTACGAGCACGGCGACGGCGAGGCCTTCTTTTCCGCCGCCGCACACTACCGCGATCTCGAGCCGCCGCACGCGCGCGTACACCAGGCCACCGGCCAGATCTTCGAGCTGCTCGCCCAGACGCCGCTCGACTATGCCGCGCTACGCGCCGCGCTCGAGGAGATGGAGGACGACAGCCGTCAGGTGTTTCTCATCCTCGACAGCATTCGCGCCGACATCGAACACCAAACGCCCACGGCCACCATCGATCGGAGCGCCGCCTGAGCCGGTCGACATGAACTGGCTCACAGCAGGCCGCGCCCGACCCTCGGCGTCCGCGCATGCTCCATTGGATCTGCGGGCGATCACCCCAACTACCCGAACAGCAAGCCGTTACCGGTCACCATCCAGGCGAGCACACTCAAGACTGTGCTCGTCGACCATCAATAACTGCCGCGAACGGTCCGCACACCCAAGCCAGGCGTGGCGACCCTTGTGTATGTCCCGCGCCGATCCGGTATAGGCAAAGCACAGGGGGACAGGCATGACGTTGCTCAACAGGCACTCGATCGGTTTCAGGATCGCACTGTGGTCGGGTTCGATCCTGGTGATACTCGGGTTCGGGATCACCCTCTATGCACTCTCGCAGATGAACTCGATGGCCGAGGCGCAGCGTGAGGCCGCGCTCGAGAGCGCGCGCACGCTGATCGTCAATGCCACCCAGGAACAGGCCGCGACCATCGAGGCCGACACCGAAGAGCCGCTGGGCGTCGCCCGCACCCTCGCCCAGGCGCTCGGGGTGGCCGCACGCAAGGACGCCGCAGAGATGACCGCCGCCGACTGGAAACGGCTGAGCGAACGCTATCGCGAGATCGAGGCGACCACCGCGATCGCGCGCGCCACCATCGCCGACTATGTCGCCGCCGCGCGGCGTGGCGAACTCACCCGCGCCGAGGCCCAGCAACAGGCCATCGCCGCGATCCGCCGGATGCACTCCGACGAGGGCGACTACATCTGGATCCAGGACCGTTCCAGCCCCTATCCGCGGATGGTGATGGACCCCAATGCACCCGCACTCGACGGTCGCGTGCTCGACGACCCGAGCTACGACACCGCCATGGATGTCGGCAAGAACCTGTTCGTCGCCATCGACGAGCAGGTCGCCGACGACGGCGAGGGCCACATCCATTACGACTGGACCCCGCCGGGCGAGGACACCGCCCGGCCCAAGCTCGCCTTCGCGCGCCTGGTGCCCGAGTGGGGCTGGGTGGTCGTCTCCTCGCTGTGGCTCGACGAGATGGCCTTCTTCTCGCGCAGCGACGTCAACCAGATGCTGCGCGCGGTGCTCCTCGAGCACCCCGACTTCCTCGGCGTCTACACCGCCTGGGAGCCCGACGCCTTCGACGGCGCCGACGCCCGCTATGCCGACACCCCCAAGCATGACGCCAGCGGTCGCTTCATCCCCTATTGGAGCATCGATGCCTCCGGTAGCGCACAGGTCGAGGCCCAGGTCGACTACGAGACCCCGGGCAAGGGTGATTTCTACCTGATCCCCCGCCAGACCCGTCAGGAGCAGGTCATCGACCCCTATCTCTACCCGGTGCAGGGCGAGGAGCGGCTGATCACCTCGATGGTGGTCCCGGTCCTGCAAGGCGGGGTGTTTCTCGGCATCGTCGGTGTCGACCTCGAACTCAGCCACTTCCAGCGCCTCGCCGAGGAGACCGCCGCGGGTCTCTACGACGGCCGCGCCAAGGTCGCGCTGGTGGCCAACGACGGCACCATCATCGGTTCGAGCCGTCGCCCCGACATGGTCGGCAAGCCGCTCGCCGATCTCACCGACGATGCCACGCGTATCGTCACCACCCTGCAGCGTGGCGAGCCGCTGCTGATCGAGAACGCCGACGAGGTGTTCGCCTTCACCCCGATCCAGCTCGGCGTCAACGACCGCCCCTGGGGCATCGGCGTCTCGGTACCGCTCGAGGCGATCACCGAGACGGCCGATCGCGCCGCCGCTGCCGCGCAACGCTCGGCGATGGTGATGGTCACGGTCTCGGTGGCAAGCATCATCGTCGGCATCGTGCTGATGCTGCTGGTCACCCGCGCCATCGTGCGCCGCATCCAGGGGCTCACCGGGATGATGCGCGACGTCGCCGAGGGCGAGGGCGACCTCACCCGCACCATCGAGATCCACGGCAAGGACGAGCTGGCCGAGTTGGCCGCCGCCTTCAACCTGTTCCAGAGCAAGCTGCGCGACCTCATCGCCGAGGTCGCCGGCGGCAATCAGCAACTGGCCGCCGCCGCCGAGGAGCTCTCCGCCACCAGCCAGCAGACCGACGACCAGGTCCGGCGTCAGCAGGCCGAACTCGAACAGGTCGCCACGGCGATGAACGAGATGACCGCCACCGTCGCCGAGGTCGCGCGCAACGCCACCGAGGCGGCCGCCGCGACCCTGCAGACCGACCAGGACGCCAGTGCCGGGAGTCAGGTGGTGGCCAGCTCGATCGCCTCGATCGAGGTGCTCTCGCAGCGCGTCGAGGGCGCCACCGAGGTCATCGCCCGACTCTCCGAGGACTCGGCCGAGATCGGCAAGGTGCTCGACGTCATCCGCGCCATCGCCGACCAGACCAACCTGCTCGCGCTCAACGCCGCGATCGAGGCGGCGCGCGCCGGCGAGCAGGGGCGCGGCTTCGCGGTGGTCGCCGACGAGGTCCGTACCCTGGCCAGCCGCACCCAGGCCTCGACCACCGAGATCCAGCAGATGATCGAGCGCCTGCAGTCGGGCACCAGCCAGGCGGTGGCGGCGATGGAGGAGAGCCGGACCCAGGCCCAGGAGAGCGTCGCCATGGCCGGCGAGGCCGGCAGCTCGCTCGAGCAGATCACCCGCTCGGTGAGCACCATCAAGGACATGAACAGCCAGATCGCCAGTGCCGCCGAGGAACAGGCCGCCGTCTCCCAGGAGGTCGACCGCAATCTCATCAACACCACCCAGGCGATCGAGGGGGTGAGCGCCGGCGCCACCCAGATCAAGCACGCCGCCGGAGAACTGGCCGAGCTCGCCGCCGGTCAGCAGGAACGCGTCGGTCGCTTCAAGGTCTGACCGCCAAGATACCGTCTTGCCCGTCAATCGCCGATCATGCACACCAGCCTCCCCGACTGGAGGCTGGAAGCTGATCGCTGGAAGTTGGTTCGAACCGCCAAGGCGCCCCGGGACGGAACTCGGGGCGCGCCCCACTGGTCAGTGAAGAGGATCACCGGCGCGGAGCGCCGAACATATCCAGGCCCAGAACCCAACGCACAAGGATGCCAGCCATCGTGCATCGCCACTGGACCACCGTCCTCGCCCGAGGCGCACTGTTCTCACTGCTCTGGCTGATCCTCGCCGGGACCGACCCCTGGTCCTGGCTGATCGGTCTGCCGAGCGTGGCGCTCGCCACCCATGCCAGCCTTGCGCTCTCGCCCCCGCGTCGACGACGACCGCGGGTGCTGGCGCTACTGGCCTTCATCCCCTACTTCGTCGCCCAGTCGCTGCGCGGCGGATTCGATGTCGCACTGCGGGTGCTGGCGCCGCGACCACGCATCGCCCCAGGCTTCATCGACTACCACTCCCGGCTCACCGATCCCGCCGCACGGGTGCTCTTCCTCGACACCGTGAGCCTGCTGCCCGGCACCCTGGGGGCCGACATGCACGGTCAACGGCTGCGGGTACACGCCATCGACACCGGAGTCGACGTCCGCCCCGAGCTCATCGCGCTGGAGCAACGGGTCGCGGCGCTGTTCGCGCGCGAGGGTCACGGATGAGGACGCTCGCGCTGCTCGCCGCCCTGGCCCTGCTCGCCAGCATGTCGCTCGGCCTGATCCAGGTGCTGCGCGGCCCCGGCGCCGCCGACCGGATGATGGGCGTGCAACTGCTCGGCACCAGCGGGATCGGCGTACTCCTGCTGCTCGCCGTCGCCATCGAGCAGCCGGCGCTGATCGACGTCGCGCTGATCTTCGCGCTGCTCGCCGCGGTGGCCGCCGCCGCGCTCACCCGCCGCCGGCTCCAGGAGCCACCCGAATGACCGCCGCGTTCCTTTTCTCCGCGATCACCCTGCCGCTCGGCTGTCTGTTCTTCGCCGCCGGCAGCATCGGGCTGCTGCGCCTGCCCGACCTGTTCACCCGGCTGCACGCCCTGACCAAGGCCGACAACCTCGGTCTCGGCCTGCTGATCTGCGGCCTGCTGCCCTGGGTCGAGTCGCCCTGGCAGGGGCTCAAGCTGGTACTGATCTGGCTGCTGGTGCTGCTCGCCGGCGCCACCGGCGCCCATCTGGTCGCCAAGCGCGCGCTGCGCGGCGACGGCGAGGACCTGCAATGACCCTATTGCTGTTCGACCTGGTGCTGATCGCCACCCTGCTGACCCTGGCCGTGGCCGCCCTGACCAGCGTCGAGCCGCGCCGCGCGGTGATGCTGTTCATCGCCTTCGGGCTGTGGCTGGCGCTGGTCTGGGCGCGGCTCGGCGCGCCCGACGTGGCGCTCGCCGAGGCGGCGATCGGCGCCGGACTCGGCGGCGCGCTGATGCTCGCCGCGGCGCGGCGCGCGGCACGCCGTCGGCAACGGACCGGGGGGGAGGGATGAACGGCCCGGCACGCCTGCTCGTCGCCCTGCTCGCCGCCGCACTCGGCGGGCTGCTGCTATGGGTGCTGGCCACCGCGCTCGCCGCGCGGCCCGAGCCCGCACTCGCCGAGGCGGCGTTCGCCGCGCTGCCGCTCACCGGGGTCGGCAACCCGGTCACCGCGGTGTTGCTCGACTACCGCGCCTACGACACCCTGCTCGAGCTGGCGGTGCTGCTCGCCGCGCTGCTCGGGATCTGGTCGCTCGGCCCGCCGGCCCCGGCCTATCAGCGCGCCGGCTCGGCGCTGCGGGCGATGGTCGCCTGGGTGGTGCCGCTGCTGATCCTCACCGGCGGCTATCTGCTCTGGGCCGGCGGCCAGGTGCCGGGCGGCGCCTTCCAGGGCGGTGCCCTGCTCGGCGCCGCCGGGGTGGTGCTGCGTCTCGCCGGCGACCCTCGCGCCGGGCTGCCCGGCGAGTCGCTCCAGCGGCTACTCGCGGTGCTCGGCGTCGGCGCCTTCCTGCTGGTCGGGTTGACGCTGCTCGCGCTCGGTCGCGACCTGCTCGATTATCCGACGGACTGGTCGAAGTGGCTGATCCTCGCCATCGAGGGCGCCGCCACCCTGGCCATCGGCGCCACCCTGGCCGCGGCCTATGTCGGCGGTCGGCCACCGGGGGAGGGGCGATGAGCACGCAACTGCTCTACGGCGGCGCCGGCGTCGCGCTCTGCGTGCTCGGGCTCTGGGCCTTCCTGGTCCATAGGCCGCTGCTGCGCAAGCTGATCGCGATCAACATCATGGGCAGCGGCGTCTTCCACCTGCTGATCGCGCTCGCCGAGCGCGACGGCGCGCCCCCCGATCCGGTGCCGCACGCGCTGGTACTCACCGGGATCGTGGTGGCGGTGAGCGCCACCGCGCTGGCCCTGGTCTTCGGCCGACGACTCGATGAGCAGGGGGGCGTGCCCGAGGATGAACGCTAGCCTGCCGCTCGCGGTCTGCCTGCCGCTGCTCGGCGCGCTGGCCACCACGCTCGCGCCCGCTCGTGCCCGCGCGCTCGGACTGATCGCGGCGCTGGCGAGCAGCGGGGTCGTGCTCTGGCTGGTGGTCGGGGTGTGGGAGCAGGGGCTGCTGCGCGCCAGCCTCGGCGGCTGGTCGGCGCCGCTCGGCATCGCCCTCGCCGCCGACGGCGCGGTCGCCGCGCTGCTGGCGATGACCGCGATGGTCGCGCTGGCCATCAGCATCCATGCCGGAGGGTATTTCCGCGACCCCGAGCGGTTGCGCCAGTTCTGGCCGCTGTGGCTGCTGTTGTGGGCCGCGCTCAACGCCCTGTTCCTCGCCGCCGATCTGTTCAACATCTATGTCGGGCTGGAACTCCTCGGGCTCTCCGGCGCGGCGCTCGCCGCGCTCGGCGGCGGTCGCGCGGCGCTGACCGCGAGCCTGCGCTATCTGCTCGTCGGCCTGCTCGGCTCGATGACCTATCTGCTCGGGGTGGCGCTGATCTATGCCGCCCACGGTCAGCTCGACCTCGCGCTGCTCGGCACCCGGCTCGGCCCCGGGCTGGTGGATGCCACCGCGCTGGCGCTGCTGAGCCTGGGGCTGGCGCTCAAGGCCGCACTCTTCCCGCTGCACTTCTGGCTACCGCCGACTCACGCCAACGCCCCGGCGCCGGTCAGCGCCGCGCTCTCGGCGCTGGTCGGCAAGGTCGCCGCCTGGCTGCTGCTGATGCTCTGGCTCGGCCCCTTCGCCGCGGTGACCCAACCCGCCGCGGCCACCCTGCTCGGTCTGCTCGGCGCCTGCGGCGTGATCTGGGGGTCGTGGCGGGCGCTGCGCGCCGAGCGGCTGAAGCTGCTCGCGGCCCACTCCACGGTCGCCCAGATCGGTTATCTGTTCCTCTTCGTCCCCCTGATCCAGGGGCTCGACCCAGGCCCCGAGCGCACCGCCCTGCTCGGCGCCCTGCTGCTGATGGCGCTCACCCACGGGTTCGCCAAGGCCGCCTTCTTCCTCGCCGCCGGTCAGGTCCAGCAGCTCGCCGGGCATGATCGCATCGATGCCCTCGGCGGCACCGCGCAGCGACTGCCGGCGACCACCTTCACCCTCGGACTGGCCGGGGTGGCGCTGATCGGGCTGCCGCCGAGCGGCAGCTTCATCGGCAAGTGGCTGCTCCTGGAGGCGGCCATCGATCAGGGCCAGTGGTGGTGGATCCTGCCGGTGCTCGCCGGCACCCTGCTCGCCGCGGCCTATGTGTTCCGGGTGCTGGCGCGCGCCTTCAACCAGGAACCCACGCCGCTGCACTTCGTCACCCAGGTGCGCGCAGAGCTGCCGGGACTGGTGCTGGCGTTGCTCGCGGTGGCCGGCTTGGGGCTGGCGACCGGCGCGCTGTGGGGGCTGCTCGAGCCGGTGGAGATCGACCGATGAGCAGCGCGCTCGACACCCTGCTGCCGCTGCTGATCGTCTGCTCCTCGCTGGTGCCCGGGGCGGCGATCTTCCTGGTGCGCGAGGACAGCCATCTGCTGCGCACCAGTCTCAACATGGCCGGCGCCCTGACCAAGCTGGCGCTGGTCGGGGTGATGATCTGGGGGGTCTATCACGAGCACGACTACGAGAGCCGTATCAGCCTCGCCCCCGGACTCGATCTGGTGTTCGCCGCCGATGCGCTCTCGGTGCTCTTCGTCACCCTCTCCTCGGTGCTCTGGCTGGTGACCACCATCTATGCCATCGGCTATCTCGAGCGCACCCCCAACCGCAGCCGCTTCTTCGGCTTCTTCAGTCTCTGCGTCTCGGCCACCGTCGGCATCGCCCTGGCGGGCAACCTGCTCACCTTCGTCATCTGCTACGAGATCCTCACCCTCGCGACCTATCCGCTGGTGGCCCATCGCGGCACCCCGGAGGCGACCCGCGGGGCGCGCATCTATCTCTACTACACCGTCGGCGGCGGCGCCCTGCTGCTGCTCGGCGCGGTCTGGCTGCAGACCCTCGCCGGGCCGCTCGACTTCGTCCAGGGCGGCATCCTCGGCGATCTGCCGGCGACGCTGCACGGTCAGTTCCAGGTGATCTTCGTGCTGCTGCTCGCCGGGCTCGGGGTCAAGGCCGCGCTGGTGCCGCTGCACGGCTGGCTGCCGCAGTCGATGGTGGCCCCGGCGCCGGTGAGCGCGCTGCTGCACGCGGTGGCGGTGGTCAAGGCCGGCGCCTTCGGTATCGTCCGCGTGGTCTATGACGTCTACGGCGTGGGGCTGGCCGACGCGCTCGGGCTGCTCGCGCTGCTCGGCGCGCTGGCCTCCGTCACCATCCTCTACGGTTCGCTGCGCGCCCTGGTCCAGGACGGACTCAAGAGCCGGCTGGCCTATTCCACCGTCAGCCAGGTCTCCTACATCGCCCTCGGCACCTCGATCTTCGGTCCGATCGCCACCGTCGGCGGGCTGGTCCATCTGGTCCACCAGGGGATCATGAAGATCACCCTGTTCTTCTGCGCCGGCAACTATGCCGAGACCCTCGGCATCCACCGGGTCAGCCAGATGGACGGGGTCGGACGGCGCATGCCCTGGACGACGCTGGCCTTCAGCGCCGGCGCGCTGGGCATGATCGGCATCCCGCCGCTGGCCGGCTTCGTCAGCAAGTGGTATCTCGGGCTCGGCGCGATCGACGGCGGCGCCGACTGGGTGCTGGCGGTGCTCGCCGCCAGCGGCCTGCTCAACGCCGCCTACTTCCTGCCGATCCTCTATCGCGCCTGGTTCCGCCCCCCACCCGAACACTGGCCGGAGGAGCGGATCGAGCGGCGCCGTCTCGAGACCCGCGCGGCGCTGCTGTGGCCGCCGCTGATCACCGCAACCCTCTGTCTGCTCGCCGGTCTGTTCGCCGCCGCACCCTTCAGCCCGCTGGAGTGGGCCGAGCTGATCGCGCGCCGGGAGTATGATCGATGAGCGCCTGGCTACTGCTCGCCGCCTGGATCTGGCCGCTGCTGCTGGCCCCCTTCGCATCCAGCACGCGCCATGGCCGCTGGCTCGCCGCGCTCGGCCCCCTGCCGGCGCTCGGCGCAACGCTCGTGGTGCCGCTCGGCACCCGTATCGAGCTGCCCTGGCTGCTGCTCGGCACCCAGCTCGGACTCGATCCACTGGGACGCACCTATCTGCTGTTCACCGCGCTGCTGTGGCTGGTCGCCGGGATCCATGCCGGCAGCGCCGGTCTCGGTCCCGCTGCCGGGCGCTTCCGCGCACTCTTTCTGCTCGCCATGGCCGGCAACCTGTGGCTGATCGTCGGCCAGGATCTGGCGAGCTTCTATGCCGGCTTCGCGATCATGGGGCTGGCCGCCTACGGACTGGTGATCCACGAGGGCAACGCGCGCGCGCTGCGTGCCGGGCGGGTCTATCTGGCGATGGCGTTGCTCGGCGAGGTCACCCTGTTCGCGGCCCTGGTGCTGATCGCCAGCGAGAGCGGGACGCTCGCCCCGGCGCCGCAACAGCTCGCCACGCTCGGACCTGCGGCCATCGGACTGCTGCTCGCCGGGCTCGCGGTCAAGGCCGGGCTGATGCCGCTGCACCTGTGGCTGCCGCTCGCCCACCCGGCGGCGCCGGCGGCGGCCAGCGCGGTGTTGAGCGCGACCATGATCAAGGTCGCGCTGCTCGGCTGGCTGCGCTATCTCCCGGTGGGCGTGATCGCCCTGCCCGGTTGGGGCGAGCTGCTGACCGGCATCGGGCTGCTGACCCTGGCGCTGGCCTTGCCGATCGGACTGATGCAGACCGAGGCGAAGACGGTGCTGGCCTACTCGAGCATCGCCAAGATGGGGCTGCTGGCGGCGCTGCTCGGAGCGATGCTCGCCGAGCCGACGCTGGCCGAGGTCGGGGTGGGCGCACTGGCGCTCTATGTCGTCCACCATGCCCTGGTCAAGGGCGGCCTCTTCCTCGGGGTGGGGCTGCGCAAGGCGGGCGCGCCGGCGCAGCCACTGATCCTCGCCGGCATGGCGCTGCTGGCGCTGGCGATGGCCGGCGCGCCGCTGACCAGCGGGGCCGCGGCCAAGGCGGCGGTGGCGCCGTTGCTCGAACACGCGCGCTGGCCGTGGATCCTCACCCTGGTGAGCGCCTCGGTGGTGGTGACCACCCTGCTGATGGCGCGGCTGCTGTGGTTGGTGGCCGGGATCGATGCGCGCCCCCACCCCGCTCAGGGCCGGGCGCTGGCGAGTTGGGGCGGGCTGGTCGCGCTGGTGATGCTGTTCCCGCTGCTCGTACCGGCGCCCCCCGAACTCAAGGACGCCCTCCTGGTCGGCGCCGGGGGGACGCTGGCGCTAGCGGTCTGGCGCTGGCCCGGCCCCTTGCGCCGTCTCGCCGGGCGGGTCCCGCCCGGCGACCTGCTGGCGCTGCTCGGCCCCCCGTGGCATGCCGTCAGCCACGCCTGGCAGCGACTGGCGAGGGTCTGGCTGGCACTGACCCGCCCTCTCGTCGCGCGCATCGGGGAGGGACTCACCCTCGGTCCGGCGGTCGCCGACGGCGAGCACGCACTACGCCGCTGGCCGGTCGCCGGGGCGCTGTGGCTGACCCTGCTGCTGCTGTTGATCGGCGCACTGTGGCGCGCGCCGGTCGAGATCGCGGCCAGGCCCATGGAGTCTGACCCCCTGATCGAATCCACCTCGGAGATCGAATCCACCTCGGAGATCGAATCCACCTCGGAGATCGAATCCACCTCGGAGATCGAATCCACCTCGGAGATCGAATCCACCTCGGAGATCGAATCCACCTCGGAGATCGAGGCCACCTCGGAGATCGAGGCCATGCCGGAGGTCGAGAGCACGCCGGATGACCCCTCGCCGCAGATCGAGTCCATACAGGAGGCGGAGGCCACGCCGCGGGTCGAGCCGGGATCGACGCCGGGAGCGAGCGCCTGCGACCCGGCGCGCCCCTTCCTGCTCGCCGCCCCCGACGACGCCGAGGACTTGTTACGACTGCCCCGCTGCGACAGCGAGGGCAGCACACTCGACGCGCCCGAGCTGAGCAACGCCCTGGTGCGCCGGGTGCAGCGCTGGCTGGTCGCGCTGGGATTCGATCCGGGGCCGGTCGACGGGCTGATCGGGCCACGTACCCGCGCGGCGATCCGCGCCTTCGAGCGTGACCGGGGAGACCCCGCGCGCGGGGCGATCGACTTCGAGCTGCTCGAACGACTGACCGCCCCGGCGCGCTGAGCACCCGAACGAGGGAGCGCTAGGCGGCGGCGTCCCAGCGGCTCAATCGCGCACGGGTCTTGTCGAGTTGGCGGATGAGCTGCTCGCTCTCGGCGTCGAGGAACTCGATGAAGGCGCTGGTCACCACCGACAGCTCCTTGCCCTTGGCATGGGCGACATGCCACTGGCGCTGCAGCGGAAAACCCTCGACATCGAGCAGCGCGAGCTGCGAGCGCGCACCTTCCTGGGTCAGGGTGTGGAGCGACAAAATCGACAGTCCGAGCTTGCCGTAGATGGCATGCTTGATCGCCTCGTTGCTGCCGAGCTCCATGCGCACGTGCGGACGCAACCCGGCGCGCTCGAAGGTCTGCAGCACCACGTCGCGGATGCCCGAGCCGGGCTCGCGCATGATCAGGTGCTCCTCGGCGATCCGCGCCAGCGGGATGGCGCGCTCGCGCGCCAGCGGGTGGTCGCGATGGGCGACCACATAGAGCGGATTGGGCGCGAACACCCGCGAGCACAGGTCGATCTCGCGATCCGGGGTCTGGCCGAGGATATAGAGATCGTCCTTGTTGGCGAGCAAGCGCTCGAACACCCGATCGCGATTGGTGACCTTGAGCGAGACGTCGACCCCGGCGTGCTGCTGGCAGAAGCGTCCGAGCACCTCGGGGGCGAAATACTTGGCGGTGCTGATCACGCACAGACGCAGATAGCCGCGCTTGAGCCCCTTGAGATCGGCGACCTTCATCTCGAAGCGGTCGAGGGTGCCGAACATCTCCTTGACCGCCACCTCCAGCTCGCGACCGGCCTCGGTGAGATGGACCTGGCGGCCGATCTGCTCGAACAGCGGCAACCCGATGGCATCGCTCAACCGCTTGATCTGGGTGGAGACCGTCGGCTGGGTGAGATAGAGCTCGTCGGCGGCCTTGGTGAAGCTCTTGAGCCGGGCGATGGCCTCGAACACCTGCAACTGACGCAGGCTGACATGACGGACGAGGTTGAGCATGGGATCGAACATGGGGCACCCCGGTGGCTGCGCTGACGGATGGATGCCGGGCCGCGCATCCTGGCGACGGCTCGGATCAGTCCGGCCAGACCCGGCGTCGCGGCAGCCGCGGCGCGGGCGCGGGCGACCCGGCGCGCGGCGCGCCCGGGCGCTTGCGGCGCGGCTTGCGCGGTGGCGGGGTCGCGCTCGGCGGCTCGGGGAGCGGCGGCTGGTCGCCCTCGGTCGACGGTGTCTCGGCACTCATGACGACGCCCCCTGGCTGCGCGCGAACAGCGCATCGACCTCGCCGGCGAGCGCGCGGCGCGCCGGGTCGACGCACTCGGCGCCGTCCTCGGCATGGATGGTGATGCTGACATGGGTGCGACCGAAGCTGATGTCGGGATAATACCCGAGTCGCTCGCTGACCCCGGCCATGTCCTCGAGGAAGTCGCGGGTGTGGTCGTAGTCGGCGAAGCTCAGTCGCCGTTCGAGCCGCGCCGGACGGTTGCGTTCACGCCAATCGCTCTGGTTCATGCGTCAATCCCTCCAAGCCGGGGCGCCGCCGGGGCGGCGCGCAGGTCGTCGATCCACTCGGCGAGCGCACGGGCGTGCGCCCGCTCCTCCTCGTACAGGGCCGCAAACAGCTCGGCGCTGACCGTATCGCCGACACGGGCGCTGTGTTCGGCCGCCTCGCGATAGAGCGCCAGCGCCTCGGCCTCGAGCGCGCGATCGGCCTCGAGCAGCGCCTGCAGCGACGTCCCCGCCCGCACCGGGCGCAACCGCGAGGCCCCGGGCATGGCGCCGAGATCGAGCAGCCGTGCGGTCAACCGCTCGACGTGATCGAGCTCCTCGCGCGCCTCGGCGCGCAGACGTGCGGCACCGGCCTCCAGCCCCCAGGCCGCGGCCAGCCCGGCGTGGGTGAGATACTGCTGCACCGCCCCGTACTCATGACTCAGCGCCCGACCGAGATAGCCGAGCACACGCGGATCCAGCCTCATCGTCTCGCTCCTCCCGGTGATCGCGCCCACGGCGCTCGCCGTGGCGCGACCGCCCGTGCTCAGCGGCCACCCTCGGCGGGACGCTCCGGCAGCACCGGCTCGACCTCGCGGTGCGGACGGGCGATGATGTGCGCCGCCACCAGCCCGTCGCCGACCCGCTCGCAGGCGTCGGCCCCGGCGCGCACCGCGGCGTTGACCGCCCCGGTCTCGCCGCGCACCAGCACGGTGACATAGCCGCCGCCGACGAACTCGCGACCGATCAGCCGCACCTCGGCGGCCTTGGTCATGGCGTCGGCCGCCTCGATCGCGGGCACCAGCCCGCGCGTCTCGATCATCCCCAGGGCAATACCGAAGGTTTCACTGGCCATGGTTGTCGACTCCTCGTTACTGGTTACTCAAAGGCTCAAGCGCTCTGCTGCGAATCGGGCTTCCCGGTCGGCAGCACCGGCTCGACCTCGCGGTGCGGGCGGGCGATGATGTGCGCCGCCACCAGCCCGTCGCCGACCCGCTCGCAGGCGTCGGCCCCGGCGCGCACCGCGGCGTTGACCGCCCCGGTCTCGCCGCGCACCAGCACGGTGACATAGCCGCCGCCGACGAACTCGCGACCGATCAGCCGCACCTCGGCGGCCTTGGTCATGGCGTCGGCCGCCTCGATCGCGGGCACCAGCCCGCGCGTCTCGATCATCCCCAGGGCGATTCCGTAGTGCTCTTCGGCCATGGTCTCAGACTCCTCTGTCTCAACATGAACGCTGCGAACGAGGATCGGGACGCGCGGCGTCCCTCTCCCAGTGATCGATGATCCCGCCGATGCTCAGATCGGTGAGGATCGACTTGCCCACGGCGAGGCGCGCCGCCGACCCGGAGATGGTGAACACCCAGTTGCCGGGTCGCGCACCCAGGGTGTCGACGGCCACCGCGCGGGCGCCGCGCGCGCCGCGCAGCACCCGCAGCGACACCGATTCCAGCCCGGGGATGCGCCGGCTGCAGACCAGCGAGCGCTCCACCTGCATGATCTCCATGTTCAGCCCTCCTCCCAGTAGTCGATGATGCCGACGATGGTCAGATCGCTCGGATAGTCCTTGTGACCGGCCGCCTCGCGCGCCGCCGAGCTGCCGACACAGATCACCCAGTCGCCCGGGGTACAGCCGACCGCATCGACCGCCACCAGCTGGCTCTTGCCGTCGCGCACCACCTGGAGGTGACGGTGTTCGAGCCCGGGGATGCGGTTGGTGGCGACCAGCGGGCGCTCGACCTGACAGATCTTCATAGTCCCTCCCACTCGCTCAAGGAGCCGCCGACGCTCTCGATGCGGCCACCGTGATCGCTGTCGCGCACCGTCGACCAGGTGTGCAGCAACCCCTGCGCGACCAGCTCGGGGTAGCGTCGCGTGATCGCCTCGACGACCCGCGCGCAGCGCTCCGCCGCGCGCGCGCGCGCCCCGGGCACCCGCCCCGGATAGTCGAAGCGCACCACCACCGGGATCGGCAGCCCGCGCTCGAGGTTGAGCCGACGGAAGATGTCGATGCCGATGTCGAGGTCGGCCGCGCCCTCCTCCAGGGTGCGCATGAAGGCGAAGAAGGTGAGGTTGCGCAGCTGCACCTCGGCGAGATCACCGCCGACGCCGATGAAACGCTCCTGGTGCCCGGCGTCTGGATACTGGCCGCCGTGCTCGGCGCGGACGTAGTCGAGCTGCTCCAGGTTGTGCTCGATCAACCGCGCGACCAGACGCTGCATGCCCTCGGCCGGCGGACTGGCGCCACCGGCGGCGGCCACCGCGGCGCGGATGTGATCGCGCACGGCCTGCGCCCCCAGCCCCCGGGTCTCGGCATGCAGCGGCCCGCTGTCGAGATGGCGCTCGAGCGCCGGCTCGCCGGCGGCATCGGTCAGATGGACGCGGATGCGGTCGGTGTCGGTGTCGATGCCGATCAGCAGGATGTCGATCGAGGCGCCGCAGCAATAGCTGTTCTCGATCGCCTCGCGAAAGGCGCGCAACTGCGCCAACCCCGCGGCGGCGGCGCGCGCATCGTCGCTGCCGTGCGCGGCACACCCTTGGTGCGCCGGGTCGCGACTGCTGTAGTGATAGGCGACCACCTTGAGATAGCGAGTGGGCGCCTCGGCGGTGTTGGGCACACCCTCGCGATGACGGCGCAGCTCGGTCTCGGTCCAGCGGCGCACCGCCTCCTCGACGTCGAACAGCGCCCCGGCATGGGCCTTGCGCCGCACCACCCCCATCGGCAGGCGCAACACGTAGCCGATGACGTGCGCCAGCCGACCGTCCGAACAGGGGGTCAGACTCATCGCGTGGAAACCGCACTCGAGCAGGAAGCGCTCGAACTCGACGGCGCGCGCACCCATCCCCAGCGGATCGTTGAGGAAGTAGTCGTCGCTGAGCGCACGCACCGTGGCGAAGCTGGCATGAGCGAAGAGCGCGCGCATGTCGAGCCCGCCGATCCAGGCGCGCTCGAGCACCGAGACCGGCAGCTCGAAGCCCAGCCGGCTGCGTGCCTCGTGCTGAGCGCGGCGCACGAACCCGGCGTCCTGGGGCAATGCCGCGATCTGACGCAACGCCGACTCGATGGCCGCGAAGGCCTGGCGCACCCGACGCTCGTAGTCACCGAGGCGGCGCTTGTCGCCGCCCTGGGAGGGCAGCGCCGGCCCCGCCGCGACCGAGACGGCGCTCACCGGGGTGGCGCTCGTCAGCGGCTGGCGCGGCGGCGCGGCGCGCCACAGCGGGGCGCGGCGCCGCGCGGTGCGGCTGGGCCGGGGGCTGGTGCGAATGGCCGCCATGGTCGCCACCTCAGCCCCGCGCCCCGCCGGAGACGGTCACCAGGGCACCGCGATCGCTGCCGCCACTGGCGCCGGTGACCTGCAGCGGCGGCGCCTCCTCGGGCTGGCGCTGACCACGCAGCGCCCGGGCACCGGCGAAGGGCCCCATCGGTCCGCCACGCCGGGTCGGGTTGCGCGCGCTCGCCGAGCTGCCCTCGGTGCCGGTGACGCGCTCGCCTCGCCCCCAGTCATCGCCGGTGATACGGGTACCACCATCGCGCCCCTCGCCGGTGACGCGGGCGCGCACCGCTGCTTCGGGTGTCGCCACCGGAGCGGGGATCAACCCCGGGGCCGGCTGTTCGGCGCCGCTCGGGCGGCGCGCACGGAACTCCTCGGTGCCGGTCACCACCCCGCTGCTCAGACCGAAGGGACCGGTGATCCGCGCCGAGCCACCCGCGCTGGCGCCGGTCACCCGGGGCGTGGCGCGCGGGGTGGCCTCGGGGCGCGAGAACACCACCCCCTGCCAGTGACCGCCGCCGAGCGGCTGCGGGAAGTCCTCGCCGAACTCGACCGGCGTGTCGTCCTCGGTCGGCGCGCGCGCCGCCGGATCACAGACCGCCGCCAGGGCCGATTCACCGACATAGGGGGTCCCGGTGATCGACTGACAGCGCCCGCGCCGCTGACCGGTACTCGGCCCGGCGATGCCGGGCTGGATGCCGGTGAGATCGGCGCCGCCGGGACGCGACTCGGGACGCCGCGCGGCCTGTGCCGCCAACGCCTCGGGCTCGCAGTGCTGCTGATAATGCAGGGGACCGAGATAATCGCTGCCGGTGACCGTCTCGCAGCGCCCGGCGGCATCGCCGGTGACGCGCGCGGCGCTGCCGACCTGGGTGCCGCTGAGGCGCTGACCGCTCCAGGTCGGGGTGACGCCGATCTTGACGCCACCCTCGGGCGCGGGCACCTGCTCACAGTGCTGGCGGAAGTGTCCGCTGCCGAGATATTCGTCGCCGGTGATCCGTCGGCAGGCACCGGCCTCGTCACCCGTGGTGCGCGCGCCGCGTCCCAGCAAGGTCCCGGTGATCGGGCGCTGGGCGAGCGTGGTGTCATGTGCGACCTTGGGCGGCGCGCCCTCGGGGCCGGGCTCGGTATAGGGGGTACCGGTGAGGCTGCGCCCGGCGCCGCGCTCGTCGCCGGTGACCCGCTCGCCGCGGCCCACCCGTGCGCCGGTGAACCGCTGTCCCGCCGGGGTGCTGACGACCGGCAGGGGGGACGGCGGTTCGGGGCGCTGGCCGCAGAACTCCTGGAACAGCTCGGCGCCGAAGTACTCGGTCCCGGTGACGGTACGACAGACCCCGGCCTCGTCGCCCGTGGTGCGCGCGGCACGCCCGAGCCGGGTACCGCTGACCGGCAGGCCGCGCGCCGTCTCGCTGGTCTCGCCGCGACCGCTCGCACCCTCGGCGCGCGCGCTACCCTGACGCCGGGTGCGACCGGTCGGGCGCGGACAGGACTCGCCGCCCTTGCCGTGCTCGCAGCGCTGCTCGCGCACCCGCCGGGCGATCTCGCGTGAGCTGGCACCGGCACGCCGCATCAGGGTGGTGGTGGCGGCATCGCGCGAGCGCCCGCCGATCGCCTCCAGCCCCGCCTTGCCGCGACCCGACACCGCCGCGCGCCTGGCCATCGCCAGCACGCGCCCGGCCGGATGCGTCCCTTCCCGGGCCGTGCTCGCGGCACGCGCTCGTGCCCGACGCGGCGGACTGCCGGGACGCGCGACGCGACGCGGCGACGGGGACTCACCTCGCGTGCGCCCCGCCCCCGCCGTCGACGCACCCTCAGTGGATGCCGACTCCGGGCGCTGGGCGCGCCGTCGCGTCTGGGCCGCGGCGCGGGGCTCGGTCCGCGCAGCGGAGCGCGAGCGTGACGCCGGCAGCGCGCGACCACCCGACTCGGCGATGCGCTGACGCCGTGCCATCGCCTCGCGCCGACCGGCCGCCGGCGCGACGCGCTCGCCGTTGCGCGGCAGTGGCGCGCTGACCGGTGGCGCGGCGGGCGCCGGCGCTGGCGCACCTCCCGAGGCGGCACGCTTGCCACCGCTGGCCTGGGCACGACGACGCGCGATCGCCGCGGCACGCCCGTTCAAGCTGTTCTCGCGTGTTGGCTCTGCCATGTCACTCCTCGCTCGCGGATGGTCGCCTCGCCGCCGGCGCGGCTGCCTCGGTTCAGGATGCGCGATGCACCAGGAAGGCGTGTCCCTTGGTCTGGGCGAAGGTGTCGTAGCCGACCAGACGGACATGGTGGTCGGGATAGCTGCGCCGACAGGCCTCGATCTCGGTGAGCAGCTGCTCGGGGTCCTGGACGCCGAAGAAGGGCAGCTTCCACATCGGCCAGTAGTACTCGAAGGCGCGGCTGGGGTGCTCGTGCTCGATCGAGGCGTTCCAGCCGTTGTCAAGGATGAAGAGGATCTGTTCGACGATCTCCTCGCGGCTGAGCGGCGGCAGGTAGGAGAAGGTCTCGTGACGGCCGACGGTGGCGTGATCGCCGATGATCAGATGGTCGCTCATGGTGTGATGCACTCCGCGTTGTCTGTTTGGCTAACGCACGGTTCAGGCCGCGTCGAGCTTGTCGACGGTGTCGAACTCGAACTTGATCTCCTTCCAGGTCTCCATCGCCGCGGCCAGCTCGGGGCTGTGACGGGCCGCCTCGGTGAGGATCTCGCGGGCATGCTGCTCGACCTCGACGCCCTCGTTGCGCGCCTTGATGCAGGCCTCGGTGGCCACCCGGTTGGCCGCCGCGCCGGCGGCGTTGCCCCAGGGGTGACCCTGGGTGCCGCCACCGAACTGGAGCACGGCGTCGTCACCGAAGATCGCCACCAGCGCCGGGATGTGCCAGACGTGGATACCGCCCGAGGCCACCGCCAGCAGCCCCGGCATGCCGCCCCAGTCCTGGTCGAAGAACAGCCCGCGCGAGCGATCCTCGGGGACGAAGGACTCGCGGATGGCGTCGACGAAGCCGAGCGTCGAGCGCCGGTCGCCCTCGAGCTTGCCGACCACGGTGCCGGTGTGCAGATGATCGCCACCGGAGAGGCGCAGACACTTGGCGAGCACGCGGAAGTGGATGCCGTGCTTGGGATGACGGTCGATCACCGCGTGCATGGCGCGATGGATGTGCAGCAGCATGCCGTTGTCGCGACACCAGTTGGCGAGGCTGGTGTTGGCGGTGAAACCGCCGGTGAGGAAGTCGTGCATGATGATCGGCGCGCCCAGCTCCTTGGCGAACTCGGCGCGCTTGAACATCTCCTCGCAGGTCGGCGCGGTGACGTTGAGATAGTGGCCCTTGCGCTCGCCGGTCTCCTCCTGGGCCTTGCGCACCGCCTCCATGACGAACTCGAAGCGGTTCTGCCAGCGCATGAAGGGTTGGGAGTTGACGTTCTCGTCGTCCTTGGTGAAGTCGAGCCCGCCGCGCAGCATCTCGTAGACGGCGCGGCCGTAGTTCTTCGCCGAGAGCCCGAGCTTGGGCTTGACGGTGGCGCCGAGGAAGGGACGACCGTACTTGTCCATGCGGTCGCGCTCGACCTGGATGCCATTGGGCGGTCCGCCGCAGGTCTTGACGTAGTGCAGCGGGAAGCGGATGTCCTCGAGACGCAGGTGACGCACCGCCTTGAAGCCGAAGACGTTGCCGACCAGCGAGGTGAGCACGTTGACGATCGAGCCCTCCTCGAACAGATCGATGGGGTAGGCGACGAAGGCATAGAAGCTCTCCTTGTCGCCGGGCACGTCCTCGATGCGATAGGCGCGGCCCTTGTAATAGTCGAGATCGGTGAGGAGATCGGACCACACCGTGGTCCAGGTGCCGGTCGAGGACTCGGCGGCGACCGCGGCGGCCGCCTCCTCGCGCGGGACATTGGCCTGTGGCGTCACCTTGAAACAGGCCAGCAGGTCGGAGTCGAGCGGGACATAGTCCGGGGTCCAATAGGTGAGCGCGTAATCCTTGACGCCCGCGTCGTAGGTCTTGGTGCTCATGATTTACTCCATTCAATGAATTCGGCCGCGTTCGGGCGCAACGATAGATAGATCGATCATTCATTACCAATCGATATAGAAAATGCTATCGATAGACCATCGTCGATGAACTCATCGACGATGACGCCCATTTAATGAATGCGATGAGGAATGAAGCGGAATGCGCGCGAATGACCCCGATGGTCGTTCACGCGGGGCCGGTGCGCGGCCCCGGGAGGATCCGATGAACGGCAGGAATCAGGCGGGGATGAGGGGACGCGGACGATGGACCACCAGGGCGAGGGCGCTGTGCCAGCGCAGGTCGTCGATGCGCAGCCGGACCTGATCGCCGGGATGACGGGCGCGACAGGCGTCGATGGCGCCGAGCAACCCTTCGAGATCACCGTCGTAGCCGCGCGGCTCGCCCCAGCACGACCAGCAGGGGCGGCGCGGATCGGGGTCGGCGGCATGCTCGATACGAACCACGCAGGATGGGTTCAGACAGGCGCCGAGACCGGCGAGCATGCGAGCCTCGGCGGGGGGCTGGTCGGCAGCGCGCGATGCGGCGGGGTGTGACATGGCTGGACCTCGCTGGGGGTGGCGGGCACGGCCCGGGGCGGGCCGTCTGCTCTCCAAGATGGTATCCAACCAAAAGACTCGGAAATTCGAATCGACGTCACCGACCATCGATCGGGGTCGATGAGCGCGCTCAGGCCGCGGCGCGGCTCTCGAGCAGGCGCTCGGCGAGCGCCAGCGCACCGGCCCGGTCGGCCACCAGGTGCTTGGCGGGCAGGCGCGCGAGCAGTCCGAGCTGCTCGAGCCGCGCGCTCACCTCGCCCCGCGCCCCGGCGAGGATCACCGTGCGTCCCTGCTCGAGATCCTCGAGCACCAGCCGCTCCAGCGCCAGCGACGAGGACACCCCGAGCAGCGGCACCTCGGTGACGTCGAGGATCAGCACGTCGTGGTCCTCGAGCACCGCGTGCTGGCGCGAGATCGCCTTGGCCAGACCGAAGATCAACGGGCCGCCGAGGGTGAACAGCAGCACCCGTCCACCGCCGCGCTCGAGCAGCGCCTGCTCGTCGTCGCTGAGACGAATCGTCGCGGCGGGGTCGTCGGGGTGCTGGATCGCCCGCACCTCGCGGCTCTGCAGCCGACTGAGCCGGTCGATGGTGAGCAGGTTGGCGACGAACATGCCCAGCGCCACCGCGGTCACCAGATCGACGAACACGGTCAACCCGATCACCGCGTACATGATCGCGGCGGCCTTGAACGAGACCCGGTGGGCGCGGCGCAGGAAGGACCAGTCGACGATATCGAGCCCGACCTTCATCGCGATCCCGGCGAGCACCGCGAGCGGGATCTGCGCGGTCAGCCCACCGGCCCAGAGCACCACCACCAGCAGGATCAGCGCGCGGGCGATCCCCGAGAGCGCGCTGCGCGCCCCGGTCTGGATGTTGACCACGGTGCCCATGGTGGCGCCGGCGCCGGGGATGCCGCCGCACAGCCCGGAGGCGAGGTTGCCGAGCCCCTGCCCGACCAGCTCCTTGTCGGCGCTGCACGGCTTGCGGGTCATGCTCTCGGCGATCACCGAGGTGAGCAGGGCGTCGATGCTGCCGAGCGCGGCGAGCACCAGGGCATCGGTGAGCATGCGCCGCCACTGCTCGGCGCTGAACACCGGCAGCTGCAGCTCCGGCAACCCGCTGGGGATCTCGCCGATGCGGCGGATCTCGCCGTCACCGAGCAACCACAGCGAGGCCAGGGTGCCGAGCACCAGGGCCAGCAGCTGCGGCGGCAGCACCCGGCGCCAGCGTCTGGGGAAGAACAGGATCAGCGCCAGGGTAGCGAGCGCGAGCAGGGTCTCGGCCGGCTCGATCCCGGCGATCAGCGCCGGCAGCTCGCCGAGGGTGCCGAGCACCCCGCCGCCCGGGGCCGCCTGACCGAGGAAGGGACCGATCTGCAGCACGATGAGGATCAACCCGATCCCGGTCATGAACCCGGAGACCACGGTATAGGGCATCAGGGTGACGTACTTGCCCAGCCGCAGCAGGCCGAAGAGGATCTGGAACACCCCGGCGAGCATCACCACGGTGAAGGCCATCGCCATGCCCTGCTCGGGGTCGAGCGCGATCAGACTGGCGATGACCGCGGTCATCACCACCGTCATCGGACCGGTGGGCTCGGAGATCAGGGTGGGGGTGGCGCCGAACAGGGCGGCGAAGAGTCCGACCAGCACCGCGCCATAGAGCCCGGCGGCGGGCCCGGCACCGGTGGCGACACCGAAGGCGAGCGCCATCGGCAGGGCGATGACCGCAGCGGTCACCCCGCCGAAGAGGTCGCCGCGCAGGTTGTCGAGACGGATCTCGTTGAACAGTCGCATGCCTCACCCCGGCTGATTGCGTCGCCGCTATGAGAAACGCCGGGGATCATCTATGCAAAGTGATAATCCCGATACGACCCATCTAAAAATATCGATACTCAACCATCGTCCAAAACGCCAACGCCCCCGACGGAGCGGGGGCGTTGGTACGCGCATCGCGGCATCCCTGCCGCCCGCGGGACCAGAGGGCCCCGCGGAGATCAGCCGATCAACCGAGCAGCGGCGCGATGGTCAGGCTGACGATCGCCATCACGTTGATGAGGATGTTCATCGACGGACCCGAGGTGTCCTTGAAGGGGTCGCCGACGGTGTCACCGACCACGGTGGCCGCGTGCACGGTCGAACCCTTGCCGCCGAGGTTCCCCTTCTCGACATACTTCTTGGCGTTATCCCAGGCACCACCGGAGTTGGCCATGGTCAGCGCCAGCAGCACGCCGCTGAGCAGGGCGCCGCCGAGCATGCCGCCGAGCGCCTCGGGACCGATGCCGAAACCGACCAGCGCGGGCGCAGCCACGGCGATCACCCCGGGGAGGATCATCTTCTTCAGCGCCGCGGTGGTGGCGATGTCGACACAGCGCGCGGTATCGGGCTGGGCCTCGCCCTGGAGCAGGCCGGGGATCTCGCGGAACTGGCGACGGATCTCGTTGATCATCTCGAAGGCCGCGTCACCGACGGCGGTCATGGTGATCGAGGCGATCAGGAAGGGCACCGCACCGCCGATCAGCATGCCCATCAGCACAGTGGGATCACCGAGGCTGAGCTCGAAGTCGGGCAGGTGATGGTGCAGCGTGGCGATATAGGCGGCGATGATGGTCAGCGCCGCGAGTGCCGCAGCACCGATGGCGAAGCCCTTGCCGATGGCCGCGGTGGTGTTGCCGAGCTCGTCGAGCGAGTCGGTGATGCCACGGGTCTCGGCGCCCAGGCCGCCCATCTCGGCGATGCCGCCGGCGTTGTCGGCGACCGGACCATAGGCGTCGATCGCCATGGTGATACCGACGGTGGCGAGCATGCCCACGGCGGCGATGCCGACGCCGTAGAGACCGGCGAGGTGGCTGGAGACGAAGATGATCAGCGCAATGGTCAGCACCGGGATGACCACCGACTGCATGCCCACGGCCAGCCCCGAGATCATCACCGTGGCGGTACCGGTCTCACCGGACTCGGCGATGCGACGCACCGGCGTGGACGAGGTGTAGTACTCGGTGACCAGACCGATCACCATGCCACCGGCGGCACCGGCGAGCACCGACCACCAGATGCCATTGGAGACATCCATCATCATCACCAGCAGGAAGGAGGCGGCCATGAACAGCAGGCTCGAGGCGGTGGTGCCGATACGCAGCGCGGTGGCCGGCTGCTTCGCCGAGACCTGCTTGACCAGGAAGATACCGGCGATCGAGCACAGCAGACCGACCGAGGCCAGCGCCAGCGGCAGGAACATCAGCGAGGACTGATCGCCCAGCACGTCGAGCGAGGCCGCGGTCAGGGTCGCGGCGATGGCGATGGTGGCGATCTGCGCGCCACAGTAGGACTCGAAGATGTCCGAGCCCATGCCGGCGACGTCGCCGACGTTGTCGCCGACGTTATCGGCGATCACGCCGGGGTTGCGCGGATCGTCCTCGGGGATGCCGGCCTCGACCTTGCCGACCAGATCGGCGCCGACGTCGGCGCTCTTGGTGAAGATGCCGCCACCGACACGATAGAAGAGCGCCACCGAGGAGGCACCGACACCGAAGCCGTGGATGGCGTGCGAGCTCTCCGGATCACCACCGAAGAGCAGATAGAGGAAGCCCAGACCGAGCAGACCGAGCGAGGCGACCAGCAGCCCCATCACGGAACCACCGAAGAAGGCGACGGTCAATGCAGAGGCTGCGCCATCCTTGTGGGCCGCGGCGGTGGTACGCACGTTCGACTTGGTGGCCGAGAACATGCCGAGATACCCGGCTGCGGCCGAGGCGCCGGCACCAATCACGAAGGCCAGCGCGGTCTTCCAGCCAAGGAAGAAATAGAGCAGCACCAATACCACGGCACAGAAGACGGCGAGCATGACCAGCTCGCGACGCATGAAGACCATGGCGCCGAGATGGATCTCATCGGCGATCTTCTTGATCTTGTCTTCGCCCTCGGGATACTGCAGGACCAGCTTGTAGATGGAGTAGGCAACCCATAGGCCACCCGCCCCGAACAATAAAGGAATCAACGCATTAGCTGACATCTGAACTCCTCAGTCCATCGGTCGTTGGGGGGTGTAAAACCGCGCCGGTTATAGCAGATAATGCACCGAAAAGCGATTGAACCGTCATCCCTCCGTCATTACCCGGTCGTCGTCCGACAGCCCGTTCAGGGCGCATCAGCACCCACCACATCATGCCGATCACGCAAGCATCGGCGTTACACTGCTTCGCAGGCAGCGCCGCCAGGCGATGGGCGGCCATTCCATCCTCAGCCAGAGAGGCCCCGAAGACAGCATGCAAGCACCGCGACGACTGGCGATCACCCCCGGCGAACCGGCAGGGATCGGCCCCGACCTGGTGGCCCGGCTCGCCCAGGTCCCACAATCCGCCGAGCTGGTGGCGATCGCCGACCCGCACCTGTTGCGCGCCCGCGCCCGCGCCATCGGGCTCGAACTCGAGACCCTGCCCTTTGAGCCCGACCAACCGCCGACGCCGACCCCGGCGGGCGCCATCCGGGTGATGCCGGTGACGCTGCGCGCCCCGGTCACCCCCGGCCAGCTCGACCCGACCAACGCCGACTATGTGCTCGAGACCCTCGCCTGGGCCTGCGACGGCTGTCGCGACGGCGGCTTCGACGCCCTGGTCACCGGCCCGGTGCACAAGGGGGTGATCAACGACGCCGGCCTCCCCTTCACCGGGCACACCGAGTTCCTCGCCGAGCGCTGCCGCGCCCACCCGGTGATGATGCTCGCCACCGACGAGCTGCGGGTGGCGCTGGTCACCACCCATCTGCCGCTCGCCGCGGTCCCGGCGGCGATCACCCGCGAGCGCGTCGAGCTGACCCTGGAACTGCTCGGGCGCGACCTGCGCGAGCGTTTCGGCATCGCCCGACCCCGCATCCTGGTGTGCGGACTCAACCCGCACGCCGGCGAGGGCGGCTATCTGGGACGCGAGGAGATCGAGGTGATCGAGCCGGCGCTGGCGCGACTGCGCGACTCGGGGATGGAGCTGATCGGCCCGCTGCCGGCCGACACCGCCTTCGTCCCCGAGCGCATCGCCGCGAGCGACGCGGTGGTGGCGATGTATCACGACCAGGGGCTGCCGGTGCTCAAGCACCTCGGCTTCGGACGCGCGGTCAATGTCACCCTGGGCTTGCCGATCATCCGCACCTCGGTCGATCACGGTACCGCGCTCGATCTCGCCGGTACCGATCGTGCCGATCTCGGCAGTCTCGAACAGGCGCTGGCGCTGGCGCAGCGGATGGCCGAGCAGGTGCACGCCAACCCCGGCTGAGGCCCGTCACGGAACCACGCCGCGGCGCATGACTCGAAACCAACGCAGAGCGGCCCCGGTGGCGGACGCCACCGGGGCCGCATGCCCATCGACCGTCGCGCCCGGGCTTACAGCCTTCCTTAGCGGAGGCTGGTCGCGCTGCCGCTGGAGGTCGACCCGAACCGCCGGGAGGCGCGGCTCAGGCGCCGATGCGGGCGCGCACCTCGAGCGCGACCTCGAGCGCCTTGAGTCCGGTGCGCCCGTCGACCAGCGGCGCGCCACCGCCACGCACCGTCTCGACGAAGGCGGCGATCTCGCAGTCGAGCGGCTTGACCGCCTCGACCTGCACCCGCTCGCGCTCGATGCGCGGACGCGGCTCGCCCTCGACCTGGTGCGGCGCGGCGATGTCGATGGTCTGGGCGATGAAGTCGAGGGCGAGATAGCGACGCGGCTGGAACACCCGGATGCGGCGCGTGGTGCGCTCCGAGACGCGGCTGGCGACGACGTTGGCCACCGCGCCGTTGGTGAACTCGAGCCGGGCGTTGGCGATGTCGACGTGCTCGGTGAGCACCGAGGTGCCGACCGCCGAGATGTGGCTGATCTCGGCGCCGATCAGCGAGAGGATGATGTCGATGTCGTGGATCATCAGATCGGAGACCACGTCGACATCGGTGGCGCGCTCGACGAACCCGCCCATGCGCTGCGCCTCGATATAGCGCGGCGCCTCGATACGCTGGGCGAGCGCCATCACCCCGGCGTTGAAACGCTCGACATGACCGATCTGCAGGGTCGCGCCGTTCTCCTCGGCCAGGCGCACCAGCTCGCGCCCCTCCTCGGCGGTGGTGGCGATCGGCTTCTCCAGCAGTACGTGGATACCGCGCGAGAGGAAGGGGGCGGCCGCCTCGAGGTGCGCGGTGGTCGGCACCACCACGCTGACCGCGTCGACCCCGTGCGCGATCAGCGCCGCGGCGTCGGCGAACACGGCGCAGCCGGCCTCATCGGCGATGGCGCGCGCGCGCGCCGGGTCGGCATCGACCACGCCGACCAAGTCGACCTCGGGGTGACGGGAGTAGATCAGCGCATGGAAGCGCCCGAGATAACCGACGCCGATGACGGCGACGCGGAGTCTGGATTGGGAGGAAGAGGACATCGAACGAGACCTGACTGGAAGGGGTCGGGTGGCCGGTTCACCGGGGCGTCCCGCGGGAGGCCCCGGTCAACCGCCGACACTGTCGGCTGGCGGCGTCTGCTTGGCGAGCGGCAACTCACCCGAGCCGTGATAGAGATTGACCTGATACGCGAGCGTCACGGACATCCCGATGGTGACGGCGACCAGGAGGATCGAGAACAGATCGGGCTTCCGGCGACGGCGTTTGGCGTTGAGGGACATACCGGGGATCATTTCCAGTAAACTGTGAGTAAAAGTTTAGAAGATCATGAAATTATTGGAATGGTAATCGGCAACCCAAATCGATCCGGATTGCTCCGTGCGCCCGTGCAACTATTATCACGTACCCAAGACAGGCTTGTCTGCTAGGGAGATCCCAGTGTCCGAACCCGCAATCAAAATCTCCGCCAACAGCCGTTATCTGCCCGAGCGCTCATCGCCCGATGAAGGGCACTATGTGTTCGCCTATACCATCGTCATCGAGAACCTCGGTGACGAGGCGGCACAACTGCTCGACCGGCACTGGATCATCACCGATGCCGACGGCAACGCGCAGGAGGTCCGCGGCCAGGGCGTGGTCGGCGAACAGCCGCGACTCGAACCCGGCGAGCGCTACGAGTACACCAGCGGCACCGTACTCCCCACCCCGCTCGGCAGCATGCACGGCAGCTACGGCATGATCGACGCCGCCGGCACCCGCTTCGAGGCCACCATCCCGGCCTTCTCGCTGGCCTCGATCACCACCCTGCACTGATCGCCCATGGCCACCTATGCCATCGGCGACGTCCAGGGCTGCCACAGCGAATTGATGGCGCTGCTCGAGCGCCTGGCGTTCGACCCGGCGCACGACCGGCTGTGGTTCGCCGGCGACCTGGTCAACCGCGGACCGGACTCGCTCGCGGTGCTGCGCTTCGTGCGCGGGCTCGGCGAGCGCGCGGTCGTGGTGCTCGGCAACCACGATCTGCACCTGCTCGCACTCGCCGCCGGCAACCGCAAGCACGCCGGCAAGAGCACCCTGGGCGCGGTGCTCGACGCCCCCGATCGCGACGCCCTGCTCGACTGGCTGCGCCACCGCCCGCTGCTCCATCACGACGCCGCGCTCGGCTACGCCATGGTCCACGCCGGGCTGGCGCCGCAGTGGGATCTGACCGAGGCCCTGGACTGCGCCGCCGAGCTCGAAGGGGTGCTGCGCGGCCCCCGGCATCGCGACTTCTTCCGCGCCATGTACGGCAACCAACCGGCGCGCTGGTCGAGCACCCTGAGCGGTACCGAGCGCTGGCGTTTCATCACCAACGCCTTCACCCGGCTGCGCTACTGCGCCGCCGACGGCACCCTGGCGCTCAAGGAGAAGGGCGCGCTCGGCGCCCAGTCGCCCGGGCTGCTGCCCTGGTTCCAGGTGCCGGGCCGGCGCAGCGCCGCCAGCCGCATCCTCTTCGGCCACTGGTCGACACTCGGCTATCGCGCCGGCGACAACACCTGGGCGCTCGACAGCGGCTGTCTGTGGGGCGGCGCACTGACCGCGGTGCGGCTCGACCCGGAAGGCCCCTCGGCGCCGATCCAGCTCGACTGCCGGGGCTATCTGCGCCCGGGCAAGGGCGACTAGTCGGCCACCCGCTCCAGCTCGACGAAGCTCATCGCATGACGGTTGCGCGCATCGGCCGGGCGCTCGTGGCGTGCCACCTCGCGCCACTGCGCGGGATCGAGCGTCGGGAAGCGGGCATCGCCCGCGACCTCGGCATGCACCCGGGTGAGCTGGATGCGCCCGGCGCGCGCCAGCGCCTCGGCATAGACCCGCGCGCCGCCGACGATCATCAGCTGCTCGACCGCGCCAGCGGCAGCGATCGCCGCATCGAGCGAGTGCACCACCTCGGCGCCCTCGGCGCGATAGTGGCGGTCGTGTGTGAGCACCAGATGACGGCGGCGCGGCAGCAGCCCGGGCAGCGACTCCCAGGTGCGCCGCCCCATGACGATGGGACGATCGAGGGTGAGCGCCTTGAAGTGGGCGAGATCCGCGGGCAGGTGCCAGGGCAGCGCGTTGTCGCGACCGATCACGTCGTTGTCGGCCACCGCGGCCACCAGCACGAGTTCGGGGGTGGCGGGTCGATCTGGGGTCATCTGTTGGATCCGTTCGGGAGGTCGGCACGACTTTGCGGAGGCACCGGGTTTTGCCGACAATGGCCCGACGCCTCAGCCACCGAAGCCTACCATGCGTGCCACCTCGTTGTTCTTCCTCTATCTCTTCGTCTGTCTCGCGCTCGCCGCGCTGCTCACCGGCCCGCTGATGCAGACCGGCTGGATCGACTACGAGACCCAGCGGGTGATGGGCCGGCTGGCGCAGGTGTTCATCCTGCTCGGGCTGTGGCCGCTGCTGATCGCGCTGCGGCTGAACACGCGCGCGGCGCTCGGCCTCGACCACCCGGCGGCACGGTTGCGCCGTACCGTCTGGCAGGGCTGGGTGCTCGGCGTCGCCATCCTGCTGGCGCTGGCGCTGGCACTGCTCGGACTCGGCATCCGCATCCCCGACCCGACCCCACCGGGCTGGGCAGCGCTCGCCTCGCGGGCGCTGCAGGCGCTGATCGGCGGTCTGCTGATCGGGCTGCTGGAGGAGGCCTTCTTCCGCGGCGCGCTCTATTCCGCCATCCGTCGCGACAGCGGGGTGCGCTCGGCGGTGCTGTGGAGCGCCGGACTCTACGCGGTGCTGCACTTCATGAAGCCCGGTGAACTGCCGCCGGGGATGGCGCTCGATGCCGCCGGGCTGTGGTACATGTTCAGCCACGTCTTCATCGACCTGTTCCAGTGGCACCACCTCGACTCCATGGTGGCGCTGTTCATGGTCGGGGTGTTCCTCGCCCTGGTGCGCGAGCGCAGCGGTCACATCGGCTGGTGCATCGGGCTGCATGCCGGCTGGGTGCTGGTGATCCAGGTCACGCGCCAGCTCACCGACGGCGACCCGGGCGCGTCCCTGGCCTTCCTCGCCGGCGACTACGACGGCACCATCGGCTGGCTCGCGGCGGCCTGGATCGGGCTGCTCGCCGCGCTCTACTGGTGGTGGACGGGTCGCGCCGTGCGCCGACGCTGATCCCCCCGCCCCTCGCGCCACCGCGGCGGACCTGCCGCGAGGGCCGCCAGCGGATCCGGCTCGACAGATCGCCCGGCGCAATGCCGGCGGTGGAAGCACACAACAGGGGGCGCATCGAAGCGATGCCGGACGTGGGCGCACGCGAAGCTGCCCGTCGATCCCTCGTGCATCGACCGCCTCCTCGGCGATCGCGCTGATCCTCCAATCCATACCGGCAGTTCCCTCGGCCGCGTGCGCTGATTGCATCTCATCTTGCTACGTCCCCCAAGGCACCGCAAGCCCGTGCGTTGCCCCTACCAACGGGCTGGTTTATAGTGATAATGAGAACGCATCTTGATTGCAAGGATTGCTAACCCCGAGTCCACACCATGACCCAGAGCTCCCGGATCCCGAGCGCGCTCGCGCTCGTCACTACCCTTTTTTGTGCCCAAGCCCAGGCCGCCACGCCACCGGAGGGCGGTCTCGAGGTCGAGCTCAACAAGCTCGAGCAACGCGCCGACGCCTGCGTGACCTACCTGGTCTTCGGCAACCGCACCGCCGTCGATCTCACCAGTCTGCAGCTCGAACTGGTGCTGTTCGACGACCAGGGCCTGATCCAGCAGCGACTCGCCCTCGAGGCCGCGCCCCTCGCCGCCGGCAAGACCAGCGTCAAGCTGTTCGAGGTGGCCGACACCCGCTGCGAGCAGATCGGACGCATCCTCGTCAACGGCATCGGTGCCTGCTCCAGCGCCGAGGGCACGCTCACCGACTGTCTCCAGCGCATCGAGCCCAGCTCGCGCCTCTCCACGAAACTCTTCAAGTGAGCGCCACGCGCGCAGGACTGGATACCATGACCCCACCCGCGACCACCGCCACCGAGCAGCCGACCCCGATCACCGAGGCCCCGGACGCATCCCTGGAGAGCGCCGCCACGACGCCCGCCCCGGACATCGAGCCCACGGCCGCCGCCGACGCCGCGACCGCCGTCGACCCCACCGCCCTCGTCGACCCCTCGCCCTGGGCGGGGCTGATCGGAATGGCGCAGGAGCGGCTGAGTGTGTTCACCGAGGTCGGCGGTCCGGTGCTGGCGAGTCTCGCCGTGCTCTCGGTGGTGGCCGCAGCCATCATCCTGGTCAAGCTGTGGCAGTTCGCGCGGCTGCGCATCGACGCCCGCGCCCCGGTCGACGAGGCGCTGCTGCTGTGGCACCAACGCGACGTCCACGGCGCGCTGCGCAAGCTCGAGGAGCGCCCGCAGCCGGTCTCGCGGGTGGTCCATCTGGCGCTGGTCGGGCTGCGCCATCCCAAGCTCGACCTGACGCTGCTGCGCGAGGAGATCGCCCGCGTCGCCAGCCTCCAGCTCGAGCAGCTGCGCAGCCATCTGCGCGCGCTGGAGATCATCGCCGCGCTCAGCCCGCTGCTCGGCCTGCTCGGCACCGTGCTCGGCATGATCGAGGCCTTCCGTCAGCTCGAGCAGGCCGGCGCTCAGGTCGACCCCTCGATCCTCTCCGGCGGCATCTGGCAGGCGCTGCTGACCACCGCCGCCGGCCTCACCCTGGCGATTCCGGTGGTGATCGCGCACAGCTGGCTGGAGCGTCGTGTCGAGCGCTGCGGTCATCGCATGGAGGATGCCGTCACCCGGGTGTTCACCCGCGATCTCGCCGGTGCCGAGGACGAGGCCGCGATCCCCGAGCAGACAGCGGCACGCGCGCCCGTCGACTCTGCCCCCGAGACCGGAGCAGCGGCGCTGATCACGCCCAGGGTCGAGTATGCGTCTTGACCTCGCCCGGCGCGTTCGGCGCAACCCGATTTCGCTGACCCCGCTGATCGACGTGGTGTTCATCCTGCTGCTGTTCTTCATGCTCGCCTCGCACTTCGATCAGTGGCGCGCGCTCGCGCTCGACGCGCGCGGCGCCAAGGTCGGCGCGACAGCACCGAGCGCGGCGCGCGCGGCGATGCTGGTGCGACTGCATGCCGACGCCCGGCTCGATCTCGGCGGCGAACCGCTCACCCCGGCGCAACTCGAACGGCGTGTCGTCGAGGCGCTCGACCGCGACCCCGAACTGATCGTGGTGATCCAGTCCGACCCCGAGGTCGAACTGCAGACCATCGTCTCCACCATCGACCGTCTGGTCGCGGCCGGCGCCCCGGAGGTGCGACTGCAATGAAGTTCGCTCATCGCCATCAGCGACCCAGCGGCGACGATCAGCTGATCCCGCTGATCAACGTCATCTTCCTGATGCTGATCTTCTTCATGCTCGCCGGACGCATCGCCCCCAGCGACCCGATCGAGATCGAGCCGCCGCACTCGACCGAGGCCCCGGAGGCGCTGGCGCCCCAGCCCGAGCAACGCACCCTGCTGATCGCCGCCGACGGCGCACTCGCGCTCGACGGCACGGCGCTCGCCGCCGCCGCGCTGCAGCAACGGCTCGCCGCCTGGCACCAGGCCGTGCCCAGCGGCGAGCTGCGCATCAAGGCCGATGCCCGACTCAGCTCCCGCCAGCTCCAGGAGACCCTGACGCTGCTGCGCGAGCTCGGCATCGAACACATCACCCTACTGGCGACGCAAGCGAGCTGATGGAGATCCGATCCCGACACTGGCTGGCGGCGGCGGCGCTGGCGCTGCTCCTGCACGGCTCGCTGCTGATGGCGCTGACCCGCCCGAGCCAGCCCGAACCCGTGGCGGTCATCCCCTACGAGATCGCACTCGGCGGGCTCCCCGGTCCCGCCGCCGAGCCGGCGAGCGCCGCGCCACTGGCCGCGCCGGCACCGATCCCGGCGGCCACACCGGCCCTGCCCCCGTTGACCCCGGTCGCCCAAGCCGAGCTGGTGCCGGTGCGCGAACTCGAACCCGAGCCGCCCAAGCCCAAGCCGAAACCGGTCAAGCCCGCGCCCAAGCCGCAACCCAAGCCCCAAGCGAGGCCGCAACCACCACGCACCGAGCAGCCGGTGCATCGCGCCCCCGGCGGCACCGGCTCCGGCCAGGGCAGCGCCAAGGGCAGCAGCCAGAGCAGCGGCGGTGGAGGCGGCGGCGGCTCGGGCACGGTGCGCAGCGGCAACTACTACGGCAAGCTCGCTCACTGGCTCGATCGTCACAAACGCTATCCGCGCCAGGCCCGACGGCTGCGCCAGCAGGGGCGAGTCGAGATCTCCTTCACCATCGACCGTCAGGGACGGCTGGTCGCGCACCGCATCGTCTCCAGCTCCGGCCATCCGTTGCTCGACGCCGAGGTCAAGGCGATGCTCCAGCGCGCCAACCCGATGCCACGCCCACCGGCGGAGATCGCGCGCGACCGGCTCACGATCCAGGTGCCCATCGACTTCGCGCTGCGTTGAGCGCGAGCGCGACCTGGCTTTGCACAAAAGCTAATGCGAACACTTAGCATTTGCATTAAAAAGACGATCGACCTATGCTCGCCCCGAGCAACAGGGCCCGGCACCGACCAGTCCGACCACCTCCACGGACAGGCCGGCACGACCGGGCCCACCCCATCGACCCCTTCCCCGAAGGATCCAACCATGCGCAGTCTGACCCCATCCCTCCGTCACGGTCTTGCCCTCTCGCTCCTGCTCGCCGCCCCCTTCGCCAACGCCAGCCCGGAACTGGCCCAGCAGAGCGGCTGCCTGGTCTGCCATCAGGTCGACAGCAAGATCATCGGTCCGGCCTACCGCGACATCGCCGCCAAGTATCGCGGTCAGGCGGATGCCAAGGCCAAGCTGGTCGCCAAGGTCAAGCAGGGGGGCGTGGGCGTCTGGGGCGACATGCCGATGCCACCGAACGCGCACGTCAGCGACGCCGACATCGACACCCTGGTGACCTGGGTCCTCGGGCTGTGACCCGCTGCCGGTGGCCGTCACGACCGCCACCGGCACACCAACCGCCCCGTCATGGAGACCCTTGCAATGCAGCAGATCGGACTCTTCTTCGCCACCGACACCGGCACCACCGAGACCATCGCCCAGCGCATCCAGCACCATCACTTCTCTCCCGACACCCTGGCGCTGCACCCGTTCGACGAGAGCGACGCGGCACTGATCGACAGCCATCGCGCGCTGATCTTCGGCACCCCCACGGTCGGCTACGGCGACTACCCCTATGCGCTCGAACGCTTTCTCGACCAGCTCGACGCGGTCGACTTCAACGACCGCCCGGTGGCGCTCTTCGGCCTCGGCGACCAGCTGGGCTACCCGGATGTCTTCGTCGACGCCCTGGGGATGTTCCACGCCGAACTCGCGGCGCGCGGCGCCCGGCTGATCGGTTACTGGCCGACCGAGGGTTACGACTACGAGGCCTCCAAGGCCGATCTCGGCGACGGCCAGTTCTGCGGACTGGTGCTCGACGAGGACAACCAGCCGGGGCTGACCGAGGCCCGACTGGCGCGCTGGATCGAGCAGATCCGTCCCGCACTGAGCGCCGCCTGAGACGGGAGTGAGGAGCCGCTTGCGCGATCGCAATGCACTACACAGCGATAAGCGCAACCATTCTCATTCACAAGAACCCTCAGTCATGCACCACGGCCGGTGCGGGAGTCGTTGCCGATGATCCAGATCCGTCACCAGATCCCGGGACGCATCCGGCTACGCATCCCCGCGCTGGCCCGCAACCGCCCGCTCGCCGACTGGATCGAGCACGAGCTGGGCGCGGTGCCCGGCGTCGAGCAGGCCACCTGCAACCCCGGCTGCGCCTCGCTGGTGGTGCGCTACGGCCACTCGCGGCTCGACCCCGAGACCATCCGCGCCCATCTCGAGGCGATCATCGCCCGCCCCATCGACCCCACCCGGCTGACCTGCGACCCCGCGGACGGCCGCTGTCGCAGCTGCCAACGCGGCGCGCAAGACCAGACGCCGACGCTGGGACGGATCCTCTCGCTGGTGCTGCTCGCCGGCTATCTCGGCTACGTGCTGATCCGCGAGCACCTGCTCAAGCGCCCGGTCGCCCAGAACCCGCTCAGCCCCACCGGGCTGATCGCCCTGGCCGGGGCCATCCCGCTGCTGCGCGACGCCTGGCACGAGACCTTCGTCGAGCGCCGCTTCAGCCTCCATCAGTTCCTCGCCTTCTCGCTGGTGCTCGGCATCCTCATGGGTGAGGCGCTCACCGCCTTCGAGATCATCCTGGTGCTGCGCGGCGGCGAGCTGCTCGAGGGCTTCGTCGCCAACCGCTCGCGCCGCGCCATCCGCCGCATGCTCGCGCTCTCGGTCAAGGACGCCTGGGTGTGGGTCGACGGTCAGGAGCTGCAGGTCGCGGTCGCCGAGCTGCGCGAGGGCGACCGGGTGGTGGTACGCACCGGCGAGAAGATCCCGATCGACGGGGTCATCGAGCACGGCGAGGCCGAGCTCAACGAGGCGAGCATCAGCGGGCGCTCGGAGCCGGTGTTCAAGCAGGTCGGCGACGCGGTCTTCGCCGGCGGCTATGTCGAGCGCGGCGTCATCCGCATCCGCGCCGAACGTGTCGGCGAGGCGACCTATCTGGCGCGGATGGCCGCGCTGGTCGACGCCTCGCTCGATCAGAAGGCGCCGGTGCAGCAGCGCGCCGACGAGCTGGCCGCGCGGCTGCTGCGCCTCGGCACCCTGTCGACCCTCGCCACCCTGGTGCTCACCCGCAGCGTCGAGCGCGCCCTCACCGTGATGCTGGTGATGTCCTGCCCCTGCTCGACCGTACTCGCCGCCGCCACCGCGGTGAGCGCGGCGCTGCACAGCGCTACCCGGCGACAGATGCTGATCAAGGGCGGCGTCCATCTCGAGCGCGTCGGCACCGCGCCCTGTCTCTGCTTCGACAAGACCGGCACCCTCACCACCGAGACCCCGGAGGTCGCCACCGTGATCGGCGACGACGAGGACGCCCTGCTCTACTGGGCGGCCTCGGCCGAACACCACAACACCCATGCGCTCGCCCACGCCATCGTCCGCCACGCCGAGACCCTGGGGATCGAGCCCGACACCTGCGGCATCAGCGAGCATCTGCTCGGTCACGGACTGGAGGCCCGCATCGGCGAGCACCGGGTGCTGGTCGGCAACGCGCGGATGATGGCCTCGGGCAAGGTCTCGCTGCGCCGCTACAAGGCCGCCGCCGAACAGCTCATCGACTCCGGCCTGACCGCGGTCTATGTCGCCCTCGACGGCAAGGCGCTGGGGGTGATCGGCATCCGTCACCAGCTCCGCGCCGAGGTCCACGAGACCCTGGCGCGACTGCGTGCCGACGGCGTCAGCCATATCGCGCTGATCTCCGGCGACGAGCCGCGGGTGGCCGCCGCCCTGGCCGAGGAGCTGGGGCTCGACAGCTGTCATGGCGGACGCCTGCCCGAGGACAAGGCCGAGGTGGTGCGCGCGCTGCGCGCCGAGCACGGCGCCGTGGTGATGGTCGGCGACGGGGTCAACGACGCCCTGGCGCTGGCCGAGGCCGACATCGGCATCGCCATGGGCAGCGGCGGCTCGGAGGTGGCCATCGAGGTCGCCGACATCGCCCTGGCCGACAGCGCCATGGGCAACCTCGCCGAGCTGCGCGCGCTCAGCCGCCAGACCCTGCGCGTCGCCGACCAGAACTACTATCTCGCCGTCGGCACCGACGTCGCCGGCATCGCGCTCGGTGCCGCCGGCATCCTCAGCCCGGCGATGGGCGGGCTGATCCACGTCACCCACACCCTCGGCATCCTCGCCAACTCCTCGCGGTTGCTGCGCGCGCGCTGAGCGCGCCCGGCGAGGGCGTCAGGACAGCGCCGCCAGGGACGGCGGCGCGGCCCCCGGACGCCGCGCCAACGGCGCACGCTGACGGGCCACCGGGCAGCGGGCGCGCCGATCGGCCTCGACCAGCGCCACCCCCAGCTCCAGCCCCAGACCACAGAGCACGTTCAACACCCCGGGCGGCAGACAGCGCGCCAGCGCGCACCAGAGCGCGGCGACCGCGACCCCCTGGGGGCGACGGTCGTCGAACAGCAGCGCCACCACCAGGGTCTCGCCGCGCTGCAGGATGCGCAGCGCACGCGCCAGCTCGGGCAACGGGTCGGCGCTCACCGACACCGCCAGCCAGCGCACGCCACGGGCGTCGATCGCCACCCCGCCGCGCGGCTCGCCGCGCAGATCGGATTCCAGCGCCTGGCGCCAGGCCGCACGCACCAGCCGACTCGGTTCGCACCAAACCGCGGCGGCCTGCTCACAGTCCGAGCGACAGCCGGCGATGCCCTGCTCGAAGCGCCGTCGATCGATCAGCCCCCCGACCTGGTCGAGCCGCACCGCGCGTGCGGCGCTGCCGCGGACCTGCCAGACCTGGGCGGCGACCCCGGCGGCGGCGATCGCCGCGGTCACATCCAGCCCGGAGGAGCGCGCCACCCGCACCGGCCCGACCCTGAACGCGGCCCCCGACCAGGGGATGCGCCAGCAGCCGCCGACCAGGTTGGCGAGCTGACGGGAGGCCACCGGCGCAGCCTCCGCTTCACCCGGGTCGGCGAGCATCGTCGCCGCGCTCATCGGCGCACCTGCGCGACGACCTCGGCGCCCGGCGCCATCGCCCCGGTGGCACCGTGTTCGGGCAGCAGCATCAGGCAGAGCAGCGCGGCGATGACGGCGATCGGCGGCAGGAGTGACAGGTGAAGACGCATGCGAAGACCTCCCGAGGCCCGGTGCACGCGCGACAGCGCGGATGGCCGGACTTCACAATTAGATGATAACGGTTATCATTATTACTCATTGGACCGATGACCGCAATACCCGAGAGCAGAACTCACCTAATCATGTCGCAGCCATCCATCGGGGCACGCTACCGGCGATGCGTCGCGCCGCGCGGTCGACTCGAGCTGCGTCGGCCCGCACGGGCCGACGCAGCCGGAGCGCTGAGCACCACAGGACGCGCGGCGGCGGCTCAGAACCGCCCCTCGACCCCGAGATAGACGGCGCGCCCGACCAACAGCAGGTCGTCGTCGCGCACGTCGAACAGGTTGTCGACGCCGAGGCGCAGGTCGAGCCCGGCGACCAGCGGACGCGACAGGTCGAGGTTCCACACCCCGGTGCCCTTCTCGCGCCCGGAGACCGAGTCGAGCACCCCGAGGCTGTAGTCGCCGACCAGGCTCACCCCCAGATCCCAGGGGCGATAGTCGTAGTCGAGGGTGGCGACCAGACGATGGCGCGGCCGGTCCTGGAGGCGGGTATCGGCCTCGGTGTCGTTGGCATCGAGATAGCTGTACTGCAGCCCGACCCCGAGATCGGCGCTCGGGCGCCAGTCGAGCGCGGTCTCAACGCCCTGCAGCAGCGCCGTGCCGATGTTGGCGTACTGATAGATCGGCTTGCCGTCGGCGCGCCGATCGATGGTGCGCACATCGATCAGGTCGTCGACCCAGTTGCGAAAGACCCCCAGGCTCGCCTGCCAGGCGCCCCAGTGTCCCTCGATCCCGAGGTCCAGGCTGGTCGATTGCTCGGGCTCCAGGTCGGGATTGCCGAGCCGGGTGAACTTCGGCTTGGTGACATCGACATAGAGATCGCGCACCGTCGGCACCCGATAGCCCTGGCCGAGCTGGGCGCGCAGCCGCAGCCCGCGATCGCCGCCGTCGAACAGCCTGTAGACGGCGCCGAGGCTGCCGGTGGCGCGGTCGTCGAACTGATCCGAGGCGTCGTAGCGACCGCCGAGCACCAGCTCCAGGCGCGACGAGACCTGCCACTGGTCCTGCAGATAGAAGGCCGAGTAGTCGATGGTCGACTCCGAGCCGAGGGTGAGGATGCCGTCGCGCTCGACCTCGTAGACCCCCTCGCCGCTGTCGATGGTGTTGCCCTCGAAGGCCTCCTGGCGGTACTCGGCGCCGAGGGTGAGATGGTGGTCGTCCCAGGGACGCCAGCCGAACTGCCCCTCGACCACCGTGCGCACCATCTCGACCTCGTCGAAGTCGATCAGCCGACCGCTGGACTCATCACTGAGCTCGCGATCCTTGTCGAGTTCGGAGCGATAGACGCGCAGCCGCCCGTCGCGCTCGCCGTCGTCGTACTCGAGCGCGAGCGCGAGATCGGTGCGGGTATCGTCCTCGTCGGTGCGCTGCAGACCGCCCTTGCCGGCCAGGGTGCTGTAGGCGCTGTCGCTCTGCAGATGGGCGAGATCGGCCACCAGTCGCCAGTCCGGGGCGAGACGCCAGTCGAGGCCGAGCGCGAAGCGGTTGAAGCGCTCGCGCTCGATCTGGGTCTCGCCGTCGTCGAGTGCGACCTCGCCCTGATCGATCGTCGTCCCGGAGAGCGACACCCCGAGCCCGGGCAGCGGCGTGATCACGCCATAGACATCGCCCTCGCAGCGCGAGCCGTCGTCGAGTTCATAACCGGTGCAGCGGGCGCGCCAGTCGAGCCGGGGCGCGGTGGGGTCGCGGGTGATGACGTTGATCACCCCGCCGAGCGCATCGGCGCCGTAGAGGGTGCTGCCCGGACCGCGCACGATCTCGACGCGCTCGACGTCGGCCAAGGGGATACGACTGAGCTCGTAGCGCTGCGAGGGCTCAGCGGCCACCCGTCGACCGTCGATCAGGATCAGTGTCTGCTCGTTGGAGAAGCCGCGAATCGAGACCGTCTTGTTGGTCCCCCTGCGCTGCAGGTGGACACCCTGGGCCAGCGGCAGCACATCGCCGAGCCGACTGGCGTCGTGCCGCTCGATGGTGTCGCGATCGAGTACCTGCACCGCCGCCGGCACCCGGTCGAGCGAGGTCTGAGAGCGAGTGGCGGTGACACTGATCGCCCCCAGCTCGACGACCGGATCGGCCAGCGCCGGGACGAACCCGGCGCCACAGACCAACCCCAGCATCAGGGATCCACGGACACGAGGATCGCTCATCGCGCGACCTCCGCCGCTACCGGCGTGGTCAGGCGGGTGAACTGCTCGGCGCTGGTCAGCTCACGCAGCCGTCCCAGGGCCTCGATGCGCAGCTCGGTGATCTCACGCTCGAGCCGGGCCAGCTCGTCGAGCTCGGGGGCCAGCTCCGCGACCGTCGCGCCACGCTCGAGCACCGCCACGCGCAACCGTCGTTCGAGCGACTGGGCCTGCTCGATCCGAGGCATGATGCGCGCAGGATAGACCTGCAACAACGCACGCTGGATGCGCTCGCGCTGCTCAGTGGGCAGCTCCAGGATCGCCACCGGGAGCCGGGTATGGGGCAGCGACAGCAGCTCGACCTCGTGCATGGTGCCGTGATGGTCGTCTGCCTGCGTCCGGGGCGCCTCCTGCGCCAGGGCCGGGGCGATAGCGAACGCGCACAACAGCGCAAGCGTCCGAGGACGGGAGAGGGACATGATCGGGCCTCCTTTGGAGGGGCATCTGGAAAAGGACCGACCAAGTTAATGGAACGATAACGATTCTCAAATGCGAGATATCAATGGCAAGGGGTAGCGGCCAGCTTCCAGCCGCCAGCCGCCAGTCGCCAGTCGCCAGTCGCCAGTCGCCAGTCGCCAGTCGCCAGTCGCCAGAGAGGGTGAACCGCAAAGCCGCGAAGAACGCGAAGAACGCGAAGAGAAGACAGGCTTTCTGCTGTCAGCCGCCAGCGAGAGGAGCAGGCTCGTCTCGTATCGCCAAGGTTGACCGCAAACCGGAGGCTGCCTGTTAACAAGGAGGGGACAGCCACCAGTTGCCAGCCACCAGCGACCAGCCATCAGTGAGCGTTGACCTCAACGACTGGCGCAGGGCACGAGAGGCTTTACTGCTGTCTGTCGTTCCCAGGGAAGGGAGGACGATGCGGGGACGCCCAGTCGCCAGACGACGTCTGGAAGCCGCTCGCATGTTCCCTTTCGCGTTCTTTGCGGTTCATCCTCTCCGGCATCTGATGGCTGGCAACTGGTGGCTGATGGCTGGTCGCTGTCAGCTGAAACCCCTTGCTTTCTCGCTAATGAGAATTATTATTGACTCCATCCCAGAGCCAACCCACGCCGAAGGAGTCCGGCATGTGTGAGTCCCGACCGTCCATCGTGTCCTCCAATGTCATCGCGCCGCCACTCGAAGCACCGCAGCCGGGGCAGCGCCCATCAAGCCGGCGCCGCAAGCTGTGGGAGCTCGCGCACAAGTTCCACTGTCCGGTGATCGGTACCTGTCTGCACGTCGACGAGCTGCGCGAGATCGCGCGCAAGAGCGGGGTGCGCCAGCACGCGCGCGCCAGCGACTTCGACATCCATGTGCGCTGTGTCGCCGCCGCCGAACAACGCGGACCGCTCTCCCAGGCCACCCACAAGGCGCTCGAACGCAAGCACGCGCGGATGATCAAGCGCTTCGCCCGCGCCAAGGACAGCGAACAGGTCGCCGCGCTCTGGGATCAGGCACGCGCCGAGGGCGAGATCCCCGGGGCCTTCTGGGCGCTGATGACCCACCCCCATGCCGACGCCATGCTCTGCGTGCGTGCCTACGAGGACGTGCACATGCTCTCGCACCAGATCGGTGCCGGGCTCGGTGCCGATCTGCGCGCGCTGCGCGAGACCCGCGCCCAGCTCGACCGCGCCCAGCGCGACGCCGCCGAGCGCGAGCGCCGGCTCAACCGCAGCCTCGCCGAGCGCGAGGCCCGCATCGAGCAGCTGGAACAGACGGTCGAGCAGCACCAGGGGCTCGAGCGCGCCCTCGAACGCGCCGAGGGCGAACTCGCCGCGTTGCGCGACCAAGAGCGCTCGGCCAGCCTCGACGAGGAGCGGCGTCGCGCCGATCAGGCCAGCGCCCGGGTCGCGACCCTGGAGGCACAGCTCAAGCGCGAACGCGAACACCGCGCCGAACTCGCCGAGCGCCTGGCACAGCGCGAGGACGCGCTGCGACGACTCGAACAGCGCTTCGCGCAGATCGAGCCGGAGGACTGCTGCGGTGGCTGCGCCGCCGCCGACGACTCGGTACCCGACCTCGCCGGGCGGCGCATCCTCTGTGTCGGCGGTCGCGGCTCGCTGGCCAGCCGCTATCGCAACCTGGTGGCACGCTGCAACGGCGAGCTGCTGCGCCATGACGGCGGGCTGGAGGACAACCGCCAGCGGCTCGAATCGCTGCTCGCCAAGGCCGATGCGGTGATCTGTCCCGCCGACAACTGCAGCCACGACGCCTATCTGCGCACCAAGCGCTTCTGCAAGCGCACCGCCAAGCCCTGCGTGCTGCTCGAACGCTCCAGCGTCGACGCCTTCGCCCGCGCCATCGCCGATCTGGTCGAGCCGCCACCGGCCACCACGCGCTCGGCAGCCTGACCCCGGGGCGGGGCCTCAGGCCCCGCCGCGCCCGCAGTCCCTGCACACCAGGACCCAGATGATCCCCGAACTCGTCCGCATCCATGACGTCATCGATGTCGTGATCAGCACCCTCAATGCTCGCGATCCCTATACCTCCGAGCACTCCTTCCGGGTGGCACTGTTCTCCGAGCTGCTCTCCGAGCAGATGTCGCTGCCCGCCCGAACCCATCAGCGGCTGCACATCGCCGCTCATCTGCACGACATCGGCAAGGTCGGCGTGCCCGACGGCATCCTCAACAAGCCCGGTCGACTCACCGAGGTCGAGAAACTGCAGATCCAGCTCCACCCGCGCATCGGCTTCGACATCCTCCAGCGCCTGCCGACCTTCCGCGAGGTCGCCCGCATCGTCCTCCACCATCACGAACGCATCGACGGACTCGGCTACCCCAACCGGCTGCACGGCAGGCAGATCCCGCTCGAATCACGCATCATCGCCGTCGCCGACGCCTTCGACGCCATGACCTCGGACCGCCCCTATCGCCGCGGCATGCCCGTCGAGACCGCCGCCGAGGAGATCGCCCGCCATGCCGGCGACCAGTTCGACCCCGAGGTGGTCGCACACTTCGAGCGCGCGATCGACCTGCTTGCGACCCACGTCCAGTCCGGCCAGGAACCCACCCGCCTCCCCGGCGAACCCGACCACGACAGCCTGATGCACTCGCGCATCGCCAGCGCGGCCTGATCGGGCCGCGGGCGGGAGGGAGAAAGCATCCAGCCTCCAGCATCCAGCCTCCAGCCTCCAGCCTCCAGCCTCCAGCCTCCAGCCTCCAGCCTCCAGCCTCCAGCCTCCAGCCTCCAGCCTCCAGCCTCCAGCCTCCAGCCAGATTGTGAACCGCAAAGATGCCGTCTTGCCCGTCAACCGCCGACCATGCAACACCAGCCTCCCCGACTGGAGGCTGGAAGCTGGTTCGAACCGCAAAGACACCAAGGACACGAAGGGGTTTTGAGTTCACCGATGGGCACGCTGCGCTTTGCCCATCCTTAATACTTGAAAAAGGACACCCATTTATCGAACGCCTGGACGCCAACCACACAACCCCTTCGCGTTCTTCGCGGCTTGGCGGTTCACATCTTTGCGGCTTAAAAAGGGACACCCATTTAATCAAAAAGGGACACCCATTTATCGAACGCCTGGACGCCAACCACACAACCCCTTCGCGTTCTTCGCGGCTTGGCGGTTCGCATCTTTACGGTTCACATCTCCCGAAGGCTGACGGCAGCGCCCCGGTCGGCAACCGCAACCCTCGACAACCGGCCGGCGCCTCGTATCATGGGGAGCGGTCGCACCAGCGCGGTGCGTCGAGACATGACGGGGCGAGGACCTATGGCCAGATATCATCCAACCAAGACGGGGTCGCGCTGATGTGCGGGATCGCCGGTTTCATCCTGCGCGCCGGGGTCGAACCCGCGCCCGGTACGCTCGAGCGCATGATCGAGCGACTCGGACACCGCGGCCCGGACGACAGCGGACTCTATCGCGAGGGCGCGGTGGGGCTGGCGCAGTCGCGGCTGTCGATCATCGGGCTGGAGACCGGGCACCAGCCGCTGCTCGCGCCCGCCGACGGGCTGGCGCTGGTGGCCAACGGCGAGGTCTACAACTATCGCGAACTCAACGCCGCGCTCGGCGCCGCCGGGCGGGTGGCGCGCACCGGCTCGGACTCCGAGACCATCCTCCACGCCTACGCGGTGCACGGGCTCGACGCGCTCGAACGGCTGCGCGGCATGTACGCCTTCGCGCTGCATGATCGCCGGCGCGAGCGGCTGATCCTCGCCCGCGACCGGCTCGGCATCAAACCGCTGTTCTACGCCCGGCTGCCCGACCGGGTGGTGTTCGCCTCCGAACTCAAGGCGCTGCTCGCGCTGCTGCCCGAGTCGCCACGGGTCTCGGCCCCGGCGCTGCGCCAGTTCCTCCACCACCAGTTCGCCGCCGGCGAGGACACCCTGATCGAGGGCGTGCGCCGCGTCCCGCCGGGCGAGGCACTGGTGATCGACTCCGAGCTCAACCTCACCCATCACCGCTACTGGTCGGCGCGGCGCGTCGCCCCGCGCGACATCGGCCCCGAGTACGCCAGCTACGAACTCGGCGAGCGGCTCGACGCGGCGATGCGCGAGCACATGCGCGCCGACGTGCCCTTCGGCCTGTTCCTCTCCGGCGGGGTCGACTCGGCGGTGCTCGCCGCCCTGCTCCACCGCCACGGCGCCGGGCGCATCCATAGCTTCTCGGTCGGCTATCGCGGCACCCGCATGGCCGACGAACTCGACGCCGCCGAGCGGGTCGCGGCGCACTTCGGCTTCGAGCATCACCGCCTGGAGCTGGAGCTGGATCAGGTCTTCGGTCGCATCCCCCACAGCATCTGGGCCGCCGACGAACTGATGCGCGACTACGCCTGTCTGCCGACCTCGATCCTCGCCGAGCAGGCCAGCGCCGAGCTCAAGGTGGTGTTCTCCGGCGAGGGCGGCGACGAGGTGTTCGGCGGTTATGGCCGCTACCGCCCGCCGCGGCTGGAGCGCTGGGGCAAGGGGCTGCTGCGTCCCGGCAGCGGCGGCTTCCGCACCCGGGGACAGTGGGCCAGACGCTGGCAACGGGCGCTGTACGGTGCGGCGCTCGCGACCGTCGAGCCGCCCGATCGCGCCCCCTTCGTCGCCGCCTGGCAGGCCACCCCCGGCGACTGGTCCGACCTGCAGCGACGTCAGTACACCGACTTGGTGACCGCGCTGCCCGACAACCTGCTGGTGAAGACCGACCGCATGCTGATGGGGTTCGGCGTCGAGGGCCGGGTGCCCTTCCTCGACCACCGTCTGGTCGAGTTCGGGCTGGCGCTACCCGACACGCTCAAGACCCGCGACGGCAGCGGTAAGTGGCTGCTCAAGCGCTGGGCCGAGCCGCTGCTGCCGCCGGGGCACCTGAGCGCGCCCAAGCGCGGCTTCCACGTCCCGGTCGGCGACTGGCTCGGAGGCGAGCGCGCCGCCCGGGTCGGCGAGCTGCTGGCGCGCAACGACGGCATCCGCACCTGGTTCCGCCCCGAGGCCCTGCCCGCGCTGGTCGCCGCGCGTCGCGCCGGGCGCGGCGGCGGGCGCGAGCTGTTCGGACTGCTGCAGTTCGCGATCTGGCACCGTCTGTTCATTGAGCGGCCGGGGCTCACGCCCGCCCCGCACGAGGACCCGCTCGACTGGATCGCGAGCGACTGAGCCCGCGCCACGCGCCGCTGGCCAAGCCGCGCGCGCTGGCGCAGAATGACCCCACAGGACAGCATCCGCCGCGCGCCGCTGGCGGACGCCCGAGCACCACGGATGGCGCCCGATCGTCATCCGGCCACCGAGACCCGCGCCGCATGACCGAGCCCGCACACATCGCCTGCTTCCTCTCCACCTCGGGACACAGCGGCGTCGACCGGCTCGCCCGTCATCTGCTGCCGGCGATCGCCCGGCGCGGCCATCGCGTCGACCTGCTCAAGGTGCGCGGCCACGGCCCCGAACTCACCGATCAGCCGCCGGGGCTGCGCATCATCGATCTCGGCACCCGCCACACCCTCGCCACCCTGCCCGCGCTGGTGCGCTATCTGCGCCGCGAGCGCCCCGACGTACTGCTCTCCGACAAGGACAAGGTCAACCGCCTGGCACTGGCCGCGCGCGCACTGGCACGCACCCCGACCCGATTGGTGCTGCGCTCGGGGATCACCATCTCGGTCGATCTCGCCTCGCGCGGACCGCTCGATCGCTGGGTGCAACGTCACTCGATGGGCTGGCTCTACCGCTTCGCCGATCGCGTGCTGGTGCCGAGCGTCGGCGCCGCCGACGACATGGCCCGCTACACCGGCCTGCCGCGTGAGCGCATCCACCCGGTCGACTCGCCGATCGTCCCGGCGCGGCTGTTCACCGAGCAACAGCCACGTCCCGATCACCCCTGGTTCGCCGACGACGCCCCGCCGCTCATCCTCAGCGTCGGTGAGCTGTGCAGCCGCAAGGACTTCGCCACCCTGCTGCGCGCCTTCGCCCGGGTGCGCGCCGAGCGCCCCTGCCGGCTGATGATCCTCGGGCGCGGCAGCGCCCGCGAGCGCCTGCTGCGCCTCGCCGACGACCTCGGCGTCGGCGCCGACTTCGCCCTCCCCGGCTTCGTCCCCGAGCCCTACGCCTACATGGCCCACGCCGCCCTGCTCGCCTTCTCCTCGCGCTGGGAGGGCCTGCCCTTCGTCCCCGTCGAGGCGCTGGCCGTCGGCACCCCGGTGGTCTCCACCGACTGCCCCAGCGGCCCGCGCGAGATCCTCCAGGACGGCCGCTACGGCCCCCTGGTCCCGGTCGGCGACGATGCGGCACTGGCCGAGGCGATCAAGGCGACGCTGGATGATCCGTTGCCGAAGGCGGTGTTGCGGGAGGCGGCGGGGCGGTTTGAGATTGAGCGGGCGGTTGGGGGGTATTTGGGGGGGATAGAGCGACGCGCGGAGGATATATAAAAGCTCAATCAAATCCCTATCGGTCAGAGCGCCACCCGAATCTTTTGGTGTTTTTGGCTCGCCCGCAATGAGTCAAACACAAATCGTGAAATTTTAGTCACGAGCGAAGCTCAAGAGTGCAACAAGATGGTTTTCCTGTTTCTTCGAGAACGCGAGCGACCTTCTCACCAAGGGGGAAATACGCTGCCGGCGTGTGCCGTTTAACCAACCAAAAACGGGTTACGTATGCATTTGAACGAGTATTTGTGCTTATTTTCAAATCAAGGAACGATCAATATACAGGTCAAATTTAAGGACTTCGATGGCACTGTTGCGAATCAGACAATGGAACCAAGTGAAATAACCCAACTCATCTCACCAGATGGTGGTGAATTCAGAAAGCTGATGACTTTTGATGATTGGCCATTTGAAGTCTATAGATATGAAATCGAACCGGCAAAAAACACACTTACCATACGCGCAAAAAAGCTTAAAAATCAGCACATTAAATAACCGACACGGGCAGTGCCCTGACTGATAGGTTTCGATAAGATCAGAATCTCTTGCTTTAAGGGTGAAGACGATGTATCTGACATGTCCGCAGTGTCACTCCAACCATGTGACCAAAAATGGATTCAACCGGCTGAAAAAGCAGTTGTACAAGTGTCAAGATTGCGGGCGCCAGTTCGTTCTCCATCCTGCCAAGGGACCGGTTTCTCAGGAAACCCGGGAACTGATCGATCGGTTGCTGCTGGAAAAAATCTCCCTGGCCGGAATTGCCCGTGCGGTGAAGGTCTCCGAGGCCTGGCTGCAGAACTACGTGAACGAGAAGTACAAGAAGGTTCCTCGTCAGGTCGCGCTAAAAAAAACACCACACCCTACGGAGTGATCCTGGAGTGCGACGAGCTGTGGTCCTTTGTCGGAAAACGCCTGAACAAACAATGGATTTGGGTCGCCATGGGTCGCCATGGATCGCCTGACCCGGCGTATCGTCGGAGTCCATGTTGGCGATCGTACGGAGCGCTCCGCACAGGCTCTGTGGGATTCCATCCCAGCGCAATATCAGACTTCCGCTCCCGTCTACACAGATTTCTGGAGCGCCTATGCGCGGATCATCCCGGCACACCGACATTATCCCAGTGCGAAGTCACAAGGGGAAACCAACCACATCGAACGGTTCAACGGTACACTCCGGCAGCGTATCTCCCGCTTGGTGAGAAAGTCGCTCGCGTTCTCGAAGAACCAGGAAAACCATCTGGGCGCACTCTGGAACTTCACTCATCATTACAACGCTACGATGTGCGCGTGATTCATTGCGGGCGAGCCAAAAACATTGAGCGACTCAAAATCCTATCGGCCAGGGCACTACCGAAAAACTTACCAGCCCTTGACATACCCTCGCTAACAATGCGTGTGATTCACAACAACTATTAACATCGAAAAATCGTAGCAAGTAAAGGGACACACAATTACCGCCATACGCGCAAAAATATTAAAAATATTAAAAATATTAGCATTAAATAACCGACACACCAACCAAATAATGACCGAATCACCTCATGAAATGAATATTGAAAAACTAGAAAAAGCCGCGCGCAGCCACCACATGGCTACAGAAGCAATAGTGGACCGCATCATTAACAATGATAAATATAAGCCAAAATCCTTCCCAGTGATAGTAAAAAAAGGCAACGAACCTATCTGCATCATTGATGCAAGCTCTAAACAAACCCCAAACGCGGATTTCATAGAAGCATACATAACAATGGCATCGTTTAGCCTGGAGTTAAAAATAAAACTCATTCTTGCAATAGAGAAAGGCAAGTTTGAAAGGGGGCATAAGCTAATGCCTTTATACGAGAGTTTAAGCAGCGAATCAAAAACCCACATTCAAGAAAAAACAAGAGAAATCACAAAGCCATCTGAATGGCACAAAAGTATCGCTAAAGCAATCAACGAGAAGTTCAAAATACAGTTTGCATGGGAGCCGCGTAAACTCATATCAAATTCATCGGAGGCTTTTGAGAAATGGAGATATCATTTTGAAGAAAATAATAAAACAACATGGTTTGCCGGTTATAGCGAACTTCAGGAAGCCATTAACTCAAGAATTGAGCAGCTAAAACGGGTAGAATCAAATTAAAGGGAACCGCAAGCAAAGGGACACCCACTTACCGTTGACGCTCCCAAGGCCCTCTTCTACGCTTCTCCCAACACCTGCAGCGGAGATGCCCCATGACCCGTCCCCGCGCCTCGCTCGTCTCCTTGTCCGATACGCCTTGGTATCACGTCGTCACGCGGTGCGTGCGCCGGGTGGCAAGAAAAGGACATCCACTTACCGTTGACGCTCCCAAGGCCCTCTCCTATGCTTCTCCCAACACCCCCAGCGGAGATGCCCCATGACTCGTCCTCGCGCCGCGCTCGTCTCCTTGTCCGATACGCCCTGGTGGCGTTGAAAGGACATCCACTTACCACTTACCGTTGACGCTCCCAAGGCGCTCTCCTACGCTTCTCCCAACTCCCCCAGCGGAGATGCTTCATGACTCGTCCCCGCGCCTCGCTCGTCTCCCTCTCCGATACGCCCTGGTATCACGTCGTCACGCGTTGCGTGCGCCGGGCGTATCTGTGTGGCTTCGATCGGCTGACGGGGCGGAGCTTCGAGCATCGGCGCGGGTGGGTGGAGTTGCGGTTGCGACAGCTCGCGGGGGTGTTCGCGATTGATGTCGCGGCCTATGCGGTGATGAGCAATCACGTGCATCTGGTGGTGCGGGTGGATGCCGATCGGGCGGCGGGGTGGTCGGAGACCGAGGTGCTGCGGCGCTGGCGGTGTCTGTTCCGGGGTCCTATGGTGGTGGAGCGGTTCCTGTCGCCTGCGACGCGGGCCGGGATGACCGAGGCGGAGCTGGAGGTGGTCGCAGGGTTGATCGCGACCTATCGGGCGCGGCTGGCGGATCTCTCGTGGTTCATGCGGGTGTTGAACGAGTCGATCGCGCGGGCGGCGAATCGGGAGGATGGGGTCCGCGGGCGGTTCTGGGAGGGACGCTTCCGTTCGCAGGCGATCCTCGACGAGACGGCACTGTTGGCGGTGATGGCCTATGTCGATCTCAACCCGATCCGCGCCGGGATCGCGGAGACGCCGGAGGAGAGTGCGCATACCGGGATCGCGGCGCGGATCGCCGACTTGCGCGCGGGCGATGAGGGTACGGCGATCGGGCAGCATCTCGACGTGGCGTACCGCCCGGATGTCGGGCCGGAGACACCACCAGAGGTCTCTCCCGATTCGCAACGACCGATTCCCCAGCGCAAGACACCAGCCAGTCACGCACCCACACCGCCCGAACCCGAGAACGACACCTCGCCGGACGCCCGTAGCACCAATCTCTGGGAGACCGCGCTCGACCGCCTTCCCCCTGCCCCACTACTGCCCTTCGGCAACCCCGCCGAGATCCCCGCGTCGATCCCCTTCACCTTCGACGACTATCTGACCCTGGTCGACTCGCTCGGTCGCGCCCTGCATCCACGCAAGCGCGGGGCGATCCCGGCGGAGCTGCCCGACATCCTCACCCGACTCGGCATTGCGCCGGAGCGCTTCGTCGAGCACGCGGGTTTCCTGCTCAAGGGGTTTGGTACCGCGATCGGTGCGCCAGAGCGGCTGACGGCGCTCGCCGCGCAGCGGGAGTGTCGTTATCTGCGGGGTGTCGGGCGCGCCAGGGCGCTGTTCGGTCCGGGGCGGGGGCTGGCGGCCTGAGGCCGGCCAAGCGCCTGCCCGAGGTGCTGCGCATCGGAGACCGCACGAGGGCTCGGCGCCGTTCTGGTGGACATCACGACGCCCTGTCGCGCCTTGCCATGCCTTCACCGCTCAGCGCCTACCAGATCAACGTTCCCAGGGCGGGACGGCGAACGCCTGCGTCTCGTCGTCGCTGCCCGGGGGCATGAAGTCGTGGATCGACTCATCGGTGAAGTAGCGCCAGAACGCCGCGGCCAGGGCGGGGTCGTGGATACTGAAGGCGCCCGCGGTCTGTTGTGCGTCGAGGAAGGCGCGATAGGCATCGAGCGGTTCCGGGCCGAGCTGTTGATAGATGATGCGCCCGCCGTACTCTTGGTGGAGGGCACGGTTGATCTTCCAGTGACGGATCAGGGCGCGGGCCATGTCGCGCTGCATGACCGCCAGTTGTTCACGCTCCTCCGGGCTCAACGCGGTCTCGGCGTCCAGTCCCGCCGCCGCCCGACCGGCGCGCAGCCGTTCGAGCATGGCGGCGATCTCGTCTGGCTCGGCGACGATGCCCTGCTCGTCGGCATAGTGCTCGAACAGGCGCCCGAGGATGATCTCCTGGAGCTGCGTGGCATCGACGTCGCGCAGCGACTCGCCGAAGAGGGTCGCGACCGGTGCCGGAGGCTCGAGCAGCGCCAGCTCGATGATGGAACCGTCGGCCATGGTGGCGAGGAAGAGGTGTCCGCCCTCGATGACATAGCTCCGCACCCACTGGAACTGCGCCAGATAGCGCTCGGACAGGGAGCCTGGCGGGCACAGCGCCCGGGTCGTCGCGATGGCGCCGAAGCGCAGCTGACCGGGCGCGTCCGACGTCCAGGTGCCGGTGCCGAGCTGGCAGTCGGCGCGAATCGCCACCATGCCGTCATCGCGCAGTTCGAGACTGTACTCGGCCTCATCGTCGGGGACATAGACCTGGTCGTCCATCGACTGGATCTCGACCAGCCTCCAGGCCGTCCCCGCCAGGAGCGAGGACTCGGCCAGCGCCAGCGAACTGACGCCGCACAGCAGCGCGATCAGCAGAATGGTCGGATATCTCATCGCCTCAGCCTCCCTCGATCGCGGCGAGTGGCACCTCATAGACCTCTTGGCCGTCGATGACGACGGTCCAGGTATCGCCATCGCGTGAGGCCTCGACGCTGCGGTTGGTGGCGTTGACGTACCCGGTCATGAAGTTGATGGTGAACTGCTCACCGGCTGGGCTCTGCACCACGATCGAGGCCTGGCCCTCGTCCATGCGCAGGATGCCGGCCGGGCATTGGCCGAACGCCTCGGCGGTGAGGGCGCGACAGCGCAGCAGCGTGGTGGCGTCGTAGTCGGCGGTGGAGAAGGGCCAGGTCGGATTGTCTGCGGCGGCGGTCGTCGTCGGGCCGCGATCCCAATAGACATACAGGCTCTCGTCGGGGAAGCGGAAGATCACCCCCTGGTCGCCGAGCCCGCTCTGGCGATAGACCGGGCGGCCCGCCTGATCGCGGAAGTTGCCCACCGCCTCACCGCTCGGCGCCAGCTCGTGCACCACGCCGTCCTCGCGGGTGATGGTCACATAGCCCTGGCGCTGGCTGAAGGTACAGGGAAGCGTCTGCTCGGCACGGTCCTCACCCTTGGGGTAGATCTCGCAGCGCGCGTCGGTCCAGTCGGCGGTGGCCGGGAGCGCCCACAGCCCGGTGACGACGGCCAGCAACAGGGTGTGAACCCGCATAATCGATACCTCCTCGTGTGATGGCGCCCTCGCGCCCGGCATGGAGAGCGGCCAGCGCGCGCCGACCCGTGCTCTCTGAGGGCCGCGCGTCCTGGGTTCAAGGCTGGTCGCGCTCGCCGAACGCCTCTAAGATGCCGCCCCTCCCCCACTACCGCGAGACTCCCCGCCGTGCTGACGACCGTCGCGCTCTATGCCCTGATCTGGCTGTCGATCCACTTCGGCGCGGGCTATCTGGCGCATCGCCTGCCCGAGCGCCTGCTCGCCGGGCTGCCGCTGCTCGGTCGCAGCTATCGCTGGGAGCTGGACGGTCGGCTCTATCAGCGGCTCGGCATCCAGACGTGGAAGGATCATCTGCCTGAGGCCGGGGCCTTCTATGCCGGCGGCTTCTCCAAGCGCAACCTGCGGGGTCAGGATCTCGCCTATCTACACCGCTTCGTGCGCGAGACCACGCGCGCCGAGGTCTCGCACTGGCTGACCTGGGCGATGGCGCTGAGCTTCTTCGTCTGGACCCCCTGGCCGGTCGGCGTGGCGATGCTGATCTATGGTGCGCTGGTCAACGCCCCCTGCATCCTGGTGCAACGCTACAACCGCGCGCGGCTGCTGCGCGCGATCGCGCTCCTAGCCCGGCGTGCGCACCGCGATCGAGCGCCCCTTCCAGCGCACGCTGTTGCACACCAGGGTGCGATAGAGCGAGCGGAAGAAGACCGCGACGAAGAAGGCCAGTGAGACCGGATAGGTGAGCGCCGTGGCCAGCCCGAAGTTGCCGAGCCGGCGCAACAGCCACCACAGCTGCGCGACATAGGCCGCGTAGGCGATCAGCCCCGCGACCACCCAGGCCGACAGCCCCTGGCTCGCCCAGCCCAGCGAGGCGTCGACGGCGGCCACCGCGCCATAGATCCAGTAGGTGGTCATCAGCAGCATCAGCGGGCCGGTGGTCATCGCCCCGCGCGCGAGGTTCTTGGTCCAACCGTCGGCGAGATCGCGCACCCCGTCGGGATACATGCGAAAGGCGATGGTGCCGGCGCCGATGAAGTTCGAGGTCGGCACACCACGCCGCGCCATCTCGCGCGCCAGCGCCACGTCATCGACGATCTCGGCGCGCACCAGACGATGCCCGCCGGTGCGGAAGTAGTCCGCGCGCGAGCACACCATGCAGGGACCGAAGCTGCCGTTGGCGCGCAGCGCGTCGCCGGCCAGGGTGAAGGAGCGGATGCTCGCCATCATGATGACGAAGAAGATCGACGACAGCCGCTCGTAGGCCGCGACCATGCGGTGATAGGGCTGCACCGAGACCAGCCCGCCACGCGCGGCATGGGTGGCGGCGATGCGCCGCAGTCCGGCGGGTTCGAGCTCGGTGTCGGCGTCGAGAAAGACCAGCAGGTCGCCGCTCGCCGCCTGCGCCCCGACCCAGCAGGCATGGGGCTTGCCGAGCCAGCCGGGCGGCAACTCGCCGAGACACAAGGTCTTTGCCCCGGCGGCACGCGCCAGCGCCGCGGTCGCGTCGGTGGAATTGTCGTCGACGACGATGACCTCGTAGTCGTCGTGGTCCTGTTCACGCAACGAGGCGAGCAGCGGCGGCAACCGCGACTGCTCGTTGCGCGCCGGGATGATCACCGACACCTTGCCCCCACCGACCGGACGCGTCAGCGGCGGGCAGGCGCGCAACCGACCGAGAAAGATGAACGCGAGGCTCCACGGCAGGAGCAGCCAGAATAGCTCGATGGGCACGGCGGATAGACTCGTTTCGGGGTTGGAAGAGGGTGACGTGCGACGCTGAACGTCGCTGACGCCACGCTGCAACTCAGGGGCGGCGGCAGTATGGCCGGGGCGGCGGCGGAAGGCAAACTTTCCACAACGGATTCAGTCGACTGCGGCCCCTTTGCCCGATCCGAATGCACACCGACGGGCGACCCGCGCACCATTGACTACGCTTGCACCTAGCGCCCCGAACCCCGGGGCGGTGGCGATGGAGGGATTGGCGATGGTGACGCGAAAGATCGAGTCGATCAGCCCGGAGGAGCAGGATGCACTGCTCGCGCCGGCCTATGCGCGGCGACGCATGCTGGAGGCGGTGCCGCGATACCGTCTGCCGGAGCACGAGATCGAGCCCGAGACGGTCTACGACCTGATCCACGACGAGCTGATGCTCGACGGCAATGCCCGGCTCAACCTGGCGACCTTCGTCACCACCTGGATGGAACCCCAGGCCGAGCGGCTGATGGCCGAGGCCTTCGACAAGAACCTGATCGACAAGGACGAGTACCCGCGCACCGCCGAGATCGAGGCGCGCTGCGTCAACATCGTCTCCGACCTCTTCCACGCCCCCGAGCAGGGGGTCGGCGCCTCGGCGATCGGCTCGAGCGAGGCGGTGATGCTCGCCGGGATGGCGCTGAAGTGGCGCTGGCGGGCGCGGCGCCGCGCCCGCGGCGAGGATACCCATCGTCCCAACCTGATCCTCGGCGCCAATGTCCAGGTGGTGTGGGAGAAGTTCTGTCGCTACTGGGACGTCGAGCCGCGCTACATCCCGATGGAGAAGGGGCGTTACGTCATCACCCCGGAGGAGGTGATCGCCCGCACCGACGCGCACACCATCGGCGTGGTCGCCATCCTCGGCACCACCTTCACCGGGGAGTACGAGCCGATCGAAGCGATCCACGCCGCGCTGGAGACGCAGAACGCCACCACCGGCTGGGAGATCCCGATGCACGTCGACGCCGCCAGCGGCGGCTTCGTCGCCCCCTTCCTCGACCCCGAGCTGGTGTGGGACTTCCGCCTGCCGCTGGTCAAGTCGATCAACGTCTCCGGGCACAAGTACGGCCTGGTCTACCCCGGCGTCGGCTGGGTGGTGTGGCGCGGCCACGAGGACCTGCCCGAGGAGCTGATCTTCCGGGTCAACTATCTCGGCGGCGACATGCCGACCTTTACCCTCAACTTCTCCCGCCCCGGCAACCAGGTGGTCGGCCAGTACTACAACTTCCTGCGTCTGGGGCGCGCCGGCTACACCCAGGTGATGACGGCACTGCGCGAGGTGGCTACCGAACTGGCGCGCAACGTCGCCGACCTCGGCCCCTTCGAGCTGGTCAGCGACGCCAGCACCATCCCGGTGTTCGCCTTCAAGCTGCGCGACGAGATCACCGACTACAGCGTCTTCGACATCTCCCACAAGCTGCGCGAGAGCGGCTGGCAGGTACCCGCCTACACCATGCCCGAGCACGCCGAGTCGGTCGCGGTGCTGCGCGTGGTGGTGCGCGAGGGCTTCAGCGCCGATCTCGCCGAGCTGCTGCTCGCCGACCTCGCCAAGGCCGTCGCCCACTTCGAGGGGTTACGCGCACACGACCCGGCGCCGCCCGCGCCCAGCTTCGCCCACTGAGGGCGCGCGCCGGGGCGCGCTGGCCCCGGCGCACCGGCTCAGTCGCTGCCGGAGGCGTCCATGAAGGTGAAGGGCTCGGCGGCGGTGAAATGCGCGGCGGCGTTGCCGGCATAGACATAGCCGCCGTCGACCGGCAGGGTCTTGACCTCGGCCCCGGGCGAGAAATCGAGGTCGTCGAGCGCGACCCAGAAGGTGTTGGGCGTGGTCGCCGAGGAGAAGTAATAGACCCGATTCTTCTGGTCGGCGGCCACCGACCACAGGGTCGAGGCGAGGTTGGGCTGCTGCTCGACGCTGATGCCCAACGGCACCGAGACGGCGCGCTGCACCGAGAGCACCTGGGCGACGGCCTGGTTGGCATAAGTACGATTGGGCACGGCGTCGAGATAGTCGTCGTCGAGCGACTTGGGCACCGCATCGAGCAGGAAGGAGGCGCGCGCATAGCGATCGGCGGCGCGCACCGTGCCGGGCAGGAAGGCCATACCGCCGACCCCCTGCCAATAGGTATCGATCGCCAGCTGCTCGGCATAGGGCGGCGAGTTGGTCATCACCCGGTACTCGGGGCCGTGATGGACGACCAATTCGCCGTCGAGGTACTCGAAGATCGCCGAATCGCCACTGGGGTCGGAGAGCGAGAGATGGAGCGCGGCGGGCTTGCCGTTGGGCAGATCCTTGGCGACCACCCGCAGCGGCTGCTCGGTCAGCCCCTGCACCGCCTCGGCGACGGTGGCGTAGTTGTCGAGCGCGTACTGCGCCCAGAGCGCGATCGAGAGCGGCGGCAGCGCGGCGTCCTCACCGTAGTCGGACTCGGCCAGATAGAGCAGGTTGGCCACCAGCCCCTTCTCGTTCATGCCGTCACTGGTTGCCAGATCGTAGGACGAGGCGACCAGGCTGCCGTACTTCGACACCCAGCTCGGCGAGTCCGGTCCCGCCCGGCCATCGCGCGCCATGCCGCGCGGGAACACCCAGAGCGCGGTCTCCATCGACTGCATCCAGTCCATGTTGCGACCGGTGATCACCGTCTCGTCGTCGCCGACATAGAGGGTGCGGGTACAGGCCTCGCCGCCCTGGGGCAGGCCGATACCGGCGGCCAGACAGGCCGCGGCGACGGTCGTGATGCGCTTGCTCATACACAGGCTCCTGCGGTTGCGATCGGAACACCATCGGGTCCAGAGCGTTAAGCATAGCAGCACCACGAACGAACGCAGGACCAGCATTGACGAGACGCTCGGTGCGACTTGCCACCGACCGTTCGCACCCCGATCATCCGTCAACATCGACCAGCCAGGAATCGTCATGACTTCCCCCAAAGAACCACGCGACGACACCCCGGAGACGCCCCACCCGGCCCCCGGTGCTTACGGCATCCGCGGCAGCGCGACCCCGGAGTCGCTGATCCTCGAACAACTCAGCCAGGGCCCCAAGGCCCAGGCCTGCCGACGCTCCAAGGCGGCGCTGCACCAGCTCATCCGCGACGCCGAGCAGGCGCACAAGGCGCGCAGTCGGGTCGGCACCGAGACCTGTCCGCAGTGCGGCCAGCCCCGCCTCGCCCACTATCGACTCGCCGAGCGCTTCCATCTGCTCGAGTGCGCGCACTGCGGCCACCACGGTCGCGGCACCAGCGCGACAGCGGCGCGCGCCGATGCCGAGTCCGGCATCGGCAGCGGTCGCGATTGGCGAACAGCGCCCGGCTAGCGCAGCCCGAAGACCTCCAGATAGCGCCCGGCGCTGGTCTCCAGACGGTACTCGGCGACTGCCTCGCGCAACCGCTCGGCGGGCAGCGGCCGATCGAGGGTGCGCTCGATCGCCGCGGCCAGGGCCGCGACGTCGCCGACGGCGACCAGCGGGCCGTACTCGCCGCCACGGGTGATCTCGCGCGGACCGCTGCGACAGTCGGTGGCGACCACCGGGGTGCCGAGCGCGAGCGCCTCGGTGAGCACGTTGGGCGAGCCCTCCCAGCGCGAGGACAGCGCGAACAGCGCGGCGCGGGCGAGGAAGCGATAGGGGTTGGACTCGAACCCGGGCAGCGCCACCGCGTCCGCCACCCCCAGCTCGGCGGCCAGACGCAGCAAGCGCTCGCGCTGACGGCCCTCGCCGAGGATCAGCAGCCGACAGGGACGAGCCTCGCGCACCCGGGCGAAGGCGCGGATCAGGGTCTCGAAATCCTTCTGGGTACGCAGCCCACCGACCCCCATGATCACCGGCTCGGCGCCGGGCGCGAACCAGGGGTGGTCGACCTCGGCCGCGGCCAGCGCCGCCAGTTCCGGGGTGATGTTGGGGTTGCGGATCACCCGCACCCGCTCGCGCGGGATGCCGGTGATGGCGACGATGTCCTCGGCCACGCCCTCGGAGACCGCCACCACGGCGTCGGCGCGACGATAGAGCGCGCGCAGCCGGCGCGTCTCGCGCCAGCGCCACAGCCAGCCCTTGCCGCGGGCGCGCCAGCGCTCGCTCATCGCGGTGCCGGGACGCAGCACGTAGCGGGTGTCGCCGCCGAGCCGACGCTTGACCGCGAGCGCGACCCGGTCGTCGCGGGTCTTGGCGGTGAGCACCGCCGCCGGGCGGGTGCGCGCGACCAGCTCGGCGAGAAAACGGGTGCGCGCGCGCAGCCCGCTCGCCGCGAGCACGTGCACCCGCACCTCGGGCGGCAGGGTGTCGACGAAGGGCGCCCCGGCGTCGTTGACCACGAAGTCGACCGGATGGCCGTGCCCGGCGATCCCGCGGGCAATGTTGACCATCATCCGCTCCACCCCGCCGTCGCCGAAGCTGGGGATGAAGAGACACACGGGGCGGGGGCTCGGCTGGCTGGGGGTCGCTGGGGTCATGCTCGGGGTCCGGAGGCTGGCGGTGGGCCGACGCGTGGCCGGCGGGATGGACATCATTATGGCGAAAACCGGCGGGGTCCGGACAGCCGCGCGGCGCCCGGCGATTTCTGGGATCATAACGACCATCAGCAACCCCGCCGGTCGCCCCGGCCGGACACCATCGTTGCGCCGAACCCGATCAACCGACATGTCACCAAGCCCAGACCCCAACGCCCCGCGCATCCTGCTGGTGCGCCTCTCGGCCATCGGCGACGTGGTCTTCGCCTCGCCGCTGGTCGCGGCGCTGCGCCGCAGTCATCCACACGCCCACATCGCCTGGCTGGTCCAACCCGAGTGCGCGCCGCTGCTCGCCCAGCACCCCGACCTCGACGAGGTGATCCCCTGCCCGATCAACCGCTGGCGCAGACTGGTGCGCGAGCGTCGCCTGGGCACGCTCGCGCGCGAGCTGCGCGCGATGCGCGCCGAGTTGCGCGCGCGCCGCTTCGATCGCGCCATCGACCTCCAGGGGCTGCTCAAGAGCGGCATGCTGACCTGGTTCAGCGGCGCGCCCGAGCGCATCGGTCTGGGCTCGCGCGAGGGCAGCCAGTGGCTGATGACCCGCACCGTGGCGCGCGACGGTCCCTACAAGCGCATCGGCTCCGAGTATCTGCACCTGGCCCGGACCCTCGATCTCGCCGTCGAGCCCTTCGCGATGGCGGTGCACCATGGCGAGGCCGAGCGCGCGCGCGTCGCCGAGCTGGTCGCGCCGGCCGGGGCCGGGGCGCGGCTGGTCGCGCTCAGCCCCTTCACCACCCGGCCCCAGAAGCACTGGATCGAGTCGCGCTGGGCGGACCTCGCCGAGCGGCTGCATCAGGAGCTGGGGCTCGTCCCGGTACTGCTCGGCGGCCCCGGCGACCGCGCGGCGGCGGCGCGGATCGTCGCGCGCTGCAAGGCGCCGCTGCTCGATCTCGCCGGCGCCACCAGCCTCACCGAGGCCGCCGCGCTGATCGACCGCGCGGCGCTCGCGGTGGCGGTCGACACCGGGCTCGGCCACATCGGCATCGCCATGAACACCCCGAGCCTGCTGTTGTTCGGCTCGACCTGTCCCTATCTCGACACCACCCGCGACAACGCCCGGGTGCTCTATCACCCGCGCCCCTGCTCACCGTGCAAGCGCCATCCGAGCTGTGAGGGGCGCTTCGACTGCATGCGCGAGATCACCGTCGAGGCGGTGGTCGAGGCCGCCCGCGAGCTGCTCGCCGATGACTGAGCCGACCCCTGAGCGGACATTGCGCGTCCTCCACGTCGAGGGCGGGCGTCATCTCTACGGCGGCGCCTTCCAGGTGCTGCACCTGCTGCGCGGACTGCACGCGCGCGGTCATCACAACCTGCTCGCCTGTCCGCGCGGCTGCGACCTGGCCCGGGCCGCGGCCCCGGTGGCCGAGGTCCACGGCATGCCGATGCACGGCGACGCCGACCTGCTGATGGCCGCGCGGCTGGCGCGGCTGATCGACCGCACCCGGCCCGACCTGGTACACCTGCACAGCCGCATCGGCGCCGACGTCATGGGCGGCATCGCCGCACGGCTGCGCGGGGTGCCGGTGATCCACACCCGCCGCGTCGACAACCCCGAGCCGCGCTGGCTGGTGGCGCTCAAGTACCGGCTGCACGACCGCGTGGTGGCCATTTCCGAGGGCATCGCCCGGGTGCTGCGCGACGAGGGGCTGGCGGCCGACAGGCTGCGCGTGGTGCGCAGCGCGATCGACCCCGCGCCCTATGCCGGGCCCTGCGCGCGGGCGCTGATCACCGCCCGGCTCGGGCTACCCGCCGACGCGCTGATGGTCGGGGTGATCGCCCAGCTGATCCGGCGCAAGGGCCATGCGATCCTGCTCGAGACCCTGCCCGCGCTGATCGCGCGCCACCCCCGGCTGCACCTCTGCTGCTTCGGTCAGGGACCGGAGGCGGCGGCGCTGGCCGAGCGTATCGACGCGCTGGGGCTGCAGGGCCGGGTCCATCTGTGCGGCTTCCGCGACGACCTCGCCGAGATCCTGCCCTGTCTCGATCTGGTGGTGCACCCGGCGCTGATGGAGGGACTGGGGGTGTCGCTACTGCAGGCGGCGAGCGCCGGGGTACCGATCGTCGCCAGCCGCGCCGGCGGCATCCCCGAGGCGGTGCGCGACGGCGAGAACGGGGTACTGGTCGAGCCGGGCGACGCCGAGGCGCTGGGCGCGGCGATCAGCGCCCTGCTCGCCGACCCGGCGCGTCGCCGTGCGCTCGGCGCCGGCGGTCAGGCGCTGATGCGCCGCGACTTCTCCATCGACGGCATGGTCGAGGGCAACCTCGCCGTCTACCGCGAACTGCTCGCCGAGCGCGCTGGGAATCACAACCGCCAAGACGCGAAGCGCACAAAGGAATGATCGTCTTTGTGCACTTCGCGCCGGTATCAAACGTGCCCGAAAAGCCCGGCGACCGTGAAGATGGCAACCGCAAAGGCGCGAAGTGCGCAAAGGGATGCGCGGCTTCGTGGACTCGGCGCCTGGATCAAGCGTCACGGCAAGGCTCAGTGGCAGGCGCGAGCGCCGACAGCGACCGGCCCCCAGCCTCCAGTCGCCAGTACCGCAGGCCATGACGGCTGCGAGAAGACGCCGAGCACGCGGCGGGATCGCCGCTGGGTTCGGCGTCTTTACCGAACAACCATCGACCCGCAAAGACCGCGATCAGGGATGAAGACGTGCTGAACACCGAGCAAAGGCGCACTTTCGATCCCTTCGCGTCCTTCGCGCCTTCGCGGTTCAATCTTTTGCGGTTCGATCCTTCCCCTGCGCTCGCGAGCCCGAGCCGATTCGACCTCAGGAATTCCGCATGTCCGACCCCAGTAGTCTGCAGATCGTCGCCAGCAAGGCGCTCGGTGGCGCCGAGCGTTGGTTCATCCGCTTCGCCGAGGCGCTCGCCGAGCGCGGTGCGCCGGCGGAGCTGGCGATCCGCCGCGACAGCGCGCTCGACGGCCACCCGCTCGGCGCTCTGGCCTGTCACCGCCTGCCCTTCCTCACCACCTGGGACCCCTATTCGCGCCATGCCCTCTCGCGGCTGATCGCGCGGCGCCGTCCCGAGATCGTGCAGACCTACATGGGACGCGCCACCCGGCTGACGCGGCTCTCCCCGCGCGGCGGCCCGATCCATCTCGCCCGGCTCGGCGGCTACTACAAGCTCTCGCCCTATCGCCATGCCCACGGCTGGATCGGCAACACCCGCGGGCTGTGCGACTGGATGGTGCGCCAGGGGCTGCCCGCCGACCGCGTCCATCACATCTACAACTTCGCCGACCCGGCGGTGCCGGTCGCAGCCGACACGGTCGCGGCGCTGCGCGCGCATCACGCCATCCCCGATGACGCCTGGGTGCTGGTCACGCTCGGGCGCTTCGTCCCGGTCAAGGGGCAGGCCCATCTGCTCGCGGCGCTCGCGGCGCTGCCCGAGCGCATCGCCGGACGAGCGCTGCGTCTGGTGATGGTCGGCGACGGCCCGCTGGCCGAACCGCTGCGCGCCCAGGCGCGCCAGCTCGGTCAGGAGGAACGCATCGTCTGGGCCGGCTGGCAGCGCGATCCCCGACCCTATCTGCAACTGGCCGATCTGGTGGTCTTCCCCTCGCTCGAGGCCGAGACCCTGGGCAACGTCATCCTCGAGGCCTGGAGCTGGGGGCGCCCCCTGGTCACCGCCGAGTTCCGCGGCGCGCGCGAACTGACCCGTCACGGCGAGGACGCCTGGTGCGTGCCCTGCGCCGACACCGCGGCGCTCGCCACCGGCATCCGCGAGACCCTCGGCGACGAGACGCTGCGCGCCGCGCTGGTGGCGCGCGGGCGCGAGCGGGTCGAGCACGAGTTCGGCCGCGCGGTGATCATGGATCAGTATCTCGCGCTCTATCGCCGCCTCGCCGGCGGCTGACACCGACCACCGCCCCTACCACAGCCCCGGCGCATCCAGTATGTTTGAGCCGACGGCTCCAGCACGCACCCCGGCGCGTCACCACCGCCCGACCCAGGGTGCACAAGGACCTGGGGCCAGAGGAGCGCACGCGCGTGCGGCCCCGCGCCGGACACGCGCCCCGTCACCGCAGCCGGAGCCGAGTCACATGCACCCCGATACCCTGGTCCGCGATATCGACACCCTGTTCTCCCTGCCCGAGGTCGCACTGCGGCTCAATCAGTTGATCGACCACCCCGAGACCACCCCAGCCGATCTCGCCGAGGTGATGCGCTGCGATCCCGCGCTCTCGGCGCGGTTGCTGCGGCTGGTCAACAGCGCCGGGCGCAGCCAGGTACAGGCGGTGGAGACGGTCGGTCAGGCGATCGGGCTGATCGGCTATCGCGCACTGCGCGATCTGGTGTTCGCCACCTGCGCGGTGGAGATGTTCAAGGGGTTGCCGCCGGAGCGGGTGAACATGGAACGCTTCTGGCTCCATGCCATCGCCTGCGCGATCGCCGCGCGCCAGCTCGTGATGCGTAGCGGCAGGCACGACGGCGAGCGGCTGTTCATCACCGGGCTGCTGCACGGGCTGGGACGGCTGGTGTTCTTCGCGCGCTGCCCCGAGCGCTATCTGCGGGTACTCGAGCAGGTCGACACCAAGGGCGCGACGCTCGCCGAGGCCGAGCGCGCCGAGTTCGGCTTCGACGCCGACGCGGTGAGCGCGGCGCTGCTCGCGCACTGGCACTTCCCCGAATCGATCCGCGAGCCGATCGCCTGCCGCCTCCACCCGGAGCGCGCGAGCACCGCCGAGCGGACACGCGACGCCGCCATCCTCGGCGCCGCCGAGCGCATCGCCCGCGAGCTGCGCGATTGTCTGCTCGAGGGGCGCGCGCCCGACGCCGAGCTGCTGCACGCCCAGGCACGCGCGCTCGGGCTGGTCGACTCGGCGCTCGACGGCATGCCCGAGGCGATCAACCTGGAGGTGGTGGAGCTGTTCGAGACCCTGCTGCCGGGCTCGACCCTGCTGCCCTGAGGGCGGCTCAGTCGTCCCCCGGGACGAACAGCCCGACCAGATCGTCGAGGAAGTCGCGCCCGCGCGCGCTCGGTACCACCCGAGCCGGATCGGGCTCGATCAGTCCCAGCGCGCGCGCGCGTTCGAGCGGGGCGGCCAGGCGCGTCACCGGTAGCCCGGTGGCGCGGACGAAGTCCGCCGGCGCAAAGCCCTCGACCAGCCGCAGCGCGTTGAGCGCGAACTCGACGATCAGGTCATCGGCATCGAGCACCCGCCGCTCCGCGATCAGCGCCTCGGGCGCGGCCCCCAGATAGGCCTCGGGGTCGGCCAGGCGCGCCTCGCGCCACACCCGTTCGACCCGTCCGTCGCGCCAGCGCGAGAGCTTGGCGTGGGCACCGGCGCCGATGCCGAGATAGTCGCCGAAGCGCCAGTAGTTGAGGTTGTGACGGCAGCGCCGCCCCGCGCGTGCGTAGGCCGAGACCTCGTAGCGCGCCAGCCCGGCGGCGGCGAGCCGTTCCTGCCCGGCGGCGGCGATGTCGGCCACCAGGTCGGGGTCGGGCAGCGGCGGCGGGTCGTCGTGGAAGGCGCTACCGGGTTCCAGGCTGAGCTGGTAGTAGGAGAGGTGTTCGGGCGCGAGCGCGAGCGCTGCCTCGAGGTCGGCGCGCGCGAGCGACGGGGTCTGTCCGGGGAGGCCGAACATCAGGTCGAGGTTGAGGTTGTCGAAGCCCGCCGCGCGCGCCATCGTCACCGCCGCGCGCGCCTCCTCCGGGGAGTGGATGCGCCCGAGCGCGACGAGCCGCTCGGCCTCCAGGCTCTGCACCCCGATCGAGAGCCGGTTGACCCCGGCCTCGCGATAGGCGGCGAAGCGCCGCGCCTCGGCGGTACCGGGGTTGGCCTCGAGGCTGATCTCGGCATCGGGGGCGAGCGTCAGGCGCGCCCGTACGCCGTCGAGCAGGCGGGCCACCGCTGACCCCGGGAGCAGGCTGGGGGTGCCGCCGCCGATGAAGATCGAGACCACCGGACGGCGTGCCTCGGGGACGGCGAGCGCACGGTCGAGATCGGCGAGCAGGTGCTCGACATAGGCCGCGAGCGCGGCCCCGGCGACCGGATGGGAGTTGAAGTCGCAGTAAGGGCACTTGCGCACGCACCAGGGCAGATGGATATAGAGCCCGAGGGGCGGCGCGCCGCCCCCGGCCCCGGCGGCGCGCCCGGTCACACCTGGTCGCGCGCGCGCAGGTAGGTCTGCTCGGAGATCGCGCTCCACTCGCGGGCCTGGGCGAGGAACTTGCGATAGGAGGTGTAGACCTTGGCCGAGAAGGCATCGCGCTCGGCGATCTCGGCGACCACCTCGTCGGCCAGGCCGCGCAGCTTGGCGATGACGTCATCGGGCAGACGGCGCAGCTCGACGCCGTGCTCGTCGACCAGGGTCGAGAGCGCCACCGGGTTGCGTGCGGTGTACTCGGCGAGCATGTCCTGGTTGATCACCTTGCAGGCGTTCATCACGATCGCCTGCAGGTCCTTGGGCAGCGACTCCAGCGCCTCGCGGTTGACCATCGCCTCCATGATGGTGCCCGGCTCGTGCCAGCCGGGATAGTAGTAGTAGCGCGCGGCCTTGTAGAGACCGAAGGCGAGGTCGTTGTAGGGACCGACCCATTCGGTAGCGTCGATGGTGCCGTTCTGCAGCGCGGTGAACAGCTCGCCGCCGGGGAGGTTGACCGGGGTGCCGCCGGCGCGCGCCAGCACCTCGCCGCCGAGACCGGGGATGCGCATCTTCAGCCCCTTGAGGTCGTCGACCGAGTTGATCTCCTTGTTGAACCAGCCGGCCATCTGCACCCCGGAATTGCCCGCCGGCGCCGGCACCAGACCGAACCGGCCGTAGAGCTCCTGCCACAGCTCGAGTCCGCCGCCGTAGTAGATCCAGGCGTTCATCTCCTGGGCGGTCATGCCGAAGGGCACGGTGGAGAAGAACTGCGCGGCCTCGCTCTTGCCCTTCCAGTAGTAGGCCGAGCCGTGACCCATCTCGGCGGTGCCGCGCGAGACGGCATCGAACACCTCGAAGGCGGGGACCAGCTCGCCGGCGCCGTAGACGCGCACCGCGATGCGCCCGCCGCTCATCTCGCCGATCAGCTCGGCGAGCTTGTTGGCGCCGGTACCGAGCCCGGGGAAGTTCTTCGGCCAGGTGGTGACCATCTTCCAGCGATACTCGGCCTTGGCGTGCGCCGCCCCGGTGGCGGCCGCGCCGAGCGCCAGCGAACCGACACCCACCCCCTTGATGAAGTCACGACGTTGCATGGGTCCCTCTCTTCTCGTTGGTGTTGTGCGTGGCGACGGGCGCCGGACGGCGCCCGCCACGGACCTCAGTCCTTCTGCAACTGCGCCTTGAGCAGCTCGCCGAAGCTGCCGATGGCCTTCTCCTCGCCCTGCCCCTTGCGGGCCTTGGGCGCATAGGCGCTGGCGTCGACCACCGCCTCGGCGGCGCGCTCGGCGTCGAGCGAGAGCTTGATGCGCTTGCGCTCGCGATCGATCGCGATCACCGTCGCCTCGACCTCGTCACCGACCTTGACCACCTCGCTCGGGTCGTTGATGCGCCGTCCGGCGCCGAGCTCGCTGATGTGGATCAGACCGTCGACCCCGGGGGCGATGGCGACGAAGACGCCGAAGGGCTGCAGCCGCGAGATCTTGCCGCTGACCAAGCTGCCAACCGGATGACGATCGGCGACCTCCAGCCAGGGATCGCGCGCGAGCGCACGGACCGACAGCGCGATACGCTCGCGCCGCTTTGCGGTGGCCGGCTCGATGCGCAGCACCGCGACCTCGACCACCTGCCCCTGGGTGAGCACCTCGTTGGGGTGCTTGATGTGGCCGTAGGCCAGCTCGCTGACGTGGATCATGCCCTCGATCCCGCCGAGATCGACGAAGGCGCCATAGTCCTTGAGCGAGGTGACGGTGCCGCTGAGCACCGCGCCCTCGACGAGCTTGGCGCGGGTCTCCTCGGCCTGGATGCGCTGCGCCTCCTCGAGCACCGCGCGGCGCGACAGCACCAGGTTGGGCCGCCGCCCGCCCTCGAGCTTGGTGACGCGGAAGTCGAGACGCTGGCCGACGAACTCGGAGAGATCCTCGATGAAACGGACATCGACCTGGGAGGCGGGACAGAAGCCGCGCAGCCCGGCGACTTGGACCTCCAGCCCGCCCTTGACCGCGCCGCTGACCTGGCCCTGCACCGGCTGTCCCGCCTGATAGGCGCGCTCGACCTCTTCGATGCCGTGGGAGCGCTGGCCGTGCTGGGTGCCGAGCAGCAGCATGCCGCTCTCGGGATCCTTGCCGCTGACCTTGCTCTCGATGCGATCGCCGATCTCGAGCTTGAGTTGGCCCTCGGCGTCGCGATGGGCGGCCAGCTCGATGCGCCCCTCGGACTTGGCGCCGAGGTCGACGAAGCCGTACTCGCCGTCGATCGCGATCAGGGTGCCGCTCACCGGCTCGCCCACCTTGGGCTCGCCCTTGACGGACTGCGGATTGGCCTGATCGAACTGTTGGAGGAGGTCTGCGAAACGCTCGGAGTCGGACATGATGTGCTTGCTGCCGCTAGGCTCGGGTTGATGGATCGGGGGATATTGTAGGGCGGAATCGACACGCGCCCCAGTCCCGACGGCGGGACGGGGCGCGATGGGCGCTCAGCGCTGCGAGATCGGCAGGTAGTCGCGCTGGTCCGGGCCGCAGTAGATCTGACGCGGACGACCGATGCGGTTGTTGGGGTCGGACATCATCTCCATCCAGTGCGACACCCAGCCGACGGTGCGCGCCACCGCGAACATCACCGTGAACATGTTGCGCGGGATGCCGAGTGCGCGATAGATGATGCCGGAGTAGAAGTCGACGTTGGGGTAGAGCTTGCGCTCGACGAAGTAGTCGTCGTTGAGGGCGATCTCCTCGAGTTCCATCGCCAGCTCGAACAGCGGGTTGTTGACGTCGGCCACCTCTTCGAGCACCTGGTGACAGACCTCGCGGATGATCTTGGCGCGCGGGTCGTAGTTCTTGTAGACACGGTGGCCGAAGCCCATCAGCCGGAAGGGGTCGTCCTTGTCCTTGGCCTTCTCCATGAAGCGCCGGACCTCCTTGACGTCACCGATCTCGAGCAGCATGTCGAGCACCGCCTCGTTGGCGCCGCCGTGGGCCGGACCCCACAGCGAGGCGATGCCGGCGGCGACACAGGCGAAGGGGTTGGCCCCGGAGCTGCCGGCCAGACGCACGGTCGAGGTGCTGGCGTTCTGCTCGTGGTCGGCATGGAGGATGAACAGCAGGTTGAGCGCCTTCTCGGCGATCAGCTCGGGCTCGTAGTCGTCGCACGGGGTGGCGAACATCATCCGCAGGAAGTTGGCGCAGTAGCGCAGGTCGTTGCGCGGATACATGATCGGCTCGCCGATGCTGTGCTTGTAGGCAGCGGCGGCGATGGTCGGCACCTTGGCGATCAGCCGGTGCGCGGAGATCTCGCGGTGGCGCTCGTCGTGGACGCTCAGCGAGTCGTGATAGAAGGCCGAGAGCGAGCCCACCACGCCGACCAGGATGGCCATCGGGTGGGCGTCGTGATGGAACCCCTTGAAGAAGTCCTTGAGGTTCTCGTTGAGCATGGTGTGACGGGTGATCACACCCTCGAAGTTATCGAGCTCCTGCTCCTTGGGCAGCTCGCCGTAGAGCAGCAGATAGGCGACCTCGAGGAAGCTCGCCTTGGTGGCGAGCTGTTCGATCGGATAACCGCGATAGCGCAGGATGCCCTGCTCGCCGTCGATATAGGTGATGGCGCTGTTGCAGGAGGCCGTGGACATGAAGCCGGGATCGTAGGTGAAGATGCCCGCCTCCTTATAGAGCGAGGAGATGTCGGCCGCGGCCGGACCCACGGTGCCACGACGCAACGGGAACTCGAACTGCTCCCCGGTCGCGTTGTTGTTGATGGTGACGGTATCGTTCGCCATAGGCTCGCTCCTGAGCGGTCCCGGGACGCCTGGTCGCGGGGCCGGTGGATGGTTGGGTGGATTCGCGTATCGCCCGAGGGGACCGCCCGCGCTCGGGCCGGCCCCGGCATCCGTCCGACTGGACGTCCGCGAATGGTCGGTTCGAAAAGCAGGGCCGCGCACGCGCGGCCCGGGGTCTTCAGCTGATCTCGCGCAGTCGCTCGATATCGGCGCGCACCGAGGCCGCCGAGCGGTCGAAGTCGGCGCGCTCGGTCGCTTCGAGGTCGAGTTCGACGACCTGCTCCACGCCCTGCCAGCCGAGCACGCAGGGCACGCCCATGGCGATATCGCGCTCGCCGTACTCGCCATCGAGGATGGCGACACAGGGCAGCAGCCGACGTCGGTTGCGCACGATGGCGTCGATCATCGTCGCCACCGCCGCACCGGGGGCATCGTAGGCGCTGGAGTTCTTGCGCAGCGCGAGGATCTCGGCGCCACCCTTGCGGGTGCGCTCCATGATCGCCGCGATACGCTCCTCGGGAAGGAAATGACTGAGGGGGATGCCGTTGATGGTACAGAAGCGCGACACCGGCACCATGGTGTCACCATGGCCGCCGAGCACCATGGTGGTGATGTCGCGCACCGAGAAGCCGGTCTCCTGGGCGATGAATCCGGCCATCCGCGAGGCGTCGAGCACCCCGGCCTGACCGAAGATCCGCCGCCGGTCCCAGCCGGTGCGCTGGGCGACGCGATAGGTGAGGGTGTCGACCGGGTTGGAGACGACCAGGATCATCGCATCCGGGGCGTGGGTCATGATCTCGTCGGTGACCGCGTCGATCACCCGCACGTTGGCCTCGAGCACGTCCGAGCGCGACATCCCCGGCTTGCGCGCCTGCCCCGCGGTGATCACCACCAGATCGGAGCCGGCGAGGATGCTCGGGTCATCGCTGCCGATCACCCGGCTGTCGAACTTGAAGAAGGGTGAGGTCTGAACGATGTCGAGCGCCACACCCTCGCTCATGCCCTCGTTCACGTCGAGCAGCGCCACCTCCCGACACAGCTCCTGTTCGGCCAGGATCTGCGCGGTCGTCTCGCCGACTCGGCCGGCCCCACCAACGATGCTGATCTTGTTCACGTCGCTTGTCTCCCGTCGGTGAGCGGCGAGCCTCCTCTCGGGGCTGGCACGCCGCTCAGTGGATGGATGGGACGGAGATCGCGCCCGCTGCGGGCTCAGCCGGGATAGTGCGCCGGATACGGGGCACGCGCGACACCGCTCTCGATGGCGGCACGGGCCACGGCGGCCGACACCCGCTCGCGCAGACGCGGATCAAAGGGTTTGGGGATGATGTAGTCCGGACCGAACTCCAGCGACTCCAGCCCCTCGTAGGCGGCGAGCACCTCGGCCGGCACCGGCTCGCGGGTGATGGCGCGCAGCGCCTCGACCGCGGCGATCTGCATGCTCTCGTTGATCCGCGAGGCACGCACGTCGAGCGCGCCACGGAAGATGAAGGGGAAGCCGAGGACGTTGTTGATCTGGTTCGGGTAGTCCGAGCGACCGGTGGCCATGATCAGATCGTCGCGCACCTCGCGGGCGAGCGCCGGACGCACCTCGGGCACCGGGTTGGAGAGCGCGAAGACCACCGGACGCGGCGCCATCGAGGCGAGCATGTCGGCGGTGACCAGATCCGGCCCCGAGACGCCGATGAAGGCATCGGCCCCGTCCATGGCGTCGGCCAGGGTGCGGCGCTCGGTATCGGCGGCGATGCCGAACTTGTAGGGGTTGAGGTCCTGACGACCGACATGGATCACACCCTGTCGATCGATGGCGAAGATGTTGTCGCGGTGGGCGCCGAGGGCGAGCAGCAGACGGATTGCCGCGATCCCCGCGGCACCGGCGCCGAGCACCACGATGCGCGCCTCGGCAAGCGACTTGCCCTGGAGTTCGAGGGCGTTGAGCAGACCGGCGGCGATGATGATCGCGGTGCCGTGCTGGTCGTCGTGGAACACCGGGATGTCGAGCTGCTCGATCAGCGCCTGCTCGATCTCGAAGCAGTGCGGCGCGGCGATGTCCTCGAGGTTGATGCCGCCGAAGGTCGGGGCGATGCGCACCACGGTCTCGATGAAGGCCTGGGGGTGACGGGCCTCGACCTCGATGTCGAAGCAGTCGATGTCGGCGAAGCGCTTGAACAGCACCGACTTGCCCTCCATCACCGGCTTGCTCGCCTGTGCGCCGACCTTGCCCAGGCCGAGCACCGCGCTGCCGTCGGTGATCACCGCCACCAGGTTGCCCTTGTTGGTGTAGCGGTAGGCGTTCTCGGGATCGTCGTGGATGTGGCGCACCGGCTCGGCAACGCCCGGAGTATAGGCGAGCGAGAGTTCATGCTGGGTGCTGGCCGACTTGGTGACCTCGATACCGATCTTGCCGGGTCGCGGCTCGGCATGATAGGCGAGCGCCTGCTTGTTCAGGTCCGCGTCGTGATGGGCGAAGCTCTCGGGATCGGTCACTGCTGGTCTCCAACAAACAACATTGTTCAGGGTGCCACTGGGGCGATCGTAGCGAACAATCATGTTCGCGCCCGGCCCGCGAGTCAAACGGCGCGGACTCCACTGCGAGGCGTTCCGCTCGCGCGCGCGTAACTAGCGCGCCGGCGCCCACGCGGGGCCGTGCTGAGATCGCGAGGGGGAGTCGGGGCGACGCGCACGATGGCGCACGCAGCCTCAGGTGTGCAGGACACCCGGGCATGGGGAGCGGGAGAACTCCGCGCCAGCACGAGAGGTGCGGCGCGGCGGAGCGGGGACGACGCGGGCGGCGCGAGACTTAGCGCGCGTAGCGACGACGGAACTTGTCGACGCGACCGCCGGTATCGATCACCTTCTGCTTACCGGTGTAGAACGGGTGGCAGGCGGAGCAGACTTCGACCTGCATGACATCGTTCCCCAAGGTGGAGCGGGTGGCAAATTCGTTCCCGCAGCTGCAGACCACCTTGACTTCGGCGTATTCCGGGTGGATTCCTTCTTTCATGGCTGACCCTTCTGGCCCGGCTCGGGCTGTGGAAAATTCAGTAAACGCGCGAGGATACCACGCACACCCACCCTGCGCAATTGTCAAGACCGAGGCATCGACCAGCGGTCGCGCATGCTGGCCGACGCCCACGCAATCGATCTACACTTGCCCCGCCGCGACCGCCAGACCGACCAGGATCGTCCCCTCTTCATGGCCCAGACCGACACCCGCGAGCCCCGCCATCGCACCGCGGCACACTGGCTCGACGCACTCGATGCGCGGCTCCAGCCCGCCCGTATCCGGATCGCCCGCTGCCTGCCGGAACGACTGCGTCGGGCGCTCATCGAGCGCAACCGCAGACTGCTGATCGAGCCCGATGACGGCCAGGCCCGACTGACGCAGCTGCGCGGCGAGGCCCGCGAACCGGTCGGCAGCCTCACGCTCGACACCGAAGAGCGGCTGCCCGAGGCACTCGCCGACCATCGTCGTCGCACCACGCTGCGCCTGCCCGAGACCGCGGTGCTGCGCCGCGAGCTCTCGCTCCCCGCCCAGGTCAGACCGCGCCTGAGCGAGGTGCTCCACCACGAACTCGACCGGCTCTCGCCCTTCCCCGCCGACCAGCTCTTCTATGATGCGCGGCTGCTGCCGACGGCCAAGCGCGCCGCACGCATCCGCGTCGAGCTCGCGCTCTGTCCGCGCGCCCCGCTCGAGGACTGGCTCGCGCGGCTGGCGCGGGCCGGAGCCACGGTCGAGCGCATCGACTGGAGCGGCGCCTGGCGCGGGGCCAACCTGCTGCCACCGCATCGGCGTCCCCGTCGTCGGCCGCCGCGACTCGGGACCGACGGCTGGCTCGCGCTGCTCGCGCTGACGCTGCTGATCGCGGCGCTGGCGTCCCCGCTGTGGCAGCGTCATGCCCATCTCGCGCGGCTCGAGCAGGCGCTCGGGGCGGCGCGCGCCCAGGCGCTCGAGAGCGACCGGGTGCGCCAGGCGCTCGAACAGGCCCGTCAGGGCAGTCTCGTCGCCCTCGAACAGCGCCGTCTCCAGCCCCGCGCGCTCGAACTGCTCGGCGCGCTCAGCACCCGCCTCCCCGACGACACCTGGGTGCAGAGCCTGGAGTTCGACGGTCGCCAGGTCGAGCTGACCGGTGAGTCGGCGAGCGCCACGGCGCTGATCGCCCTGCTCGAAGGCGCCCCCGGGATCGCCTCGGTGCGATTCCGCTCGCCGGTGGTCCAGATCGACCGCAACGGCAAGGAGCGCTTCAACCTCGCCTTCCAGCTGGAGGCGGCGGAGCCTGCACCATGACCCGGGGACGCACCGACTGCCTGCTCGTCTGGGGACTCGCCGGGTCGCTGCTGGCCGGCCTGCTCGCGCTGACGCTGCTGCCCTGGTGGCTCACACTCGACGCGCTCGATGCACGCATCGCCAGCGCCGAGGACCGGCTCGCGCGCTATCAGCGCATCGCCGCCGGGCTCCCGGTGCTGCGCACCGAACTCGAACGGGTACGCACCGATCCGACGCTCGCCGGGCTCTATGTCCAGGCCGCCACCGAGACGATCGCCGGCGCCGAACTGCAGCGCCAGCTCCAGGAGATCATCGCCGCCGCCCGCGGCCGACTGATCAGCGTCCAGCTCCTGCCGGCCACCAGCGCGGATGCCGAGGCACCCACCCGCCTCCATGTCCGCGCCCAGATCCAGGGCACCACCGCGACCCTGTTCGAGATCCTCTACCGCATCGAACAGGCCCGCCCCCTGCTCTTCGTCGAGCGGCTCTCGGCGCGCTCGGCGGCACAGCCGGAGCAGCGGCTGCGCGCCAGTCGCGCCGCCCCCCCGTCACTGGCCACCGCGCCCGAGGGGGCGCTGATGCTGCGGCTCGACGTATTCGGTTTCGTGCGCGGGGAGGAGACATGAGCCGCACGCCCGCGCTCATCGCAAACATCGTGCTCGGCGGGGTCCTGGTCTGGCAGTGGCACGACTGGCGCACGCCGCTGCCCACCCCGGCCCCTCGGGCGACGGTGACCGAACACGCCGACGAGCCGCTCGCCGCACGGCTCGCGCCGCCGCCCCGGGCGCACTATGCCGAGGTGCTCGAACGACCGCTGTTTCGTCCCGACCGTCGCCCTCCCCCACCCCCGGCCCCCGTCCAGGCAAGCGCCGAACAGCACCGGGCGGCGATCGCGCTCGAACGCCTCACCCTCACCACGGTCCTGATCACCCCCCGTCAGCGCGCCGCCTGGGTGCGCATCGCCGACGACGGCGGCGACAGCCAGCGCGTCGAGATCGGCGATCGACTGGGCGACTGGAGGGTCTCGGCGATCCACCCCGACCACCTCCTGCTCGAGCGACAGGGCCGGGCCGATCGGCTACCATTGCGCGACTTCACCCGGCCTGGCGCGGCACCAGCGACGGCGCCCGGCGGACCCGACCGGCGCCCGTCACCGTCGTCACGGCCCTGATCCAGGAAGCCAGATCGAGACCCGAGGTCCCATGGACGCAGACCCCAGACCACGCACCACCAGCGCCCTGTTGCTGACGCTGCTGGTCCTGCTCGTGCTCGGTGGCTGCGAGCGCGCCGACTGGGACCCCACGCTCAGGGTCGGCGACCCGGCCGGACACGTCGTCGATGCCGATCGCCAGCGCGGCGGCGAGCACCGTGGCGGTACCAGCGCCACCACCATCGCGCTCGGCGACGGCGACACCCGCGCCCGCACCCGCGACTTCATCGACCCCGGCAACGGCACCGTGGTGCAGCGCATCGCCCGCCCCCAGGTCGACACCACCCCGGGCGAGGTCACCCTCAACTTCGAGCGTACCGACATCCGCGAGGTGGTACGGGTGATCCTCGGCGAGGTGCTGCAGCGCGACTATGTGCTCCATCCCGCGGTACAGGGCGAGGTCTCGCTGCAGGCCCAGGCGCTGCGACGCGAGCACCTGCTGGCGACCCTCGAGACCCTGCTGCGGATGAACGGCGCGGCACTGGTCGAGCACGGCGGCGGCTACCAGATCCTGCCGCTGACCAACGCGCTGCAGGGCCAGGTCGTGCCCCAGCTCGGCGAATCGAGCCGCGCGCTGCCGGCCGGCTACAGCGTCCAGGTGATACCGCTGCGCTATATCGGCGCCGCCGAGATGGGGCGCATCCTCGAGCCGCTCGCCCCCGAGGGCAGCATCCTCCGGGTCGACACCCAGCGCAACCTGGTGGTGCTCGCCGGCACCGGCCCGGAGATGGCCAACCTGCTCGACACCATCCGGGTGTTCGACGTCGACTGGATGGCCGGGCTCTCGGTCGGCTTCTTCATGCTCGAGTTCGCCAAGGCCGAGGCGGTGGTCGAGCAGCTCACCACCCTGCTCGACACCAAGGAGGGCGGCGCGCTCGACGGGGTGTTCCGCTTCGTCCCGATCGAGAGCGCCAACGCGCTGCTGGTGGTCTCGCCGCAGCAGCGCTATGTCGAACGCGCGCGCGACTGGATCAAGCGTCTGGACATGGCCGAGGCATCGGGCGAGGCGACCGAGCGGCTGTTCGTCTATCGCGTCCGTCACGGCAACGCCGAATCACTCGCCGAGATCCTCTCGGAGCTGTTCGGGGGCGGTCGGAGCGAGGGGCAGCGCAGCCTCGGCGCGGTGGCCCCGGGGATGGAGCGGGTCAACCTCGATGCCGGCGGCGAGGGTGGCGAGACCGCGAGCGCCCGCTCCCGGGCCCGCGCCCACCGTCTCGACACCGGGGTCAGCATCGTCGCCGACGCGGTCAACAACTCGCTGCTGATCAAGGCCAGCGCCCGCGACTATCAGAAGATCCTCGACGCGCTCAAGCAGCTCGATATCGTCCCGCTGCAGGTGCTGGTCGAGGCGACCATCGTCGAGATCACCCTCACCGGCAATCTCGAATACGGCGTGCAGTGGGACTTCTTCGGCCTCGCCACCGCCGACCAGCGCAGCAACTTCCGTCTCGACGGCACCCTCGACGGCGCCAAGGACTCGGGCATCGGGGCCATCTTCCCCGGCTTCACCTGGTCGGTGATCTCGCGCCCCGACACCATTCGCGCCACGCTCAGCGCACTGGCCGGGCGCAACCTCGTCAACGTGCTCTCCTCGCCCTCGGTGATGGTGCTCGACAACCAGACGGCGAAGATGCAGGTCGGCCAGCAGGTGCCGGTGGCCACCGCCCAGCAGCAGAGCACCTCGACCACCGACCGCATCGTCAACAGCATCGAGTACCGCGACACCGGGGTGATGCTGTCGGTGAAACCACGCGTCACCCCCGGGGGCATGGTGCAGATGGAGATCGAGCAAGAGGTCAGCACCGTGGCCACCACCGAGAGCTCGAACCTCGACTCGCCCACCTTCCAGACCCGCAACATCACCAGCTCGGTGGCGGTGCGTTCCAACCAGGCGGTGGTGCTCGGCGGACTGATCCAGGACCAGCGCGAGGACGGCAAGCAGGGCGTCCCCGGGCTCTACGACCTGCCGATCGCCGGCGCCCTGTTCGGCGAGCGCAGCAAGAAGGCCAACCGCACCGAACTGGTGGTCATCCTCACCCCCAGGGTGATCGCCAGCGACCAGGACCTCGAGGCCGTCACCCGCGACTTCCGCAGCAAGGTCAAGGGGTTGGAGTTCTAATGCTCGGTTCTCAGAAGACTGAACCGCAAAGGCGCGAAGGGCGCAAAGGACTTTGATCAGCGGGTATCGTTGCGGCTTCCGACTGGAAGCCGGCGGCTGACCTCAGACCGCACCAAGCAACCTATGCCACTGTATCTATTGACTTTCTTCGCGTTCTTCGCGCCTTTGCGGTTCAACTTCCCCAGCGCCCGCCTCAGCGCGAGGCGGTGGCGAGCTTGAGGGCGAGGCCGGCGAAGACGGTGCCGGCCAGCCGGTTGAGCATCAACTGGGCGCGGGGTGAGCGGCGCAGCCGGGCGCCGAGGGTGCCCGAGGACCAGGCGATGGCGGAGAACACCAGCAGCGCCGAGAGCATGAACAGCGCACCGAGCAGCAACAGCTGCAGGGTCAGCGGGCCGCGCGCGGGGTCGGCGAACTGGGGCAGGAAGGCGAGGAAGAAGATCGCCACCTTGGGATTGGTGGCGCTCATCAGCACGCCACGGGCATAGAGCTGGGCGGGGCGCGGCGCAGTGGCGCCGCTGCCGTCGAGCGCGCAGGCCCCGGCGCGGAACGCCTGCCAGGCGAGATAGAGCAGATAGAGCGCGCCGAGCACCTTGAGCACGGTGAAGGCGAGCGCCGAGGCGGCGAACAGCGCGGCCACGCCGAGCGCCACCGCAGCGGTATGGAGCATCACCCCGGTGCACAGCCCGAGGGTGACGAAGATCCCCGCCAGCCGGCCGTGCAGGGCCGACTGGGTGAGGACGAAGATGTTGTCCGGCCCGGGCGCGAGCGCCAGGGCGACCGAGGCGGCGAAGAACAGCAGCGCGGTATCGAGGGGCAGCATGATGGGGCGACCGTGAAGAAGAACGATCGCCCATCAATACCACGCGCACCCCGCCCGCGCACCCCGCCCCACCCGAGACCGTCAGCTGCCCCCTGGAGCCTGGCAGCTGGCGGCTGGCGGCTGGTAGCTGGAAGCTGGAAGCGCATCCCTCCTTCGCGCCCTTTGGGCCTTTGCGGTTCAAATTCCTGGCGACTGGCGGCTGGAAGCTGGCGACTGACTCGAAAACAGCGTCATTCGAGATCCTCGGCGAGCAGCCCGTAACGAACCTGACCGGCACACTTGTCGCGCAGCAGCACCCAGCCCGGCGGCGCCTCCGGCAACCCCTCCTGACGTCCGCGCTCGACATAGAGACGCCCGCCCGGCGCCACCCAGCCGTCCTCGATCAGTCGCGTCAGCGCCGGGGCGAGCAGGTCCGCGGCGAAGGGCGGGTCGAGGAAGATCAGGTCGAAGGGGCGCGGCGGGGTGGTGGCGAGCCAGTCCAGCGCATCGGCGCGGACCACCTCGACCGACCGCTCGCCGAGGGTACGGACATTGACCTCGAGCTGACGCGCCGCGGCCGCGGCGCGCTCGATCAGCACCACCTCGCCGGCGCCGCGCGAGCAGGCCTCGAGCCCGAGCGCGCCGCTGCCGGCGAAGAGGTCGAGACAGCGCGCCCCGGCGATCGTCGGCGCCACCCAGTTGAACAGGGTCTCGCGCACCCGATCGGCGGTCGGGCGCAGCCCCGGCTGATCGAGTACCGGCAGCCGACGACCGCGATGGCGGCCGCCGACGATGCGCAGTTGGTGCTGCCCCGACCTACTCGGGCGCATCGGCCCGTGCCGTCTGTCCGGCGCCACCGCCGACCTGCACCAGCACCATCCGCTCGGGATCGACCCGACGCGCGAAGGCATCGCGGATCTGCGCGGCATCGACCGCCTCGACACGCTCGGCAAAGCGCGCGAGATGATCGAGCGGCAGGTCGTAGAAGCCGATCATCGCCAGGTACTGGACGATGTCGCCGTTACTGTCGATGCGCAGCGGGAAGCCGCCGGTGATGTTGCGCCTGGCGGCGTCGAGCTCGTCCTCGGTCGGCCCCTCGGCGATGAAGCGCTCGAGGGTCTCGCGCATCACCGCGATCGCCTGCTCGGCCTGATCGTTGCGGGTCTGCAGCCCCATCAGGAAGGGACCGGGGCGGTCCAGCGGCAGGAAGTAGCTGTAGACGCTGTAGGAGAGTCCGCGCTGCTCGCGCACCTCGTGCATCAGCTGCGAGACCAACCCGCTGCCGCCGAGGATATGGTTGCCGACATAGAGCGCAAAGTAGTCGGGATCACCGCGACGCATCCCCGGCTGACCGACGAGCACCGCCGTCTGGCTCGACGGGAAGGCGATGTGGCGCTGCGCTGCCTGCTCGAGCGCCGCCACCTCGGGCAGCGCCGGGGCCGCCTCGCCGCGCGGCAGCACGCCGACCACGCGCTCGGCGAGACGCTCGGCGCCGGCGCGATCGAGCGCGCCGACGATCGCCACCACCGCGTTGGCACCGACCAGATAGCGTTGGTGGAAGGCGACCAGATCGTCGCGGGTGATCGCACCCACCCCCTCGGCGGTGCCGGACGGGTCCTCGGCATAGGGGTGATCGCCATAGATCGCCCGATAGAAGGCACGGCTGGCCTGGGTACGCGGCGACTCCTGCTGCTGGCGCAGCGCCACCAGACGATTCTCGCGCACCCGTTCGAGATCGACCGCGGGGAAGCGCGGCGCGGCGAGCAGGGCGGTGAGGGTGTCGAGGGCGGTATCGAGCGCCGGCTCACGGGTCAGGCTGCGCAGCGACACCGAGAAGATGTCGCGATCGACCCCGCTGCCGAACTCGGCGCCGACGCCCTCGAGACGAGAAGCGATGGTATCGGCGTCCCACTCACCGGCGCCCTGGGCGAGCATCGCCGCGGTCAGCGAGGCCAGCCCGGGACGGGCGCCGTCGCGCGCGCTGCCGGCATCGAAGGCCAGGCGCAGATCGACCATCGGCAACCCAGGTGCGGCGACGAACAACACCCGGGCGCCGTTGTCGGTCTCCCAGGTCTGGATCTCGGGGGTGGCCTGGACGAGCCCGGCGGCGCACAGCAGCAGGGCGCCGAGCCAGAGGCGCGGGCGGAAGCGATCAACGGACATGAGCGGCTCCTCGATGGGACATGGCGGGTGCGGGTGCGGCGGCGGGATCGATCGGTTGCGGATCGAGCACGGCGACGGTGAGCCGGTCGGCCACCAGATACTTGCGCGCGACCGCCTGGATCTGCTCCGGGGTCACCGCGGCGAGCGCATCGACATAGCGATCGGCCAGCTCCCAGCCGAGCCCCACGGTCTCGAGCTGACCGAGCAGCATGCCCTGATAGAACAGCGAGTCCTTCTCATAGACCTTGTCGGCGATGAGCTGATTGCGCACCCGCTCGAGCTCGGCGGGGTCGACCGGCGCGTCCTGCAGCCGCGCGATCTCATCGCGCAGCGCCTGCTCGAGCTCGTCGATGGCGTGGCCCTGGGCGGGGACACCCTCGAACAGGAACAGCCCGGGCAGCCGCCCGAAGGCGCTGTAGCCGGCGCCGACCGAGGCGGCCACCTCGCGCCCGCGCACCAGCTCGCGCTCGAGACGCGCGCTCTTGCCGCCGTCGAGCACCGAGGCCAGGACCTCGAGCGCATAGGGCTCCCACGCGGTCTCGGCATCGATCACCGCCGGGGCCTTGTAGCCCATCAGCAGATAGGGCTCCTGCGCCGGGGCCTTGACCCGCAGCCGCTTCTCGCCGAGCTGCTCGGGCTCGGGGCGGCGCTTCGGGGTGGCGATCGACTCGGCCTGCAGCGGCCCGAAGTGACGCTCGGCGAGGGCGAAGACCTGCTCGGGATCGACATCGCCGGCGACCACCAGGGTGGCGTTGTTGGGGGCGTACCACTGCCGGTACCAGTCACGCAGGTCCTCGACCCGGAGCTCCTCCAGGTCGCCCGGCCAGCCGATCACCGGGATGCCGTAGGGCGAGGCGTCGTAGGCGGTGGCGTTGAAGCGCTCGTAGGTGAGCGACTGCGGGTCGTCGTCGGTGCGCATCCGCCGCTCCTCCTTGACCACCTCCAGCTCCTTGGCGAACTCCTCCGGGTCGAGCGCCAGGTTGCGCATGCGCTCGGCCTCGAGCTCGAAGGCGATCTCCAGCCGATCGCTGGCGAGGTTCTGGAAATAGGCGGTGTAGTCGCGGCTGGTGAAGGCGTTCTCCTCACCACCGTTGGCGGCGATGATGCGCGAGAACTCGCCCGGGGCGAGTCGCTCGGTGCCCTTGAACATCATGTGCTCGAGCAGGTGCGAGATACCGGTGATACCGCCGTACTCGTAGCTCGAACCGACCCGATACCACACCTGACTGGTGAGCACCGGGGCGCGATGATCGGGCTTGACCAGGACCTTGAGCCCGTTGTCGAGCTGGTGTTCGTAAACCGTCTGGCCCGCGCCCGCCGCCAGCGGCAGCAGACAGACCAGGGTCGCAATGAATCGTCGTGACATGGACACCCCATAGTCGGAAAGACAAGGACGATAGATATGGTCAGCTTAACCGGTCCCCGAGTTCCGGGCAGCGTCGAAGCGCAATGGCGGCGCCAGCGGCCAGCGGCCAGCGGCCAGCGGCCAGCGGCCAGCGGGAGATCCAACCACAAAGACGCGAAGGACACGAAGGGGTCGAGACGTAGGATGGGATGCGTGACCGTGCGCCGACGCCGGCGATTGACATCGACCCTATCCGGTCACGCACCCCATCACCCCGGCTCATCGGCATGCTGCACCTTGCCAAGCCGATCAGGCTGGCGGCTGACGACTGGCGGCTGGTGGCTGGAAGCTGGTGGCCGAAGGCCGAAGGCTGCCGCCTGGCGGCGATCAGCCGTCGATCTGTTAGCATTGCGACATCCCGGGGCGGTCGCGACCGCCCCGCTCGGCGCGCCCGCGCGCACCGCCCCATCAACACGAGAATTCCCGTCGACATGTTTGGTTTCGGAAAGAAGCACAAGACCGCATCCAGCGACGCGCCCGCAACCGAGGCGCAGGAACAATCGTCGCGCAAGCCGCTGTTCGGACGCCTGTTCGGCGGCGGCAAGGACAAGACCACGACGCCCGAACAGGCGCCGGTCGCGGAACTCGAGCGCGCAGCCCCGGCGCCAGCCGCGCCGAGCGCCGAGTCCACGCCCGCACCCGAGCCGCCGCCCGAGCCGCCGCAGCGCACCTTCGTGCCGCGCGCGCTCGAGCAGCGTCGCGAGGAGCCCGTCGCCTTCGAACTGCCCGACCTCCCCGACGAGGCCCCCGAGCCCGAGCCGGAGGGCGGCGGCAAGCTGTTCGGTCGGCTGCGCGAGCGACTCAGCCGCACCCGGGTCAAGCTCGGTGGCGGCATCGGTGAGCTGGTGCTCGGACGCAAGCGGATCGACGACGAGCTGCTCGAGGAACTCGAGACCCTGCTGATCACCGCCGATGTCGGCATCGAGGCGACCACCCGGATCATCGGCGATCTCACCGAGCAGGTGCGGCGCAAGACCCTCACCGACCCGCAGGCGTTGGTCGACGCCCTCAAGGCCGAGCTGCGCGGCATCCTCGAACAGGCCGACGCCCCGGTCGCCCAGCCCGCCGAGGGCAAGCCTCAGGTGCTGCTGATGGTCGGCATCAACGGCGCCGGCAAGACCACCACCATCGGCAAGCTCGCCAAGCGGCTGCAGGAGGAGGGCAACAGCGTGATGCTCGCCGCCGGCGATACCTTCCGTGCCGCCGCCGTCGAGCAGCTCCAGACCTGGGGCGAGCGCAACAACATCCCGGTGATCGCCCAGCACACCGGCGCCGACTCGGCCTCGGTGATCTACGACGCGCTGCAGGCGGCGACCGCGCGCGGCACCGACGTGCTGATCGCCGACACCGCCGGGCGGTTGCACACCAAGAGCAACCTGATGGACGAGCTCAGCAAGGTGGCGCGGGTGATGAAGAAGATCGACCCCGAGGCGCCGCACGAGGTGATGCTGGTGGTCGACGCCACCACCGGGCAGAACGCCCTCGCCCAGGCCGAGCACTTCCATCGCGCGGTGGGGCTGACCGGCATCACCCTCACCAAGCTCGACGGCACCGCCAAGGGCGGGATCGTGTTCGCGATCGCCGAGCGGCTGCAGGTGCCGATCCGCTTCATCGGCGTCGGCGAGACGATCGAGGACCTGCGCTACTTCGACGCCGACGAGTTCGTCGACGCCCTGCTCGGCTGAGCGCCGCTGGAGGCGCGACCGAGCCGCCCAACCGCCGCCCCGGCGACCGCGCCGGGGCCGTGCCCGGAGTGCACCGCGCGATGATCGAGTTCGACCACGTCCACAAACGCTACCCCGAACGCGGCGAGGCGCTCAGCGACATCAGCTTCGCGCTCGCCGCCGGCGAGATGGCCTTCCTCACCGGTCACTCGGGCGCGGGCAAGAGCACCCTGCTGCGGCTCATCGGGCTGCTCGAACGCCCCAGCCGCGGGCGCGTGGTGGTCGACGGACGCGACCTCGGCGCCCTGCCCCGCCGCCAGATCCCGCTGCACCGTCGCCAGGTCGGGATGATCTTCCAGGACCACCGTCTGCTGGCCGATCGCAGCGTGTTCGACAACGTCGCCCTGCCCTTGCAGGTGATGGGCTACGGCCAGCGCGAGATCGGCCGACGGGTGCGCGCCGCGCTCGATCACGTCGGCCTGCTCAAGCGCGAGCGCGCCACCCCGGTGGCGCTCTCCGGCGGCGAGCAGCAGCGTGTCGGCATCGCTCGCGCGGTGGTCGCGCGCCCGCCGCTGCTGCTCGCCGACGAGCCCACCGGCAACCTCGACCCCGAGCTCTCGCGCGAGATCTTCGAGCTGTTCGAGCGCTTCCAGTACGTCGGCGTGACCCTGCTGATCGCCACCCACGATCTCAGCCTGGTGGCGCGCATGCCCTATCGCACCCTGACCCTGGCCGACGGTCGGCTGGTCAACGACTCCGGGGGATGGTGAGCATGTCGCGCGTGCGCCGTCCCAGTGCCCGTCCCTCCGAGCTGCTGCTGATCTGGCTCGCCCACCATCTGCGCAGCGCCCGCGAGTCGCTGCGCCGGCTGTTCGGCATGCCGCTGCCGACGACCATGACGGTGGCGGTGCTCGGCATCTCGCTGGCACTCCCGGCCACCCTCTATGTCGGCACCGACAACCTGCGCGCGATGACCGGGCGCTGGGACCAGACCGCGGCGATCTCGCTGTTCCTCCGTCACGAGGTCGACAGCAGCGCGGCGCGGGCGCTCGCCGAGCGCCTGCGCGCGCGCCCCGAGCTGGCCCGTGTCGAGCTGATCGAGCCCGAGCAGGCGCTCGCCGAGTTCAAGGAACTCGGCGGCTTCGAGGGCGCGCTCGAGGCGCTCGATGACAACCCGCTGCCGGCGGTCTTGGCGCTCTACCCGACCCCGAGTCACGCCACCACCGGGCAGCTGCGCGCGCTCGAACAGCAGATGGTGACCCTGCCCGAGGCTGACTTCGCACGCATGGACACCCTGTGGATCGAGCGGCTGCAGGCGATCCTCGCCCTCGCCGAGACCGCCACCCTGCTGCTCGGCGCCCTGCTCGGGCTCGGGGTGTTGCTGATCGTCGGCAACACCATCCGGCTGGAGATCCTCAATCGGCGCGGCGAGATCGAGATCATGGAGCTGGTCGGCGCCACCGCCGCCTTCATCCGCCGTCCCTTCCTCTATGCCGGTGCCTGGTACGGACTGCTCGGCGGGCTCTGCGCCACCCTGCTGGTGACCTTCTCGACCGGGGCGCTGCAGGGCTCGGTGTCGCGACTCGCCGCGCTCTACGGCGGTGAATTCCGGCTCGCCGGACTGGGGCTCGACGGCACCCTGGTGGTGCTGCTCGCCGGCATCACGCTCGGACTGGTGGGGAGCTGGATCGCGGTCGGGCGTCACCTGCGCGGGGCCGAGGCGGACTAGACCAGCGGGTTGGCGACGCGACGCGGGATGCCGGGGTCGGCGAAGTCCAGCCCCTCGGGGAGTTCGATGGTGGTGCTCAGCGGCAGGTGGTCGGAGAGGGCGTAGTCGATCACCTCGGCGCGGGTCACCCGCAATGGGCGCGAGACCAGGATGTGGTCGAGGTTGTGCCGGGGACGCCAGCTCGGGAAGGTCTTGCGCTCGCAGTCGAGACCACGCATCCCCGAGTCGACCACCATCGCGCGCAGCCCCTTGGAGCCGCAGCCGCAATTGAAGTCACCCATCAGCACCAGATAGGGATACTCCTCGGCCAGCTCGAGCAGATAGCCGAACTGGCGGCGGCGCGCCCGCCAACCGAGGGCGAGGTGGACGATACCGACGGCCAGACGACCGCCCTGCTCGAAGGGGAATTCGGCCACCATCACCCCGCGCCCGGGCAAACCCGGCAGGCGGTGCTCGCTCACCCGCTGCGGTCGCAACCGGCTGAGCAACCCGTTGCTGTGCTGGGCGAAGGGCGCGAGATTGCGGTTGACCTGCCGGTACCAGTGCGGAAAGGCGCCCTGCCGGGCGAGATACTGGATCTGGTCGACATAGGCGCTGCGCAGGCTGCCGGCGTCGACCTCTTGCAGCCCGACCACGTCGAAGCGCTGCAGCAGCTGGGCGATGCGCGCAAGGTTGATCAGCCGCTCGGAATGCGGCAGCAGATGCTTCCAGCTATTGGTGAAATAGTCGCTGTACCGACGCGAGTAGATCCCCGCCTGGACGTTGTAGCTCAGCAGATTCAGTTGCCGCATGTTCGGCTCGTCGGACTGCTCGTCGGTGGCCAGACCCTAGCACAGCCCGCCGACTCGACCAAGCACCTGGCCGAAAAAGAAAAAGGGCAGCCGAGGCTGCCCTTTCGCGTGATGCGCGCGGTCGCTGGATCAGTCGTTGCGCAGACCCTGGATGTACTGCGACACCGCGGCGATCTCCTTGTCGGTCATGCGCGCGGTGACGCCGCGCATCATGCCGTTGGGATCGTTGGCGCGCTCGCCCTTGCGGAAGTACTCGAGCGTCTGCTTGACGTAGTCGGCATGCTGACCGGCGAGACGCGGGAACTTGGACAACCCCTGGCCCATGCCGGCCGGCCCGTGACAGCCACTGCAGGCGGGCACGCCGCTCTTGGGGTTGCCGGCGCGATAGATCTTCTCGCCGAGTGCGGCCAGCTCACGATCGGCAACACCACCGGTCTGCACCTGCTGCGAGTAGTAGGCGACGACGTCGCGCATCTCCTTCTCGGTCAGCGGCATCGCCATCGGGGTCATCTGCACGTTGTAGCGCTCGCCGTTCTTGAACTGCACCAGCTGCTTATAGGCGTACTCGGGGTGCTGACCGGCGAGCTTCGGCCACAGCGGCACGATGCTGTTGCCGTCAGCCGCGTGACACGCCTGACAGATTGCCTTCGCCTTGGCCTCGCCCGCTTTGGGGTCGCCCAGTTCGAATCCGTCCGCGGCCATCGCCGCGCCGCTCATCAATACCGCCGCCGCCGAAACCGAAATCAGCCAAGTCTTCATCATTGCAAATGCCCAGTGTTCGTGGTTCATGGCCGCGCCGCCGTCCGGTGACGGGTGGGCCTCGAGGAAGAAGGTGGAGAAAATCCTGCGATATATATCAGAATTTCGTCATATGGGTCAAATTACACGCCGTTCCCGACATGTCTCTGCAGAGACAGACCAGCAGCCGTAAAGATCCCGACCGTCTCTCGTCGAGCGCGGGGTCGATGCGGGCGAGGCCTCAATGACCCTGGTGCCCCACCCCGCCTCCGAGCGCACGCACCGGGACATCGAGTCCGATCCGGGAACCGTCGTCGAGCTGCAGCTCCAGCGCCACCAGCTCATCGACCAGCAAGGGCTGTCGCAGCCCGATCAACATCAGGTGCAGCCCACCGGGGGCGAGGCGTACCCGCTCACCGGCGGGTAGCGCGATACGCTCGATCCGGCGCATCCGCATCATCCCGCCCTCCTCGCGGTGGGTGTGCAGCTCGACCACCTCGGCCACCGGGCTCGTCGCCGCGACCACGGCCCGGTCCACCGCACCGTCGTTCTCCAGCACCATGAAGGCCGCGCTGTTGGGCTGCCCCGGTGGCACGGCACGCACATAGGCCTCATCGACCACCACGCCGTCGGGTTGGGCCGCCCACAACGGCGCCAGCCAGCACGACAGCAACACGATCAGCAGAAGGCTCCTCATCACGACTCCTCCGAATGGAATGGGCCTGCCGACCCGGTCGGCGCAAGACCGAGCAACCCGTGAATACGCTCGACGATCCGCTCGGGCGCGGTGGCGTGGGGGAGCTGCCCCACCAGGCGTCCCTCGGGATCGACCAGCACGGTATTGGCCGAGTGGTCGACCAGATAGCCGAGCGCCGAGTCCGGTTGCTCGACCCGCCGGTAGGCCGCGCCGTAGCGTGCGGCGATCTCGGCCAGCTGCTCGGGGGGACCGGTCAGACCGATGATCGCGGGATGGAAATAGGCGGTGTACTGACGCAACCGCTCGGGGTCGTCGCGCTCGGGGTCGACGCTGACAAAGAGCACCTGGACACGCTCGCGGACCTCCGGGGTCAGCTGGCCAAGCGCATGGGCGATGAGGGCGAGGTTGGTCGGACAGATATCCGGGCACCAGGTGTAGCCGAAATAGATCAACACGACCTTGCCGCGCAGTCCCGACAGGCTCACCGGTCCAGCGGCGGAGACCAGGGTGAAGTCGCCCCCTCGCGGCGCCGAGGCGAGGGCGGGTCCGGGGACGGACGGGGACAGGCGCTCGAACAACAGCCAGCCGACCGGCACGAGCAGCACCAGCGAGAGCGCGATGGTGACCAGGAGCGATGGCGTCCGTTGCATGGATCTCCCTGCCGAGCGGCTCGGCTCGCAACCCCACGATGGTCCAATAGTGCGTGGAGTCGCGACCGACATCAAGCCGGAGCCCCGCAAGCGGTCAGCCTTCAGCCGCCAGCGAGCGTCATCGCGCCACCCCTCGCCCCTCGCCCCTCGCCCCACGACTGGCGACTGGCGGCTGGCGGCTGGCGGCTGGCGGCTGATGGCTGATGGCTGATGGCTGATGGCTGGCAACTGGTAGCTGGTAGCTGATAGCCCTCCCCCCCTTCGCACCCTTTGGGCCTTTGCGGTTCAAAATTCCTGGCGACTGGCGACTGGCGGCTGACGGCTGACGGCTGACGGCTGGCGGCTGGCGGCTGGCGGCTGACGGCTGGCTACTGGCAGCTGGCGGCTGGCGGCTGGCGGCTGGCAACTGGCGGCTGGAGGCTGAAGGCTGAAGGCTGATCGCCCCCCCTTTGCCCCGCGCCCCCGATCGGTTTCAATGCCCTCTTTAACCCGCCTTCACAGGAGCCCCTCGATGGATCAGGCAGCGGACGGACGGCGCGCATGGGCGCGCTGAGTCAGTGGTGGCGCGCGCGCCGGATCGAGCGGGTGAGTCGGATGTTCTCGACGCGCGATTGGGAGTCGGCCTGGGAGGCGCTGCCACTGCTCGCCGGGTTCGACCCGGAGACGGCCGAGCGGCTGGAGACCCTGGCGCTCGAGTTCCTCCGCACCAAACGCATCGAGTGTGCCCAGGGCGTCGCGCTCACGGCTACCGAGCGACTGCGGATCGCGCTGCAGGCGGCACTGCCGGTGCTGAAGCTGGGGCTCGACTGGTACCGCGGATGGTACGCGGTGATCGTCTATCCCGAGGAGTTCGTCCCCGAACGCGAGGTGATGGGTGACGACGGCGTGGTGTGGATCGAACAGGAGGCCAAGAGCGGCGAGTCCTGGGAACAGGGCCCGGTGATCCTGTCCTGGGCCGATGTCGTCGCAGGTGGCCGCGGCGAGGGCTACAACGTCGTCATCCACGAGCTCGCCCACAAGCTCGACATGCGCGCCGGCGCGCCCAACGGTTGCCCGCCGCTGCACCCGGGGATGTCGAGCGCCGACTGGCAGCGTGACCTCGCCGCCGCCTATGCAGACCTCTGCACCCGGGTCGAGGCCGACGAGGAGACCGCGATCGACCCCTATGCCAGCGAATCGCCGGCGGAATTCTTCGCGGTGACGAGCGAATACTTCTTCGAGTGGCCTGAGTTGCTGATCGAGACCTATCCGGCGGTCTACGCACAGCTGCGCGCCTTCTACCGCCAACACCCGCTGGCGCGACTGGCGGCGGACGCCTGAGCCCGACGCGGACCCAGGCGCAAACGGGTCACTCCTGATCCCAACCCTCGGGCACGCCGTCGAAGAAGTCGACCAGCCCGGTCTCGAGCGAGTACTCGGCACCGACCACCATCAGCCCTTCGCGCTCGATCAGCGATTCGAGGATCGCCGAGCCGTGACGCAGATGGTCGACCGAGGCGCGCACGTTGGCGCGCACGGCGGCATGGCGCAGCGCCTCGCGATCCTCACGCAGCTCGGTCTCGAGCAACCCCTCGATCGAGGGCTTCACCCGGTCGACGATGGCGGCGACGTTGCGCGACTCGCTGTCGGCGCCGTCGAGCATGGTCTCCAGGGTGGCACTGATCGCACCGCAGCAGGAGTGACCCAGCACCACCACCAGCTTGGTGTCGTAACGCGAGGCGGCGAACTCGACGCTGCCGACCTGCGAGGGCGCAACGATGTTGCCCGCCACCCGGATCACGAACAGGTCGCCGAAGCCTTGGTCGAAGACCAGCTCGGCCGGCACCCGCGAGTCCGAGCAGCCGAGGACGATGGCAAAGGGGCTCTGCCCCGACAGCAACCCGGCGAAGTCGGCATGGGTGATCGCGTTGTTGGAGGCGCGGAGTTCGGCGGCGAAGCGGCGGTTGCCATCGCGCAGACGGCGCAGGGCATCCACGGCGGAGATCTTGTTGGTCATGAAGCAGTCTCAGTCGTTGTCGTCGCGAAGATGGACGGCGGACGGAGTCCGCGCGTCCGGGAAACCTCACCCGCGACCGGGGCGTTCAGCGGGCCACGTCGACGAGCGCGGCGAGCCGGCGGCGCGGCTCGACGCAGTCGACACCCGCCGCCTCGAGGCGCGCGAGCAGCGCCTCGCCGTCGCGCACCAGGGTGCGACGCTGCAGCTCGTCGAACAGCGCGAGCGCGGCGTCGAACTCCTCGGCGGGCACGCTCAGCAGGGTCGGCAGCAGCTCGCTCGGCCCGATCGGCCCCTCGGGGTCGAGCAGATCGCCCACCAGCGGCTGGCGCAGCAGCGCGAAATGGGTCGCGCGGGCGCGCTCGAACTCGGCCAGCGCGGCGCTCGCCTCGGGGTCGTCGCGGGTGGCGCGGGCGAGACTGCGGGCGATCGTCTCGATCAGCCCGGCGAGCGCCTCGCGCTCGCGCTCGAGCGCCGCGGGCAGCCCGAAGCTCTCCTCGTAGAGCTGCTCGAGCGTCTCCTTGAGCGCCATCACCTCGGTACCGTCGCCGTGCTCGCCGAGCTTGGCGGCGCGCTCCAGCTGTTGCGCGAAGCGCTCGCGAAAGCGCTCGAGCGCCGCCCGATCGGCGGTGCGCGCGGCCTCCAGCGCCGCCGGATCGAGCGGCGCCGGCGGCCAGCCGAAGAGCGGATTGTCCTGACCGCGCAGCAGTTGGCGCTCGCGGCGCCCGGGGATGTGGTTCGACTCCATGACGCGCTCCAGCGTGATGAGGGATCGGCGCGCTCAGTCGGCGGCGCGCAGCATGGCGATGACCTCGGCGGTGCGCGGACGCACCCCGCGCCACAGCCGGAAGGACTCGGCGGCCTGCTCGACCAGCATGCCCAGGCCGTCGAGACTGTGCGCCGCGCCGTGTGCCCGTCCCCAGCGACAGAAGGCGGTCGGCGCCGCGCCGTAGAGCATGTCGTAGGTCCAGCCGCCGGGGGCGAGCAGATCGGCGGGGATCGGCGGCACCGTGTCCGAGAGCCCGCTCGAGGTGGCGTTGATCACCAGGTCGAAGCGCTCGCCGGCCAGCGCCTCGAAGCCGCAGCCGGAGACCGGCACCGCGCCCGAGCCCAGCGCTGCCAGGGTATGGGCGCGCTCCGGGGTACGGTTGGCGATCACCAGCTCGCGCAGCCCGCTCTCGAGCAACGGCACCAGCGCGCCGCGCGCCGCGCCGCCGGCGCCGAGCAGCAGCACCCGGGTGCCGGCGAAGACGAAGCCGTGGTTGTCGGCGAGATCGCGCACCAGCCCGATGCCGTCGGTGTTGTCGCCGCGCAACCGGCCGTCGGCGAGCGCGATCAGGGTGTTGACCGCGCCGGCGACCTCGGCGCGCTCGCTGCGCTCCTCGACCAGCGCCCAGGCCTGCTCCTTGAACGGCAGGGTGACGTTCAGGCCGAGCCCGCCCTGGGCGAAGAAGCGTTGGACATCGCCGGCGAAGTCGTGCCGATCACCGAGGATCCGGCCATAGTCGATCGCCTCCCCGCACTGCTGGGCGAAGGCGGCGTGGATCGTCGGCGACTGACTGTGTTCGATCGGATTGCCGATGACGGCGTAACGATGGAGCATCTCGGGGCGACCTGTCCGGCGCGGTGAGGCGCATTCGCAAAGACCCGCCCCGGAGGCCCGGCGCGGGTCAGGAAACTGTCGATCGAGGGCGCGAGCGCCCGGGAGCCGGAGCGCGCGAAGCGGTGCCGCGCGCCCGGGGACATCAGGGGATCAGGCCCCCAGCCAGCGGGCGATGTCCTTGGAGTAGTAGGTGAGGATACCGTCACCACCGGCGCGCTTCATCGACACCATCGCCTCGAGCACCACCGCGCGCTCGTCGAGCCAGCCGTTCATGCTCGCGGCCTTGAGCATCGCGTACTCGCCGCTGACGTGATAGACGAAGGTCGGGGCACCGAACTGGTCCTTCACCCGACGCACGATGTCGAGATAGGGCATGCCGGGCTTGACCATCACCATGTCGGCGCCCTCGGCGAGATCGAGACCGACCTCGTGCAGCGCCTCGTCGGTGTTGGCCGGGTCCATCTGGTAGGTGTACTTGTTGCCCGCGCCGAGGTTGGCCGAGGAGCCGACGGCGTCACGGAAGGGGCCGTAGTAGCTCGAGGCGTACTTCGCCGAGTAGGCCATGATGCGGGTGTGGATATGACCGTCCTGCTCGAGCGCGGCACGCACCGAGCCGATGCGCCCGTCCATCATGTCGGAGGGGGCGACGATGTCGGCGCCGGCCTCGGCATGGGAGACGGCCTGACGCACCAGCACCTCGACGGTGGGCTCGTTCATCACGTAGCCCTGGTCGTCGATCAGGCCGTCCTGACCGTGGGTGGTGAAGGGATCGAGGGCGACGTCGGTCATGATGCCAAGCTCGGGCACCGCATCCTTGATCGCGCGCACCGCACGCTGGGCCAGGCCATCGGGGTTGTAGGCCTCGCGCGCGTCGAGCGACTTGACCGAGTCCGGGGTGACCGGGAACAGCGCCAGCGCCGGGATCCCCAGGCGATGGACCTCGCGTGCCTCCTCGACCAGCAGGTCGACGCTCAGGCGCTCGACCCCGGGCATCGATTCGACCGCCTCGCGCTCACCCTTACCCTCCAGCACGAACACCGGGTAGATCAGGTCGTCCGGGGTCAGGGTGGTCTCACGCATCATCCGGCGCGAGAAGTCGTCGCGACGCATCCGGCGCATGCGGGTGACAGGGAAGGCGGCACGCGAAGTATCAAGGGGTGACATCGACATCAAACCTCGGGGGGCGAATCCTGGGCGACCGGGCCTATCCCGGCGCTTCAGCCGGGTAACATAGCTCAGCCGCCGTCGTGGCTCCAGTCACGACGGCAGCAAGACCACGATTCAAGCGGTCTCGGTCAACCAGTCGCGCGGCTCGAGGAAGTGTTCGTGGAGTTCAGCCTCGGGGCTGCCGGGCTCGGGGGTGAAGTCATAGCGCCAGCTCACTGCCGGTGGCAGCGAGACCAGGATCGACTCGGTGCGGCCTCCCGACTGCAACCCGAACAGGGTGCCGCGGTCGCACACCAGGTTGAACTCGACGTAGCGCCCGCGCCGATAACACTGGAAGTCACGCTCGCGCTCGCCGTAGACATGTGCCCAGCGTCGCTCGACGATCGGCAGATAGCCGCTGAGATAGTGATCGCCGACACTGCGCATGAAGGCAAAGCTGTTATCGAAGCCGTCCCGATCGAAGTCGTCGAAGAAGATCCCGCCGATACCGCGCGGCTCGTTGCGATGCGGCAGGAAGAAGTACTCGTCGCACCAGCGCTTGTAGCGCGGATAGAGATCCTCGCCGAAGGGCACGCAGGCGGCCTGGGCATTGCGGTGCCAGTGCACCGCATCCTCTTCGAAGCCGTAATAGGGGGTGAGGTCGAAGCCGCCGCCGAACCACCACACCGGCTCGGTCTCTGGGTGCTCGGCGAGGAAGAAGCGGACATTGAGGTGCGATGAGGGCACATAGGGGTTCTGCGGGTGGACCACCAGCGAGACCCCCATCGCCTCGTAGCTGCGCCCGGCCAGTTCAGGACGCGAGGCGCTCGCCGCCGCCGGCAGGGCCTCGCCGCGCACGTGCGAGAAGTTGATCCCGCCCTGCTCGAACAGCACCCCGTCCTGCATCACCCGGGTGCGACCGCCCCCCCCATCGGGGCGCTCCCACAGATCCTCACGAAAACCGGCGCCGCCATCGGTGTCGCGCAACGCCTTGCAGATACGATCCTGCAACATCAGCAGATAGGACTTCACGGCCAGGGTATCGGGTCGGTTGGACATCGGTGTGCGCCTCATGCTGGGTTCGATGATGAGCGGGGTCGCACCACACACGAGCATGGTGACACCCCACCGGGGATCGATCATAGAACAGCCCGGCGCGACGTCCACCCATGCACAGGCCCCGGCGGACTTCACTCAACCGTTGCGATCACGCAAGCATTCGAGCAGCTCGAGCAGCGGAGCGGCCTTATCGAGGGTCTCGCGATACTCGGCCTCAGCCTCGGAATCGACGACGATGCCACCACCGGCCCACAGCCGAGTCCGACCCGCGGCGTGCACCAGGGTGCGGATGGCGATATTGGTGTCCATCGCACCGTCATGGCCGAGATAGCCGATGGCACCGCAGTAGGGACCGCGCGGCGCCGCCTCGAGCTCGTCGATCACCGCCATCGCCCGACGCTTGGGGGCACCGGTGATCGAGCCGCCGGGGAAGGCCGCGCGCAACAGCTCGACGGCGGAGCGTCCGGGCGCGAGCCGCCCGCTGACCGTGCTCACCAGATGATGCACCCGGGCATAGTGCTCGATTGCGAACAGCGCCGGCACGCGCACGCTGCCGTAGTCGCACACCCGTCCCAGGTCGTTGCGCAGCAGATCGACGATCATCAGGTTCTCGGCGCGGTCCTTGGGGCTGAGCCGCAGCGTCTCGGCAAGGGCACGATCACGCGCCGGATCGGGGTCGCGCGGACGGGTTCCCTTGATCGGCCTGGTCTCGACCAGCCCGTCACGCACCTCCAGGAAGCGCTCCGGCGAAGAGCTCAGCACCTGCCAGTCGGGCCCCTGCAGATAGGCCGAGAAGGGCGCGGCATTGAGTTCACGCAACAGCCGATAGGCGTGCCAGGGATGACCGCTGGCAGGCACCGAGAAGCGTTGCGCGAGATTGACCTGATAACAGTCGCCGGCGTGCAGATAGGCATGGATGCGCGCGATCGCCTCGACATAGGCGGCGTGCGACCAGTCGGGGCGCACCGCACCGTGGGTGCGATAGGGCGGCAGCCGCGGCACCGGGGCCTTGAGCAGACCGGTGCGGCGATCGAGTTCATCATCGGTCGGGGCGAACAGCCAGGCACGACGGGTGTGGTGGTCGACCACCACGCCCCAGTCATAAAGCCCGACGGCAAGATCGGGTGGCGCACCCGGCTCGCGGGCACGCTCGGGCAACCCCTGCAGACGGCGCCCGAGGTCATAGCCGAAGAAACCGATGGCACCACCGGCGAAGGGCAGCCCATCCGGAGCGGGGCGGGGCGGACCGAGGGCGTCGGCGAGCAGGACGAAGGGGTCGGCGCCGGAGCAACGCCGGGCACCGTCGGCATCAATCAGCGTGGTCTCGCCCCCCCGCGTCACCAGCACCCGGCGCGGATCGGCACTGAGGATGTCGTAGCGCCCCTGAACGGTGAAGGGGCGCCCGCTGTCGAGCCACACCGGCCAGCGGCGTTGCAACAACGGCGCAAAGCACGCCGTGCAATCCTCGACATAGGGGATCTCGCGGATCAGCGGACCCGCCGGGGGGCAATCAGGCATCGGTAGTCGATTCTCGAGACTGACGACCGCTGGCAGACTTGGCGATTCCCTGTCCCACCCTTACTCTCGAAGCGACGAGGCGGGATGCAGCCGCGCCCGCGGACTTGCGGAGGAGCGACGACCATGGCGACCCCACGACCACTGTTATCATCGGACATCAACCGGCGATTGAACGAGGCGCTGCCACACTGGCGTCATCAGGACGGCGCGCTGAGGCGCGACTACCGCACCAGCGGCTGGCGGGCGACACTGCTTGCAGCCAACGCCATCGCGCATCTCGCCGAGCTCGCCTGGCACCACCCCGAGCTGGAGCTCGGCTACGATCACATCGGGATCCGGCTCAGCACCCACTCGGCTGGCGGGGTCACCGACCTGGACCTGGCGCTGGCCGAAGAGATCGAGCGCTGGCTCGGATGGCGTCCGGGACCAGACTCGGCGTTGAGCGGCACCCCGGCGGAACATGCCTATCTCATCGACGATGCAGGATGATGGGCGGCTGACACGAAAAAAGCCCGCGACATGCGGGCTTTTTTCGATGCTCGGGCGCGAGGTACCGAGATCGCGACCGGCGCTCGGTCGACTGCAGGGGCGGATCATGCCGCATGAGCGGACTTACTTGATCTTGCCTTCCTTGTACATCACGTGCTGGCGAGCGACGGGATCAAACTTCTTGATCTCCATCTTGCCGGGCTGATTGCGCTTGTTCTTGGTCGTGGTGTAGAAGTGACCGGTCCCTGCGCTCGAGTTGAGACGGATCTTTTCGCGTGCTGCCTTGGCCATGGTGGATTCTCCGGTTAGACGCGCTCGCCACGTGCGCGGATATCGCCGAGCACAGTGTCGATTCCCTTCTTGTCGATGATCCGCATGCCCTTGGCCGAGATCCGCAGACGCACCCAGCGATTCTCGTTCGCTACCCAGAAGCGGTGAACGTGCAGATTCGGCAGGAAGCGACGCTTGGTCTTGTTGTGAGCGTGCGAGACATTGTTGCCGGTAATGGGACGCTTACCGGTTACCTGGCATACCTTGGACATGGCGAAGATCTCTACGAAGTCGTCGAGCGTTTGAGTGCATAAAGAAGCGGGATGCTAGCACGAGAATTCAATTAGATGCAAGAGCTTCACCCCCGCTCGTCACCTTCCCCGCCCCGTTCGCCCTTGGGCCCGAACCACAGTACCCGCTGCCCCACAGCGGCCCTGAAGGGGATGTCGGCGGCGGCCAGACGCACCCCCTCGGCGGCATCGATCAGCAACACCAGACGCGCGCCCTCGGGCAGGCTGCGGCGCAGTGCATCGAGATCGAAACCCTCGCCAAGCCGGGTGACCTGGAAGGTCCAGCCGCGATACCACTCACGCTGCAGGTCCTCGAACTGCAGCCCCTCGGCGAGGAAGGGCCGCCCCCGCGACCCGGCGCCGGGACGACGCTGCGCATGCCCGGGCTCGATCGGGAACTGATAGACCCGGCGTCGCTCGAAGGCCGGCGCATACTGGGCGCAGACCAGCGAATCATAGGCATCGTTGCCGCTGATCGCCAGCAGGCTGCCGAAATCGGTCAACTCCAGCTCGCCCTCGGCGTGCTCGGAGAGCAGTTCACCATAATAGACCGGTACCCCGGCCTGGCGCGCTGCGCGCAACCGGTGCCAGGAGCGATCGGCGAGGCGCACCGGCACCTGCTGGGCGTGCAGGGTCTCGGCGAGGGCGCAACTCCAGGGGCTGGCGCCGCAGATCAGCAGCCCCTCGCGGGCCGCCGCGCTCAACCCCAGACGCCGCGCCAACCAGCCGAGCGAGAAGCCGTGCGCCACCACGGTAACCAGGATCAGCACGAACACCAGCGGCAGCAGCAGGGCGCCGTCGGCGAAGCCGCCCGCCACCAGCCCCGGCCCCAGCACTCCGGCGACCGCCGCGGCGACGATCCCGCGCGGCGCGATCCAACCGAGCAGCACCCGCTCGCGCCATTCCAACCCGGAGCCGAGGGTGGCAAGCCACACCGCCAGCGGCCTGACCACCAGAACCATGGCGACGATCAACAGGGCGCTGCGCCAGTCGAGCGCGAGCAGGATCTCGGGGTCGAGATCGGCCGAGAGCAGCAGGAAGATCCCTGAGACCAGCAACACCGCAACCGATTCCTTGAAGCGGCGCACCTCCTCGATGCTCGGCAGCCCCATGTTGCCAAGCACCACCCCCATCACCGTCGCCGCCACCAGCCCGGACTCGACGAAGACCAGGTTGGCCAGCGCAAACACCCCGAGCGCAACCCCGAGCGCCAGCGCCCCCTTGAGATACTCCGGCACCTGACCGGCGAGATAGAGCCGCCCCAGCGACCAGCCCGTCGCGACGCCGAAGGCCGCCGCACCGGCCAGACCCAGCAACAACTCGGCGAGGGTATGACCGAACTCCGGTGAACCGGGCGAGATCATCGCCTCGAACAGCACCACCGCGAGCAGCGCCCCGATCGGGTCGTTGACGATGCCCTCCCACTTCAGCAGCGAGGCCGGGCGACGACGCAGTCGCGCCTGACGCAGCAGCGGCAGGATCACCGTCGGCCCGGTGACCACGGCGATGGCGGCGAACACCAGCGCCACCGGCCACGACAACCCGCCGAGCAGATGCGCGGCCAGCGCCCCTAACCCGAGGCTGAGTGCCACCCCGAAGGTGGCCAGACGCCACACCCCGGCGGCGGTCTGGCGCAGCTCGTGCCAGCGCAGGCTGAGCCCGCCCTCGAACAGGATCGCCGCCACCCCGAGTTCAATCAGCGCCGGATAGGCCGGCCCCAGCGACTCACTCGGTCGGATCACCCCCAACACCGGTCCGGCCAGCAGGCCGCAGCCGAGCAGCAGCACGATGGTCGGCACCCGCGCGCGCCAGCCGAGCCACTGCACGGCGATACCGAGCGCGGCGACCAGTGCGAGGGTCTCGGTCAGGTTGGACATGAGTGGAGCCTTGGGGGCGGCCCGGCGGATCCCAAGCCCGCGAGCAGCCCGCAGGGACGCCCGCGATTACGGCCCGGCGCGCAGCCAGCGACGAATCTGGGCGAGATGGCGACGGCTCACCGTCAGCCGTTCGGGACGTCCCCGCAGCCGCGCCACGGTCGAGCCGTCGGGGCATTTCTCCAACCCCTCCAAGCGACTGCACGCGACCAGCGCATTGCGATGGATGCGCAGGAACAGCTCGGGGAACTCGCGCTCAAAGGAGCGCAATGACTCGTCGACCAGCAGCTGGCCCTCGGGGTGGTAAACGGTGACGTACTTGTGCTCGGCCTGCAGATAGACGACATCGCGCACCGCTACCCGCACCACACTGCCGCGATAAGGGGCGCTGATCTCGGTGCGCCGCTCCTCGCCGCCGCCCGGCCAGGAGGGGCGGTTGGCTGCCTGACGCCCCCAAACCAGTCCCTGGCCGCGGCGCAGCACCGCCTCCAGTCGTTCACCCTCGACCGGCTTGTCGAGCCGCTCGAGCACCGCCGGCGGGGCCAGCAGCTGGCCACCACGAGCGCGCTCGCCAGGGGTCATCAACACCACCCGCGGCGGCCGCTCCAGGGTGGCCAGACGCGCCGCCGTCTGCAGGCCGTCGAGTCCGGGGATCTGCAGATCGAGCAGTACCAGGTCGATGGGTTGACGACGGCAACGCTCGATCGCCTCAAGCCCGTTGCAGGCCTCTCCGGCCAATTCGTGGTCTCCCTCGGTCTCGGCGAGCAGCTGACGCAGCCGTTCGCGTGCCGAGGTCTCATGATCGACGACCAGGATCTTCATGCTGACTCACCCCTATCCATGGATGGATTACAGCGTTCACGGGAGTGGAGCAGTGCCGCCCCCGCCGCAGGGTGGCTCACACCCTGCGCATTCGCATTCCAATGGGTCTTCTGAGGGGGGGTCTCAACCCCACCCCCGGCCCTTCCCTGTGCACGACGCCCCCGACGGAGCCGTCGTCACGCCCTCAAGGATGGGCCGTTGCCGGGCCCGGCTCAAGTCGGCCGTGCGTAACGCAGCGCGCGCCACGCCGCCCCATCCCGAACCAACGCCCGCGGGGCACCTGCCAGCAGGCGCCGGACAACGTGTAGAATCAAAGGATTCTCAACCCCCGGATCACTTGAGCATGCACGACACCAATCAATCTGCCAAACCCTGGGCCGGGCGCTTCAACGCCCCCACCGACGCCTTCGTCGAGGCCTTCACCGCCTCGGTCGACTTCGACCGTCGACTCTATCGCTACGACATCCAGGGCTCGATCGCCCACGCCACCATGCTCGCCCGTCAGGGTATCCTCAGCGGCGCCGAGCGCGACGCCATCGTCGCCGGACTGGAGCAGGTACGGGCGCGCATCGAGGCCGGCGAGTTCGACTGGTCGATCCCGCTCGAGGACGTCCACATGAACATCGAGTCGGCGCTCACCCAGGCGATCGGCGACGCCGGCAAGAAGCTCCATACCGGGCGCTCGCGCAACGATCAGGTGGCCACCGACGTGCGCCTGTGGCTGCGCGAGGAGATCGACACCATCGCCGGCGAGATCCGTCGTCTGCAGCGGGCGCTGCTCGATCTCGCCGAGCGCGAGGCCGACACCGTGCTGCCCGGCTTCACCCACCTGCAGGTGGCCCAGCCGATCACCTTCGGTCATCACATGATGGCCTGGTTCGAGATGCTCGATCGCGATCACGACCGCCTCGTCGACTGCCGCCGCCGGCTCAACGTGATGCCGCTCGGCGCCGCCGCGCTCGCCGGCACCACCTACCCCATCGATCGTGCCTATACCGCCGAGCTGCTCGGCTTCGACCGCCCTGCCGAAAACTCGCTCGACGCTGTCTCCGACCGTGACTTCGCCATCGAATTCAGCGCCGATGCGGCGATCCTGATGATGCACCTGTCGCGCTTCTCCGAGGAGCTGATCCTGTGGTCCTCGGCACAGTTCGGCTTCGTCGAGCTCTCCGACAGCTTCTGCACCGGCTCCTCGATCATGCCGCAGAAGAAGAACCCCGACGTGCCCGAGCTGGTGCGCGGCAAGAGCGGTCGCATCTTCGGCCACCTGATCGGCCTGCTGACCCTGATGAAGGCCCAACCCCTGGCCTACAACAAGGACAACCAGGAGGACAAAGAGCCGCTGTTCGACACCGTCGACAACCTCAAGGGCTCGCTCAAGGTGTACGCCGACATGATGGCCCACGTCAGCTGCAACCACGAGCGCATGCGCGAGGCCGCGCGCCAGGGCTTCAGCACCGCCACCGACCTCGCCGACTATCTGGTGCGCAAGGGTATCCCCTTCCGCGACGCCCACGAGATCGTCGGCAAGGCCGTCGCCCTCGGCGTGCGCGAGGGTCGCGACCTCGCCGAGCTGCCGCTCGAATCGCTGCAGCAGTTCTCCGATGCGATCACCGACGACGTCTACGCGGTGCTCACCCTCGACGGCTCGGTCGCCGCACGCGACCACCTCGGCGGCACCGCGCCGAACCAGGTACGCGCAGCCATCGCCCGCGCCCGCCCGCGCCTCGCCGACTGAACGCACCCACCCCGCGCCGACGGCGCGGGGTGGCGCGGCGCACGCCGCGGACTCAGTTCAGACAGAACTCGCGGATCAAGCCGCGCAGCAACGCCAGCGTCGGCGGGATGCGCTCGAGCGCGAGGAACTCGTCGGGCTGGTGGGCCTGGGCAATGTCGCCCGGCCCCAGCACCACGGTGTCCATCCCCAGCTGATTGAAGAAGGGCGCCTCGGTGCCGAAGTTGACCGCCTCGGCCGGGTGCCCGGTGAGCCGCTCGCAGGCCCGCACGATGGCCGCGTCGGCAGCGGTCTCGGCCGGCGGGATGGCCTCGAACAGGGGCGCGACCGTCCACCCCAGCCCGCGCCGCGTGGCGACTCCGGCGACCCGCTCGGCGAGCGCGGCGCGCACCGTCTCGACCGACATCCCCGGCAACAGCCGCAGATCGATCAGCAGCTCGCACTCGCCACAGATCCGGTTGGGGTTGTCGCCGCCGTGGATATGGCCGAGGTTCAGCGTCGGCGTGGGGATCGCGAAGGCCGGGTGATGATGCCCCTGACGCAGCTCCTCGCGCCAGGCCAGCAGCGCCCCGATCACCTCGTGCATGCCTTCCAGCGCACTGTTGCCGAGCGCCGGATCACTGGCGTGACCACTGCGCCCGATCAACCGCAGCGACTCGTTCATCACCCCCTTGTGCAACCGCACCGGACGCAGCCCGGTGGGCTCGCCGATCAGCGCGTGACGACCGAGCCTGCGCCCGGCGGCGACCAGCGCCCGCGCCCCGTTCATCGCCGACTCCTCGTCGGCGGTAGCGAGCAGCGTCAGCGGCGCGCGCAGATCGGCGCCGTCCAGCCCGCGTGCGGCCTCCAGGACGAGCGCGAAGAAGGCCTTCATGTCAGCGATGCCGAGCCCGTAGTAACGCCCGTCGACCTCAGTCAGGCGCAGCGGATCGTGGCTCCAGCGCGACGCGTCGAAGGGGACGGTATCGGTATGTCCGGCGAGCACCAGCCCGTCCGTCCCCGCGCCCAGGGTCGCCACCAGATTGACCTTGCCGGGATGCCCCGGCACATCGAGCACCTCGACGCGGAAACCGGCCCGCTCCGTCCACTCGGCGAGCAGTGCCACCAGCGGGCGATTGCTCTGATCGAGGGCGGGGTCGACACAGATCACCGACGCGGTCGAGACGAGTGCCCCGAGCATCTGCTCGAGCCGGGGTGGATCGACGGACATATGACGAACTCCTGAGGGTCGAGGATGGGCATGTCGAGTGACGGCGACAGCGGACCGGGAGACACGGTTCAAGTGCCGCTCGCGCCGCCGGGACGAGTCAGTCCGACGCCTGGGCGGCGAGCAGGGCGCGCTCGAGCGCGGCGAAATCGGGCAGCCAGGCGTGACGCTCGCCGAGCGCGAGCGCCGACAGGGCGAAGGGGTGCGGGTCCTGCTCCGTGATCAGGTTGTCCGGCGCCGCCCGCTCGAGCCGCGGCATGCCGCGACTGTAGAGCGCGACGAAGGGCAGCGCCGGGTTCCCCGCGGGCATGAAGCAGACCACCACCCGCGCATGCGCCCGCCCTCGCCCCTGCCCCTCGGGCGGTGGCGCAAAGGCCACCGCCGGCACCCGCCGACCACGCCACTGCAGCTCACCGAGCAGCCACTCGGGCGTATCGGGGAGCGGCTGCACCGCGTCTGCCGAGACGATCTCGGCCACCGCGCTCGCCGGCACCAGCAGATCGCGCCCCTGCGTGGGCAGCAACATCACCCGCACCTCGCCGTGATCGGCGCCTCCCTGTCGCGGGATCATGACGCAGCCCCCGTGAGCACCGAGGCGATCTCGCCGAGCAGCTGCGATTCCTGATAGGGCTTGCCGAGATAGCGGTCGACACCGAGATCGAGGGCGTGCTTGCGGTGCTTCTCGCCGGTGCGCGAGGTGATCATGATGATCGGCAGCGCGCGCAGTCGCTCGGAGCGACGGATGTGGCGGGTCAGCTCGAAGCCGTCCATCCGCGGCATCTCGATATCGAGCAGCAGCAGGTCGGGCATCCGCGCATCGAGCAGGGTCAGCGCCTCGACCCCGTCCTTGGCGGTGATCACCTCCATGCCCTCACGTCGCAGCAGGCGGCTGGTGACGCGGCGCACCGTCAGCGAATCGTCGACCACCATCACGCACACCGGACTCTCGCCGCGGGTGTCGGCGCCGCGGGCCGGGCGGTACTCCTGCAGCGCCTTGGAGCGCAGCAGCGCCAGGGCATCGAGGATCAGCGCCACCCGACCGTCGGGCAGCACGGTGCCGCCGCTCAGCCAGCGCACATCGGCCAGCTGCGGACCGAGCGGCTTGACCAGGATGCGCTGGCTCTCGATCAGGCTGTCGACCTGCAGCGCCACGCGCTGCTCGCCGACCCGTGCCAGCAGCAGCGGCAAGCGGCGCTGCTCGCCGAGCTCGGGTTCCTGGTGCGGGTCGAGCACGCCGCCGAGATAGACCACCTGATAGTCCTGGCCGAGATGACTGAAGCGACGTTGGGCGCCAGCGTGGATCGCGGCGAGCTGCTCGCGATCGATGCGCGCCACCGCCTCGACGCTGCTGTGCGGCACCGCGTAGACGTTCTCGCCGACCTTGACCAGGAAGGCCTCGATCATCGCCAGGGTCAACGGCAGACGGATGGTGAAGGTCGCCCCCTGACCGCGGCGCGAGGTGAGATCGATGCCGCCGTTGGCGGCCTTGATCTCGGAGGCGACGACATCGAGCCCGACCCCGCGCCCGGAGATCTGGGTGACCTCGCTGCGGGTGGTGAAGCCGGGTTCGAGGACGAACTGCAGCAGCGCCTCATCGGGGATCTCGGCCTCGGGCGAGAGCATCTCGCGGGCGATCGCCTTGGCGCGGATCGCATCCAGATCCATCCCCTTGCCGTCGTCGCTCAGGCTGATCAGCGCATCGTTGCCCTCGCGACGCAGCGCCAGCACCAGCGCGCCGGTCTCCGGCTTGCCCGCCGCGAGGCGCGCCTCGGGGGTCTCCAGACCGTGATCGACGGCGTTGCGCAGCAGGTGCTCGAGCGGCGCCACCAGCCGGTCGAGCACCGCGCGATCGAGCGCCACCTCGGGACCGATCACCTCCAGTCGCGCCGACTTGCCCAGGCTCTCGGCGGTCTGGCGCACCAGTCGGTGCAGCCGCGGCACCACTTGCACGAAGGGCACCAGCCGGGTGCGCAACAGGCCGTGCTGGAGGTCGTCGGCGAGCCGCGCCTGCTGGGTCAGCAGATCGGCGACCTCGCGCTGATAGCCGCCGAGCAACTCCTTGACGCTGCCCAGATCGTCGAGGGTCTCGGCGAGGCTCCCGGAGAGTTGGTGCAGGTTCGAGAAACGATCGAACTCGAGCCGGTCGAAGCCCTGCTCGCCACCCTCATCGGTCTCCGTCTCCTCGCCGCGGCCGCGCAGCTGACGCTGGGTCTCCAGTTCGAGGGCGCGCAGCTGGCCGCGCAGCCGGCTCAACGTCTGCTCCAGCTCGCCGAGGCTGAAGCCGAACTGGGCGTTGCGCTGACTGAGACGGGCGCGATAGATGCTGATCTCGCTGGCGTCGTCGACGAGCTGGTTGAGCAGGTCGGCGCGCACCCGGATCTGCGCCGCGGCGGTCTCCGGCACGCTCGGCGCCGGCGTCGCCGGTGTCGGCTGAGCCGGGACCTCGGAGGTGAGCGGGTGCAGCTCGGCGACCGGCGTCGGGGTCCCGCCGGCGCCACTCGGTTGCTCCTCGACCCCGTCGAGCGCCGCCACCAGCGCCGAGAGGCGCGGCACCGGGGCGCCGCGCTCGAGCGCCTCGACCTGATTGGCGAGGGCGTCGACGGCGCGCTGCGCCAGCTCCAGGGTGGTGTCGGTGATCGCGCGCTGATCGTCGTGGATCGCCTTGAGCCGGGTCTCGAGGGCGTGACTGAGGTCACCGATCACCGTCAGCCCGGTGAGCCGGGCGCTGCCCTTGAGGGTATGGAGGATGCGGTTGATGCCGTCGAGCGGCTCGAGCTGCTGGGGCGCGAGCTGCCAGGCCTGGAACTCGGCGTCGAGCTTGTCGAGCAGCTCGCGCGCGTCCTCCAGGAACAGGGTCGCGAGCTCGGGGTCGGGCGCGGCGACGCTGTCCTCTTCGACGTCGACCGAGGCGGCGACGGCGGGGCGCTCTGGCGCTGGCGCTGGCTCTGGCTCTGGCTCTGGCTCTGGCTCTGGCTCTGGCTCTGGCTCTGGCTCTGGCTCTGGCTCTGGCTCTGGCTCTGGCTCTGGCTCTGGCTCTGGCTCTGGCTCTGGCTCTGGCTCTGGCTCTGGCTCTGGCTCTGGCTCTGGCTCTGGCTCTGGCTCTGGCTCTGGCTCTGGCTCTGGCTCCAGGCTCGCCTCCGGCTCGGGCGACGTCAAGGCCCCGGGGACCTCCCCCGCCGCATCACCAGCACCGAGCGAAGGCAGCTCCGCGCCCTCGGCCATGGCCGGGCGCGACTCATCCTCCTCGGCCCCGTCGACCGAGGCCCCCGCTGCCAACAGCGGATCCTCCAGGGCCGGCAGCTCCAATTCCGTCATCGCCTCGACGGCGGGCTCGGACGGCCCGTGCGAGCCGAACCGGGCATCCCCCGATGAGACAACCGCCTCGCTCGCGGCCGGCGGTGACCCGGCTGGCTCGACGACGGGCTCCGGCAGGGGCGGCGGCATCGCTACCGCGCGTTCCGCCGGGGCCTCTGGCCCTGTCGGCACACCGACACGCGGCGCCGGCGCCATCTCCAGCTCGACGGCCAGCGCCTGCAGCGCCGAGCCCGCCGGCCCGACGCCCGGCAGCTCGGCGACCCGCTCGGCAATCAGCGCACGCGCACGTTCGAGCCAGCGTCTCGAGTCGGGATCGAGCGCGCGTGCCTGTAACCCCTTGAGTCGCAGTTCGAGCGACTTGGTGACCGTGGCGATGGTGTCGATCCCGGCCATCCGCGCACTGCCGGTCAGGGTGTGGAGCGCGCGCAGCAGCGGCTCGTCGACCGCGCGTGACTCGTCCAGCGCGGCGGTGACCTGCTGCAGGTGCTCGGCGGCCTCGGCGCGGAAGATCTCGAGCAGCTCCTCGTCCTCCTCGAGCAGGCTGCCGGCATCGAGCGCGGCAAGCCCCGGGTCGGGCAAGGGCTCGGGCGCCGGCGACGGCGACAACACCCGGGGGTCGTCCGGCGTGACACGCGTCTCGGTCGCGGCGGGCGGCGGCGGGGTCAGCTCCAGCTCGGAGAGATCGAGCGTGGGCAGCTCCAGGTCGGGCAGCTCCAGCTCACCGGCCTCGTCGACTCCGAGCAGCGCGGCCGGGTCCACAGCGCCCTCGCGGCCCGCGGCGAGTTCGGAGTCAGGCCCCAGACTTGGCAGCGGCACCGTCTCCGGATCCAGCGAGACGGGCTCGTCACGGTCGATTGCCGAGGCCTCGACGGCGCTCGGCGGCGCCGGGCCGAGGACTGGCCCGGTCTCGCTGGCAGGCGCCGCTGCGGGCGCGAGCAAGCGCTCGGCCGGGGCGATCAGCGACGCGGTGTCGACCACCCGCCCCTCGGCCTCGGCGCCGATCAGCTCGGGCAGCCGTTCGAGCACCGCGGCGATGTGTGCGATCAGCGGCGGCGAGACCGGCAGGGTGCGCTCGAGCACGCGGTTGAGCAGGATCTCGTTGGCCTGGGCGACCTCGGCCACCTGGCGCGCCCCGACCAGCCGGCCACTGCCCTTGAGGGTGTGGAAGCTGCGCCTGAGCGTGGTCAGCGCGTCCCAGTCCTCGTTGGCCTCGGACCAGCGCGCGAACTGGGCCCGCGCCGAGGTCATCTCCTCCTCGGCCTCCTCGAGAAAGATCTCGAGGAACTCCGAGGTGACGGCGCCGATCCCCGCATCGGTCTCGGTCGCCACCGCTGGCGACGGCGCGCCGGGCTCGGGCGACGCGCTCCCGAGGCTCTCCTGCAGCGCGGCGAGCGAGTTGCGGGCGTGCTCGATCAGGTTGTCGCCGAACGGCTGACCGTCCTGCAGATGGGCGATATAGAGCTCGAGCGCGGCGATGGTGTCGGCCAGGTGCTCGAACTCGCGCTCGCCCGGTGTCGGGGCCTGCGCCGTACCCAGCCCGCGCACCAGTGCGGCGACCGACTCGGCGAGTTCGGCGGCGGGCTGCTCGTCGAGGATCCGCAGCGCGCCGGCCACGCCTTCCAGCGATCCGGGCACCGGCGCCAGCGGCGCGAGGTTGTCGCGATCGAGATGACAGGCGGCGATCGCCTCCTTGACCTGGACCAGCTCGTAGCCGGCCTCGCGCAGCGTGGTGCTGGCCAGCTCGCCGAGATCGATCCCCGGCAGGGCGCCCGGCAGCGCCGCGACGCGGCGCTCGGCGCAGGCGCGCAACCGCGACTTGAGCGCGAGCAGGCCGGTGGCCAGGGTCTCGAGTCGTCCGCCCCCGTCGGTGCCGTCGAAGGCCGAGCCGAGTTCACCGGCAAAGCGGCGTAGCTCGGCCACCAGCTCGTCGCCGCCGGGGACCTCCAGACGCTCGGCGAGGCGGCGCAGTCCACTCTCCATCAGCGCCAGCTCGCCGGGATCGGGGCGGCCGCCGCCCAGGGCGAGACGCTCGAAGCGCCCCTCCAGTTCGGGAAAGGTCTCCAACACCTCGGCCGCCGCCGCGGCCAGGGCCTCGTCGCCCGCATCTCCGGGGACGCTCGCGCCCACACCGTAGCGCGCGCGCAGCGACTCCAGATCGGGCAGTCGGGCCGGGTCGAGCGGGGCGAGCGCCGCCAGCAGACGCTCGATCAACGCGATCATCTGCGCCTGCGGCCATTGCGGCGGGCGCTGCACCAGCGGCTTGAGGATCCAGTCGAGGTGACCGAGCAGGGTGCGCTGCTCGGCGCCGGCCTCGAGCCAGCCCTGGCGCAGGGCCTCGGCGAGGTGTTCGGCGAGCCGGAAGACGTCGGCCAGCAGTCCCTCGCCGAGATAACCGTGGAGATGGTGGAAGAGGCGCCCGAGCTGGACCAGCCCGCGCCCGTCGCCACCGGCGCGATACCACTCGACCAGATGACGGTGGAACTGCGGGCGCACCTGACGCAGCGCCTCGGCCAACGCATCGAGCGCCTCGGGCGAGGCCTGCAGCGGATCGCTCGTGCCGCCGAGCGCGGCCACGGCAAGCAGCTCGGTCTGGGTCAGCGCCGGCGTGTCGAGTACCGCGCGCACCTCGTTGATCGCCGGCAGCAGGCTCAGCGGCGAGTCGTCGTGCCCGGCATCGAGACGGTCGAGATGGTCGGCGAGCGCCACCAGGGCGTTGGTCAGGGCGCGCGCGCCGGCCTGCAGCTCGACCAGCTCACCGGCGCCGATGCGCGCGGTGAGACGCGCCAGCTCCTCGGCCAGGCGCGCCGGCGCCGGCAGCTGCAGCGCCAGCAACACACCCTGCACCTGGGCCAGCGCGTCACCGGCCTCGGCGGCATCCTGCGGGGTCTCGGACGCCGCCTGGAGGATCGCCAGATCACGGGCCGGACGCAGGGCCGAGTCGATCTCGCCCTTGACCCAGTTCAAACCACCGATGACCTTCTTCTCTGCCATGGGAGCGCCGCTCCTGCCTGATTCAAGGAAAGGTCGCGGGCGACCGCACGGCGCACGCCCCGCCCCCGCTGCGGATGTCCCGCCGCCTCAGGGCAGGCGGAATCCGGCCACCGAGCGCTGCAGCTCGGTGGCGAGGTTGGCCAGCTGCTCGACCGAGGCCGCGGCGCGCCGGGTGCCGTCGTTGTTCTCCTCGGTGAGCGCGCGGATCGCCTGGACGGTGTCGTTGATCTCCGCGGACTGGCGCGACTGACGCTGCGCCGAGTCGGCGATGCGCTTGGTGAGATCGGCGATGTAGGCCGAGACGTTCTCGATCTCGTGCAGCGCGTCGCCCGCGTTCTCGGCCAGGTTGGCGCCCTCGACCACCCCGGAGGTGCTCGCCTCCATCGAGCTGACCGCCTCGTTGGTGTCGGCCTGGATGGTGCGCACCAGCACCTCGATCTGCTTGGTGGCGTTGCGCGAGCGCTCGGCCAGACGCTGCACCTCGTCGGCGACCACCGCGAAACCGCGACCGGCCTCGCCGGCCATCGCCGCCTGCATCGCGGCGTTGAGCGCGAGGATGTTGGTCTGGTCGGCGATGTCGTCGATCAGCTCGACGATCTCGCCGATCTCCTGCGAGCTCTCGCCGAGACGCTTGATGCGCTTGGCCGTCTCCTGGATCTGGTCGCGAATGGCGTCCATCCCCTGGATGGTATCGCGCACCGTCTGCGCGCCGCGCCCGGCGACCTCGACCGAACGCGAGGCGACCTCAGCCGATTCGCCGGCATGGCGCGCCACCTCGTCGATCTGCTGGGTGAGCGACTGCACCGCGGTGGAGGCCTGCTGGATCTGCTGCGACTGCGCGGTGCTCGCCTCGGCCAGACGCGTCGAGATGGTGCGACTGTCCTGCGCCGAGCGGTTCACCCGCGAGGCGGTCTCGTTGATGGTGGTGACCAGGGCACGCAAGGCGTCGACGGCATAGTTGATGGCGTCGGCGATCGCCCCGGTCTTGTCCTCGGTGACCGAGGCCTCGACGGTGAGATCACCGTTGGCGAGATTGCCCATCTCGTCGAGCAGGCGCAGGATCGCCTGCTCGTCACGCTCGCTCTGGGCGGTGGAGAGTTCCTCGCGCCGATGCGCCTCGCGCACCGAGTAGAGCGCGAGCAGCGCCAGGCTGAGCAGGGCGGCGCCGGCGGTCGCCAGCACCAGGGTGGCGCCGACCTCCAGGGGGCCCAGCGGGAAACGCAGGGGCGCGGCGCGATAGGCCGCGGCGAGTTCGGCGAGCGCGCGCTCGAGTCGCTCGGCGCCGGCGGCGAGCGCGATCTCGGCATCGAAGGCCACGCTCGCCGTCCCGGACTGCTCGAACGCGGTCTCGAGTGCAGCGCCGAGCGCGACCGAGACCCGCTGCGCCTCATCGAGCGCGTCGCGCAGCGCCGGCGCCGAGGTCGACTCGGCCAGCGCGCCCAGCGCCGCCTCCAGCGCCTCGCCCTCGCGCGTCAGGCCCTCGCCCACCTGGCGGGTCCGCTCCTCGCCGGCGGGCAGAGCGGCGAGCAGGGCATCGATCCGCGCCAGCCGCGCCGACTGCCGGCCGAGGCGAAACGCCTGCGCCGGTGCGGCCTCGCTCGCCGCGAGACGCTCCCCGGCGCGCGCGAGCGCGGTCTCGGCGCGGACCACCAGCGCGCGCGCCTCGCGTACCGCGCGCTGCGCGGCCAGCGGCGCCTCACCGGCGCCGAGCAGACGTTCGAGTTCGACACGCAACCCGGTCCAGCCGTCGCGCGCCGCGCGCCACGGCTGCTCCAGCCCGACGAGATCGGAGCGCAGCGTCCCGGCCTCGCCGCCGAGCGCCTCGCGCAGCCTGGAGCGGGCCTGACGCAGGCGCTGCTGCGCCGCCTCGTCCCCCTGCAGCAGCGCGGCGCTGTCGGCCGCCAGCCCGGCCACCGTGGTCGCAGCAGTGCTCGCCTGGGTCGAGAGGCGCAGGTGAGCGGCATCGACCCGGTCGAGCCGGAGATAGCCGAGCAGCGCCAGCACCGCGAAGGTCAGCGCCAGCAGCGCCAACGCCAGGGTGATCTGTCGCGACCCACCCAGCCGTCTCTTGCGTGGGTTGAGCGTCTCTCGTTTCGCCATCTGCTACCGACTCCCGGAGATGTGGATCACGCCCGCGCGACTCCGGCGACGGGCACTCGTGAATGGATCGGCCGATCGGCACTCAGCCGAGTGCGGCATTGAACAGGGGATCGGCCAGCAGCCGTTCCAGGCGCAGCACCGCCACCGCCTCGTCGTCGACCCGATAGGCCGTATCGATATAGCGCGCGCTCAACCCCAGCCCATCGGGCAGGGTCTCGACCCGGGCGTCGTGACGGACATGACGCATGCCGAGCGTCTCCGAGACCACCAGCCCGCAGGGCGACTCGACCTGACGCACCACCAGCACCCGGTCGCGGGCGCGACGCCGCCCCGGCGGGACACGGCGCTCGCCGGGCTGCCCTCCCTGGGTCAGCACCGCCAGGTCGCTGATCGGCAGCAGGGTGCCGCGATTGTTGGCGACCCCGAGAAACCAGGGCTGGGTGCCGGGGACGCGGGTGATCTCGACCGGGACCTCGAGCACCTCGGCGATCTGTTCCAAGGGGGTCAGGAACTTCAGGTCTCGCACCCGAAACAGCACCGCCGCCCAACTGTCGGGCGGGGGCGCGTCATGGGGGAGCGCGGTGCGCTGGGCGCGACAGCTGGCGTCGAGCTGACGGATCAGGGCATGCAGCTCGGTCGCGGCGGTAGCGGTCTCGGTCATCCCCTCAACCCTCCAGCGCCACGCGCACCCGGTCAAGCAGGGTCGCGGCGTCGACCGGTTTGATCAGGTAATCGACCGCGCCCTGACGCAGCCCCCAGGTACGATCGGTCTGCTGATCCTTGGTGGTCACCATGATCACCGGGATGTCGGCGGTCTCGGCATCGCGCTGCAACATCCGCGTGGCCTGGAAGCCGTTGAGCACCGGCATCACGACATCCATCAGGATGAGGTCCGGGTGCGAGCGACGCGCGACGGCGATCGCCTCCTCGCCGTTGGTCGCGGTCTCGACCCGGTAGCCCGCCTGGGTGAGGACCTTGGCGAAGATCCGGGTCTCGGTCGGGGAGTCGTCGACCACCAGCACCCTGGCGCCGGGGGTCGGCGGCTGGGTGGTGTCGTCGGCGGTCGCGTCCGTCTTGCGAAAGAAAGGTCTCATGGCTGCGCTCACGAGCCCGACGGGCTCCGTTCGGGGGCGCGACCGAGGTTGTCGCGCACCGCTGCCAATAGTTCCTCTCCGGTGAACGGCTTGGAGAGATAGAGTTGGGCCCCGACCAGCCGGCCCTTGGCGCGATCGAAGAGCCCGTCCTTGCTCGAGAGCATCACCACCGGGGTATGGCGGAGCGCGGCGTTGCCCTTGATCAGGGCGCAGGTGTGATAGCCGTCGAGACGCGGCATCATGATGTCGACGAACACCAGGTCGGGTCTGAAGGAGACGATCTTGCCCAGGGCCTCGAAGCCGTCGGCGGCGACCATGACCTCGCAACCGGCCTTGGCCAGCAGGTTCTCCGCGGTCCGGCGGATGGTCTTGCTGTCATCGATCACCAGGATCTTGGCGCCGGTCAGATCGGCATGGTCCGAAGGATCCGTCACGCTGACGACCTCTCGAGTCGGCACGATTGAAGCGTACACCCGGACGCGCCCCATGGTGACCGTCGACGTCGACGGCGGGGAGCCGCTATCGCACTCGCGGCACCGGAACACGGGCGCGGGGAGGCGCGCAGGAGGGCTCTCGTCGATGACGGCCCAGCCGACTATCGACGCAGCAAGTCTAGCAGCGCTGCGCGCGTCATCGCCAGGCGGCATTTGCCCGCCGGCGCACGAATGTGAGTCCACAGCCTCCAGCCTCCAGCCTCCAGCCTCCAGCCTCCAGCGAGGAAGCTTGGCACCTGTGGCTGGCGACTGGTCGCTAACGACCAGCCCATCACTGGTATCTAGCGGCTGGCGACTGGTAGCTGGTCGCTGATGGCTGGCGACTGGTCGCTGGCGGCTGGTCGCTGGTGGCTGGTGGCTGGTGGCTGCAGTACACTGCCCTCCATGAGCATCGACATCGGCATCGTGATGGACCCGATCGGGTCGATCAACACCAAGAAGGACAGCAGCCTCGCCATGCTGCTGGCGGCGCAGCGGCGTGGCTGGCGCCCCTGGTACATGGAGCTCGGCGACCTCGCGCTCGACGGCGATCGCGCGCTCGGGCGGATGCGCCCGCTGGAGGTCCGCGACGACCCCGCCGACTGGTACACACTCGGCGAGCCCGAGGTCCGTCCGCTCGGCGCGCTCGATGCCCTGTTGATGCGCAAGGACCCGCCGTTCGACATGGAGTACGTGTTCTCGACCTATCTGCTCGAGCACGCCCAGGCCGCCGGCTGTCTGGTGGTCAACGACCCGCGCAGCCTGCGCGACGCCAACGAGAAGCTGTTCACCGCGCGCTTCCCGCAGTGCACCCCGCCGACCCTGGTGACCGCCAGCGCCACCGACATCCGCGCCTTTCTCGGGCACCACGGCGAGATCGTGCTCAAACCGCTCGACGGCATGGGCGGGGCCTCGGTGTTCCGGGTCGGCGCTCACGACCCCAATCTCGGTGTCATCATCGAGACCCTGACCCTGCATGGCCGTCGCTACTGCATGGCACAGCGCTATCTGCCCGAGATCGCCGACGGCGACAAGCGGATCCTGATGGTCGACGGCGAGCCGGTACCCTATTGTCTGGCGCGCATCCCCGCGCCCGGCGAGAGCCGCGGCAATCTCGCCGCCGGGGCCAGCGCCGAGGCGCGGGCACTGAGCGAGCGCGAACGCTGGATCGCCGCCCAGGTCGGCCCCGAGCTGCGCGCGCGCGGCATCCTGTTCGCCGGGCTGGACGTGATCGGCGATCATCTCACCGAGATCAATGTCACCAGCCCCACCTGCATCCGCGAACTCGACGCCGCCCACGGGCTCGATATCGCTGGCGCTTTGATGGATCGCATCGCGGCCCGACTCGACGCCCGGGACTGATCCGGGATCGCGCCCCTCAGGGCCGGCCGCACCAGACCGCCGCAACCCCGAGGAGTGCCCCATGTCGTTCACGCACCCCCTGTCGGTCGTCGTCCGCCCCGCCCTGCTGGCACTACTGCTGCTCGCACTCGGCGGCTGCCGCGAGGCCACGCCGGTGAACACCACCAGGCTGCAGGCCTTCGGCGAATCGCTCGACCTCACCCTGGTCGGGGTCGCGCCCGAGCAGGCCAGACGCGCCCGGGCGGAACTCGCCGAGGATCTCGCCTTCCGCACCCGAGCCTGGAACCCGTGGACGCCGGGCGCCCTGGCCGACCTCAACCGCCGACTGGCCACCGGCGCACCGGTCACCGCGCCACCCTCGGTACTGCCGCTGCTGCGCACCGGGCAGCGGCTCGCCGCACAGAGCGAAGGGCTCTACAATCCCGCCCTCGGCGGGCTGATCACGCTCTGGGGATTCGATCGCGTCCCGCCACGCGCCGCGCCGCCGACCCAGCGGCAGCTCGAGACACTGCTCAACTCGGCACCGCGCATCGACCAGATCGAACTCGACGGCATCGAGATCCGCGCCGCCGCGCCCGGGACCCGGCTCGACTTCGGTCGGCTGGCACCGGCGCTGGCCGTCGACCTGGCGATCGCGCGGCTGCACGAGTTGGGCATCGTCAACGCCCTGATCCAGCGCGACGGCGACTGGCGCGCCAGCGGCGACCGTGGCGGCCAACCCTGGCGGGTGCCGATCCTGCGCGCCGGTGGCTCCGGGGTGCTCGCCATCGTCGCGCTGCGCCGCGACGAGGCGCTGGGCACCGTGGCCGACCACCAGCGCGACTTCATCCACCAGGGCAGGATCTATCATGACGTGCTCGACCCGCGCAGCGGTCGCCCGGCGCGCGCCACTCGTGCGGTCACCGTGCTCCTGCCCGATCTGGCCAGCGCCACCGTGGCCGCCCGCGCGCTCTTCGTCGCCGGTCCAGAGCACTGGCTCGAGGTCGCACAGCGGATGGGGGTGACCGAGGCGCTGCTGATCGATCGCAGCGGCGAGGTCCATGTCACCCAGGCGCTGTGGAGCCGGCTCGAGCGCATCGACCCGGGCGCCCGCATCCACCGCGTCAACCCGATCACCACCGAGGCTGCAACCATCGCCCCATGACCGATCGCCCGACCCCGTCACCGGCCTCGCTGCCGGCAGAATTGCTGACCCCGCCCTCGCCCAAGGGCGACAACCGTACCCTGGCGCTCGCGCTCGGCGCCGCCGTCCTGCTGCACCTGGCGGCACTGCTCGCGCTCGCCGCGCGTCCCATGCCAGCGCAGCAGCGCCCGATCCCGGACTCGGCGCTCGAGGTGCTGCTGGTACAGAGCCCGAGCAACACCGATCAGCCTCAGCCCGAGGCCCCCGGCGGGCTGCGCAACCGCAGCGGCGAGTCGATCCACGGCGATGCCGCACACAGCCAGGAAGGCGATGGCGAGACGCCGCCCCCGGGCGCGCTCGCGCCCGTCCCGCCGCCACCCGACACCGAGACGGCGCAGGCCCCCTCGCCCCCCGCGCCCCCGCCGACGGCACCCGCCCCGCTCACCGCACTGAGCCTCGAAGGCAGCGACCGCCCAGGCGCCGCGCCCCAGCCACTGCCACCACCACTGCCGCAGCCACCAGCGATCGACGCCGCGCAGATCCTCGCCAGTCGCGATCGCACCGTCGCCCGACTGGCCGCACAACCGGCACCCGGACTCGAGCAACCCGACGGGCTGCGCCGACGCGCGGTGAGCACCAGCACCCGCGAGATCCGCTACGCCAGCTATCTCGCCGCCTGGACGCGCAAGGTCGAGCGCATCGGCAACATCAACTACCCCCAGGCGGCCAAGGAACAGCGCATCTACGGCAGTCTGCTGCTGCACGTCTCGATCCGCGCCGACGGCAGTCTCGTCCAGGTGCGGGTGGTCCGCTCGTCGGGCTACGACCTGCTCGACCAGGCGGCGGTGCGCATCGTCGAGCTGGCCGCGCCCTTCTCGCCCTTCCCGCCGGACATCGCCGCCGAGACCGACGTGCTCGACATCGTCCGCAACTGGCAGTTCATGCGCGGCGACACCCTCGGCTGGGAGCAGTAATCGCGTGAGCGGTGCCATCCATCCAGACCGAAGGGGTACGGCTCGGACCATCCGCAACCACATCAACCGCACCCCTTCGGTCAAGGCGGCGCCGAGCGGCGCATCCTCGCACTTGCCTCGGGTTGCGCCGCACCGGATACTAGGGGCCATGGCCTACAGCTCCTCACTGACCAATCACTTCCTGATCGCGATGCCGGGTCTTCAGGACCCCAACTTTGCGCGTACCGTGACCTATGTCTGCGAGCACACGGAGCAGGGTGCGATGGGCATCGTCATCAATCGCCCGCTGGAAGTGACCCTCGGCGAGCTGCTCGCGCAGCTCGAGATCCCCACCGACGACGCCGAGCTGCAGGCGAGCCCGGTCTATCAGGGCGGACCGGTGCAGACCGACCGCGGCTTCGTGTTGCACGCCGCCGGGCCGACCTACGACTCGACCCTCGGCATCACCGAGGAGATCAGCGTCACCACCTCGCGCGACGTGCTCGAGGCGATCGCCCGCGGCGACGGACCGGAACGCAGCCTGGTGGCCCTCGGCTACGCCGGCTGGGGCGCCGGTCAGCTCGAACAGGAGATGAGCGCCAACGCCTGGCTCAACGGCCCGGCGAGCGACGACATCATCTTCCACATGGATACCGGCGAGCGCTGGCTGGCCGCGGCGCAGCTGCTCGGGGTCGATCTCAACCTGCTCAGCGGCGAAGCCGGCCACGCCTGAGCGCGCGGCGAGCGCGATCTGGAGCACCCATGGCAACCCTGCTCGGCTTCGACTTCGGGACGCGCAAGATCGGCATCGCCGTCGGTCAGACGGTGACCCGTTCGGCGACCCCGCTGACCACCCTGCGCAACCGCCAGGAAAAACCCGACTGGCCTCGTATCGAGTCGCTGATTCGCGAGTGGCAGCCGGAGGCGCTGGTGGTCGGCCTGCCCTTCAACATGGACGACACCGAGGTCGACTGGTCGGGACGGGTGCACCGCTTCGCCCGTCAGCTCAATGGCCGCTTCGGGCTCGAGGTCCATCTGATCGACGAGCGCCTGACCTCGCTCGAGGCCCAACGGCTGATCGCAGAAGGACCCGCAACAGCCAAATCGACAACGCCGGACGCCGTCGATGCATTCGCGGCGGCCCTCATCCTGGAAACCTGGCTCTGTGAGCAACACCAACATCTGGAAGGACGCCGCGCAGATCGATGAGGCCATCGCCCGCATGGCCGACGATCTCGCCGACCTGCTCAAGCGACGCGCGATCGACGACGCGCTGATGATCGGCATCCACACCGGCGGCGTGTGGGTCGCCGATCGGCTGCACGCCCGTCTCGGACTCGAGGCCCCGCTCGGTCATCTCGACATCTCCTTCTATCGCGACGACTTCACCCGCATCGGCCTGCACCCCCAGGTCCATCCCTCCTACCTGCCGGTGGGGGTCGACGACCGTCACCTGATCCTGGTCGACGACGTGCTGCAGAGCGGGCGCACCATCCGCGCCGCGCTCAACGTGCTGTTCGACTACGGTCGTCCGGCCTCGGTGACCCTCGCCACCCTCGCCGAGCGCGAGGCCGAGCGCGAGCTGCCGATCGCCGCCGACGTCGTCGGTCTGCGCGCCCAGCTCGACCCCGACACCCAGATCAAGCTCAGCGGTCCCGAGCCGCTGGTGATGCTGCTCGGGCACACCCCGGACAGCGACGATCAGGGGGCGCAGGCATGAGCGCACTGACCCCTCAGCTCCACGCCAACGGCAAGCTCCGCCACTTCCTCACCCTCGAGGGACTGGATGCTGCGCTGCTGCACGAGATCATCGACCGCGCCAGCGGCTTCCTCGGCGTCTCCGACCAGGCGGTGAAGAAGGTCCCGCTGTGTCGCGGCAAGGTCATCGCCAACCTCTTCTTCGAGACCAGCACGCGCACCCGCACCACCTTCGAGCTGGCCGCCAAGCGGCTCTCGGCCGACGTGCTCAACCTCAACATCTCCACCTCGGCGACCGCCAAGGGCGAGACCCTGCTCGACACCCTGCGCAACCTCGAGGCGATGCACGTCGACATGTTCGTGGTGCGTCACGCCACCAGCGGCGCGGCGCACTTCATCGCCGATCACGCCGCACCACACGTCAGCGTGGTCAACGCCGGTGACGGGCGTCACGCCCACCCCACCCAGGCGATGCTCGACATGCTCACCATCCATCGCCACAAGGCCGATTTCAGCCAGCTACGGGTGGCGATCATCGGCGACATCCTGCACTCGCGGGTGGCGCGCTCGCAGATCATCGCCTTGCACACCCTTGGCGTCCCCGAGGTGCGGGTGATCGGTCCGCGCACCCTGATCCCGGCCCAGGCCGAGGAGGCGCTCGGGGTGCGGGTGTGCCACGACCTGCGCGAGGGACTGCGTGACGTCGACGTGGTGATCATGCTGCGGCTGCAGCGCGAGCGCATGAGCAGCGCCCTGCTGCCGAGCGAGCACGAGTACTTCCGGCTCTACGGCCTGACCGAGGAGCGTCTCGCCGTCGCCCACCCCGAGGCGATCGTGATGCACCCCGGCCCGATCAACCGCGGGGTCGAGATGGACTCCCAGGTCGCCGACGGCGAGCGCTCGGTGATCCTCGAGCAGGTCAGCAACGGCATCGCCGTGCGCATGGCGGTGATGTCGATGTGTCTCGGCAACCAGAACCTGCAGCATTCCCAGAGCGCCGGAGCCACCGATGGCCAGTAGTCCCAAGATCACCATTCGCAACGGTCGGCTGATCGACCCGGCCTCCGGCATCGACAGCCAGACCGACCTGCACATCGCCGAGGGCCGGGTCGCCGCCATCGGCGCCGCGCCCTCCGGTTTCCAGCCCGACCGCACGCTCGACGCCAGCGGCAGGCTGGTGCTGCCCGGCCTGGTCGACCTCTCGGCGCGGCTGCGCGAGCCCGGTCACGAGCACAAGGCGACCATCGCCAGCGAGACCCGCGCCGCCGCCGCCTCGGGGATCACCACCCTGTGCTGTCCGCCCGACACCCAGCCGGTGATCGATACCCCGGCGGTGGCGCAGCTCATCCAGCAGACGGCCAACCGCAACGGCTATGCCCGGGTGCTGCCGATCGGCGCACTGACCCGCGGGCTCAAGGGCGAGACCCTGGCCGAGATGGCCGCGCTCAAGCGCGCCGGCTGCCCGGCGCTCGGCGAGGCCGAGCGCCCGATCCGCAGCACCCATGTGCTGCGCCGCGCGCTCGAGTACGCCGCCTCCTTCGCCATGCCGGTGTTCCTCCACCCGCTCGACCCCGAGTTGAGTGCCGGTGGCTGCGCCCACGAGGGCCGCATCAGCGCCCGACTCGGCCTGCCCGCCATCCCCGAGGCCGCCGAGACCCTGGCCGTCGCCCGCGGTCTGGCGCTGGCCGAGCAGACCGGCGCACGCATCCACTTCCGCGGTCTGTCGACGGCGCGTGCCGTGGCCCTGCTGTCCGAGGCGCGGCGCCGCGGCGTGCGCGCCAGCGGTGATGTCAGCATCCACCAGCTGTTCCTCACCGAGGACGACCTCGCCGGGCTCGACGCCAACTGTCATCTGCTGCCGCCGCTGCGCACCCTGGCCGATCGCGAAGCGCTGCGTGCGGCCGTGGTCAACGGCGACCTCGAGGCGGTCTGCTCCGACCACCAGCCCCACGACGCCGACGCCAAGCTCGCCCCCTTCCCCGAGACCGATCCCGGGATCGCCGCGCTCGAGACCCTGCTGCCGCTCGCGCTGCGACTGGTCGAGGAGGGCGTGATCGGGCTGCCCGAGATGATCGCCCGGCTCACCACGGGACCGGCCGGGGTCGTCGACCAGCCCTATGGCCGACTCGGCATCGGCGAGATCGCCGACGTCTGCGTGCTCGACCCCGAGGCGCGCTGGACGCTGACGCCCGAGACCCTGCTCGGTCGCGCCGGCAACACCCCCTTCATCGGGACCGAGATGCACGGACGCGTGAGCTGGACCCTGCTCGGCGGGCGCGTCGTCTTCGAGCGCGTCGAGCAGGACTGAGCCCGCGCCCCACCGTGGCGCCGCCCTGCTCGGCGGCGCCACGGATGGACCCGGGCACCATCGACAACCGGACGGAGACCGCCGCCGTGGACATCGCCGAACTCCTCGCCTTCAGCGTCAAGAACAACGCCTCCGACCTCCACCTCTCGGCCGGTCTGCCGCCGATGATCCGGGTCGACGGCGACATGCGTCGGATCAACGTCCCGGCGCTCGACCATCGCGCCGTGCACTCGCTTGTCTACGACATCATGAACGACAAGCAGCGCAAGGATTACGAGGAGTTCCTCGAGACCGACTTCTCCTTCGAGATCCCCGGGGTGGCGCGCTTTCGTGTCAACGCCTTCAACCAGAAGCGCGGTGCCGGCGCGGTGTTCCGCACCATCCCTTCCAAGGTCCTCACCCTCGAGGACCTCCACGCCCCGGCGATCTTCAAGGAGATCGTCAACGTGCCGCGCGGCCTGGTGCTGGTCACCGGCCCCACCGGGTCGGGTAAGTCGACCACGCTGGCGGCGATGATCGACCACCTCAACGACAACGACTACGCCCACATCCTCACCATCGAGGACCCGATCGAGTTCGTCCACGCCAGCAAGAAGTGTCTGGTCAACCAGCGCGAGGTCCATCGCGACACCCTCGGCTTCAGCGAGGCGCTGCGCTCGGCGCTGCGTCAGGACCCGGACATCATCCTGGTCGGCGAGCTGCGCGACCTCGAGACCATCCGTCTCGCACTCACCGCCGCCGAGACCGGTCACCTGGTGTTCGGCACCCTGCACACCACCTCGGCGGCCAAGACCATCGACCGCATCATCGACGTCTTCCCCGCCGCCGAGAAGGAGATGGTGCGCGCGATGCTCTCGGAGTCGCTGCGCGCGGTCATCGCCCAGACCCTGCTCAAGAAGATCGGCGGCGGCCGGGTGGCGGCGCACGAGATCATGATCGGCACCCCGGCGATCCGCAACCTCATCCGCGAGGCCAAGGTCGCGCAGATGTACTCGGCGATCCAGACCGGCCAGGCCCACGGCATGCAGACCCTGGATCAGAACCTCAAGGAACTGGTGCAGCGCGGCGTGATCAGCCGCAAGGACGCCACCCTGAAGGCGCAGAACAAGGACAGCTTCATGTAAGCGGCCGGGGGATTATTGAACCGCGAAGACACCAAGGTCGCTAAGGGTTTGGAGCGAGCTGCTCAAAGGCGACTGCGGCTGAAACTAGAGGCCGAAAAGCGCGCACACCGCTCGCCCCCTTCATCCTTGCGATCCCTTCGCGCCCTTCGCGTCTTGTATCTTGCCACCCCGTGGTGGTTAGCTCCCACCACGCGAGATTGAGGCAGCTCGATTGCGCCTGAAGGCCTGGACCTTGTCGCTAAGACCAAGCCCTCGATCTCTCTTCTCATGCCAGTCTCGACACTGAACGGTATCCAAGGGGCGAACCCTGCATGGACAAGGCGAGTGGGTATGAGGACTGGCCCAGGATCAAGGAGTGGACGACGATGATGTCTCTCGGAATCGATGTCTCGAAGGCGAAGCTGCACACCGCGCTGGAGCTGAGCGAGCAGGAGCGGGTCAAGCTCAAGACCAAGACGGTGCCCAATACCGCCACGGGGGTGGAGGCGCTGATCGACTGGCTGGGGCGTCAGGGGGCGAGGCCGGAGGCGGTCCATGCGGTGCTGGAGGCCACCGGCCCTTACCACGAGACGGCCGCCGAGCTGCTCCACGGGCGTGGCCTGACGGTCTCGATCGTCAACCCGGCCCAGGCCCGGGACTTCGCTCGCGGTCTGGCGGTGCGCACCAAGACCGACGCGGTCGATGCCAAGGTGCTGGCGCGCTTCGGCGCGCTCCTCAAGCCCGCGCCCTGGACGCCGCCCTCGCCCGAGGTGCGCGCCCTGCGGGCGCTGCTGGCCCGTCAGCGCGCCCTCATCGAGGACCTGCGCCGCGAGCGCAACCGCCTGGAGAAGGTCGAGGCGACCCACACCCCGGCGCTGGTGCGCGACTCGGTGCGCGAGAGTATCGCCTTCCTCGAAGAAGCCCTCGCCAAGCTCCAGCAACAGATCGACGACCACCTCGACGGCCATCCTCAGCTACGCGAGGACGTCGACCTCCTCACCTCGATCCCCGCCGTCGGCCTCAAGGTCGCTCAGCGCTTCGTGGCGCTGCTGCAAAGCCGTCCCTTCACCTCGGCCCAACAGTTCGCCGCCTACCTCGGGCTCGTGCCCGTCGAGCGACAGTCGGGCACCTCCGTGCAGGGGCGCGCCAGACTCTCCAAGGCCGGGCCTGCCCATGCCCGCGCCACCCTCTACATGGCCGCCGTCACCGCCATTCGCTACAACCCACACGTCAAGGACCTCTACGAACGCCTCCTGGCGCGCGGCAAGCCCAAGATGGTCGCCCTCGGCGCCGCCATGCGGAAACTCGCCCACATCTGCTTCGGCGTGTTCAAGAACCGTCGCCCCTACCAGCCCGATTACGCTTCCGCGGCTTGACGGGAAAGACGGTATCTTGGCGGTTCATTCTCTCTAAATGATGCGACGATAACGCACCCGCTGGCGGCTGAAGGCAAGCCGCCGAGCCTCAATTACTGGTGGCTGACGGCTGAGGGCTGGCCGCTGAAGGCTGACCGCCCGATGCCGCGGTACAGCCGCTCCAGCGGCTCGGGAACAGGCTCTCGACCACCCCGGAGCGGTGCACCACGGCCATCCCCAGCACGTGCCCGCGATAGCTCGCGACCACCTGGCCATAGGCGCCGGCGGCGAGCTGCTCGGGGTGTGGCGCGAAGGTCTCGCGGCGCAGGTAACGATCGCGCTGCTCGGCGTCGAGTTCGATGCGGTGCGCGCTCGCCTCGCGCCCGAGCAGCAGCGCCCCGGCGGTGGTCGGCTTGGGCGGGCGTACATTGGTGCGATGGAAGAACAGGCCGCTGGCCTCGGGACGCGGCGCCCGCGGCGGGCAGTGATCGGCGGCGCTCAGGTGCAGACCGCGCTTGGTCTGGCGGTGCACCCGATAGCGTGCCCAGATGTCCTCGGGCAGGCCGTAGCGCGACGCCACCCCCTCCAGCCAGGGGGCGATCTCGGCCGGATCGCCGGGCGGCGTCACCGGCACATGGCCCTGACGGTTCGCCGCGACCTCGGCGGGCTTCTCCAGCACCGCGATGAAGAAACCGCCGCTGTCGTTGTGGTGCGGCCAGATACGCATGCAGCCGGCGAGCCGCGGGTCGAGCGCGCGCCCCTGCCACTCGGTGAGCCCCGGCGCGCAGCGGATACCTGGCAGCGCCGCCGGTAACAGCCGCAGCCCCTCGCCCGCGGCGGCGAGTACCGCGTCGAGCACCAGCTCGTTCTCCTCCGGCGCGAAGGTACAGGTCGAGTACACCAGTCGCCCGCCGGGGCGCAGCAGCCGCACCGCCTTCTCCAGCAGCAAGCGCTGCTTGGGCGCGAGCCGCGCGGCGTTCTCCGGCCCCAGCCTGCCGAGCAGCGAGGGGGTACGCCTGAGCGTGCCCTCGCTCGAACAGGGCGCGTCGAGCAGGATGCGGTCGAACTGACCACCGCGCAGCGGCCAGTTCGAGGCATCCTTGCAGGTGGTGCTGACGTTGATCACCCCGAGCCGGTCGAGATTGCCCTGCAGCGCCTTGATGCGATCGCTGGAGATGTCGTTGGCGACCAGGGTGCCACGGTTGCCGAGGGCGAAGGCGATCTGCGCGGTCTTGCCACCGGGGGCGGCGCACATGTCGAGCACCCGCTGTCCCGGGGCGAGATCGAGCAGCAGCGCCGGCAGCTGCGAGACCAGCTCCTGGGCGTGCGCGAGCCCCGCGCAATACCACCAGTGCTGACCGGTGCGCGCCTCGGGGGCGAGACGCAGCGCGCCGGGCAGCGCCGCCAGCGGCTCGGCCGCGACCCCCTCCTCGGCGAGCAGCGCCGCCAGCCCGGCCACCGAGATCCGTGTCGGGTTGGCCCAGATGCAGGGCGCCAGTGGACGCCCGAGGGCGGCGACGAAGGCGTCCCAGTCATCGATCAGGTCACGGTAACGGGTCAGCGCGGAGGCGGCGATCTGCGCCGGGGTACACGACGCGGCAGCGCTGCCGCGGGGGGATCGGTCGGTCATGGATCGGGTACTCGGTGACAGGAAACCCGCGCACGCCCGGCACGGACGGGGCCGCGCGGCGACACGGGACGGAGCGAAGGCGACCGATGATAGAGAAGCGCCCGCGACAAGGCCAGCCGTCAGGGGATTGAACCGCACGGCCGCGAAGGCCGCCAAGGGTTTGGGCGCGGCGCCGCGCGCCCGCCCTACGCCCCCTTGGCCCTGCGCGGCTCGCCGCGCTGGCGCTGACGGTCGAGGCGGCACACGAAGAACTCGATCAGTCGACGATAGAGCGCATCGCCCAGCACCGCGTCCTCGACGCCGGCGTCGATGCTGGGGTTGTCGTTGACCTCGATCACCACCGGACCGCGCGACGTCTCCTTGATGTCCACGCCATAGAGCCCGTCGCCGATCGGCTCGGCCGCACGCAGCGCCACCCGTAGCACCGCCGGGGGCACCGCCTCCAGCGCCAGGGTCTCGAACCCGCCCTCCTCACACCCGCCGTCGACCCCGTGCTTGACGATCTGCCAGTGATCCCGGCTCATGAAGTACTTGCAGGCATAGAGCGGCTCGCGCCCGAGCACGCCGATGCGCCAGTCGAAGGGGGTGTAGAGATACTCCTGAGCGAGGATCAGGTCCGAGGCGCGCAACAGCCGCGTACCGATGCGCCGCAGCGCGGCGCGATCCTCGGCCTTGAACACCCCGCGCGAGAACGACCCCTCGGGGATCTTCAGCACCACCGGATAGCCGATCTCGCGCTCGGCCTCGAGCAGCGTCTCGCGCCGCAACACCAGGGTGCGCGGACGCGGGACGCGGTGCGCGGCGAGCAGCTCGGCGAGATAGACCTTGTTGGTGCAGCGCAGGATCGAGCGTGGGTCGTCGATCACCACCAGTCCCTCGCGCTCGGCCTTCTTGGCGAAGCGGAAGGTGTGATGGGCGATGCGGGTGGTCTCGCGGATGAACAGCGCATCGTACTCGGCCAACCGGCTGTAGTCGCGCCGCCCGATCAGCTCGACGTTGACCCCCAGCGCCCGACCGGCACGGACCAGCCGCGCCAGCGCGCCGGGGTCCGAAGGGGCGAGTTCCTCCTCCGGGTCGCGCAGCACCGCCAGGTCGTAGCGATAGGGGTGCGGGGCGCGCGGGCGGCGCCAACGGCGCGACAGGTGCGCGCCCAGCGCCGCGAGCAGCGCGGCACGGGCGGGCTCGTCGGGAAGCGACGAGGTCGGCAGGGCCTCGATCGCGCTGATCCGCCACTCGCCCTGACGGCGGAAGGTCACACGCAGGATCGGGCAGGGGAAGGTCTCGAAGATGCGCCGCCCCAGCGCGCGCAGCGCCTCGGCCTCGCAGTGGCCGAAGTAGAGCGTGAGCACATGGGTCTCGGCGCCGATCGGCGCCGCGCTGCGCCGGGCGCCGAGCAGGCGCTGTACGCGGATGTCCAGCTCCTCGGTGGCTAGGGCATAGAGCGCCCGGCTGGAGAGCTCCTGGATGGTCGCCACGCTCGGCAGGACGCGATGGCCGCGCGCCTCGGCGAGCAGCGAACAGTAGTAGCCGAGCGAGCGATAGCGGTAGCTGTCGCAGAGATTGATCACCCGCAGCCCGCGCCGCGCGGCATGCTCGCCACCGGCGAGATAGTCGCGCACGTCGACCACGGCCACCCCCGGCATCCGCCCCGCCCAGGCCGCGGGACGCTCCACCACCAGCAGGTGCTCAGCCATGATGCGCCTCCGCCACCAGCACCACCGCCTGCAGCCCGACCCGCCCGTAGCGGGCCATGCGGGTGAACTCGGCGCGCTGGATCGGCATGTCCATCGAGTCGAGCCGGGTCTCGCCGCGCTCGGCGTCGACATAGGGGTCGTGGACGTAGACGAAGCGCGCGTCGAACCCGGTTACCACCACCCAGTGGGGGAACTTCTCCTGATAGATGCGATAGGAGCTGATCAGCACCAGCGGCACCGCGCCGCCCTCCCAGTGACGCTCGACCGCCTCCAGGGGCAGACGCTCGTAGTGCACCGCCAGGCCCACCCGCCCGGCCTCGGCGAGCATGTCCTCGTGCACCAGGCGCATCACCGCCTTCTTCTCGGGGCTGCGCACCGAGTCGATCAGCGGCACCCCGGGGTCGTTGACGTGGACGCTGACGGCGAAGCCGCGCCGATCGGCGGCCAGCGCCAGCCCCAGCGGGCCACAGCCGCCGTGTCCCGAGGTCATGAAGATGGTGGTCGATTCGCGCCACAGCCGCAGCTCCAGGGCGCGGTCGAGGACCAGCGCCGGGCGCAGCGCCCGCATCGCCATCATCAGCGAGGCCGGGCCACAGGTGAAGTCGAGGGTCTGCTCGTAGAAGGGCACCCGATCGAAGGCCGGCTTCAACCCCGGGGCCAGCGGCTTCTCGTAGCGCAGCGCCGCCATGCGGTCTTCGTAGTAATCGGCGCGCGTCGCGAAGCGGCGATAGCCGGCGCCCTCGAACAACGCCTGCGAGGCGCGGTTGTCACGCCGGATCTCGAGGCGCAGATAGGCGCGATCCTGCGCCCAGGCGGCGCGCTCGGCCGCCTCGACCAGCGTCCGGCCGACGCCCTCGCCACGGGTGTCGGGGTCGACGGCGATCGAGTAGAGCCGCGCCACCGAGGTGGCGCGACTGAACAGCAGCAGCACATAGCCGACCACCCGATCGGCACGCGTCACCACCAGGGTGCGCGCCCGGGCACGGGTGAGCAGATAGCGCCATTGCCGGCGACTGATGCGGTCGCTGGTGAAACACTGGGTCTCGAGGCGGAGCAGGTCGTCGAGATCGGCGAGCGCGGCGGCACGCACGCTGGCCTCGCCGGTGGACACCGGCGGCGTGAGGGAATGGGGTTCGGGGTCGGGCACGAGTCGGAGCACGCGCAAGGGAGGAAGTGCGCTGACTTTAGCGCGTGGCCGGGGAAACGCAAGGGGCGCGACCGACGAAAGCCGCCAGACCCAGCGGAAGAACCCGGAGCAGGCCCCCGAAGAGGCGTGATATACTCAGCAGTGTTTTTTCTCCTTAGGCCCGCGCCCATCGCAGCAATGCCTGGGGTGAACCTAAGGGCACTTTTTAAGATAGGTCCTCACTCAATCTTGAAGCACGCAGGCACTCCCCGATGGCGCGATGACGCCGGGATGCATGCCGCATGCTCATCCTCTGGCGCGATGTGGAGGCTGACCGACACGACGCCGAACATGGACGTGTCCGGTCGACTTAGTGTCCACGGCCACCACCGCGTGACTTCGCTCCCGGAACCACCCTGATGTCTACAGATGCCGACAGCGGCAGATCATCCCTCGTGAGGCAGTTCCGTCATGGTCTGCGCCGCGAACAGATTCACGATGCCCTCGCGGATGTCCGCAACGGCTGGAAGCACTACGAGTTATGGGGAACGCTCGGACTGCACGACGTCCGTCAGCGCTATCGCCGCTCCAAGCTCGGGCCGTTCTGGATCACCATCTCGATGGGCATCATGGTGCTCGCCCTGGGCCTGCTCTACGGCCAGATCTTCGGTCAGGACCTGCACGACTACCTGCCCTTCCTCGCCGCCGGCTTCGTCATCTGGGGACTGATCTCGGCGATCATCCTCGACGGCAGCGAGGCCTTCATCGCCGCCGAGGGGATGATCAAGCAGCTCAACGCGCCGCTGTCGATCTATGTCTACCGCAAGCTGTGGTCGGCGCTGATCGCCTTCGCCCACAACATCTGGGTCTTCGTCGGGGTGGCGCTGTGGTTCGGCGTGAGCTGGGATTGGAGCCTGCTGTGGGTGTTCCCGGCACTGGCGCTGCTGCTGCTCAACGGGCTGTGGATCGGGCTGTTCTTCGGGCTGCTCAGCGCGCGCTTCCGCGACGTGCCGTTGATCATCGCCAGCATGGTGCAGGTGCTGTTCTTCATCACCCCGGTGATCTGGAAGCCGGAGATGCTGCCCGGGCGCGCCCTGCTGCTACACCTCAACCCCTTCTACCACTTGGTCGAGGTGATCCGCGCCCCGCTGCTCGGCCAGCCACCGGCGCTCACCAACTGGCTGGCGGTGCTGCTGCTCGCCGCGGTCGGCTGGGCCGTCACCCTGCTGTTCTATTCCGCCTACCGCTGGCGCATCGCCTACTGGGTCTGAGGAAGTCGTCATGGCCTCGATCGAACTGACCGACGTCTCGGTCTCCTTCCCCGTCTACAGCGCCTCCACCCGCTCGCTGAAGAACCGGCTGATGCAGAGCGCCACCGGCGGACAGATCCGCGCCGACGCCGGCGGCAATCGCATCTCGGTGGTCGAGGCGTTACAGGACATCAACCTGTCGCTGCGCGACGGCGAGCGCGTCGGTCTGGTCGGCCACAACGGCGCCGGCAAGACCACCCTGCTGCGCGTGCTCGGTGGCATCTACGAGCCCAACTGCGGTCGGGTGGCGCTGCAGGGCAGCACGGTCCCGCTGTTCGACATCAGCCTGGGGATGGACCAGGAGAGCACCGGCTACGAGAACATCATGCTGCGCGGGCTCTTCCTCGGGCTCACCCGCAAGCAGATCCGCGCGCAGATGGACGAGATCGCCGAGTTCACCGAGCTCGGCGACTTCCTCAACCTGCCGATCCGCACCTATTCGGCGGGCATGCAGATGCGTCTGGCCTTCGCCATCTCGACCTCGGTCGCGCCCGACATCCTGCTGCTCGACGAGGGCATCGGAACCAGTGACGCGGCCTTCCTGCAGAAGGCCGGCGAGCGCCTGCAACGCTTCACCGAGCAGGTCTCGATCATCGTGCTCTCGTCGCACGACGACGAACTGCTCAGCAGCATGTGCGAGAAATCGGTGCTGATGGAGCACGGGCGCATCATCGCCGCCGGCCCGACGGAAGACATCCTGTCCGAGTATCGCGCCCAGTACGGTCTGTCTCGTGTCACGAGCGGTCGCTCAATCATCACACCCTGAACTGCCCGATCAGGCTCTGCAGCTCGACGGCCAGCTTGGAGAGTTCCTGGCTCGCCCCGGCGGTGTGACGCGCGCCCTGGACGGTGCGCTGCATGACCTCGCTGATCTGACTGATGTTGCGGCTGATGTCCTCGGTCACCGCGCTCTGCTGTTCCGACGAGGTCGCGATCTGGCCGTTCATGCTGTTGATCCGACCGACCGCCTCGGCGATCGACTGCAGTGATTCGCCGGCACCGCTGGCGGTGGTGACCCCCTGGTGCGCCTGCCGTTGACCGCTCTCGACCGCCTCGACCGCCTGCCGCGCGGCCAACTGCAGACGCTCGATCATGGTCTGGATCTCCTGGGTCGACTGCTGGCTGCGGCTGGCCAGGGTCCGCACCTCGGCGGCGACGACCGCAAAGCCGCGTCCCTGCTCACCGGCGCGCGCGGCCTCGATGGCGGCGTTCAACGCCAGCAGGTTGGTCTGCTCGGCGATGCCGCGAATCACGTCCAGCACCGAGCCGATCTGCTCGGTATCGCTGCCGAGACGCCGGATCACCTCGGCGGCCTCCTCGACCTCGCGCGCCAGGCGCCCCATGGCATCGACGGTCTGATTGACCACCGCCTGGCCATCGCGTGAGGCGCGATCGGCGTGCGCGGCGGCCTGCGCCGCCTCGCTGGTATTGCTCACCACCACCTGCACCGTGGTCGCCATCTGATTGGCCGCGGTGGCCACCTGATCGGTCATCGCCTCCTGCTGGGTGAGCGCGTCGGTGACCTCGGCGGTGACGGTCGAGACCTGCTCTGCGGCGGTAGCGACCTGCGCGGTGGCGCCGGCGATCCGCCCGATCAGCCCCTGGAGCTTGTCGACGAAGCGGTTGAAGGCCGCCGCCAGACGGCCGAGTTCATCGCGCCTGTCAGCGCTCAGGCGCACCGTCAGGTCGCCCTCGCCCTGGGCGATGTCTTCCAGCCGCGCGATGATCTGATACAGCGGCCTGGTGATCATGCCGGGAAACAGCACCGCCAGCAGCGTGCACAGCACCAACCCCAGCAGCAGCCCGCTCAGGCTCGACAGGGTCGAGCCCAGGGCCACCTGATCGATCCGTTCGCTGGCGTGGTCGGCGGCGACGAGCGAGCGCTCGGTCAGGGTGTCGAGCACCTCGCGCATCTCCTCGAAGCGCGTGGCGGCCGTGCCGTAACTCAAAGCCTCGGCGCCCTCCCGCCCCTCGCCCTGGCGCAACCGGATGACCCGCCGGCTCGACTCCAGCCACTGAGCATAGAGTTGATCGAAGCCTCGCAACAGGGTCTCGATCTCCTCGGGCCGCTCGATCCCGGTCAGCCGGATCGCCGTGGCGAAGCGTCCCACCCGGGTCCTGGCCTGATCGGCGTTCTCCTCGTGCGAGGCCAGGGCCGCCGCGAACTCGGGCGTACCCGGGGCGGCGAAGAGCGCAGTCCGCTCGGCCAGCAGCGCCTGATAGAGATCGCGATCGGCCTCGATCAGGGCATCGATCCCGGGCAGGAAACCACGCGAGACGGACTGCGACTCCCGCTTGAGGGCGGCGATACCGTTGAGGGCGAGGAGCGCGTTCACCACCATGATCGCGGCGATGAGCAGGATCGGCAGGGCGAGCTTCCAGCGGAAGCTCAGGTCACGAAACCATTGCACGGAGACGCCTCCATCCTGTCCGAGTTGAAAGGGGTGAACATTCTCAACGACCGACATCGATCGCATACCTTCGGGGGCACGGCGGACGGAGCCTGGCGCCGTCAGCCGTTCCGCAATAACGCATTGCCCCACTGGTAACTGGTGTCGCTGATCGTGATTCAACCCTCGCTCGTCGGAATCCACGCCGTCGACACGATGCCGGCACGCCGACCCGGCGGGCAGATCTTGGTGTAGCCTCGTGTTTTTGAGCGACAGGACCCTTCACCATGACCGTGATCTGCGAACTCGCCGACCTGCAACGCCTCTATCATCGCCGCGTCCCCAGGATGTTCCAGGGTTACTGCGAGTCGGGCTCCTGGACCCAGCAGACGCTCGCACTCAACCGCGCCGACTTCCAGCGCATCCTCTTCCGCCAACGCGTGGCGCGCGATCTCGAACCGCGTACCCTGACCACCACCCTGGTCGGCCAGCCGGTGCGGATGCCCGTCGCCCTGGCCCCGGTGGGACTGCTCGGCATGCAGCACCCCGACGGCGAGGTCAAGGCCGCCCAGGCCGCCGAGGACTTCGGCGTGCCCTTCACCCTCTCGACCATGAGCATCTGCTCGATCGAGACGGTGGCGCGCCACACCACCAAGCCGTTCTGGTTCCAGCTCTACGTTCAGCGCGATCGCGATTTCACCCGCAAGCTGATCGAGCGCGCCCGCGCGGTCGGCTGCTCGGCGCTGGTGCTCACCCTCGACCTGCAGATGATCGGCAAGCGTCACGCCGATCACCGCAACGGCATGACCGCACCGCCGCGCCTGACCCTGCCCAATCTCATCGATATCGCCCGGCGTCCACGCTGGGCGCTCGGCATGCTCGCCACCCGCAACCGCGGCTTCGGCAACATCCAGGGTTGCGCCACCGGGGTCGAGGACATGCGCGACCTGATGCAATGGACCGCCGCCTCCTTCGACCCCAAGCTCGGCTGGGACGACATCAAGCGCTATCGCGAGTGGTGGGACGGGCCGCTGATCATCAAGGGGATCATGGAGGCCGAGGACGCGCGCGCCTGTGTCGCGCTCGGCGCCGATGCCGTCGTCGTCTCCAACCACGGCGGGCGTCAGCTCGACGGTGCGCGCTCCTCGATCAGCGTGCTGCCGGAGATCGTCGAGGCCGTCGGCGGGGACATCGAGGTCTGGCTCGACAGCGGCGTGCGCACCGGCCAGGACGTCATCCGCGCCCGCGCGCTCGGCGCGCGCGGGGTGATGATCGGGCGCCCGCTGGTCTACGGGCTCGGCGCCGATGGCCGCGCCGGGGTCACCCGCATGCTCGAGATCCTCCACGAGGAGACCGAACTGACCATGGCCTTCATCGGTCATCGCGACATCGCCGAGATCAGCACCGCCGACATCGTCATGCGCGACTGAGTCGCGACGCAGATCATCGGGGCACGAGCGCGCCGAACACCGGGAGGTCGCGAAGCACGGCATTATCGACTAGCTTCAACGACACTCCTCGCCGCGACACGGAGGCGCCATGGTCGAGCCAGGAAGAACACTGAGATCGCGTGCAGCATGGCCCCTGGCGATCATGGCCGCGGCGGCCTTTTCATTCGGCACCTACTGGTACGCCCAGGTCCAGTCCGGGCGCTCCTTCTTCAACGCCGTCTCCTTCCAGCAACAGAGCCAGCTCGCGCTCAAGGCCACGGTCTTCGATCGCGAGATCAGTCATCTCAAGCGGATGACCGAGTTCCTCGCCTCGGTCCCACCGGTGCCGGGGATCGCCCGGGTGCTGCTCCACGGTGGCGTCGATCCGGTCAACGGCGAGACCTTCTCGGTGTGGAAGAACCGACTCGACCAGATCTATCTCGGCTTCCTCAGGGCCGAGCCACGGGTGTTCCAGGCCCGCTTCATCGGCACCGCCAGCGACGGTCTCGAGCTGATCCGCGTCGAGCGCGACGCCAGCGGCACGCCCCGCATCCCCGCCGAGGACAGCTTTCAGCACAAGGGCGACCGCCCCTACTTCATCGAGGCCATCGCCGCCCCACCCGGCACCCTGGTGGTCTCGGAGATCGAACTCAACCGCGAACACGGCAGGCTCGAGGAGCCCCATCGACCGACGGTACGGGTCTCGACCCCGGTGGCCAACGCCCGCGGCGAGACCTTCGCCGTCGTCGTGGTCAACTACGAGTTCGGCGCCCTGCTCGACGAACTCGGTCGCAGCGACGACGCCACCCGCTACTTCCTGACCAATGGTCATGGTCACTATCTGCTCCATCCCGGCGCCGCGGCCTTCCAGCACGAATACGCCCCCGGCCCGGTCTCCGGCTGGCAGGGCGATTTCGCGTTCCTCACCCCCGCCGAGTACCCCGCCGGCTTCGAGGGCGCGCGGCTGATGCGCGCGCGAGACACCGACCGCATCTTCATCGTCGACTCGCGACGGATCTACAGCCTCGGCGACGGCAAGCCGCTGACCCTGCACGCGATCTACCCGCTCGACCAGGCACTGGGCGAGATCCGGCACAACGCCTGGTCCGACTTCCTGCTGGTCAATGCCACCGCCTATCTGCTGATCGCGGTCATCGCCTGGCTCTCCTCGCGCATGGCCGCGCTGCAGCGCGAGGCGCGCTTGCAGCTGGCGCTCAAGGAGTCGATGGAGCGGGCCCGCGACGCCGCCGAGCAGGCCAATGCCGCCAAGTCGCAGTTCCTCGCCAACATGAGTCACGAGATCCGCACCCCGCTGAACGCGGTGCTGGGGCTCGGTCATCTGCTCGGTATCGGGCCGCTCAGCGGCGAGCAGCGCGACTATGTCACCAAGATCCAGTCGGCCGGCAAGACGTTGCTCGGCATCGTCAACGATGTCCTCGACCTGTCGAAGATCGAGGCCGGCGAGCTGGTGCTCGAGCAGATCCCGTTCAGCGTCGGCAACCTCTGCCGGGAGTCGCTGCGTATCGTCTCCGAGCAGGCCAGGGAGAAGGGGCTGACCGTGGACCTCAACATCGCCACCACCGTCCCCGACATCCTCGTCGGCGACGCCACCCGGCTGCGCCAGATGCTGCTCAACCTGCTGACCAACGCGGTGAAGTTCACCGCCAGTGGTGGCATCACGCTGCGCGCGACCGCCAGCCGACACGAGCATCGCATCCTGCTCCGCCTGGAGGTCGAGGACAGCGGCATCGGCATCCCGGCGGCGGCCCAGGAGCGACTGTTCGCCCCCTTCGTCCAGGCCGATGAGTCCACCACTCGCCGCTTCGGCGGCAGCGGACTGGGGCTGGCGATCGTCCGTCAGACCGTCGAGCAGATGGATGGACGCGTGTCACTGGAGAGCACCGAGGGCGTGGGCAGCACCTTCCGCGTCGAGCTCCCGCTCGACCTGCCCGACACCGACCAATTGGCGGTCTTCGAGAGCGGGATACGCCGCCTGGAGGTGGTGGTCGCGGAGGACGACGCCGATCAGCGCGAGGCACTGATCGCCATGGCCACCTCGCTCGGCTGGCACGCCGAGGGGGTGGCCGACGGCGAGGCGCTGATCGACCATGTGCTCGGGCGCGACGCCTCGCAACAGCCGGTCGACTGTCTGGTGGTCGACTGGCGGATGCCCGGACTCGACGGCCTCACCGCCCTCGACCGGCTACGCACCCGCATCGGCACCGACCAACTCCCCGCCGCCATCCTGATCACCGCCCAGGACACCGAGGCGCTCGAGGCCGAGCCCAACGCCGACCTGCCCGACAGCATCATGGTCAAGCCGGTCGACAGCTCGACGCTCTTCAACCAGGTCAACTCCGCGGTGGTCAAGCGCGCCGGCCTCCAGGACCGGGTGCTGGAGGGGACCTGTCTCGGCGCCAACCACATCCAATGGCTGCCGGGCACCCGGGTGCTGCTGGTCGACGACAGCGTGCTCAATCTCGATGTCGCGCGCCGTATCCTCGAGCGCCAGGGCGCCGAGGTGCGAACCTGCACCAATGGTCAGGAGGTGCTCGAACTGCTCGACCAGCCGGAGCAAGGCTTCGACGCGGTGCTGCTCGACGTGCAGATGCCGATCATGGACGGTATCGCCACGGTCCGGGCGATCCGCAACCAGTTGTGTCTGGAGCAACTGCCGGTCATCGCGCTGACCGCCGGGGCACTCTCCAGCGAGCGCCAGCGCGCGCTCGCCGCGGGGATGAACGACTATCTCACCAAGCCCTTCGAGCCCGACCAGATGGTGCGCACCCTGCGCCGTCACATCGAACTGGCGCGCGGCACCGCGCTGCCGGTCACCCAGTACGCCGGTGAGACCGCACCGGCGACGCACTGGCCGGCCATCCCGGGGCTGCGAATGCGCGAGGTCGAGACCAGGCTCGATGGCGACTGGGCGCTGTTCCGGTCGACCTGTCGCAGCCTGCTCAGGGAGTTTGCCGATCTCCGCGCAGCCCCCCCACCGGCCAGCGACGCGCCGACCAGACAGGCGTTCGCCGACCGGCTGCACAAGCTCGCCGGCAACGCCGGACTGATCGGCGCCGAGGCGCTGCAACAACAGGCCCGGTCGGTCGAGCACCAGCTCAGGCAAGCAGACCCAGCACCGCTCGTCGCTCCTCTCGACGAACTCGCCCGGACCCTTCGAGATCTCGAGACCCGCCTCCACCCTTATGTGGAAGAAGACGCGCGCGCGACGAGGCCGGGGACGAACGCCCCCGATCCGGGGGCTGCTGTCGATGAAGAGGCGCTGACACAACTGCGCGATGACCTTGCCGCCCACCGACTCACCGCGGTGGCCACCTTCGAGACGCTCGCCCCCGGGCTCGAGGCGACGCTCGCGAGCGCCGACTTCGCCGCCCTGGACGCGGCGATCCGGGCACTGCACTTCGACCAGGCGCTCGACATCATCGAGTCATCGCGCGCCTCGCCCGGCACCTGAACGCCCATGCCCCGCGCCGAGACCTGGCGGCACGAGGCAGGTGACGTCCCTGGACCAGGACACGACACGAGGCCGCAGCGTGAAGACCATCCTGATCGTCGACGATGCACCGGAGAACATCCTGGTGATCGGCAAGCGCCTGATGCAGGGCTTCGAGGTGCTCGCCGCGACCTCCGGCGAGGAGGCACTGCAGCTCGCCCACGCCCAGCGTCCGGCACTGATCCTGCTCGACGTGAAGATGCCGGGCATGGACGGCTACGAGGTCCTCGCGCGACTGAAACAGGATGCCGCCACCCAGGCCATCCCGGTGATCTTCGTCACCGCCGCCAACACTGCCGAGAGCGAGACCGATGCCCTGCGCAGCGGCGCGGCCGACTTCATCCACAAGCCGGTCAACCTCGACGTGCTCGAATCACGCATCGCCCTGCAGCTCGCGCTCAAGGAGCAGGAGCAGGCGCTGCTCGCACTCAACGAGTCACTCGAACGCAAGGTCGCCGAACGCACCGGCGAGCTGCAACGGGCCAAGGAGTCAGCCGAGGCGGCCAACAGCGCCAAGAGCAACTTCCTGCACAACATGTCGCACGAGATGCGCACCCCGGTGCACCAGATCGTCGGTCTGCTGCAGCTCATCCAGACCCAGCCCGACAATCCCAAGTGCAACGCCTGGATCGATCAGGTGGTCGACTCGGCACATCGCCTGACCGGCATGTTCGATGCGGTCCTGCGCGTCACCGAACTCGACTCGCGAATGCTCGCCACCCACCCCGAACCGCTCGACCCGGCGACACTGGTCGAGGAGGTCGTCGCACCGCTGCGAACGCGGATCGGCGCCAAGGGACTGAGCGTCGAGACCCGGGTGGCGGCACTGAACGAGCCCGTGAGCGGGGATGCCGAGTGGATCCGTCACGCCCTGCACTGCTATCTCGACAATGCCATCAAGTTCACCGAACACGGCAGCATCGAGATCGCCATGCAGATCGAGGAGCGCAGTGACGAGGCCCTGAGGGTCTGCTTCACCGTCACCGACACCGGGGTCGGCTTCGGCCCCGAGGTGAGAGCACGTCTGTTCAACCTGTTCGAGCAGGCCGACAACTCGATGAGCCGGCGCCACGAAGGCTCGGGGCTCGGCCTGGTGACCGTCAAGAAGATCGCCGAGCGACTCGGCGGCGGCGCCGGCTGCAGCAGCGAGCCGGGTCGAGGCAGCACCTTCTGGTTCGCCGTGCGGCTCGGACGCGGACAGCCTGTGCCCGGCCCGGCCGGTCACGGGCTCCAAGGCGGTTAGCGCGCCTCGAAGGTGAACATCCCGGCCTGTGCGCTCGGCGCGGCGCCGCGGCGATAATCGACAGCGACCTCGACCGCCTCGAACCCGGCCTCGCGCAGCGCCAGCTCGAACTCCAGTATCCCCCAGAAGCGCAGCGCGAACAGGTCGATCTCGGTGGCGACCAGTGCGCCGTCGCGCCACAGCTCGTAGCGGAGCTGGGAGCAGGTCGTCTGGCGCACGGGATCGGTCTCCACCCGTTGCTCGGTCAGGGTGAGCAGGTCCGCGCCATCGCGCCAGTGGCGCGCCGCGCCGGGCGGCGCGGTCAGCGCCGAGAGTGGTTCGAGATCGAGGATCAGCCGCCCACCCGGACGCAGCGCGGCACGGAAGCGGCGCAGCACGGCACGCGCCCGACCGGGATCGGTGATCAGCTGGAAGGAGCCGGCGGGGACGATGATCGCCGCGAACGCGAGGGCTGAGGAGAAGTCCTCGAAGCCCTGCCGTTCGAGCGGTGCCGACAGACCGCGCGTCGCGCACGCCTCGCGACAGTGCGCGAGCATCTCCGCCGAGGTGTCGACGCCACGGACGTCGAGCCCGCGCTCCAGCAGCGGGATCAGCACCCGACCATTGCCGACGGCCGGCTCGAGGACTGGCCCCGGGCACTCGGCCAGGCGCTCGGCATAGTATTCGATGTCACCGAAGGAACGCCCGATGGGCTTGTCGAGGTGATAGACCCGGGCGGCCAATGGCCCGTAACGGTTGGTGTCGACCATGAGGCAGTCGTCGCTCCTGCGCGCGGCGGCACGCATGGCCGCCGGGGATGAACGAACAACGGGACGCCCGCGGCGCGGGCGTCCCGTGTTCCACAGCGTCTCAGCGCCGCCGGTTCAGGCCCGACGCGAGGCGCTCGCGAACAGCCAGATCCCGGAGAGATAGCACAGCGCCACCAGGGCCACGCCGACGCCCTCCTGCAGCCAGTGGCCGGGGCCGAGCAACAGCACCAGGGTGCCGCAGACGAGCACCGTGGCGCCGCCGATGGCGCGGATGGCATTGCCGCTGGTGCGCGCCTGACGGGCGCGCTCGGCGTTGATCTCGTGGCTCGACTCGGCCAGACGCAAGCGGCGGTCGTAGCTGCTGAGGATGCGATAGGCCATCAGCGGCAGCTCGGGGGTCTGGTCGGCGATCGAGAGCACGTTGCGCTTGGTGCGCTCGGCCAGCCCGCTGACCCCGACGCGCTCCTTCATCCAGCGCTCCATGTAGGGCTTGGCGGTGGTCCAGAGGTCGAGTTCGGGATAGAGCTGACGCCCCAGCCCCTCGATGTTGAGCAGGGTCTTCTCCAGCAACACCAGCTGCGGCTGGATCTCCATGTTGAAGCGCCGCGCGGTCTGGAACAGCCGTACCAGGAAGTGACCGAAGGAGATCTCGGCCAGCGGCTTCTCGAAGATCGGCTCGCTGACGGTGCGGATCGCCGACTCGAACTCGTCGACCCGGGTCCCCGGCGGCACCCAGCCCGACTCGACGTGCAGCTCGGCCACCCGACGATAGTCGCGCTCGAAGAAGGCGAGCAGGTTCTCGGCGAGATAGCGCTGGTCCTCGGTGGTGAGCGAGCCGACGATGCCGAAGTCGATGGAGATGTAGCGCCCCGAGGGCTCGACGAAGATGTTGCCCGGGTGCATGTCGGCGTGGAAGAAGTTGTCGCGGAACACCTGGGTGAAGAAGATCTCCACCCCGCGCTCGCCGAGCTGCTTCATGCTCACGCCCTGCGCCTTGATCTCCTCGACGTTGCTCACCGGGATGCCGTAGATGCGCTCCATCACCATCACGTTGGAGCGGGTCCAGTCCCAGAACACCTCGGGGATGTAGAGCATCTCGCTGCCCTGCCAGTTGCGGCGCAACTGTGAGGCGTTGGCCGCCTCGCGCTGCAGGTCGAGCTCGTCGTAGATGGTCTTCTCGTACTCGCGCACCACCTCGACCGGACGCAGCCGTCGGCCATCGGCCCAGTAGCGCTCGGCGAGCTGGGCGACGGTATACATCAGGCCGAGATCCTGGCGGATCACCCGGTCGATGCCCGGACGCAGCACCTTGACCACCACCTCGCGACCGTCCTTGAGACGCCCGGTGTGGACCTGGGCGATCGAGGCCGAGGCCAGCGGCTCGGGGTCGAACTCATCGAGTACGTCCTCGATCGGACAGCCCCAGGCGCGCTCGATCAGCACCCGCGCCTGATCGCCGCCGAAGGGCGGCACCCGGTCCTGGAGCTTGGCCAGCTCGACGGCCAGGTCGTCGGGCAGCAGGTCGCGACGGGTGGAGAGGATCTGGCCGAACTTGACGAAGATCGGTCCCAGGTCCTCGAGGGTCTGGCGCACCCGTGCCGGATAGGGCGGCAGCTCGCCGCGCAACCAGTACCAGGGGGTGAGATAGATCAACCAGCGCAGCGGGCGGAGCAGATGGGTGGCGAGGATGACCTCGTCGAGTCCGTTGCGAAGCAGCACCCAGTTGATGCGAAAGAGGCGTAACGCCTGACGGGGTCCGATCATTGCTGGGTGCCGAGGTCCGCTGCCTGGGTGGTGAGTCGCTCGATGCGGGCGGCGAGCCGCTCGACATCGTCGCGGAGGATGTCGACCTGCTCGAGGAAGGCCTCGACCTCATAGCGGGTCGGCAGCAGGCGCCGCTCCTCCTGCAGGTACTCCCTGAGGTTGGCGTTCATCGTCTCGGAGGCGCGCTCGCGCCAGTCGGCGGCGGCGCGCGCACGGTTGCCGAGCTGGTGGGCGAAGGGGTCGCCGAGGACGCGCGCGAGCTGCTCCTCCCAGTCGACGTCGAGGTGCGCCAGCGCCTGGCTGAAGGACTGCGCCAGCGCGGTGTCGCCCTCGATCTCGACCTCGCCGGAGATCAGCTGGGCGGCCTTGCGCTCGGCCATGCCCATGCGCGCCAGCCCCAGCGGGGTGCCGTGGATCAGACAATCGGGCTCGGCATCGTAGAGCCCGAACAGCTGCAGCCCGCGCTGCCCCGGCAGCACCGTCACCCGGGTGCCGAAGCCCTTGACCTCGATGGCGATGATCCGCCCCTCGAGCGCCGCGAACCCGGCCTGACCCTCGGGGTCGAGGGCGATGTAGCGGTTGAGCGCCTGCTCGATCACCGCGAGCAGGGCGTCGGGAATCTGGATGCCTTCGCTCACAACTTGTATCCCCGGTGGATCGCGACGATGCCACCGCTGTGGTTGAAGTATTCGCAACGCTCGAGCCCGGCCGTCTCCATCATGCCGCGCAGCGTCTCCTGGTCCGGGTGCATGCGGATCGACTCGGCGAGATAGCGATAGCTGCCCGGGTCGTTGGTCACCAGCTTGCCCAGGGTGGGCAGCACCGAGAACGAATAGAGATCGTAGGCACGGCCCAGCGGCTTGGTCAGCGGGTGGGAGAACTCGAGCACCAGCGCCCGACCGCCGGGCCGCAGCACGCGCTGCATCTCGCCGAGCGCCTTCTGCTTGTCGGTGACGTTGCGCAGCCCGAAACCGATGGTGACGCAGTCGAAGTAGTCGTCGGGGAAGGGGATCTGTTCGGCGTTGATCAGCGAGTACTGGATGTTGCCGACGCGCCCGCGATCGAGCATCCGCTTGCGCCCCTCGCCGAGCATCGCGGCGTTGATGTCGGACATCACCACCTGACCGTCGGGGCCGACGATGGCGGCGAAGCGATCGGCCAGGTCGCCGGTGCCCGAGGCGAGGTCGAGCACGCGCTGACCGCGACGCACGCCGGCCAGCTCGATGGTGTGGCGCTTCCACAGCCGATGGATGCCGAGCGACATCAGGTCGTTCATCAGGTCGTAGCGGGTGGCGACCGAGTCGAAGACCTCGCGCACGCGCGCGGCCTTCTCTTCGATCGGCACCTGCTGATAGCCGAAATGGGTGGTCTTCTGGTCGGACATAGTGTGTCCCTGCTGTCGAATCGGCGGCTAGTTTACACCAAAGGCCGGCGCCGATCGGGGCCCCCGGGCCGCTGCCGGAGGGCGCTCCGGGCGGCCCGGGGACCGCCGGCGCGTGGCCGTCATATCAGTCAGTTCGAACGATCCTTGTGGACATGTCCGGACTGGGCGAGTTCGTCGAGATAGGTCTGCCAACGCTCGGCCTGCTCGGCACCGAGCTGGTAGAGATAGTCCCAGGAGTAGATCCCGGTGTTGTGCTCGTCGTCGAAGTGCAGACAGACGGCATAGTTGCCGACCGGCTCGATGCGGTCGATGCCGACCTCCTCCTTGCCGACGACGAGGATGCGCTCCTCGGGGCTGTGCCCCTGCACCTCGGCCGAGGGCGAGTAGACGCGCAGATACTCGCAGGGCAGCGCGAAGCGCGCGCCGTCGTCGAAGCTCACCTCGAGCACGCGCGACTGACGATGGAGATTGAGTTCGGTGGGTACGGGCATGGCTGGGCCTCCAGGGTCGGGCGCGCCGGGCGCCCGACGCGATCGATCACAGGATGTAGCGCGAGAGATCCTCGTCCTCGGCCAGCCCCGACAGGTTGTCGTCGACATAGGCGGCGTTGACGGTGACGGTGACGCGGTCGAGCTCGGAGGCGTTGAAGGAGATGTCCTCGAGCAGCCGTTCGAGCACCGTGTGCAGGCGCCGCGCGCCGATGTTCTCGGTGCGCTCGTTGACCTGCCAGGCGATCTCGGCGATACGGCGGATACCGTCCTCGGTGAACTCCAGGTTCACCCCCTCGGTGGCGAGCAGGGCGCGATACTGGCCGGTGAGCGAGGCGTCGGGCTCGGTGAGGATGCGCACGAAGTCGTCGCTGTCGAGCGCCTTGAGCTCGACGCGGATCGGCAGCCGACCCTGCAGCTCGGGGATCAGGTCGGAGGGCTTGGCGAGATGGAAGGCCCCCGAGGCGATGAAGAGGATGTGATCGGTGCGCACCGCGCCGTACTTGGTCGACACCGTGCTGCCCTCGACCAGGGGCAGCAGATCGCGCTGCACGCCCTCGCGCGAGACGTCGGCGCTGCTCGCGCCCTCGCCCCGGCGGGTGACCTTGTCGAGCTCGTCGATGAAGACGATGCCGTGCTGCTCGGCATTGTCGATGGCGCGCAGCTTGAGATCCTCGTCGTTGACCCGCTTGGCCGCTTCTTCCTCCTCGAGCAGCTTGCGCGCCTCACCGATACGCAGCTTGCGCCGCTGCTGGTGCCCCTGACCGAGGTTCTGGAACAGCCCCTGGAGCTGGTTGGTCATCTCCTCCATCCCCGGCGGGGCCATGATGTCGACCCCGTGCGGGGTGGCGGAGACCTGGATGTCGATCTCGCGCCCGTCGAGTTCGCCTGCCTGGAGCTTGGCGCGCAGCTTCTCGCGGGTGGCCGAGCTCGGCGCGCTGGCGCGACTGTCCTGCTCGAAGCCCGAGGGCGGCGGCAGCAGCGCATCGAGGATGCGCTCCTCGGCCGCGGCGGCGGCCTGGTCGGCGAGCTTGGCCATCTCCTGCTCGCGCGCCATCTTCATGCTGATATCGACCAGATCGCGCACGATCGACTCGACATCACGCCCGACGTAGCCGACCTCGGTGAACTTGGTGGCCTCCACCTTGAGGAAGGGCGCATTGGCCAGACGCGCCAGCCGACGCGCGATCTCGGTCTTGCCGACGCCGGTGGGACCGATCATCAGGATGTTCTTGGGGGTGATCTCCGAGCGCAGCGGCTCCTCGATGCAGGAGCGACGCCAGCGGTTGCGCAGCGCGATGGCCACGGCGCGCTTGGCCTCGTGCTGACCGACGATATGCTTGTCGAGCTCGGCGACGATGCGTTGTGGGGTGATTTCCGACATTGAGCCTGTCCATCGGGTGGGCCGCCTCCGCGAGACGGCACGGCGGGTGAGCGCGAAGGGGACGGGGGCCGCGGAGACCTCCCGCGCCCGGTCGAGCGGCCATTCTCCGCTCCCCGGGCAGGTTGCGCCAGGGCGCCGGGACACTCACGCCTGGGCGTCGAGTTCCTCGAGCACCAGATTGTGATTGGTATAGATGCAAATATCGGCGGCGATACTCAAGGCCCGTTCGACGATCTCGCGGGCATCGAGCTCGGTGTTCTCGAGCAGCGCGCGCGCTGCGGCCTGGGCGAAGGCCCCGCCCGAACCGATCGCCATCAGGTCGTGCTCCGGCTCCATCACGTCGCCGGTCCCCGAGATCATCAGCGAGGTCTCGGCGTCGGCGATACAGAGCAACGCCTCGAGACGGCGCAGCATGCGATCGGTGCGCCAGTCCTTGGCCATCTCCACCGCGGCGCGGGTGAGGTGGCCCTGGTGCTTCTCCAGCTTGGCCTCGAAGCGCTCGAACAGGGTGAAGGCGTCGGCGGTGGCGCCGGCGAAACCGGCCAGCACCCGGCCATGATAGAGCCGCCGCACCTTGCGCGCGTTGCCCTTCATCACCGTGTTGCCCAGTGAAACCTGCCCGTCACCGCCGACCACGACCTTGCCGCCGCGCCGCACGGAGAGGATCGTTGTACCGCGAAAGCTCGTCATAGCCATCCTTCCGCTCGTTTAAAGCCCTCATTCTACGTCACCAGCCGAGCGCTGCCGATCCGCGCGCGCGGCACACACAGCGGGTCCGAAAACCAGCCTGAAACCGCCCCGGCCACCAGCCCATCATGGTTGCGCGTACACGCAACAGTCTGTTAGGGTTAGAAAATGTCTGTCGGCCGGAAACCCCCGGCACGCTACCAACCATCGCCCCGACGCCCGCCGGAGACGGTGCCACAAGCACCCCGGTCGGTCGGGGTACGCGCGACACCATGCCGCGATCAAAAGCCGTGAGTGGCCCTCGGGCGCTCACACATCAATCTATCCGTCAAGGACCATCGGGGCCATGCCCGCAGAACAATCCATCAAGATCGCCGTGCGCGGTCTCACCAAGATCTTCGGCGACGAGCCGGAGAAGGCCCTGGAGCTGCTCGCCCAGGGCGCCGACAAAAAGACCATCCTCGAGAAGACCGGGCAAACGGTCGGCGTCGCCGATGCCAGCTTCGATGTCTACGAGGGCGAGATCCTGGTCGTCATGGGACTCTCGGGCAGCGGCAAGTCGAGCCTGATCCGCTGTCTCAACCGGCTCAACGAACCGACCCGGGGCGAGATCCTGATCGACGGCGAGGACATCGTCGGACTCGATCACCACCAGCTGCTCGAGACCCGTCGGCGCAAGTTCGGCATGGTCTTCCAGCACTTCGCCCTGTTCCCCCACCGCACCATCCGCGAGAACGTCGAATACGGTCTCGAGATCCAGGGCGTGGCGCCCGAGGTGCGCGCCGAGAAGGCGATCACCGCGCTGCGCCAGGTCGGACTCGAGGGCTGGGAGGACGCCCGTCCCGATCAGCTCTCCGGCGGCATGCAGCAGCGCGTCGGACTGGCCCGCGCACTCGCGGTCGACCCTGATGTGCTGTTGATGGACGAGGCCTTCTCCGCGCTCGATCCGCTGATCCGTCGCGACATGCAGCAGGAGCTGCTGGCGCTGCAGAACCGGCTGCAGAAGACCATCGTCTTCATCACCCACGACCTCGACGAGGCGCTCTATCTCGGCAACCGCATCGTGCTGATGAAGGACGCGCGCATCGAGCAGGTCGGCACCGGCGAGGAGATCCTCTCCGACCCGGCCACCGCTTATGTCGAGCGCTTCGTCGCCGAGGTCGACAAGACCAAGGTGCTGACCGCCAGCGCGGTGATGCACCGGGTGCGCAACGTCGCCTTCCTCACCGACGGGCCGCGCACCGTACTGCGCAAGATGGACGAGCAGAACCTCAGCGCGCTGTTCGTGGTCAGCGGTGACTTCAAGCTCCAGGGCATGGTGCGCGACGAGGCCGCGTTGGCGGCGGTGCAGCGCGGCGAACGCAGCATCCAGGAGATCCTCGAGGCGTGCGCCGACCCGGTCTCGCCGGACACCCCGGTGCGCGACCTCTTCGCGCCGCTCGCGCAGAGCCCGATGCCGGCCCCGGTGGTCGACGACGAGGGCAAACTCAAGGGTCAGGTGGTCCGCGCCTCGCTGCTCCAGGGCCTGGCCGAGCACAGCAGCAGCGAAGACAGCACCGAGGAGGCCGCATGATCGAGATCCCACGCCTTCCCCTCTCGGACTGGATCGACGACGGTCTCGACGCCCTCACCGATCAGTTCGCCACCGCCACCAAGGTCGTCTCCGATGTCATGGAGACCGGCATCGAGGGCGCCGTCGACGGCCTGATGTGGCTGCCGCCATGGCTCACCATCCTGTTGTTCGCGGCATTGAGCTGGCGCCTCGCCGGGGTCAAGACCGCCATCGGCACCCTCGCCGGCTTCCTGCTCCTGTGGAACCTGGGGCTGTGGGAGCCGACCCTGCAGACCCTGGTGCTGGTCATCATCGCCACCCTGATCGCGGTGCTGATCGGCGCCCCGCTCGGCATCCTCGCCGCGCTCTCGCAGACAGGCTACCGGATCATCTTCCCGATCCTCGATCTCATGCAGACGATGCCCGCCTTCGTCTATCTGATCCCGGCCATCCCCTTCTTCGGCCTGGGTCCGGTGGCGGCGGTGTTCTCCACCGTGATCTTCGCCATGCCACCGGCGATCCGTCTCACCACCCTCGGTATCCGTCAGGTGCCCTCCGACCTGGTCGAGGCGGCCGACGCCTTCGGCTCGACGCGCTGGCAGAAGCTGCGCAAGGTCCAGCTGCCGCTGGCGATCCCGACCATCATGGCCGGCATCAACCAGACCATCATGCTCGCCCTCTCGATGGTGGTGATCGCCGCCATGATCGGCGCCCAGGGCCTCGGCGGCGAGGTCTGGCGCGCGATCCAGCGCAACGAGGCGGGCATGGGCTTCGAGGCCGGGCTCGCGGTGGTGATCCTGGCGATGGTGCTCGACCGCATCACCCAGGGCATCACCCGCGACAACCGCCAGACCTCGGGCTGATTGCGGCGCATGCCGACCGGTGCCCCAGGGACGGGGCGCCACGACACATCGATGATGTGCCATCCACCAAAACCAGAGGAGTCCGTACCATGAACCGATTCACCCTGACCGCTGCCGCCACGGCATTGAGTGCGCTCGTCACCCCGGCACTGGCCGCCGACAAGGGCGAGGTCGAACTCGCCTACGTCGAATGGTCGACCGAGATCGCCAGCACCAATGTCGTCAAGGTGGTGCTCGAGGACCTGGGCTATGACGTCAAGATCACCCCGGTCTCGGCCGCCGCCATGTGGCAGGCGGTGGGAACCGGCGACGTCGACGGGCTGGTCGCAGCTTGGTTGCCCACCACCCACATGCACTATCTCGAGAAGGTCACCGACGACGTCGAGGACCTCGGCCCCAACCTCGAGGGCACCCGCATCGGCCTGGTGGTGCCGAGCTATGTCGAGATCGACTCGATCGCCGAACTCGACGACGCCGCCGAGCGCTTCGACAACAAGATCATCGGCATCGACCCCGGCGCCGGTATCATGAGCAAGACCGAGCTGGCGATCGAGCGCTATGAGCTCGAGGACATCACCCTGGTCGAGGGCACCGGCCCGATCATGACCGCCGTCCTCGGCGACGCCATCGACGACAACGAATGGGTCGTCATCACCGGCTGGACCCCGCACTGGATGTTCGCCCAGTACGACCTGAAGTACCTCGAGGACCCCGAGGGCATCTACGGCGGTGAGGAAGAGATCCACACCATCGTGCGCAAGGGGCTCAAGGAAGACATGCCCGAGGTCTACGCCGTGCTCGACAACTTCCACTGGGCCCCGGAACAGATGGCCGAGCTGATGGTGTGGAACCAGGAAAAGCGCGCCGATCCTTACAAGAACGCCCGCCGCTGGGTCGAAGAGAACGCAGAGACTGTTGAGAGCTGGAAACCGTGATCAAGAAAAAGACCAATAACAGCAACCACCTGCCCCAGCCGGGCGCGCGAGCCTCGCTCGCGCTGCTCGCCCTCGGCGGGGCGCTGAGCGCCCTGCCGGCGACGGCCGCGACCACCGATGCCGCAGCCCTCGAAGGCCGTATCGCCGAGCTGCAGCGCCAACTCGCCGCGGCCCAGCGCGAGCTGGCCGCCGCCCGCTCCGAGACCGTCGCCGCCGAGCAGCAGGCGGCGGAGGCCGAGCAGCGTCTCGCCACCGCAGCACCCGAGCCGGCCGACCGCAGCATCAAGCTCGGCCCGGTCACCGTCGGCGGCGCGCTGCGCGCCAACTACGTCCTCGGCAGCTACGAGGGCCTCGACAACGCCCCCAACCGTGGCGGCAACGGCGGCAACGTCGAGTTCGACACCTTCCGCCTCGAGCTCTCGCTCGACTACAACAACTTCATCGGCGAGTTCCAGTACCGCTGGTATCCGGCCGGCACCCGGGAGAGTTACAACTTCCTCCATACCGGTTGGCTCGGCTACCGCTTCGCCGACGACAGCGAGCTCAAGGTCGGCGTCAACCGGGTGCCCTTCGGTCCCGGCCCCTTCGGCGTGTCGCAGAGCTACATGTTCGACATGCACTACTATGTCGGACTCGCCGACGACATGGATCTGGGCGTGAAGTACACCACCGACATCGACAACTGGACGATCGATGTCGGCTACTACGCCGCCAGCGAGGGGAACTACTTCGGTCGCAGCCTCGACAGCGCCCGCTACAGCTACGACCCGGTGCGCTGGACCGAGTCGGTCGACGAGAACGGCAACGTCACCTACGGCGGCGCCAACAACGGCTACGAGGAGCGCCACCAGTTCAACCTGCGCGCCATCTACCACCTCACCGACGCCGCCATCCCCACCGACCTCGGCGTATCGCTGCAGTACGGCCAGCTCAAGGGCCAGCGCGCCGACGACGGCAGCCATTGGGCGGCCTCGGCGCACATGGTCAATCGTTACCGCAACTGGACCCTGGCCACCCAGCTGACCCGTTACGAGTACGACATCGACGCCGACAACCCCTGGGGGACCGACACCCTGATCCCGATGGGTGCCTTCGACTTCGCCTGGCCGGTGGCCAGCAAGGCGTGGGTCCCGGCGGTGTCGCTGAGCTACAAGCACGAGACCCCGAACCTGCCCTGGCTCGACTATGTGCTGCCCTATGTCGAGTACAGCTCGATCATCAAGGACGAGGGTGAGTTCAACAACAGCGACCTGATCACCGTCGGTGCCGCCTGGGCCAGCGGCGGCTGGTACATCTACAGCGACCTGGCCTACTCCAACGGCAACTACTTCGTCGGCAACGACGCCGGCAACGGGCTGCAGGACAACTACGGCAGCATCTACGGCGTCGGCGACTTCGGCGCCAACGGCAACGACGAGTGGAACTACCGGTTCACCCTGAACCTGGGCTACTACTTCTGATGCCGACCCGGACGGGCGCGCGACGCCCGTCCGACAACCCGCTTGCAACTCCCCCGCTTCGCATTCCCTCCCCCACGCCCCCGGCTCCGCGCAACGCGTCCCGCGCGTGCGGTGACGGCGCGTCGTTCAACCTGAAGGATTGATTCGCAGTATGGATAAACCCCGCCTCACCCTCCCCAGCCTCGTCCTGTTCGGTCTCTGCGCGCTGCTCTCCAGCGGCGCCTTCGCCGGCTCCAAGGGCAAGATCGAACTGGTCTACGGCGAGTGGACCACCGAGATCGCCAGCACCAACCTGATCAAGGTGGTGCTCGAGGACCTCGGCTATGACGTCACCATCCGCTCGGTCGCGGTCGGCGCCATGTGGCAGGCGATCGCCGATGGCGATGTCGACGGCATGGTCGCCGCCTGGCTGCCGACCACCCAACAGAACTATTACGACAATGTGCGCGATCGCATCGACGACCTCGGTCCCAACCTCATCGGCACCCAGGTGGGCCTGGTGGTACCGAGCTATGTCGAGATCGACACCATCGCCGAGCTCAAGGACAGCGCCGAGCGCTTCGACAACAAGATCATCGGCATCGAGCCGGGCACCGGCATCATGCGCCGCACCGAGCAGATGATGGCGACCTACGGGCTCGAGGACATGAAGCTGGTGGAGAGCTCCGGCCCGATCATGACCGCGGTGCTCGGTGACGCCATCGAGGACGGCGACTGGGTGGTGGTCACCGGCTGGACCCCGCACTGGATCTTCTCGACCCATGAGCTGAAGTATCTCGCCGACCCCGAGAACATCTACGGCGGCGTCGAGCGCATCCACACCGTGGTGCGCAAGGGACTGGCCGAGGACCTGCCCGAGGCCTATGCGGTGCTCGACAACTTCCACTGGACCCCGGAGCAGATGGGCGAGCTGATGGCGTGGAACGAGGAGAAGCGCGCCGACCCCTACGAGAACGCCCGCCGCTGGGTCGAGACCTACCCCGAGGTGGTCGAGGCCTGGCTGCCCTGAGCCACGCCGACCGACCCGAGCCGCTCACCGGCTCGGGTATCATGATCGCCGTCCGGGGCGTCCGGCCCCGGACGGCGGACCCGTCTCGCGCGAGACCTCCGCCCCATCCCCAGCCCAGGATCTCGCGCCATGCCCCACCCCAAGCCCGTGCTCGCCGTATTCGCCTCCTTCTCCGGGAGCGGCGGGGTCGAGCGCATGCTGGTCAACCTGATCCGTGGTCTCGTCGATCTCGGTCAGCCGGTCGAGCTGCTGCTGGTGCGTGCCGAGGGTCCGCACCTGGAACGTCTCCCGCCCGAGGTCCGACAGATCCGCCTCGGCGTCGATCACACCCAGCTGGCCATCCCGGCGCTGGCGCGCTATCTGCGCCGCCGCCGTCCCGCGGCCCTGCTCGCGGCCAAGGACCGCGCCGGGCGTGCGGCGGTGATCGCCCGCGCCCTCGCCGGCACCGACACCCGGCTGGTGCTGCGGCTCGGCACCCATCTCTCGACCGCCATGGCCGAGCGCGGCGCGCTCGCGCGCTGGCTGCGCTATGCCCCGATCCGCGTCCTCTATCCCCGGCTCGACGGCATCGTCGCCGTCTCCGAGGGGGTGGCGGCCGACACCGCGCGGATCGCCCGGCTCGAGCCGGCGCGCATCGGCGTGATCCGCAACCCGGTGATCACCCCGGAGCTGGCCGAGCAGGCCGCCGCGCCCTGCCCCCATCCCTGGCTCGCCGACGCCGCCCCCCCGGTGATCCTCGGCGCCGGGCGGCTACAGCGCCAGAAGGACTTCCCGACCCTGTTGCGCGCCTTCGCCAGAGTTCATGCCGAACGGCCCGAGTGCCGGCTGATGATCCTCGGCGAGGGCGGTGGCCGGGCACGACTCGAGCGCCTCGCCCGCGAACTGGGGATCGGCGCGGCGGTCGCCCTGCCCGGCTTCCAGCACAATCCCTACGCCTTCATCGCCCGCGCCCGGCAGTTCGTGCTCTCCTCGGCCTGGGAGGGCTCGCCCAACGTGCTCACCGAGGCGCTCGCGCTCGGCGTGCCGTCGGTGGCCACCGACTGCCCGAGCGGTCCGCGCGAACTGCTCGATGGCGGTCGCTACGGCCCGCTGGTCGCGGTCGGCGACGACCAGGCGCTGGCACGCGCCATGACCGCGACCCTGGACGCGCCGCTGCCGCCGGCGACCCTGCGCCGGGCGGTCGCGGCCTATCGTCAGGAGCGCAGTGCCGCACACTATCTCGAGGTGCTCGGGCTCGCCGGCTGAGCCGGGGCACACGCGGCCAAACCAGCGGAGACCACGCCCATGCGACTGCCACTGATCGGTGCCATCGTCGGGGTCTACGCGCTGCTGTTCGGTCTCACCCTGCTCGCCCCGATCGCGGTGGGGCTGTGGTACGGCGAGCCGCAGTGGCGCCACTTCCTCTGGCCGATGCTCGGCTCGATCGGGCTCGGCGCCCTGCTCTGGCTCGGTGGGCGCCACCAGGCGCGCACCCTCGGCGTCGCCGACGGCTATCTGGTGGTGGCGCTGTTCTGGATCCTGCTCAGCCTGCTCGGCGCCTGGCCGTTGCACCAGGGCTTCGGGCTGGCACCGGTCGACGCCCTGTTCGAGTCCACCTCCGGGGTCACCACCACCGGCGCGACGGTGATCAGCGGGCTCGACACCCTGCCCCGCGCGCTGCTCTTCTATCGTCAGCAGTTGCAATGGTTCGGCGGCATGGGACTGATCGTGCTCGGGCTGGCGGTGATGCCGCTGCTCGGCATCGGCGGCATGCAGCTCTATCGCGCCGAGGCCCCGGGACCGCTCAAGGAGGAGAAGCTCACCCCGCGCCTGACCCAGACCGCGCGCACCCTGTGGACGCTCTATCTCGGACTCACCCTGGCCTGCGCCCTGGCCTACTGGCTGGCCGGAATGACGCCCTTCGACGCCCTCTGCCACAGCCTCTCGACGCTCTCGACCGGCGGTTTCTCGACCCATGACGCCAGCATCGGCTATTTCGCCAGCGCGGCGGTGGAGACGGTGGCGGTCTGTTTCATGCTGCTCGCGGCGATCAACTTCGCGGTGCATTACGCGGCCTGGAGCAGCCGCGAGCCGATGCGCTATCTGCGTGATGCCGAGACCCGCGCCTTCCTCGCGCTGGTGTTCGGCTGTGTACTCTTGATCGGTGTGGTGCTCCGCCTCGAGGGCGGTTACGAGGGACTCGACGAGAGCCTGCGCGATGCGCTGTTCGAGGTCGTCTCGGTGGTCACCAGCACCGGCTTCGGCACCGTCGACTTCGCCCACTGGCCGGATTTCCTGCCGATCCTGCTGATCTATATCAGCTTCATCGGTGGCTGCGGCGGCTCCACCGCCGGCGGCATCAAGGTGTTGCGCGTGCTGCTGATGGTCAAGCAGGGGCTGCTGGAGATCCGCCAGCAGATCCACCCCCGCGCCTTGCTGCCGCTGCGTCTCGGCGGGCGCACCGTCGACTCGCGACTGGCACGGTCCGTGTGGGGATTCTTCGCCCTCTATCTCACCACCTTCGCCCTGCTCACCCTGCTGATGATCCATGCCGGGCTCGCTCCGCTCGATGCCTTCAGCGCGGTGGCCACCAGCATCAACAACCTCGGTCCCGGACTCGGCGAGGTCGCCACCAGCTTCGCCACGGTCAGCGATCTCGGCAAGCTGATCGCCGTCGTCGCGATGCTGCTGGGCCGACTGGAAGTCCTCACCATCCTGGTGATCCTCTCGCCCGCCTTCTGGCGACGCTGAACGACGCGCAAGACCACCAAAACACCACGAAACGTGCTCCAGACTGCCCGTCAGACGCGATTGCATTTACTCTTATCGGACTGCAAACCGAAGACCCCAAAGGGTAATGAATGCAATCCACTCCAGAAAAAGCCCGACTCAACCCTCCAGTCTTCTATACCGCCTCCGCCCTGATCATCCTGATGGTGGTGATCGCAGCGGCCTTTCCTGAGACCGCCGACGCCTGGCTGCAGCACCTCCAGCAGGGCATCGTCGACAACGCCAGCTGGTTCTACGTATTGACGGTAGCGGTGATCCTGATCACCGTCGCCTTCCTGGGACTGTCGCGCTACGGCGAGATCAAGCTCGGACCGGATCACTCCAGCCCGGACTATTCCTACACCACCTGGTTCGCGATGCTGTTCTCCGCCGGCATGGGCATCGGGCTGATGTTCTTCGGCGTGGCCGAGCCGGTGATGCACTTTCTCTCGCCGCCGGTCGGCGACGGCGCCACCGTCGCCGCCGCGCGCGAGGCGATGAAGATCACCTTCTTCCACTGGGGTCTGCACGCCTGGGCGATCTATGCCATCGTGGCGCTGATCCTGGCCTTCTTCAGCTATCGTCACGGCCTGCCGCTGACCCTGCGCTCGGCGCTCTACCCGATGATCGGCGATCGGATCTACGGTCCCATCGGTCATGCCGTCGACGTGTTCGCGGTGGTCGGCACCGTGTTCGGTGTGGCCACCTCGCTCGGCTACGGCGTGCTCCAGGTCAACTCCGGGCTCAACCACCTCTTCGGCGTCCCGGTCGGGGTCGGTGTCCAGGTGCTGCTGATCGCCGGCGTCACCCTGCTGGCGATCATCTCGGTCACCACCGGCCTCGACAAGGGCATCCGTCGGCTCTCCGAGCTCAACATGGGCCTGGCGGTGCTGCTGCTCGCCTTCGTGCTGCTCGCCGGCCCCACGGTGTTCCTGCTCCAGGCCTTCGTGCAGAACGTCGGCTCCTATGCCTCTGACATCGTGCGCAACACCTTCAACCTCTACGCCTACGAGAAGACCGACTGGATCGGCGGCTGGACCATCCTCTACTGGGGCTGGTGGCTGTCCTGGGCGCCCTTCGTCGGGCTGTTCATCGCCCGTGTCTCGCGCGGGCGCACCATCCGCGAGTTCGCCATGGGCGTGCTCTTCATCCCCAGCGGCTTCACCCTGATGTGGATGACCTTCTTCGGTAACTCGGCGATCAACATGATCCTCAACGAGGGGCTGACCAGTCTCGGCGACACCGTCTCGAGCGATGTCACCCTGGCGCTGTTCGCCTTCCTCGAGCAGTTCCCGATGTCGGGCGTGCTCTCGGTGGTGGCCACGGTGATGGTGGTGGTGTTCTTCGTCACCTCCTCGGACTCGGGCTCGATGGTGGTCGACATGCTCTGCTCCAACGGTCACGACAACACCCCGCTGTGGCAACGCATCTACTGGGCCTCGGGCGAGGGCGTGGTCGCCGCGGTGCTGCTGGTCGCCGGCGGACTCGGCGCACTGCAGACCATGACCATCGCCTCGGCGCTGCCCTTCGCCGTGGTGCTGCTGATCGCCACCTTCGGCCTGCTCAAGGCGCTCAGGGTGGACGCGGCCAAGCGCGACAGCCTGCAGATGAACGTGGCCCCGATCGTCCCCAGCGAGCGACTCGGCGACTGGCAGGACCGACTCGGTACCATCATGGACGCGCCCAGCCGCGAGAACGTGCGCCGCTTCATGCGTCGTATCGCCCGGCCCGCCTGCGAGGCGGTGGCCAACGAGCTGCGCAAGCACGACCTCGAGACCGCCGTCGAACTCGACGAGGAGCGTGATCGGGTGCGACTGATCGTGATGCTCGGCGAGGAGGTCGACTTCATCTACGAGGTGCGCAGCCGCTCGCACATCAAGCCGGCCTTCATCCAGCCCGAGTTCTCCGCCGAGGACGCGCCCGAGGAGCAGCGCTACTACCGCGCCGAGATCCACCTCGGCGAGGGCGGTCAGGACTACGACGTGATGGGCTGGTCGCGCGAGGCGGTGATCAACGACATCATCAGCCAGTACCACAAGCACATGCACTTCCTGCACCTGCTGCGCTGACCCGTCCCGCCGCCGGCCCCATGGCCGGCGGCGATCTAATCCGCCACGCGTGCGGCGGCCTCGAACAGCGACCGGGTCAACGCATCGACCGCCGGTCCCGCCTCATCGTGCTCGGCGTGCACCAGATACAGGGTCACCCGATAGCGTCCGCCCTCCACCAGATCGAGTTCGCGCAGCGCGCCGCTCGCCAGCGCCGCGGCGATCGCGGCCCGCGGGATCCAGGCGAAGGCCAGCCCCCGGCGGATGAGCGCGACCGCGCTCTCCAGCTGCGAGACGGTCCAGCGCGCATCCGCCCCCAGCCAGCCGCGATCGATCTGCTGCTGTCCGCTGTCGCGCACCACCACCTGACGGTGCTGACGCAGATCGGCGATCCCCAGCGTCCGTCCCAACCGATGCAGCGGGTGCTCGGGGTGGGCGACGGCGACGAACTCGACCTCGATCAGCGCCTCGCCGAGAAACCCCGGCGGCACCAGCGGGGTGATCGCCAGATCGACCCGACGCTGCAACAGTGCATCACTCGCCCCGGAGAGCACCGACTCGATCAACTCCACCCTGATCTGCGGCGCCTCGCCGGCAAAGGCCGCGAGCGCCTCCACCACCAGCGCCTGCGGCGTCACCACGGCATCGAGCGCGAGCCGCACCTCGGGCGCCCAGCCCTCGGCGAGGGTCGCGGCCAGCCGTTCGAGACGCTGCGCCTCTTCGAGCAGCACCCGCGAACGACGCAGCAAGCGCTCACCGGCAGCGGTCGGCAGGCTGCGCCGACCGCGCTGCTCGAGCAACACCACCGGCAATCGTTCCTGCAGGCGCTTGATGCCATAGCTGATCGCCGACTGGCTGCGCCCGAGCGCCTCGGCTGCCGCCTCGAACCCGCCGTGATCGATCACCGCTTGGAGCATGGCCCAGTGTTCGAGCGAGGTGCGTGGGGGCTTGGACATGACTGATCTAAATTCTTGATGGGAAAGCGCGAATATTCGCATGAAAGACGACTAAATCCAGCTCTATCCTGAACTGAAAGCCTCTCTGCATCACCGACCGGAGCCGGACACCATGAACAAGATCCTCCATCTCGACAGTAGCCTGTTCGCCGCCCAGGGCGTCTCGACCATCCTCGGCGCACACCTCGTCGACGCCCTGCGCGCGCACCACCCGGCGCTGGAGATCACCCATCGCGACCTCGCCGCCACACCACTGCCCGCGCTCGACGCCGCCGGCGTCTCCGCCTTCGCCACCCCCGCCGAGCAGCGCGACGCCGACCAACAGGCCAGGGTCGCGCGATCCGACGCACTGATCGCCGAGCTGCGCGAGGCCGATCTGTTGGTGATCGGCGCACCGATGTACAACTTCGCCATCCCCGTGCAGCTCAAGAGCTGGTTCGATCACGTCGCCCGCGCCGGCGAGACCTTCCGCTATACCGAGCAGGGGCCGGTCGGGCTGCTCGAGGGCAAGCGCGCGGTGGCCCTGCTCAGTCGTGGCGGCATCCACCGCGACAGCCCCGAGGACACGGTCGCGGCCTATCTGACGAGCATGCTGCCCTTCCTCGGCATCGACGACGTGCGCCTGATCTATGCCGAGGGACTCAATCTCGGTGACCAGCCCCGTCGCGCGAGCATCGCCCGGGCCACCGAGCAGGTACAGGCTCTGGCCGCAGAGCTGGTGCACTGAGATGGCCCCCCCAGGCCACCGCCGACTGATCGACGCGCGCCGCGCCTCCGACGGTTCCGGGGTCAGGCTGCAGCGCGTCCTCGCCCGCGAGGGGATGGGTGCGCTCGACCCGCTGCTGCTGCTCGACGACTTCGCCATCACCGACCGGCACGACACCCCGCCGGGCTTCCCCGAGCACCCGCATCGAGGCTTCGAGACCCTGACGCTGATGCTCGACGGGGCCATGGCCCACGCCGACCATCTCGGCAACCGCGATCTGGTCGAGACCGGCGACGTCGCCTGGATGCGCGCCGGGCGCGGCGTGATCCATGCCGAACAACCCGTGCTGCGCAACGGTCGGGCACACGGGCTGCAGCTCTGGCTCAACCTGCCGGCGCGCGACAAGCTCAGCGACCCCGCCTACCGGCGCATCCCCGCCGCACAGATCCCCCGGCTCGCTCCCACCCCGGGCTGTCGGGTACGGGTGATCGCCGGCGACCTGGAACTCGCCGGCACGCAGACGCACGGCCCGCTCACCGAGGCGGCGTGCGCCCCCCTGCTGCTCGACCTCGCGCTCGACCCGAACGGCGAGTTCGACCCGCCGGCGACCCCGGGCTGGCGCCGGCTGCTCTATGTCCACCAGGGCAGGGTCGCGATCGCCGACGACGGCATCAGGCGTCACCAACTCGCCGAACTCGACGACACCGAAGGACTGCGACTGACCGCGGGGACAGAGGGCGCGGGCGCACTCCTGATCGCCGCCCGACCGCTCGCCGAGCCGCTCGCCCACTACGGCCCCTTCGTGATGAACACCCAGGCCGAGATCGACCAGGCGATCGCCGACTACGAAGCCGGCCGGCTGACCGACTGAGCGCGCTCAGTCATCGCCGTCGTCGACACAGCACGGTCACGGCGGCCCCCAGTCCGACGCCCTCCCCTCGCCACGCCCGTAGAGCGCGCGCAGGGTCTCGATCATCTCGTCGAAGCGGGTGTCGAACAGCACCTCCACCCGTTCGGTCGGATAGAGCCGGATCGAGCGCCCCTCGCGGCGCATCTCGATATAGCCGTCGGCGGCGATGCGCTTGAGCTTGCGGTGCACGGTGGCGAGGCTCAGGTCGAGACAGGTGCTCAACGAGGAGATGTCGTGGGGACGGCCCTCGAGCCGCGCCTGGATCACGGTACGGATCATCAGGCTCGAGAGCGGATCGCCCCACATACCGCTCTCGATGGCATAGAAGCGGTTCAGGCACTCGATGATCGCCCGGCGAACCTGATCGACCGGATCGACGGGGACGGAAGGGGACGGATCGACGGGCATGACAGGGACCTTTTCAGATTGGAAAACTCGGTTATTCCCTTTTCCCCAGCGGCCAAGTACCGTGGATCGCGACACCATGAGGGACCGAGTCGCCCCGCCACGACTGTTCGCGAACCAGCCGTCCGGGCGGCCCCGCATGGCACTGAAGCGCGCCCGGGAACGGGACGCGCACGGGATCGGCAACCGCCCGGGAGGCGGCGCCGGGCGAGCACCCGGCCTCCGGCCCGTCCGACTCAGGTTCGCAACACGAGACGAGGGTGGATGATGAAGAAGCGCATCGTCATCGTCGGTGGCGGCATCGGCGGCACCATGACCGCCAACAACATGGTCTCCAAGCTCGGCGTCGAGATCCGGCGCAACCAGGTCGAGGTGATGTTGATCTCCAACTCACCCTGGCACTACTACAAGCCGGCCTTCATGTATGTCGCCTTCGACATGTACCACAAGGCCGAATTACGTCGCAAACAGGCCACCCTGCTGCGCCCCGAGGTGCGTTTCGTGGTCGACGAGGTGGAGGCCTTCGAGTTCTCCGCCAGCCGTCTGCACACCCGCAGCGGCGCCCACTACGACTACGATTATCTGGTCGTCTCCACCGGTTGCCTGCCCGCGCCCGAGCGCATCGAGGGGCTGGCCGAGGCCGGTGACCACTTCTACCAGTTCGAGCCGGCCCGGCGTCTGGCGCAGAAGCTGCGCACCATCGAGCGCGGGCGCATCTTCATCACCGTCACCTTCCCCAAGACCCCGGACGTCCCCCACCAGTGCGGGATCGCGCCGATCGAGACCACGCTGATGGTCGACGAGCTGCTGCGCCGACGCGGCGTGCGCGACCGCGTCGAGATCCTCTACACCTATCCCAGCGTCTCGCAACTGTTGCGCAACTGTCTGTTCATGCAGAAGCAGACCTGCGAGGTCCTGCCGCAGATCTTCAGCGACCGCGACATCCACTTCAAACGCGGCTTCACCCTCGAACGCGTCGACCCCGATGCCCGCGTCGCCCACTCCAGCGAGGGCGACAGCGAGGACTTCGACATCCTGATGTCAACCCCGCCGATCCGCGCCGTCGACGCGGTGATCAACTCCGGCGTCTCCGAAGCCGCCGAGGACGAGGGCTGGCTGCCGACCAACCGTCGCAGCCTGCAGCTCAAGGGTCACCCCAACGTCTACTGCATGGGCGACACCGTCGACCTGCCGATCTCCAAGGCCGGCGGCTCCTGTCACAACCAGTCGCCGGTGATCATCGACAACATCGCCTTCGACCTGCGCCAGGGCGCCACCCCGGCGGTCTACGACGGTCGCGTCCAGGCGATCGCGCAGATGGGGCTCGAGGCCGGGATGCCGCTCTGGTACGACTACGACCAGGACGTCCAACCGACCCCACCGACCAAGGTCGGCGGGCTGATGCGCAAGACCTTCAACCGTGGCGTCTACTGGGCCACGGCACGCGGTCTGGTGTAGTGGAGAGGAGGACCCGATCATGCTGACCGCCACCAAACCCCAGGACGCCGCAGCGGTGCTCGCCGACCCCGATACCGCCGCAGGGCTGCGCGACCTCGCCGAACACCTGGCCCCACTGCTGCAGACGCGGCGCCTGCACAATGTCGTCGACCTGCTCTCGGCCACCTCCGACTTCATCGACATGGCCGACGACCAGCTCACCCAGAAGCTCGCCAAGGCCTTCGAGGAGGTGGTGTGGGCCGGCTGGTCGGCCGGCAACGCGCTGCGCAGCGCCTCGGCCACCGCCGCCGACAGCGAGCCGCCGACCCTGTGGCAGCTCTCGCGCCAGCTCAACGACCCGGAGGTCAGGCGCGGGCTGTTCTTCGTCATCCAGCTGCTCGGTGCCGTCGGTCGCCAGGTCGCGCTCGAGGCCGAGATCCCCGAGGACGACTGAGCGGCGCGCGCCATGGCGCGAGCGCATCCGCCTGCCTAGACTCGGGTGGAAGGTCACCGCCTCCCACCCGACTCGGTACGCGAGGATCGCTCCATGGATCAGTCGCCACAGCCCACCGCCACCACTCAGCTGCAGGCGCTGGTCGCACTCAACGGTCTCGTCGCCGGCGGCGTGCTGGCGCTGCTGCATCGCGCGCTGTCACCCGCTGCTGCCGCGCCGCTCGCCGAGCCCCTGGTGTGGGCGCTGCTGCTCGCACCCTCGGCGCTGCTGGCCCATGCGATCGGTGGCCGGATCGACCGCCGCGGCGCCACCCCGGTGCTGCGGCTGGCCGCCTGGACCCAGGCGCTGCTGGTCGCGACGCTCGCCGGACTGCAGTGGCGCGGCTGGCCGGGCACGCCCTGGCTCGCGGCGCTGCTGCTCGGCGCCCAGCTCGCCCTCTTCGCCCCGGCGGTGGTGGCGCGCCTCCAGGGGCTCACCGGCAAGCACCGGCTCGGGGTGGCCAATGCCCAGCTGCTCGGCGCGCTCGGGCTGGGGCTGCTCGCCGGCTGGTCGTTGCTGCTCCTCACCCCCACGGGCGTGGACCTGGCGACACGGCTGCGCCAACTGCTCCCCGCGCTCGTCCCGCTGGCGCTGGCCGCGCTCGCCCAGCTCGCGCTGACCCGCGCCCTGGCGCGCGCGCCCGAACCGGCGCCGGAACCGCCGCTGGCCGGGGCCCTACTCGCCGAGGTCCGGGCGCTGCGCGCCAACCCGGTGATCTGGCGCTCGCTGATCGGCCTCACCCTGTTCTGGGCGATCGCCGCCGGGCTGCTGTTCGGTCTCCCCGCCGCGCTCGACGAGCGTCCACTGCCCCTGCTGTGGCCGCTGGCCGCCGGGCTCGTCGGGCTCGTGCTCGGCGCACTGCTCGCCGCACGACTCTCACGCGATCATATCGAGAGCGCGCTCGCCTCCTTCGGCGCCATCGGCGTCGCCGTCTCGCTACTGCTGCTACCCGGACTCTCCGGCGGCGCCCAGGTGCTCGCACTCGCCGCCTTCGGGCTCGCCGGCGCGCTCTTCCTGGTGCCGCTGCAGGCGCTGATCCAGTTCCATGTCACCACCCGCCACGGCAGCGCACTGGGGTGTGCTCAGGCGCTCTCGCGCGCCGGGGTGCTCGGCGGCACGCTGGCGGTGGCCGCCGCGCTCGCGCTCGGCATCGCCCCGGGTGCGCTGCTCGGGGTGTTGGCGCTGACCGCCCTGCTCGGCGCCGGCTACACCCTCTATCACCTGCCGCAGTCGCTCGCCCGCTTCGTCGCCGGTCGGCTGCTCGCCACCCGCTACCGCCTCGCGGTGATCGGGGTCGAGCAGCTACCGCCGCTCGGCGGCGTGCTGCTGCTCGGCAACCACGTCAGCTGGATCGACTGGGCGGTGGTGCAGATGGCCGCGCCGCGCCCGGTGCGCTTCGTCATGGAACGCGGGCTCTACGAGCGCTGGTACCTGCGCCACCTGCTCGACTTCTTCGGGGTGATCCCGATCTCCGGCGGCGCCAGCCGCGAGGCCACCGCGCGGGTGACCCGGCTGCTCGAGGCCGGCGAGGTGGTCTGTCTGTTCCCCGAGGGCACGCTGAGCAAGAACGGCCAGCTCTCGGCCTTCAAGCGCGGCTTCGAGCGCGCCGCCAGCGCGGCCACCGACGCGGTGATCGTGCCCTTCTATCTGCGCGGGCTCTGGGGCAGCCGCTTCTCGTACGCCAGCGACCAGCTCAAGGCCAACCGCCGGGTCGGGCGCACCCGCGACCTGGTGGTCGCCTTCGGCGCCCCGATGACGCGCGAGAGCAGTGCCGAGCAGGTCAAGCAGGCGGTGTTCGAACTCTCGGTGAGCTCCTGGCAGCGCCATGTCGAACAGCTGCCGAGCCTGCCCGAGGCCTGGCTGGAGGCCAATCGGCGCACCCCGGCGCGGGTCTGTCTGGCCGATGCCGAGGGCGCCAGTCTGGGTCAGCCCCGGCTCGCCGGCGCGGCGCTCGCCTTCGCCCTCGAGGTCCGCGCCCGTTGCCCCGGGCCGCGGGTCGGCATCCTGCTGCCGGCGAGCGTCGGCGCCGCGCTCGCCAACCTCGCCGCGCTGCTCGCCGGCAAGACGGTGGTCAACCTCAACTACACCACCGGGCCCGAGGTGCTGCGCCAGTCGATCGCGCGCGCCGACTGCGGCGTGGTGCTGACCTCGAAGCGCTTTCGCGCGCGGCTCGCACAGCGTGGCATCGATCTCGACGCGGCACTCGACGGGGTCGAGGCGGTGGCACTGGAGGACCTGCGCGGGCGGATCGGTCGGGTACGGCCACTGCTGCTGATCGTCCTCGCCCGGCTGCTGCCGCCGCGCTGGCTGCTGCGCGCGCTCGGCGCCCGGCTCGATGCCGACGAGACCGCGGCGATCCTGTTTTCCAGCGGCAGCGAGGGCCTGCCCAAGGGGGTCGAGCTGACCCATCGCAACATCCTCGCCAACGTGCGCCAGATCGCCGACGTGCTCAACACCGAGCGCGACGACCTGATCCTCGCCAACCTGCCGCCCTTTCACGCCTTCGGGTTGACGGTCACCACCTTCCTGCCGCTGCTCGAGGGCATCCCCGTGGTCTGTCACCCCGACCCCACCGACGCGCTCGCCAACGCCCGCGCCATCGCCCGCTATCGCGCCACCGTGCTGTGCAGCACCTCGAGCTTCCTGCGGCTGTATCTGCGCCACCCGCGGGTGCACCCGCTGATGCTGCAGTCGCTGCGGGTGGTGGTTGCCGGCGCCGAGCGGCTCGACCCGGAGGTGCGCAAGTCCTTCCTGCTGCGCTTCAACAAGCCGATCTACGAGGGCTATGGCGCCACCGAGACCACCCCGGTGGCCAGCGTCAACGTCCCCGACGCGCTCGAGACCGCCACCTGGAAGGTGCAGATCGGCTCGCGCCCGGGCAGCGTCGGCATGCCGTTGCCGGGCACCAGCTTCCGCATCGTCGACCCCGAGGACCTGCGCACCCTGCCCCCCGGCGAGGAGGGGCTGATCCTGATCGGTGGGGTGCAGGTGATGAAGGGCTATCTCGACGATCCCGAACGCACCGCCGCGACGGTGATCACCCTCGACGGCATGCGCTGGTACCGCACCGGCGACAAGGGCCGGGTCGACGCCGACGGCTTCCTCACCATCGTCGAGCGCTACTCGCGCTTCGCCAAGATCGGCGGCGAGATGGTCGGGCTCGGTCATGTCGAGCAGCAGGTCAAGGCCGCGCTCGCCTGCCCCGAACTCGACCTGGTGGCCACCACCCTGCCCGACCCGCGCAAGGGCGAGCGCATCGTGCTGCTGGTCAGCGCCGTGCTCGAACTCGACCAACTGCGCGGTCAGCTACGCACGGCGGGGATGACGCCGCTGGAGATGCCCGCCGAGATCCATCAGGTCGAGCGCATCCCCAGGCTCGGCAGCGGCAAGGTCGACTACGGCGCAAGCCGTCGGCTGGCGGCCGATCTCGCGACCTGTAAGACGCCGAAAGAATCGCCATAAACACATGTTATAAAAGAAATAAAAACGAAATGATCGGGATTGAAAACGGCCGCCGGCAGGCTATGCTTGAAGCAGAAACCCCGAGCTGATGCGAGGGAGGAGGGGAGTGCCATGAAGACCAAGACGAAGATGCCCGCCGAGACCAGCGCGCAGCGCGCGCCGACCCTCTTCGACGAGATGGATCGCGCCTTCGAGCAGATGATGCGACAGGGCTGGCTGCAGCGTCCGTTCCCCGGGCTGTGGCCGGGCTGGGACGCCGAGACCAAGGCGACGGCGGTGGTACCGCGGATGGACGTGATCGACCGCGACGACGAGATCCTGGTCCGCGCCGAGGTGCCGGGCGTGGCTCGCAAGGACCTGGAGATCGAGCTCAGCGGACGGCTGCTCACCATCAAGGGCGAGCGGGCGCACGAGACCCGCGAGGAGCACGGCACCTACTGCCACACCGAGATCGCCCGCGGTGGCTTCACCCGCAGCATCCGGCTGCCCGATGAGGTCGCCACCGAGCGGGTCGAGGCGACCTTCGAGGACGGCGTCCTCGAGGTCCACCTGCCGAAGACCGAGCGCGCCGAGCGCCGCCGCGTCGAGGTGAAGTGATCATCCACCACGCGGGCCCCCGAGCCCGCAACGCCCCCGGTGCCGACACCCGGCCCGGGGGCGCGTCGTTGCGGCCCCGGCACGACCCGTCCCTCAGCGCTCGCGCCACACCGTGGTGTAGAGATCGTGACGTCGATCCTTCAGGTTCTGCACCGTGCCCGAGTTGCGCGCCGCGCGCAGCGCCTCGAGACGCAGGTCGGCGAAGGCCACGGTCTCGACGTTGGGCGTGGTGTCGGCGGCGATGCCATCGCGCGCGAAGGGGAAGTCGCAGGGGGTGAGGATGCAGCTCTGGGCGTACTGGATGTCCATGTTGTGCACGTTCGGCAGGTTGCCGACGTTGCCCGAGAGGGCGACATAGCACTGGTTCTCCACCGCCCGCGCCTGACAGCAGTAGCGCACCCGCAGATAGGACTGGCGCTCGTCGGTGCAGAAGGGCACGAAGATGATGTTGGCGCCCTGGTCGACGAGATGACGGCCGAGTTCGGGGAACTCCGAGTCGTAGCAGATCAGCACCCCGATGGGACCGCAGTCGGTGTTGATCGCGTTGAGCGAGTCGCCGCCCTCGATGTTCCACCAGTAGACCTCGTTGGGGGTCGGGTGGATCTTCGGCTGCTCGTGGACCTCGCCGCCACGCAGACAGACGTAGCAGATGTTCTCGACCCGGCCATTGGCCATCCGCGTCGGGTGCGAACCGCCGATGATGTTGATGTTGTAGCGCACCGCCATCTCGCTGAGCGCTTCCTTGAGCGGCGTGGTGTACTTGGTGAGCGCCTCGATCGACTCGGCCGGCGACAGCTCCTGGTCCTCCATCGACAGCAGCTGTAGCGAGAACAGCTCGGGGAAGACCACGAAGTCGGCGCGATAGTCGGCGGTGACGTCGACGAAATAGCGCACCAGATCGATGAATTCATCGAACGACCCCACCCGGCGCTGCATGTACTGCACCGTCGCCACCCGCACGGTGTCGGGCAACCGCGCCCCATAGCTCTTGGCGCGACGCTCCTCCTGCTCGTCCGGGGCATTGGGGTTGCGCCACAGCAGATGCACCGCATACCCGAGCGACTCCTTGTCCTCCTTGAGGTAATCCGGCAGCAGCCCGAGCACCTCGAAGCCGTTGCGCATCTGGAAGGCGAGCACCGGGTCGCGCTGGCGGCTGGCCTTGGCCTCCTCGAGATAGTGCTCGGGACCGTCGAAGCGGCGCACTCGTCGCGCCAGGGTCGGCAGCCGGCCACCGAAGACGATCCCCTTGGCGTCCCAGGCGCGCGCCAGCTTCTTGCGCGCGTCATAGAGACGCTGACCGATGCGCAGCCCGCGATAATCGGGGTCGACGCAGACCTCCATGCCGTAGAGATAGTCGCCGTCGGGGTCGTGCCGCGAGGCATAGCCGCCGCCGCTGATCTCGGCCCAGGTATGGGGCTTGAGCGCGAACTGACCGCTGATCAGGAAGGTGGCGCAGTAGCCGACGATCTCGCCCTGATACTCGGCGACGAACTGTCCCTCGGCGAAATTGTTGATCTGGCCGCGCAACATCGCTGCCGAATAGGTGCCCATGCCGGCGCTCTGGTAGACCTTGGCGACCAGGGCGCGGATAGCGGGAATATCGGCGATGCGAGCGTTGCGGACCAACAGTTGGGGCTTGGTGGATCTGGCCTGGGTGGAGCTGGACATGTCGTGCACTCCTCGGCTGAAGGGATGGCCGGCGTCGATACCGGACCATCGATTGTGCCAGACCCCACACCCTTGTCGCTGCCTATCGGTCACCCTCACATTGAGAATCATCAGTAGACTGACGGGTTCGCCACGGCGGACGGACACCACCGCCGAGCGGCGACCGCCGCGGCGAGCACACGTCATTCACGGACCGAGATCATGCCGACCCCCGCCCCACAACCCGAACCCGCGCTGCGCGTGGCCCTGCTCGCCGACACCCACGGCAGCCTCGATGGACGTATCGAGCAACTGGTCGGCGACTGCGACCTCGCGGTGCACGCCGGCGACATCGGCAACGCCGCCGTGCTCGCGCGCCTGCAACCCCGTCAGGGGCGGGTGCTCGCGGTCTATGGCAACAACGACTCGCCGCGCCAGTGGCCGAGCGCCGACCGCGAGCTGCTCCAGCACCTGCCGGAGTGGCGCGCCTACCCCCTGCCCGGCGGCACCCTGGTGGTGATCCACGGCCACCAGACCCCGGCGCGCGACCGCCACGGCTGGCTGCGCCGACGCTTCCCCGAGGCCCGGGTCCTGGTGTACGGTCACAGCCATCGGCTGGTCGTCGACACCGACGTCTCGCCCTGGGTGCTCAACCCGGGCGCGGCCGGCCGCACCCGGACCCACGGCGGCCCCTCCTGCCTGATCCTCGAGGCACGCACCTCGACCTGGACGGTCGAGGTGCACAGATTCACCCATCATTCGCACGCGCCGCGCGCGCGCATCGCCTGACGACACCATTCATGAGTTCAACCACCGCGCACCTCGTCAAACCCCCGAAGTCCCTGCTGCGTCAGGTCGGCCGCGCCATCGCCGACTTCCGCATGATCGGCGACGGCGACCGCATCCTGCTCGGCGTCTCCGGCGGCAAGGACTCGCTGTCGCTGCTCCACGTCCTCGCCCATCTGCGCACCTATGCCCCGGTACGCTTCGAGCTCGCCGCGCTCACCGTCGACCCCGAGGTGCCGGGGTTCGACCCGCAACCGCTCAAGGACTACTACACTCGCCTCGGCGTGCCCTGGCACTACGAGCAGCAGCCGCTGATGGAGCAGGCCAAGACGCACATGGACGGCGACTCCTTCTGCGCCTACTGCTCGCGGATGAAGCGCGGCATCATGTACCGTCTCTGTCGCGAGCACGGCTACAACGTGCTCGCCCTCGGCCAGCACCTCGACGACCTCGCCGAGAGCCTGATGATGTCGCTGTTCCACGGCGGCCAGCTGCGCACCATGAAGGCGCACTATCGCAACCAGGAGGGCGACCTGCGGGTGATCCGTCCGCTGGCCTACTGTCGCGAGCGCCAGACCGCCGACTTCGCCGCCCACGCCGGGCTGCCGGTGGTGCCCGACAGCTGCCCGGCCTGCTTCACCATGCCCTCGCAGCGCGCCTACATGAAGACCCTGCTGGCGCGCGAGGAGCGCGAGCACCAGGGGCTGTTCGCCAACATGCTCCACGCCATGCGCCCGATCATGACCGAGGGCGAGCTGCCCGAGCCGGGCTGGCCGAGCGAGCGGCCGCGCCCGGACTCAGAGCAGGCCGCGCTCGGCGAAGGAGACGCCCGCGCCGGCGCCAATGACGAAGTGATCGAGCACGCGCACGTCGATCAGCGCCAGGGCGGCGCGCAACCGCTCGGTGATGCGTAGATCGGCCTGACTCGGCTCGGCGACCCCGGAGGGGTGGTTGTGGGCGAAGATCACCGCTGCGGCATTGGTCTCGAGCACCCGTCGCACCACCTCGCGCGGGTGTACGCTGGCGCCGTCGACGGTGCCGCGGAACAGCTCCTCGTAGCGGATCACCCGGTTGCGGGTGTCGAGGAAGAGACAGGCGAAGATCTCGTGCGGCGAGCCGTAGAGACGTAGCTTGAGATAGTCGCGGGTGCACTGCACGTCGCTGAGCGCATCGGCGCCGCCGATGCGGCTGAACAGATAGCGGCGGCTGAGTTCGAGTACCGCCTGGAGCTGCGCGTACTTGGCCGTGCCCAGCCCCTTGCCGGCGCAGAAGCGGCGCTGGTCGGCGGCGAGCAGACCGGGCAGCCCGCCGTAGTCGGCGAGCAGCTCGCGCGCCAGGTCGACCGCGCTCTTGCCGGTTACCCCGGTGCGCAGGAAGATCGCCAGCAGCTCGGCGTCGGTGAGCGCCTGCGCGCCGTGCGCCAACAGCTTCTCGCGCGGGCGCTCGGCACTCGGCCAGTCGCGGATCGGCATCGCCGTGGTCTCCCGCCGGGTGCCGTCCGGCCACGCTCGGCGGTCGCGCTCGCACCCGGTGATCTGCGTTAAACTGATCCGATTCGAACACCAAGGATACACGATTTGTCGACTCAACCAAGCGCGGGATCCCGCATCCTGCTCGGGGTCGGGGGCGGTATTGCCGCCTACAAGTCGGTCGAGCTGGTCCGTCGCCTCAGCGAGCAGGGCTGCGAGGTACAGGTGGTGATGACCCGGGCGGCCACCGCCTTCGTCGGTCCGCTGACCTTTCAGGCCGTCTCCGGGCGCCCGGCGCGGGTCGAGATGCTCGACCCCGGCGCCGAGGCCGGGATGGGCCACATCGAGCTCGCCCGCTGGGCCGACCAGATCCTCATCGCCCCGGCCACCGCCGACCTGATGGCGCGGCTGGCCGCCGGCATCGCCGACGACCTGCTCACCACCCTGGTGCTGGCCAGCCCGGCACCGCTGGCGATCGCCCCGGCGATGAACCAACAGATGTGGTGCCACCCGGCCACCCAGGACAACCTGGCGCGGTTGCGCGCGCGCGGCGTCCAGGTGATCGGCCCCGGCGTCGGCGTCCAGGCGTGCGGCGACGAGGGCCCGGGGCGGATGCTCGAACCGGCCGAGATCGCCGCCGCGCTGCACCCGGCGCGACCGCTCGACGGGGTCCGGGTGCTGCTCACCGCAGGCCCCACCCGCGAGCCGCTCGACCCGGTGCGCTATCTCGGCAACCGCAGCTCCGGGCGCATGGGCTATGCGCTGGCCGAGGCGCTCACCGCGCTCGGCGCCCGGGTGACCCTGGTCAGCGGCCCCACCGCGCTGACGCCACCGCCGGTCGAGCAGGTGGTGCAGGTCGAGACCGCGCTGCAGATGCACGCCGAGGTGATCGCCCGCGCCGACGCCTGTGAACTCTTCGTCGGCACCGCCGCGGTCGCCGACTATCGCCCGGTCGCCCCGGCCGAGACCAAGATCAAGAAGGAACACGCCGCGCTCGAGATCCGTCTCGAACGCAACCCCGACATCCTCGCCGAGGTCGCCGCGCGCCGCCCCGCCCCCTTCACCGTCGGCTTCGCCGCCGAGACCGAGCGGGTCGAGCACTATGCCCGTGGCAAGCTCGTCGACAAGGGGCTCGATATGATCGCCGCCAATCGTGTCGGCGGTCCGCGCGGCGGCTTCGAACGCGAGGAGAACGCGCTCACCGTGCTCTGGCCCGACGGTCAGCGCGACCTGCCCATGATGGCCAAGCCCCGACTCGCGCGGGCGCTGGCCGAACTCATCGCCGAACGCTATCTCGAACACCATGCACCATCGTCTTGACGTCAAGCTGCTCGATCCCCGACTCGGGCGCGACTATCCACTGCCGCAATACGCCACCACCGGCTCGGCCGGGCTCGACCTGCGTGCCATGCTCGAGGCCCCGCTCGAGCTCGCCCCCGGCGACGCCGAGCTGCTGCCCACCGGGATGGCGATCCACATCGCCGAGCCCGGCGTCGCCGGGATGATCCTGCCGCGCTCCGGGCTGGGCCATCGCCACGGCATCGTCCTCGGCAACCTGGTCGGGTTGATCGACTCCGACTACCAGGGACCGCTGATGGTCTCCTGCTGGAACCGCGGTACGGCCTCCTTCCGTATCGAGCCCGGTGAGCGCATCGCCCAGCTGATATTGGTGCCGGTACTGCAGGCCGAATTGCGGGTGGTCGATGCATTCGACGCCACCAACCGTGGCGCGGGCGGCTTCGGCCACACCGGCAGACACTGAATCGAGCGCCAGAGCGCGCGCCGGCGGACCGCCGGCGCGGCGCCGCGCCACGCCGGGGATGCCCGCCATCGGCCTCCAGGACCGCCCCGGCGCACCCGCTGCGAAGACGCGCCGATCGTCTCCGCTCGCCCCACCCGCGTCCCACCCGCGCCGCCCGGCGCGCCGACGCATCGACAGACCCGGACACCACAGATGACACTCGCAAACGAACGCGCCCATACCATCGCCCACGTCCTCAACGAGTCGCTGCCCTATATCCGTCGCTTCCAGGGCAAGACCATGGTGATCAAGTACGGCGGCAACGCCATGGTCGACGAGCGCCTCAAGCAGGGCTTCGCCCGCGACGTGGTGCTGATGAAGCTCGTCGGCATCAACCCGGTGATCGTCCACGGCGGCGGCCCGCAGATCGGCTCGCTGCTCAAGCGTCTGGGCAAGGCCACCGAGTTCGTCCAGGGGATGCGGGTGACCGACGCCGAGACCATGGACGTGGTCGAGATGGTCCTCGGCGGATTGGTCAACAAGGAGATCGTCAACTTCATCAACCAGCACGGCGGCCATGCCGTCGGTCTCACCGGCAAGGACGGCGACCTGATCCGCGCCCGCAAGCTGGTGCTGCGCCGCGGCGCACCCGAGCTCAAGGCCTCCGAGATCATCGACCTCGGCCATGTCGGTGAGGTCGAGAGCATCGCCCCCCACGTCCTGCACATGCTGGTCAAGAGCGACTTCATCCCGGTGATCGCACCGATCGGGGTCGGTGAGGACGGTCGCGCCTACAACATCAACGCCGATCTGGTCGCCGGCAAGATGGCCGAGGTGCTCGAGGCCGAGAAGCTGCTGCTGCTGACCAACACCCCCGGGCTGCTCGACGGCGAGGGCACGCTGATCAAGGAGATCGACGCGGCGCGGGTCGAGGCGCTGATCGAGGAGGGGGTGATCTCCGGCGGGATGCTGCCGAAGACCCGCTGTGCGCTCGACGCGGTGCACTCCGGGGTGCGTTCGGCGCACATCATCGACGGCCGGGTGGAGCACGCGGTGATGCTCGATCTGTTCACCGACGAGGGCGTCGGTACCCTGATCCGCAGCCGCTGAGACTCAGCGCGGGGACCGCAGCGCGTCGCGAAAGCCCGCGACCGTGGCCTTGGCGGCGGCGTCGATACAGTCGTCGGCGCCGGTCAGCCGGTTGCGGCACTGCAGGTCGAGATAGAGCACGGTGCCGCCCTCCAGCCCGCTCAGCCGGGCCAGGGTGAGCACCCGCACCTCGCGCTCGTCACGCACCCGGGCGATCAGCAGATCGATGCTCTGGTGCAACTCGGGCGGCGCGAAGCGCTCCGTCAGATAGGCCCGCGCCCGCGTCCAGTCGCGCGCGCAGCGCGCGCGCTCACCACACACCAGACGATGGGATGGCACCGGGAGCGGCGCCGCCGCCTCCCCGTCCAGCCCACGTAGCTCACGCAGCCGCTCCAGCACCTCGGCGAAGCGTCGGCGCGCCGCGTCCTTGGAGCGCTCCAGACCGACGATGCGGCGATAGTGCTCGAGAATCCGTCGCTCGACCTCGATCACCTCGGATTCCAGCGTACGCAGGGTCTCGGCCTGCCCCTGATCGGCCCCGGCCCGCTCGGTGGCGAGCGCCTCGAGACGCGTCCGTTCGCGGCGGATGCCGTCGCGCTGCACCTGGATGCGGGCGTCGAGCGCGCTCAGTTGCCCCTGCATGACCATGCGGACATCCTCCTCGTTGCGATAATTCGCGAGGATGTAGTCGTCATACATCTGTGCCAGCGCGCGGGCGCGCTCGGCCTCGATCTCCGCCTCGGAGGGCGCGGGCGGGACCGTCTCGCGCTCGACGCCACGGGTATCGAGTTCGACATGCCCGCGATCGACCGACTCGGCCGGCAGGATATCGGAATAATGGATGTTGCCCGTCTCGTCGACCCAGCGATACAGGCGCGCCTCGACCTGCTGCAGACAACCGCACAGACAGGCCGCCACGACCAGCGAGCAGAGTGGACTTGGGCGGGGCGATCGCTTCGACATCGCAAGACCTCCTGACGATCGAGGAAGGGGCGCTGAGCGCCGCCGGGGAGGCTTCGCCGCGCCGCGCTCACGGACCGGCAGACCAGCGGCGGCGCCCGCCCTCCCTGGCTTGCGTGCGGCGATCAGGCCCCGTAACGGGCGCGATAATCGCGCACCGCGGCGGCCATCGCGTCGGCCTCGGGGCGCTCGCCGAGGAAGGCGATGAGATCATCGAGGGTGACCACGCTGTAGACCGGCATGGCATAGGTCTCCTCGACCTCCTGCACCGCCGAGCGGACATCGCGCCCGCGCTCCTGACGATCGAGCGCGATCACCACCCCCGCGGGCTCGGCCCCGGCAGCGCGGATGATCTCGACCGACTCGCGCACCGAGGTCCCGGCGGTGATCACGTCGTCGATGATCAGCACCCGGCCGCGCAGCGGACTGCCGACGATGGTGCCGCCCTCGCCGTGGTCCTTGGCCTCCTTGCGGTTGAAGGCATAGGGCTGGTCGCGGTCGTGCTTGATGGCGAGTGCGATGGCGGTGGTCGCCGCCAGCGGGATGCCCTTGTAGGCGGGACCGTAGAGCACGTCGAACTCGACCCCGGCGTCGACGATGCGCTGGGCGAAGGCCTCGCCCAGCCGCGCCAGGCGCACACCCGTGTCGAACAGACCGGCATTGAAGAAATAGGGGCTCTGGCGGCCGGATTTCAGCGTGAACTCGCCGAACCGGAGCGCGCCGATCGAGGTCGCGAAGTCCAGAAGGTCGCGCTGGTAGTCTTGCATCATGGGGCGTGTCCTGAAAGAAAGCGTCGGATGGATGGGATCGGCGCCCGACACGACCAGGCCGCGCCGGCGCCACAGACCCAATAGGATAAACGCTCATCCGTGCATTTGAGCAGGGTCGCGCGCCCTGCGAGGAGTCGATCGATGCTCGAACAGGCCCCACTGGGACTCTATCCCACCGCCTTCCTCGTCGGCCTGCTCGGCGGCGTGCACTGCCTGGGGATGTGCGGCGGCGTCGCCGGCACCCTCACCCTCGGACTCGATCCCGCGACCCGCGCCCAGCCGTTGCGCCTGCTGCCCTTCCTGCTCGCCTACAACCTCGCGCGCATCGCCGGCTATGCCCTGGCCGGGGCGCTGGTCGGCGCGCTGGGGGCGCTGCTGGTCGAACTCGGTCCGCTGCTGGCGGTGCAGCGCGCGCTCTATGGCCTCGCCGGGGTGGTGATGATCCTGCTCGGGCTCTATCTCGGCGGCTGGTGGCGGGTACTCGCGCTCGGCGAGCGACTGGGACTGGTGCTGTGGCGCCGGCTCGAACCGCTGGGGCGCGCGCTGCTGCCGGTGCGCAGCCTGCCGCGGGCGGCGCTGATCGGGCTGATCTGGGCCTGGCTGCCCTGCGGGCTGGTCTATAGCGTGCTGATCAGCGCCCTGGCGAGTGCCGATGCCGGACGCGGCGCACTGGTGATGCTCGCCTTCGGCGCCGGCACCCTGCCGACCCTGGTCGGGCTCGGGCTACTCGCCGGCGCAGCCGCCAGGCTCGGCGAGCGCGTCTGGGTGCGCCAGCTCGCCGGGGCGGTGGTGACGGGCTTCGGGGTGCACGCGCTCTGGCAGCTCCTGGTGCTGCGATGAACGCGCGCGGCGGGGATCAGTCCTCGGTAAAGAACTGCTGTTCGAGCTCGACCTCGGTGGTCTGATCGCTGCCCTCGGGGGTCACCGCGATGCGGAACACCATCACCTGCTCCTCCTCGATCGGGAACTCACCGACATAGTGCACGGTGCCGCGCTCGGGGATGGTGATCTCGCGCATCGGCACACGCGTGGTCTCGGTCGAGGGCGGGGTCAAGGCCTCGACCTCGATGCGCGCGCGGGTCGGCGCCCCCATGCCCTGTTCGCTCGGACCGCGCACGCCGACGTTGAGCATGCCGCGGCGCTTGCTGCGCAGGATCTTGAACTCACTGGCGATCTCGGGGTTGAGCGTCGCGGTGGGGATGGCGTTGTAGTGGATCTGGTAGCCATCGGCACTGGTGGCGGTCTCGGCGCCGACCGGGGCGCTGAGGCTCAGTGCCACGCCGAGCGGGAGCAGCAGGGCTCTAAGTCTGAACATAACGCAATCTCCTGTTGAACACATTGAGCGAAAGACTCGCGGCTTCAGGGGCGCTCGACGGGTAGGGGGAGCTGCTGCGGCGCCTCGATGCGCAGCCGCTTGTAGCGTGCGTGCTCGCCCCCGATTAGGGTGACCCGCGAGGGTGCCACCCCGAAGGCGTCGGCGACGAACCGCCGCAGCGCCTGATTGCCCTTGCCATCGACCGGCGGGGCCTTGATCCGGACCCGGTAATACTCGCCACCGGGATCGGGGCCGATGAAGGCGTCGCGCGGCGCGCGCACCTGCACCCGCAACGACAGCTCCAGATCCTCCCCGCTCCAGCGATACCAGCTCATGCCCGCCTCAGAAGGGATTGCCGACGAGGAAATCGAGCGGCGGCACCAGCAGCATCTTGAGCAGCACCAACCCGATCAGCACCGCCATCGGCGACAGGTCGATGCCACCGATCGGGGGGATCAGCCGCTGCGCCGGACGCATCAGCGGATCGGTCAGGCGCGCGAGCAGCGCCACGGCCGGGTTGAAGGGATCGGGGTTGAGCCAGCTGAGCAGGGCGCGCGCCAGCACGGCGAAGAAGAAGATGTCGAAGAACAGCTCCAGCACCCCGGGCACGGCCCAGCCGAGCACCGCGAAGGGCGAGCGATCGACCCCGAGCAGCAGCATCAGCAGCAACGACTCGACGGCAAGCAGCAGCCACACCAGCAGCAGCGAGGCGAGATCGAGTCCGCCGTAGCCGGGCACCAGCTTGCGCAGCGGGCGCAGCACCGGGGTGGTGACCTTGACCACGAACTGCGAGATCGGGTTGTAGAAGTCGGCGCGCGACCACTGCAGCAGGAAGCGGATGGCCACCACCGCGGCATAGAGCCCGAACAGGGTCTGGATCAGGAAGACGGCGGGATTGAGCAGATAGGACGAACTCATGACTGGCCCTCGAGCTCGGTCGAGATCTCGGCGGCGCGATCACGCGCGGCACGCGCGGCACGCGCCACCAGATCGTGCAGGTCGGCGCCGTCGAACACCGCCAGCGCGCGCGCCGTGGTACCGCCGGGCGAGGTCACCCGTTCGCGCAGCCGCGCCGGGGTCTCGTCGCTCTCCATGGCCATCTTGGCCGCGCCGAGCGCGGTCTGTACGGTCAGCAACCGCGCCGTCTCGGCATCCAGCCCGAGGGCGACCCCGGCCTCCTCGAGCGCCTCCATGAAGCGCAGGAAATAGGCCGGGCCACTGCCGGAGATGGCGGTGACGGCATCGATCTGCGCCTCGTTGTCGACCCAGCGGGTCAGCCCGGCGGCGCGCAGGATGGTCTCGGCATGATTGCGACCGGCGGCATCGACCTCGGCGCTGGCGTGCAGGCCGATCGCACCGCTCTGCACCATCGCCGGGGTGTTGGGCATCGCCCGCACCACCGGCAGCGGCGCGCCGAGCCAGCGTTGCAGCGTCGCCTCGCGCACCCCGGCCATCACCGAGATCACCAGCACCCGGCGACCGGCGAGCGCCGGGGCCAGATCACGGCAGACGGCGGCGGCGACCTGCGGCTTGACGCACAGGGCGACGATCTCGACCCCGTCGATCGCGGCGGCACCAGCGGCGAAGGCACGCACGCCGAAGCGCGCCTGCAGCTCGCCGCGGCGCTGGTCGTCGGGCTCGACGACCCGGATCGCGGCGGCATCGTAGCCGTCGGCGATCAGGCCGGCGATCAGGCTGGTGGCCATGTTGCCGCCACCGATGAAGGCAATGCTGGCTGTCGTCATATCAACCCCGGAAACAGAAGGAAACCATGCGGCAGACGCCCGGCGGGCGCCATGCCAAAACTCAATTATAAGGACGCGGCCCGAACACCGCGGTGCCGACCCGCACCAGGGTCGAGCCCTCGAGGATCGCCGCCTCGAGATCGCCCGACATCCCCATCGACAGACACTCGAGCGGGGTGGCGGCGCTGGCCAGCGTGTCGCGCAGCGCGCGCAGCGCGCGGAAGGGGACGCGCTGCGCGGCCTCGTCCTCGGCCGGCGGCGGCAGCGTCATCAGCCCGCGCACGCGCAGCGCCGGCAGGGTCTCGCAGAGCGCCAGCAGCTCGGCGGCCTGTTCGGGCGCGAGTCCGGCCTTGCTCGCCTCGCCGGCGAGATTGACCTGGATGCAGACGTTGAGCGGCGCGGCATCCGCGGGGCGCTGGTCGTTGAGCCGACGGGCGTGATCCGGGCTGCACAGCCCGTGCACCCAGTCGAAGTGGGCGGCGATCTGGCGCGTCTTGTTCGACTGCACCCGACCGATGAAGTGCCATTCGATGCCGGGCGCCTCGAGCGCGGTGATCTTGTCGAGCGCCTCCTGCACATAGCTCTCGCCGAAGGCGCGCTGGCCGGCCTCGTGGGCGGCGGCGATGGCCGCCAGCGGCTGCTTCTTGCTCACCGCCAGCAGCGCGATCGTGGCCGGATCGCGCCCGGCGCGCGCGGCGACGGCCTGGATGCGCGACTGCACCTGCTGCAGCCGCGTGTCGATGGTCTCTTGGGTCATGATCGATAACGTGTTCGTTGGGACTCAGACACCCGCCGGCGCCAGCCGCGCCTGCAGCAACCGCAGCGCCTGGCCGCGATGACTGAGCCGGTTCTTGGTCTCGGCGTCGAGCTCGGCGGCGCTGCAGCCGGTCTCGGGGACGAAGAACACCGGGTCGTAGCCGAAGCCGTTGGTGCCGCGCGGGGTCTCGAGCACCCGCCCCTCCCAGGTGCCCTGGCAGATCACCGGGGTCGGATCCTCGGCATGACGCAGATAGACCAGCACGCACTGGAAACGCGCGCTGCGCGCCTCGGGGGCGACACCGGCGAGCGCCTGCAGCAGCTGCGCGAGGTTCTCGGCATCGCTCGCGCCCGCCCCGGCATAACGCGCCGAGCGGATCCCGGGCGCGCCCTGGAGGGCGTCAACCTCGATCCCGGAGTCGTCGGCAATCGCCGGCAGCCCACTGTGACGCGCGGCGTTGCGCGCCTTGAGGATGGCGTTCTCGACGAAGCTCAGCCCGGTCTCCTCGATCTCGGGGATGGCGTGGTCGCGCTGTGGCTCGACCTGCAGCCCGCTGGCGGCGAGCAGCTGGTTGATCTCGCGGACCTTGCCGGCATTGTTGCTCGCCAGCACGATCCGGGTCTCGGGTGCATTTGGGTTCATGGCGGGGTCCATCGGCAGGTGGGTTGATCGGGTGGTCAGTCGGCCAGCACCGCGCGCTGCGCGGCCTGGATCTCGCGAATGCCGGCCTCGCCCAGTGCCAGCAGCGCGTCGAGTTCGGCGCGGGCGAAGGGCACGCCCTCGGCGGTACCCTGAATCTCGATGAAGCGCCCGTCGGCGTCCATCACCAGGTTCATGTCGGTCTCGGCCTTGCTGTCCTCGGCATAGTCGAGATCGAGCACCGGCTCGCCCTCGAACACCCCGACCGAGACCGCCGCGACCTGGGTGTGCAGCGGATCGGCGCCGAGCGCGCCGCTGGCGAGCAGACCGTCGACGGCCTCGCGCAGCGCCACCCAGGCGCCGGAGATCGCCGCGGTGCGGGTGCCGCCGTCGGCCTGGAGGACGTCGCAGTCGAGGGTGATGGTGCGCTCGCCGAGGGCGTCGAGATCGATCGCGGTCCGCAGCGCGCGCCCGATCAGGCGCTGGATCTCGAGGGTGCGACCGCCCTGCTTGCCGCGCGCCGCCTCGCGCGGGCTGCGCTCGCCGGTGGCGCGCGGCAGCATGCCGTACTCGGCGGTCACCCAGCCCTTGCCCTGGCCCCTGAGAAAGGGCGGCACCCGGGCCTCGACACTGGCGGTACAGAGCACCCGGGTGTCGCCGAACTCCACCAGCACCGAGCCCTCGGCGTGCTTGGTGAAGCCACGGGTGAAGCGCAGGTCGCGCAGCTGGTCGGGACGGCGTTGGGATGGTCGCATGGGCTCTGTCTCTCGGTTGATTGGCCGGCCATCTTCGGTCGCCGGCCAGGGGGGCGTCAATGCGCCTCGACCCCGGTCGGACGGCTGTCGGCGGCGCTGGTGACCGCGCCCGTCCGGTAGCGATCCAGGTGCGGGCGCAACCAGTCGAGCAACGCGCTGGCATCCCGCGGACGGCGCGCCGCCTCCATCTGCATCGCCCAGTCGACCGCCTCGAGCAGGAAGCCGGGATAGCGCCCGGCGAGCGCCTCGCGCGCCGACACCAGGGTGTCCTCCTTCTTGCGCTCGAGCGCCGGGGGCGGGGTCTTGCGCTCCATGCAGGTGCGGATGCTCGCGCCGACGGCATAGACATCGGTCCAGGGACCGAGCTCGGCGCGACTGAAGTACTGCTCGACCGGCGAGTAACCGGCGGTGACCACCTGGCTGCCGCGGGCACGCTCGCGGTTGAGCGGGTGCACCGCGCCGAGATCGAGCAGCAGCGGCTGGTTGCCGTGACGCAGATGGATGTTGCCGGGCTTGACGTCGAGATGGACCATCGCGTGCCGGTGCATCAGCGCCAGGGCATCGAGCACCGGCACGAAGACATCCAGCAGAAAGGTGGTGCTGACGCCGCCGCGGCGCTGCTGCAGATAGCCCGAGAGGTTGCGCCCGCGCTCGTTGGGCATCACCAGATAGCCGGTGTCGTTGGCGAGGAAGAAGTCGAGCACGCGGACGATGCTCGGGTGCGACAGCGAGGCCAGCGCCTGCACCTCCTGGAAGAACAGTCGGCGCCCGTGGTGCAGCGACAGCGCCTGCTCGGCGCTCATCGGGACGACACGCCCGCCGTCGCGGCGGCGGGCGAGCTTCTTCGGCATGTACTCCTTGATCACCACCTCGGCCCCGGTGTCGAGGTCGTGGGCGAGATAGATCAGGCTGAAGCCGCCCTTGCCGATGACCTCGGCGAGCTGATAGGCACCCACCAGGGTGCCCGGAGAGAGGCTTTGTCGGGCCAGGGCCATGGCTGGATCATCTGCTCCACTGGACCCGGGCGGCCGAACGGCCGGACCGGGTGTCTTGCTACACGGCACCCATTGATGGCGCCCGATGGCGACGACACGCGTCACGGGGCGACACGCATCGGCGCCAAGTATACGCACCACCCACGACACCGACGCTCGAAAGGCCGGGCGACGCTGCCTTATACTGGAGTCCATCCGACCGTTCTTCCGCCCCCGAGAGCCGCGCCAGCATGATCAAGAGCATGACCGCCTTCGCCCGCGAATCCAGCCAGAGCGCGCTCGGCGAGCTTACCTGGGAGCTCAGGACCGTCAACCATCGCTATCTCGAGCCGATGCTGCGCCTGCCCGAGGAGCTGCGCGCGCTCGACACCCGGATCCGCGCGCGGCTCGGCGAGCGCCTGCACCGCGGCAAGGTCGACTGCGCGCTGCGCTTCAATCCCGGCGCCGGCGCCCCGGTCGCGCTCGAGCTCAACCGCCCGCTGGTCGAGCAGCTGCTCGCCGCCGGCGATGCCCTCGCCGGGCTCAGCGGTCGCGACACCCGCCCCACGCCCTTCGAACTGCTGCGCTGGCCCGGCGTGATCCGGGAGCAGGAGCGCGATCTCGATCAGATCGGCGCCGCCGCGATGGCGCTGCTCGATCAGACCATCGACGGCCTGATCGCCACCCGCGAGCGCGAGGGCGCGCGCCTCGCGCAGCTGGTACGCGAGCGCTGCGACCGGCTCGAGGTCTGTGTCGGACAAGTGCGCAACCGCATGCCCGAGGTCATCGCCGAGACCCGCGCCCGGCTCGCCGAGCGTCTCGCCGAGCTGCGCGAGGAGCTCGACGAAGCCCGTCTCGAACAGGAGATCGTGCTCGTCGCCACCAAGCTCGACGTCGACGAGGAGATGGACCGGCTCACCGCCCATATCGCCGAGGTACGCAGCGTGCTCGAGCGCGACGAGCCGATCGGTCGCCGGCTCGACTTCCTGATGCAGGAGCTCAACCGCGAGACCAACACCATCGGCTCCAAGTCCTCCGACGTCACCATCACCCGCACCGTGGTCGACATGAAGGTGCTGATCGAGCAGATGCGCGAGCAGATCCAGAACATCGAATGACCTCGGACGCCTGTCGCGCGCCGCTGGCGACAGCGACAGGGACGTTCTCGCATACACCACGCGCCGCTGTCGAGGGCCGTTGCAAGGTCGTATAATTGCGCCTTTTTCGTCTCGCGCACCCAGGTGGAAAGGCACGCCCGAGTCCGCTCCGGGCTCGCGGTTGCAGCCCCAACCAAGACACACCGTCCGCGGCCGCGCAGGACCCCACCGTCGAAGGCACACCCGCAATGGGACAAGGCATCCTCTTCATCGTCTCGGCGCCCTCGGGCGCCGGCAAGACCAGTCTGGTCCGGGCGCTCCTCGAGCGTGATCCCGCGCTCGCGCTCTCGGTCTCCTGCACCACCCGCGCGCCGCGCGCCGGCGAGCAGGACGGCGTCCACTATCACTTCCTCGCCCGCGAACGCTTCGAGCAGGCGATCGCCGCCGGCGACTTCCTCGAGTCGGCCGAGGTCTTCGGCAACCTCTACGGCACCCGCGAGCAGGACGTGCGCGACCGGCTCGAGGCCGGCGAGGACCTGATCCTGGAGATCGACTGGCAGGGCGCGCGTCAGGTCCGCGAGCGCATCCCCGAGGCGGTCGGCATCTTCGTGCTGCCGCCCTCGATCAGCGAGCTCGAGCGGCGGCTGCGCGGACGCGGCACCGACAGCGACACGGTGATCGCCGGACGCATGGCCCAGGCGCACGACGAGATGATCCACGGCGACGAGTACGACTATCTGGTGGTCAACGGTGACTTCGACGCCGCGCTCGCCACCCTGGCGGCGATCGTCACCGCCGAGCGCCAGCGCCAGGCGCGCCAGCAGGCCGTGCTCGCAGCGCTGCTCGAGGGCTGAGCCGGCGCCACCGGCGCGCCTCGCTCGACATCCCGCGCCGCCGGCCTGGGGCCGGCGCCGGGTCGCTCGCAAAGACCTGCCGGACGCTACTTGAACCCACCGTTCTTGTGATAGTCTGAGCAGTGTTCACACCCTGTTCGCGGGCCGTCCCAGGACCGCCCCGGGGCGCCCCGTCGCGGCGCCGCGCCACCGCATCGAGATGCACGGCCCGCTCTGGATTCATCCGCTCCAAAATAGCTTTTAGAGATCACCCGACCATGGCAAGAATTACCGTCGAGGACTGCCTCAAGAACGTCGACAACCGCTTCGATCTGGTGCTGCTGGCGACCAAGCGCGCCCGCCAGGTCGCCAACGGTGTCGAGCCCACGCTGGCCTGGGAGAACGACAAGCCGACGGTGATGGCGCTGCGCGAGATCGCCGCCGGCAACGTCACCAAGGGCACCATCCAGGAGGCCCAGAGCGAGATGGACGAGTCGGCCTCGCTCGAACAGGCGCTCGCCGCCGAGCTGGCTGCGACCGAGACGCCGCGCGGCGAGGCCCGCTAGTCGTGTCCTCGCGGCGGGTCCCCATGCCCGCACCCGGGCGTGCCCACCGGCCTCCCTGCCGGTGGCGCGCGCATCCCCCCACCTCCACCGCCGCATCGCGCCGTCCATGCCCGCCGATCCGCTGACCGTCGCGCCGCCCGTCGCCCGCGCACCCGAATCCCCGCTGCGCGCCGAGCCGCCGCGCTATCTCATCAGCGACCTCTGCGCCTATCTCGAAAGCTATCTCCCCCCCGACCAGGTCCGCGAGTTCTATCGCGCCTATCTGTTCGGCGCCGAGGCCCACGAGGGCCAGAAGCGCAAGTCGGGCGAGCCCTACATCTACCACCCGGTCGCGGTGGCGCGCATCCTCGCCGAGATGCGCATGGACTACAAATGTCTGATGGCGGCGCTGCTGCACGACGTCATCGAGGATACCGACATCGCCAAGGCCGAGGTCGCCGCCGACTTCGGCGACGATGTCGCCGAGCTGGTCGACGGGGTCAGCAAGCTCTCGCAGATCGACTTCGACTCGCGCGCCGAGGCGCAGGCGGCGAGCCTGCAGAAGATGCTGCTGGCGATGACCCGCGACATCCGGGTGATCCTCATCAAGCTCGCCGACCGGCTGCACAACATGCGCACCCTCGACGCGATGCGCCCCGAGGCCTGTCGCCGGATCTCGCGCGAGACCCTGGAGATCTACGCCCCGATCGCCAACCGCCTGGGCATCAACTGGGTCCGCATCGAGCTCGAGGAGCTCGGCTTCGAGCACCACTGGCCGTGGCGCCGCCGGATCATCCATCGCGCGGTCCGACACACCCACGGGGAGCGGGTCGAGATGGTCGGCGCGGTCGAGCGGGCGCTCCAGGAGGCGCTCGCCCAGGAAGGGATCCCCGGCACCGTCGAGGGACGACGCAAGCATCTCTACGGCATCTACCGCAAGATGCGCGACAAGCATCACCCCTTCGAGGAGGTGATCGACGTCTCCGCCTTCCGCGTGGTCGTCGACCGGGTCGACACCTGCTACCGCGTGCTCGGCGTGGTCCACAACCTCTACAAGCCGGTCCCCGGTCGCTTCAAGGACTATATCGCCATCCCCAAGGCCAACGGCTACCAGTCGCTGCACACCGTGCTGGTCGGCCCCCAGGGGGTCCAGATCGAGGTGCAGATCCGCACCGAGGACATGCAGCGCATGGCCGAGTCGGGGATCGCCGCGCACTGGCTCTACAAGAGCGGCGAGGAGGCCAACCCCGCGGCACTCGCCGCCGACTGGCTGCAGAACCTGCTGGAGATGCAGCGCGAGGCCGGCAACTCGGTCGAGTTCCTCGAGAACGTCAAGGTCGACCTCTTCCCCGGCGAGGTCTATGTCTTCACCCCCAAGGGCCGGATCATCACCCTCAAGCGCGGCGCCACCGTCGTCGACTTCGCCTTCGCGATCCACTCCGACATCGGCAACACCTGTGTCGCCGCCCGCGTCGATCACCGCCTGGTGGCGCTCAACACGGTGCTGCGCAGCGGCCAGCGCGTCGAGATCATCAACGCCCCCGGGGCCAAGCCCAACGCCTCCTGGCTGAACTTCGTCACCACCGGCAAGGCCCGCGCCGGCATCCGCAGCTATCTCAAGAACCTCAAGCAGCGCGAGGCGCTCGGGCTCGGCAAGCGGCTGCTCAACGCCGAACTCTCGGTCTTCGACCTCGACCTCGACCAGCTCGAGACGCCACGACTCGCCGCCTATCTCGACGAGGCCAAGCTCGCCGGACTCGACGCCCTGCTGGTCGACATCGGTCTCGGCAACCGGCTCGCCGCGCTGGTCGCGCGCCGACTCGTCGGCGGCGAGCTCGAGGAGCTCGGCAGCGAGCCCCGCAACGAGGCCAAGAACCACCCCAACCGCCTGGCGATCCGCGGCACCGAGGGCATGGTGGTGAGCTTCGCACGCTGCTGCCGACCGATCCCCGGCGACACCATCGCCGCCCAGTTCAGCCCCGGGCGCGGCATCGTCGTGCACCGCAGCGAGTGTCGCAACCTCGGCAGCCCCGAGCGCAAGCGCGACCGCCGGTTGGCGGTGGAGTGGGCGAGCGAGCCCGAGGGCGAGTTCTCCACCGAGATCCGCGTCGAGATCGGCAACCGCCGCGGCGCCCTGGCGGTGGTCGCCAGCGCCATCGCCGAACAGGGCTCGAACATCGAGACCGTGGTCTCCTGCGAGAAGGAGGGGATGACCACCGCGCTGGAGTTCGTGATCCTGGTGCGCAGCCGTGTCCATCTCGCCCAGATCATGCGCCGGCTGCGCCATATCCCGCTGGTCGAGCGCATCATCCGCCTGCCGCGCTGAACCCCGCTCAGAACTGCCGCACCCTGATGTTGAGCGTCTGGATGCGATAGGCGATCTGACGCGGGGTCATGTTGAGCAGCCGCGCCGCCTTGGCCTGCACCCAACCGGCCTCCTCCAGCGCCGCGATCACCCGCTCGCGCTCGTCGAGCTTGGGGTCGTTGAGGTCGATCTTGGCCGCCGTCGGACGCGCCAGCGGGCGCGGCGGCTCGTTGGCCATGGCGCTGACGTCCAACCCGGTCGACTCGACCACCTCGCAATCGATGCGCCCGTCGACGCTCATCACCGCGGCGCGCTCCAGACAGTTCTCCAGCTCGCGCACGTTCCCCGGCCAGTCATGCCGCATCAGCACCCGCAGCGCGCTGTCGCTGATGCTGAGCGTGCGGCCCTGGACGCGGGCGATCTTGTCGACCAGGAAGCGGGCCAGCTCGGGCACGTCCTCGAGCCGCTCGCGCAGCGGCGGCATGCGGATCGGCATCACGTTGAGCCGGTAGTAGAGATCCTCGCGGAACTCGCCGGCGCGGACCTCGCTCTCGAGATCGCGGTTGGTGGCGGCGATCACCCGCACATCGACCTTGAGCGTCCGGGTGCCACCGACGCGCTCGAACTCGCCCTCCTGCAGCACCCGCAGCAGCTTGGCCTGGAAGGCGGGGCTGATCTCGCCGATCTCGTCGAGGAACAGGGTGCCGCCGTCGGCCTGCTCGAAGCGCCCCTTGCGCTGGCTGGCGGCGCCGGTGAAGGCACCCTTCTCGTGACCGAACAGCTCGGACTCGAGCAGGTTGTCGGGGAGCGCGGCGCAGTTGAGCCGCACGAAGGCGCCGCGCGCGCGCGGCGAGTTGTAGTGGATGGCGTTGGCGATCAGCTCCTTGCCGGTGCCCGACTCGCCCCGGATCAGCACCGTGGTGTTCCACTTGGCGACCTGGCGCACCTGCTCGAAGACCAGGCGCATGGTATCGGCGCGACCGATGACGCTGTCGAAACCGTGGGCACCGCGCACCTCGCGCCTGAGGGTGTCGCGCTCCTCGCGCAGCGCCCGCTGCTCGGCCTCGACACGACGCGCCAGACGCACCGCCTGACCGATCAGGTTGGCGACCATCTCGAGGAAGTGGGCACGCTGTTCGAGCAGCGCGTCGCCGTCGAGCGGCTGGGCGGCGAGCACCCCCACCGCGCCGGCCTCACCGAGACGAATCGGCACCCCGATGAAGGGCAGCTCGGGATCGTAGAGACTGAGCCGATCGAGAAAGCGCGGCTCGTCGCCGACACGCGGCAGGATCCAGGGCGCGTTGCTGGCCAGGATCTGGCCGATCACGCCCTCGCCGGGACGATAGCTGACGGTCTCGAAGGGCGCCGCCGCCGAGTCGTGGAGCGCGCCGATGAGCAGCTCGCCACGCTCGTCGTCGAGCAGGCTGACCATGCCGTGACGCAACCGCCCCTGTTCATCGAGCACCGAGAGCACGGCACTCAGGGTCTGGCGCAGGTCGAGCGAGCGGCTGAGCACGCTGCTGACCTCGAACAGCACCCCGAGCTGGGATTCGAGCAGGGCGAGCCGGCGCGCATCCTCGCGCGGCGCCGACACCCCGGGAGTGGGTGAGCGCATGAGATCCTCGACCACGATCAGCGTTCCTGCGACAGGGTGTTGAGCAACAGCCGCACGCGACAACCGGCGACCGCCTCCGAATCGACCTCGATCGAACCGCCATGGGCGTTGACGATCTCCTGGGCCAGCGCCAACCCCATCCCGGCATGACCGCGACGCTGTCGCCAGCCGATGAAGAAGGGCTCGAAGACGCGATAGCGATCCTCCGGGGCGATCCCCGACCCGTTGTCCTCGATCTCCACCTCGACCCCGTCGTCGACGCGCCGGGTGCACAGACGCAGCTCGCGCTGCGCCCGCCCGGACTCGCACAGGGCATGGATGGCATTGTCGACCAGGTGCTTGAAGAGCGCGCGCAGCTGATCCTTGTGGCTGGTGAACTCGGGCAGCACCGCCGCCGGGCGCCAGTCGACCACCACGCCGTTGGCGAGCAGCCGGTCGGTCTCGAGTTCGAGCACCTGACGCAGCAGCTCGTTGACGTTGACCAGCGCCCCCGGCTCGCGCGGCTCCTCGGGGAGCGCCGAGGTCAGGGTGTCGAGCGCACGCTGGCCGGAATGGCTGATCTGATCGAGCATCCCGGCGAGGGTGTCGATGTTGGCCGCGCCGCCGCGCAGCATCGAGGCGGCGGCGCTGATGACGTTGAGCGGCACCTGGATCTGGTAGATAGCCGCGGCCAGGGCCTCGCGCATGCCGTGCATGCGCTGCTGCTCGGCGAGCCGCGCGCGCAGGTTCTCGAGGTGCGAGCGCTCGATCTCGCGACGCCGGCTGGTGACCTCGTTGGCGAGCAACAGCACCCGGTGCTCGCCCCCGCTGGCACGCCCGAAATAGCTGCGCGCCGAGACGTCGGACTCCTCGACCGGGGTCGCCGAGCAGACGAACCAGCGCGGCCCGCCCCCGCCCGGGACCTCGATCCCGACCTCCAGGTTCTTGAACCCCTGCCCCGAGACCCCGGCCTCGAGCACGTCCACCCCGACCTGCTCGCGCAGCGCAGCGCGCAGCACCTCGAGCGGCTCGCGTCCGCGCAGATCGCCGAGCAGCTTCTTGTACTCCTGGTTGTCGAGGATGATCCGACCCTCGTGATCGAGCAGCACGATCAACGCCGGTGCGGCATCGAGCACGGTCTCGACCCGCGCCTTCTGCTGACGCACCGCGGCCTCCAGCTCGTGGACCTTGGTGACGTCGCGGTGCATGCCGAGGAAGTAGCGCAGCGCACCGCTGCGATCGAGCACCGGGGCGATGGTCAGCTCGGCGAGATAGTCCTCGCCCCCCTTGGTGCGGTTGACCAGGGTCCCGGTCCACGGCTGGCGCTGCTCGAGGGTACGCCACAGATGGCGATAGATGCTCTCCGGCGTGGCCCGGTTGGAGAGGATCGACTCGTTGCGTCCCAGCACCTCGGTGCGGTCATAGCCGGTGAGGGTCTCGAAGGCGCGGTTGGCATAGAGGATGGTCGCACGCGCGTCGGTGATCGAGATCGCCAGCGGCGACTGTTCCACCGCCTCGAAGAACAGCCGGGGCGGCAGGGGATCCTTGGGGTTGCCGCCCATCAGGGTGAGCGCCTCCACCACCTCTGGCGGGGTGCCCTCGGGCGGCGCGGCGAGAAAGGCGCCGAGGGCATTGATCACGGCCTCCTGGGTGGCCTCGGGGGCTTGCTGGGGCGACACGGGCATCTCCTCGGGACTGTGGGTCTGGGCGTTCTTTAAGCAATCTGCGTACCGCTTTCAATCGTTCGGCGACCACCGGCATCGATCCCAGAGCTTGTCGGCTTTGCGACAAGGCGATCGGCATCCATGCCACAGCCTGTTGGCACCACGACAGACCCTCTCCCGCCCGAAGCCGGTGCAAACCCACGATTGACGCCCCATTCGGGGTCAATCCCGATTTTGGGCACACCGCTTGCTTACTGGCGTGTCAGACGAATGCCGCTATCGTGAGGACCGCCATCCATGGGCGAGTATCTGCTGCTGATCCTCGGCACCGCGCTGGTCAACAACGTGGTGCTGGTGAAATTCCTCGGGCTCTGTCCCTTCATGGGGGTGTCGAGCAAGCTCGACTCGGCCCTGGGGATGGGCCTGGCCACCACCTTCGTGCTGACCCTCGCCGCGGTCGCCGGCTGGCTGCTCGAGCACCTGGTACTCGGCCCGCTCGGGCTCGGTTATCTGCGCATCCTCAGCTTCATCCTGGTGATCGCCGCGGTGGTCCAGTTCACCGAGCTGGCGGTGCGCCGGATCTCGCCCGCGCTCTATCAGGTGCTGGGCATCTTCCTGCCGCTGATCACCACCAACTGCGCGGTGCTCGGCGTCGCCCTGCTCAACGTGCAGCAATCCCACGACTTCTTCGAGAGCGTGCTCTACGGGCTCGGCTCGGCGCTCGGCTTCACCCTGGTGATGGTGCTCTTCGCCGGGCTGCGCGAGCGCCTGGCGGTGGCCGAGGTCCCGGCGGCCTTCGCCGGGGCGCCGATCGCCTTCATCGTCGCCGGACTGCTCTCGCTCGCCTTCATGGGCTTCGCCGGACTCGCCTGAGCCGACGCCCCGCAACCGGAGTCTCAGAGATGCTTGCCGCCATCCTCACCCTCACCGCGCTCGGACTCGCCCTCGGCTGGTTGCTCGGACTCGCCGCGCGTCACCTCAAGGTCGAGGACGACCCCATCGTCGAACAGGTCGCCGCGCTGCTGCCGGGCTCGCAATGCGGCCAGTGCGGCTATCCCGGCTGCGCCCCGGCGGCAGCGGCGATCGCCGCCGGCGAGGCGGCGGTCAGCTGCTGCCCGCCGGGCGGACGAGCGCTGGCCGAGGCGCTGGCCGAGCTGCTCGGGGTCGAGGCCGACCTCTCCGGTGTCGACGACCAGCCGCCGCAGCTCGCACACATCCACGACGAGCGCTGCGTGGGCTGCACCAAGTGCCTCAAGCGCTGCCCGACCGACGCCATCATGGGGGCCAACAACATGATCCATGCCGTCTTCCCCGAGGCCTGCACCGGCTGCGGCCTGTGCGCCGCAGTCTGCCCCACCGAGGGCATCGAGATGCGCCCCGAGCGCCCCACCCCGCAGACCTGGTACTGGCCCCGGCCGGAGGTGGCGACACGATGAATGCCCTGCGCCAACTGTTGCGCCGCCCCGCCAATCGTATCCATCCGGTGCGCGGCGGCGTCCACCCCGATGACCGCAAGGCGCTGGCCGCAAGCGCGCCGATCACCGAGCTGGCGCTGCCCGCGCGGCTCGACCTGCCGCTGCAGCAGCACATCGGCGCCAGCGCCGCACCGCTGGTGCGCAAGGGTCAGCGGGTGGCCAAGGGCGAGCCGATCGCCCGCGCCCAGGGACCGATCTCGGCGCCGCTGCACGCGCCGACCTCGGGGCGGGTGATCGCCATCGCCGAGCGCCCGGCCCATCACCCCTCGGGACTGGCGATGCCGACGATCAGTATCGAGCCCGACGGCGAGGAGCGCTGGCACCCAGCGATCTCTCCCTGCGACGACCCGTTCGCCCTCGACCCGGCGCACATCGCCGAGCGGGTCGCCGCCGCCGGCATCGTCGGACTCGGCGGCGCGACCTTCCCGGCCGCGGTCAAGCTCAATCTCGGCGCCAGCCATCCATTGCACACCCTGGTGATCAACGGCGCCGAGTGCGAGCCCTATCTCACCTGCGACGACCGGCTGATGCGCGAACACGCCGAGGCGGTGATCGACGGCGCGCGCATCATGGCCCATGCCCTCGGGGTGGGCGGCATCCTGGTGGCGATCGAGGACAACAAGCCCGAGGCGGCGGCGGCCATCGAGACGGCCGCCGCCGGGTTCGACGCGATCACCCCGATCCGGGTGCCGACCCGCTACCCGATGGGCTCCGAGCGCCATCTGGTGCAGGCGCTCATCGGTCGCGAGACCCCGGCGCGGGCACTCACCGCCCAGCTCGGCGTGGTGGTGCACAACCCGGCCACCGCCTTCGCGGTGCACCAGGCGCTGCGTCTGGGCCAGCCGCTGATCGCGCGGGTCATCACCCTCAGCGGCGCGGCGATCGCGCGCCCGGCCAACCTGTGGGTGCCGCTCGGCACCCCGGTGGAGACGCTGATCGCGCACTGCGGCGGACTCACCGAGGAGGACGCCCGGCTGGTGAGCGGCGGGCCGATGATGGGCCAACCGCTACCCAGCCCCCAGGTGCCGACCACCAAGGGCTGCAACGCCATCCTCGCCCTCGGCGCCGCCGAGCGCGCGCCCGGCCGGACCATGCCCTGTACCCGCTGCGGACGCTGCGTCGAGGTCTGCCCCTGCGGTCTGGTGCCGCTGGAGCTGGGCGCGCACATCCGCGCCGGCGACCTCGAGGGCGCCGCCGAGCGCGGGCTCCACGACTGTCTCGGCTGCGGCTCCTGCGCCTACACCTGCCCCTCGCAACAGCCGCTGGCGCAGTACATCGCCCACGCCAAGGGCGAGCTGGCCGCGCGCGAGCGCGCCAGGCGCAAGCAGGCCGAGACCAAGGCACTGGCCGAGCGACGCACCGCGCGACTCGAGGCGATCAAGCGCGCCAAGCGCGAGGCGATGGCCAAGCGCAAGCGCGAGGCCGCGCGCAAGCAGGCCGAGCAGCAGACCGAGACGGAGCACTGAGACCATGCACATCGCACCCCCGGCGATCGCCGGCCCCTTCGTCCACGGCGGCGCGAGCATCGCCCGCGACATGCGCCTGGTGATGCTCGCGCTGCTGCCGGCCACCCTGTTCGGGCTGTGGCAGTTCGGCTGGCCGGCGCTGCTGCTGTTCGCCGTCACCCTCGCCACCGTGGTGGTCACCGAGGCGCTCTGTCTGTGGCTCGCCGGGCGCCCGCTGCGTCCCTTCCTCGGTGACGGCTCGGCGCTGCTCACCGGCTGGCTGCTCGCGCTCAGCCTGCCGCCCTGGGCGCCCTGGTGGATCGGGGTGATCGGCGGGGTGATCGCAATCCTGATCGCCAAGCAGGTGTTCGGCGGCATCGGTCAGAACCCCTTCAACCCGGCGATGGTGGCGCGGGTGGCGCTGCTGATCGCCTTCCCGGTGGAGATGACCAGCTTCATCACCCCCGCACCGCTCGGCAGCGACGCCGCCCCGGGGCTGGGCGCGGCGCTGGCCATCGTCCAGGGTGGCGCGCCGATCGACGCCTACAGCGGCGCCACCACGCTCGGCGTGGTGCGCACCGCACTCGATCAGGGCGAGGCGCTGGGCGGCATCCTCGGCGCGAGCTTCGCGCCGCTCGACGCCGCGCTCGGCCTCCACGGCGGCAGCCTCGGCGAGACCTCGGCGCTGTTGCTGCTGCTCGGCGGCCTCGGGCTGATCCTCACCCGGGTGATCGGCTGGCAGATCCCGGCGGCGATGCTCGGCACCCTCGCCCTGCTCGCCACGGTGATGCACCTCCACGACCCGACCCACTACCCCGACGCCACCTATCACCTGCTCGGCGGCGCCACCATGCTCGGTGCCTTCTTCATCGCCACCGACCCCACCACCTCGCCGGTGAGCGCGCGCGGGCGACTGATCTTCGGCGCCGGCTGCGGGCTGCTGGTCTATGTCATCCGCACCTGGGCGGGCTATCCCGAGGGGGTCGCCTTCGCGGTGCTGCTGATGAACGCCTGCACCCCGGTGATCGACCACTACGTCCGACCCCGCATCCACGGCCGTGACCGCCGCGGCCGTCCACTGGTCGGCGCCGAGAGCCCGGAGGCACGTCGATGAACACCCTCGCCGAACCCAGTTACCGCGCGCGCGTCGGCTATCAGGCCGGACTGCTCGGCGGTTTCGCCCTGCTCGCCGCGGCGTTGCTGGTGATGGGTGATATCGCCACCCGCGACACCATCGCACTGCGCGAGGCCGAGGATCTCAAGGCGACCCTGACCCAGGTGATCCCGGCCGAGCTGCACGACAACGACCTGCTCGAGGCCACCGTCCCCCTGGTCGACGACGCCGGGCGCACGGTCACCGTCTATCGCGCGCTGCGCGACGGCACGGTCAGCGCGCTGGCCTTCCCGGTGGTGGGCAAGGGCTACGCCGGCGAGATCCGGTTGATGCTCGGCGTCGATCCCGAGGGACGCATCCTCGGGGTGCGGGTGATCGCCCACAGCGAGACCCCCGGTCTGGGCGACAAGATCGAGCTGGCCAAGGACGACTGGATCCTCGACTTCGACGGTCGCGCGCTCGGCGACCCGCCAGCGGCGCGCTGGGCGGTGGCCAAGGACGGCGGCGACTTCGACCAGTTCAGCGGCGCGACCATCACACCGCGCGCGGTGGTGCGCGCGGTGCGCGCCGGGCTCGAGCGCTTCGCCGCCGAGCGCAGCCGGCTCATCGTCGCGCCCGACCGGCTCGACACCGCAGAGGAGTGACCCCGATGTCGCAACCGCAACCCACCGACTGGCGGCGTATCGCCGCCGACGGGATCTGGAACAACAACGTGGTGCTCGGACAGGCGCTCGCGCTCTGCCCACTGCTGGCGGTCACCGCCACCGCCACCAACGGGCTCGGGCTGGGGCTGGCCAGTACCCTGGTGATGACCCTCTCCGGGGTGCTGGTGGCGCTGGTGCGCTCGCTGGTGACCCCGGAGGTCCGCATCCCGGTGTTCATCCTGGTGATCGCGGTGCTGGTCACCCTGGTCGACCTGGCGATGAACGCCTGGCTGCACGACCTGCACAAGGTGCTCGGGCTGTTCATCCCGCTGATCGTCACCAACTGCGCCATCCTCGGGCGCGCCGAGTCCTTCGCCTCGCGCAACCCGGTGCTGCCCTCGGCCTTCGACGGGCTGATGATGGGCATCGGTTTCACCCTGGTGCTGGTCGCGCTCGGCGCGGTGCGCGAGATCATCGGCAGCGCCACCCTGTTCGCCGACGCCTCGTTGTTGCTCGGCGAATCGATGGCCTTCCTCGAACTGACCCTGATCCCCGACTACCCCGGCTTCCTGCTCGCGATCCTGCCCCCCGGCGGCTTCCTCGCCCTCGGCTTCATGCTCGCGGGCAAGCGGTTGATCGATACCCGACGTGCCCGCATCCGCGCCCGTGGCGCAACCGCGGCACCGGTCTGAGCGAGAGCGAACGATGGCAGAGAAAAACAGCATGCGAATCGGCGTCGCCTATGCCAGCAAGGAGCAACGCGCCTGGCTGATGATCGAGGTGCCGGAGGAGACCACGGTGGGCGAGGCGATCGCGCGATCGGGGATGCTCGAACGCTTCCCCGAGATCGACCTGGAGATCAATCGGGTCGGGATCTTCGGCCGCTTCGTCACCCTCGAGCGGACACTCGCACCCGAGGAGCGGGTGGAGATCTATCGTCCGATCGACGCCGACCCCGAGACCATCGAACGACGCGACCGGGACTGAGCCGCGACCCTCATTGCATTTGCAAAGGGGACGGTGGCGGGCTATACCCCAAGCCGAGGCGGGCAAGGGTCCGTCAGCTACGGGAGCGCGGGAATGGACATCAGGAGATGGCGGATGGACGCACGACCGGGGATCACGGGGCGAGCACCATCCACACGCTGGCGCGGCACGCTCGGCCTCATCGCCCTGCTCGGTCTCGTCTGGCTGCCGGTCGCACCCGTCCCGGCCAACCCGCCGGCGGCAATCGCCTCCGCCGCCAACCCGCTGCGACCTCCCGATACCTCGAGCCCCAGGGCGACGCTGCAGAGCCTGCTGACCAACCTCGAGCGCGTCCACGCCATCGCCCTCGATCCGGCACGGCCACGCAACGACACCCTGGTGCCGCTGCAACGGGCGGCGCGTACCCTCAACCTCAGCGAGATCCCCGAGCGCCTTGCCGCCAACATCGGCATCGAGCGCGCGCTGCTGCTCAAGGAGATCATCGACCGGGTCGGACTGCCGGCGCTCGCCGAGGTCCCGGACGCGCGCTCGGTCGAGCGGCACGACCTCACCCGCTGGCGCATCCCCAACACCGAGATCATTATCGCCCGGGTCGAGAGCGGGCCGCGCGCGGGCGAGTTCCTGTTCACCCCGGGGACGCTCGACCGTCTCGAGGACGACTATGACCGGGTGGCCGCGCTGCCCTACCTGCCCGAGGCCACCCCTGGACTCTACGACGCCTACATCTCCACCCCGGGGCGCGGACTCAGCCTCGACTGGGGGCGGACGCTGCCGGACTGGCTGACCCGGCAATGGCTCGGTCAGACCCTGTGGCAGTGGCTCGCCACCGGCGTCGCGCTTGGTCTCGGCGCGCTGCTCGCCAGCGCGCTGCTGCGCGCCGGTCGGCGCGCCGACCAGCGGCGCACGGACACCTCCAGGCGGGGTGGCACCATCCTCGCGCTCGGCGCGGTGGCGCTCCTGCTGCAGGGGCTCGAATACCTGATCGACGTCCAGATCAACCTCACCGGCGCGGTGGTGATCACCGTCAAACAGGGCTTCGTGCTGGTGCTCTACACCGTGCTCGCCTGGCTGGTGGCGTTGCTGCTCAACCAGAGCGCCGAGGCGATCATCCGCTCGCGCCGGCTGCGCCCGCGCGGCATCGACAGCCAACTGCTGCGGCTCGGCTTCCGCCTGCTGAGCATCATCGCCATCGCCGCACTGGTGATCGACGGCGCCCAACGCATCGGCCTGCCCGCCTATTCGGTGATCACCGGGCTCGGGGTCGGCGGCCTGGCGGTGGCGCTCGCCGCGCGCGAGACCCTCGCCAACCTGTTCGGCTCGCTAGCGATCATGTTCGACCGCCCCTTCCGCATCGGCGACTGGATCAAGATGGGGAACTACGAGGGCACGGTCGAGGACATCGGCTTTCGCAGCACCCGCATCCGCACCTTCTACGACTCGGTGCTGGCGGTGCCCAACGCCTACACCATGAATGCCACCATCGACAACATGGGCAAGCGCGACCACCGCCGCGTCTACACCACCATCGATCTGCGCTACGACACCCCGCCGGAGCGTGTCGAGGCCTTTCTCGAGGGTATCAAGGGGGTCATCCGCGCCAACCCGGCGACCCGCAAGGACGGTTTCCACGTGGTGGTGAGCGACCTCGGCGCACACGGCATCACGGTCATGCTCTATTTCTTCCTCACCGTGCCCGACTGGGCGACCGAGCTGGTCGAGCGCCAGCGCGTGTTGCTGGAGGTGGTGCGTCTGGCCGAGCAGCTCGGCGTCGCGTTCGCCTTCCCCACCCAGACGCTGGAGATCGACGCCACGCCCGAGCAGCCGCGCGCGCCGGCGACCCCACTGCCCGCCGAGCAGCTCGTCGAGATCGCCCGCGACTTCGGTCCCGGCGGACGGCAGGGCCGCCCGCGCGGGCTCGGGCTCCACACGCCCCCGCACGAGGAGACCTGACCCGCGGCGACCGCCGCCGCAAATTCGCAACATCCCTGTGCGAAGATGGAACGTTGGCATGTCGGCGCCGGTGGCGTCGACACGACTTCCCCAAGCATGAGGATCGATTCGATGACCGACAGCCTGACCCTGGTGCAGAAACAGCGCGCCCACCTGCAAGATGCCGTCGATGGGCTGGGACGGCTCGCGCTCACGGCACTGCGCCACTCGGTCGACTGTCTCGAGCAGCACGATCCGGCGCGCGCCGCGCAAATCATCGCCGACGACGCCGAGATCAACCAGCAGCGCCGCCTGCTCGAACAGGAATGCCTGGTGACCCTGGCCGCCTACAAGCCCGCCGGCGTCGATCTGCGCGCCGTCGGTGCGTGCATGGAGCTGGCCGGTGAACTCGAGCGCATCGGCGACTATGCTGCCGACGTCGCCCGTCTCCTCGTCAAGCGCGGTGCGACGCCCTTCCCCGCCGAGCCGGTGGCGGCGATCGGCGAGCTGGCGGGCACCGCAATCGCGATGCTCGAGGCCACCCTCGAGGTGTTCGCCGCCAACGGCGACGAGGCGCGCGCGCGCGCGGCGGTGGCCGCCGAGGAGCAGGTCGACCGCGACGAGCACGCCTTCATCGAGCAGGTGTTGGAGCGGATGCGCGAGGACCCCGAGTTCGCCGTCACCGGGACCCAGTTGCTGTGGATCGCCCACAACTACGAGCGGGTCGCCGACCGCGCGACCAATGTCGCCGAGCGCGCGATCTATGTCGCCTCGGGCAAGACCCCCGACCTGGATTGAGTGCGCGCGCGCCGGCGACTAGCGCGCCGGCAGCGTCAGCCCATCCTTGCCGGCGCGCTGCAGCTGGGCGCGCACCCGCTCGGCATCGGCCTTGTTGGCGTAGGGACCGAGACGCACCCGGTGATAGACCGCGCCGCTGTCGAGGGTGACGCGCTCGATCCGGCTGGAGAGGCCGAGCAGAGCGAGTTCGGCGCGCAGCGTCTCGGCATCGGCATTGCGCTTGAACGAGCCGGCCTGGACGACATAGCCGCCAGTGGCGGCGGGACGCTCGAGGCTGGCCGATGGCGGCGGGGTCTGCGGCTGGGGCGGCGGCTCTGGCTGGGGACGAGGGGCCGGCGGCGGGGGTGGCGGGGCGTCGGTCTCGATCTCGACCTCGGCGTCGCGCAACAGCGTGGGGAACTGGAAGTCGGGCTGCACCGGCACCGGACGCGAGGCCGGCGCCGCGCGCTCGCCGGTCTCCGCGCCCACCTCGGGCTCGGGCATCCAGTACAGGCTGGCGCCGAAGGCACCGAGCAGGGCCCCGAACAGGAACCACCAGACGCAGGAGCGCGACTGCTGGCGCTTCGGGCTGGGGCGGGTCGCGCCACTGCGTCGGTAGTCCCTGGTCATCTCACATGTTCTCCGGCGCGCTCACCCCGAGCAGCCCCAGGCCATTGCGCAGCACCTGACGCACGGCGAGGATCAGCTTGATCCGGGCATCGCGCAGCGCAGCGTCATCGACCAGGAACTGGTGGGCGTTGTAATAGGTGTGCAGCTCGTTGGCGAGATCGCGCAGATAGTGGGTGAGCTGATGCGGTTCGGCCTTGAGCGCAGCGCCCTCGACCACCTCCGGATAGCGCGCGATGGAGCGCAGCAGCGCCTGCTCCTGGGGCTCGACCAGGCGATCGAGATGGCTGGTGCCGGCGCTCGGCTCGATGACGATGCCGCGCTCGGCGGCCTGGCGCAGCACGCTGCAGACGCGGGCGTGGGCGTACTGGACGTAGTAGACCGGGTTGTCCGAGGACTCGGACTTGGCCAGGTCGAGATCGAAGTCGAGATGCTGCTCGCAGCGACGCATGACGTAGAAAAAGCGCGCCGCGTCGCGCCCGACCTCCTCGCGCAGCTGACGCAGGGTGACGAACTCGCCCGAGCGCGTCGACATCTGCGCCTTCTCGCCGCCGCGATAGAGGATGGCGAACTGCACCAGCAGCACCTCGAGACGGCTGGCATCGTCGCCGAGCGCCTCGAGCGCGGCCTTCACCCGCGGCACATAGCCGTGGTGGTCGGCGCCCCAGATGTCGATCACCCGCTCGAAGCCGCGCTCGAGCTTGTCCATGTGATAGGCGATGTCGGAGGCGAAGTAGGTGGTCTGGCCGTTGTCGCGCACCACCACCCGGTCCTTCTCGTCGCCGAAGTCGGTGGAGCGGAACCAGAGCGCGCCGTTCTGCTCGTAGACGTGCCCGGACGCGCGCAGCCGCTCGATGGCCTTGTTGACCGCACCGCTCTCGGTGAGCGTGCGCTCGGAGTACCACTCCTGATAGTCGACGCCGAAGCCGGCGAGATCGTCGCGGATGTCGTCGAGGATGGTGTTGAGCCCGAGCTCGAAGACGAAGCGATAGCGGTTGTCGCCGAGCAGACGCTTGGCGGCCGCGATCAGGTCGTCGATGTGCGCCTCCTTGTCACCGCCGCCGGCACCGTCGTCATCCGCCGCCACCCCGGCGAAGACCGCATCGGCGGCCACCCGGTAGGCGTCGCCGTGCTCGCGGTGCAGGGTCGCGGCGATGTCCCAGACGTAATCGCCCTTGTAGCCGTTGCTCGGGAAGGTCAGCTCCTCGCCGCAGAGCTCGAGATAGCGCAGCCACACCGAGGTGCCGAGGATGTCCATCTGGCGACCGGCGTCGTTGACGTAGTACTCGCGGTGGACGTCGAAGCCGACCGCGGCGAGCAGATCGGCGACCACGCTGCCGTAGGCCGCGCCGCGACCGTGACCGACGTGCAGCGGTCCGGTGGGATTGGCCGAGACGAACTCGACCTGCACCCGACGTCCGGCGCCGACCTGGCTGCGCCCGTAGTCGGGCCCGGCGGTCATGATCTGCGGCACCAGGGCGTGGTAGGCGGCCTCGGTGAGAAAGAAGTTGATGAAGCCGGGACCGGCGATCTCGACCCGCGCCACGGCGGCGGAGGCGGGCAGCGCCTCGACCAGTCGCTGCGCCAGGTCGCGCGGCTTGGTGCGCGCCTGCTTGGCCAGCACCATGGCGATGTTGGTGGCGAAGTCGCCGTGGGCCGGATCCCTGGTGCGATCGAGCTGGGGCTCGGGCAGCGCCTCGAGCGCGAGGGTGCCGTCTGCGACGAGACGCCCGAGGGCGTCGCGGATGAGTTCGATGATGTCTTGCTTCATGCAGGCCTACGACCAGGCCGCGCCGCGCCGACGCAGGATCCGCACGACCCCTGGGACGGGGCCGGGACCGGCAATCGGCGGCGCAAGCCGCAATGGAGATGGAAAGTGCTCGGGCGCCGGATCGATCGGGCGGCAGCCCTGATCCCGTCTAAGCATACCCGAATCCGTCGCCACGAGGGAGACGCGACGCCGGGCGGCAGCGGCGCGAGCGGGGAATCCGCGCCTGCCCCCAAGGTACGGCGGACATGCCGGTCGAGCGGCGCTCGACGGTCATCTCCGGCGCAGCGACCTACACGCTTCGGTTTATAATGCTTCGCTCCATCGACAATCCAGCAACGCCCATGCCCATGTACCAGACCGACGACCTGCGCATCCGCGAAATCAAAGAAGTCCGCTCACCGAAGGCGTTGCACGAGGAGTTTCCGCTCTCCGAGGCCGCCTCGGCGACCGTCTATGGCACCCGTCACGCGATCCAGCGCATCCTCCACGGCGAGGACGATCGTCTGCTGGTGATCATCGGTCCCTGCTCGGTGCACGACCCCGACGCCGCGATCGAGTACGCCCGCAAGCTCAAGCCGCTGCGCGAGCGCTTCGCCGAGCAGTTGCAGGTGGTGATGCGGGTCTATTTCGAGAAGCCGCGCACCACCGTCGGCTGGAAGGGGCTGATCAACGACCCCGGACTCGACGGCAGCTTCGAGATCAACCAGGGGCTGGGCATCGCCCGTAAGCTGCTGCTCGATCTCAACGACATGGGCATGCCCGCCGGCACCGAGTTCCTCGACCTGATCAGCCCCCAGTACATCGCCGATCTGATCAGCTGGGGCGCGATCGGCGCGCGCACCACCGAGAGCCAGGGCCATCGCGAGCTGACCTCCGGGCTATCCTGCCCGGTCGGCTTCAAGAACGCCACCAACGGTGACGTCAAGGTGGCGATCGACGCCATCCACGCCGCCGCCCGTCCCCATGTGTTCATGTCGGTGACCAAGGAGGGACGCTCGGCGATCTTCAGCACCACCGGCAACGTCGACACCCATGTCATCCTGCGCGGCGGCCAGCGTCCGAACTACGACACCGAGAGCGTGCACATCGCCGCCGACCAGATCGTCGAGTCCGGGCTGACGCCGAAGGTCATGATCGACTGCAGCCACGCCAACAGCCGCAAGAAGCCGGAGAAGCAGGTGCGCGTCTGTCAGGACGTGGCCGGACAGGTGGCGCGCGGCGAGCAGTGCATCATCGGCGCGATGATCGAGGGCAACCTGGTCGCCGGGCGGCAGAACCTCGGTGACGGCAAGGGGTTGGTCCACGGCCAGAGCATCACCGACGCCTGTGTCGGCTGGGACGACACCGAGCCCATGCTCCAGGCACTGGCCGACGCCGTGGAGCAGCGCCGCGCCGCCCGCGCCCGCGGGCGCGACTGAGACCGCCGGCCTCTCACGCGCGCCGGGGATCCCGACTAAGCTCGGACATGGCGGGGCACTGAGCCCCGCCATGTGATTCCAGCGGAGGGAGGATCAAGCATGAAAGGCGCCATCGCGCTGCTCTGCGCGGTCGCGGCCCTCGACGCCCAGGCCGAGCTGTATCGTTGCGTCGACGCCGCCGGTCATACCAGTTACCAGCAAACGCCCTGTGACGCCGCAAGTTCGGGGGGCAGCATCGAGCTCGACACCCGCAGCCCCGACGGCAACGCCCGCGCCGCCAACGACCCGAGGATGTCGGTCGGCAGCCAGCTCGAACGGCTCGCCCCACCCCCGACCGAGCGCACTTCCACCGACGCGCCGCGCAAGACATCAACCCCCACGGCAGTGGATCGGGCCAAATGCGCCCGTCACCGTGCCCAGGTCGCGCGCTGGGAACAGGCCGCCCGCGCCACCTACCGCGACCGCAGCGAACAGCGCTACCGCGAGCAGATGCTCGAACACCACCGCGCCCAGGTCGAGCGGTATTGCGGCCCCTGAGGACGGGCTGCCAGCCGCCAGCCGCCAGCCGCCAGCCGCCGGGAGATATTGAACCGCAAAGTCCCAAAGGACGCGAAGAGAGCGACCAGCCTTCAGCAAACAGCCTCCGGTGTCGGCGTACGGTCAACCGCGACGCGACGAGACAACCCAGCCCCCTCACTGGAGGCTGGCAGCTGGCGACTGAAGGCTGGGCGCTGATCGCCCCCCCCCGCGATGGGCACGCTGCGCTTTGCCCATCCTACGATGATGGCGCCTGGTGTTCGTGGCGAGGGTGAGGAAAAACGCCCGCTGGCGGCTGGCGGCTGGCGGCTGGTAGCTGACGGCTGATCGCTGAACCTCAGAGCCGCCCCAGATAACGCTCGCCGCCAAGACGCGAGGACTGGTCGATGATCCAGTCGGCGCGGCGGCGCAACCGCTCCGAGGGGCGGTCGAGACGGTAGTGACCGGGGGCAGGCAGCACGCCGATGAGCAGCGCCGACTCCTCCAGCGTCAACGTGCGCGCCGGGTGGCCGAAGTAGCGCACGCTGGCCGCCCCGGCGCCATAGGTGCTGGGGCTGAACTGGATGATGTTGAGATAGACCTCGAGGATGCGCTCCTTCGACCACAGCACCTCGAGCAACAAGGTGAACCAGGCCTCGATCGCCTTGCGCCCCCAGCCCTGCCCCGGCCACAGGAAGAGGTTCTTGGCCGTCTGCTGGGTGATGGTGCTGGCGCCGCGCAACGCGCCGCCCTGGCGATGGGCGGCGAGGGCGTGACGGATCTCGATCAGGTCGAAGCCGAGATGGGTCGGAAAGCGCTGATCCTCTCCACTGATCGCCGCCAGTCGCAGCGGCGGCGGGAGCTCGCTCCAGGGCACCCAGCAATGATGGTAATAGGGCGGTGACTGATCGAGTCGCCACAGGTTGTAGGCGTGCTGGAGCATGAACGCCGAGGCCGGCGGATCGACCCAGCGCAGCGCCCCGACGAGCAGCGCCGAGCCGAGCACGCCGGTGACGGCCAGCACCAGCAACCCGCGACCGCAGCGGCGCAGCCAGCAGCGCGCGCGCCCGGGCATGCTCCGGAGCCGCGACGGCGGCGACCCGGGTGCCTCGGCCGCGGCGCTCGCCATGCCCGGCCCGGGGGCGTCGACCGCGCCGGCCTCCCGCCGCTCCTGCTCGCTCATCGTCGCGGTGTCGCACCCATGCGCGTGCTCAGCCCGCCAGCCCCCGGGTCTGCAGCGCGCGGATCTGGTCGCGCACCGCCGCCGCCTGCTCGAACTCCAGGTCCTTGGCGTGCTGGTACATGGTCTTCTCCAGCGTCTTGATCCGCTTGGCCAGCTGCTGCGGGGTGAGCGCGGCGTACTCGGCCACCTCGTCGGCCACCGCGGCATAGTCACGCGCCGGCAGCGGCGCGCCCGGAGTGGCCGCCTCCATGATGTCGGCCACCGCCTTGCGGATGGTCTGCGGGGTGATGCCGTTGGCGGCGTTGGCGGCGAGCTGCTTGGCGCGGCGGCGCTCGGTCTCGTCGATCGCCCGGCGCATCGAGGCGGTGACGCTGTCGGCGTAGAGGATCGCCTTGCCGTTGGCATTGCGCGCGGCGCGACCGATGGTCTGGATCAGCGAGTCGGTCGAGCGCAGGAAGCCCTCCTTGTCGGCGTCGAGGACGGCGACCAGCGAGACCTCGGGCATGTCCAGCCCCTCGCGCAGCAGGTTGATGCCGACCAGCACGTCGAAGGCGCCGAGCCGCAGATCGCGGATGATCTCGACGCGCTCGACGGTATCGATGTCGGAGTGCAGATAGCGCACCCGCACCTCGTGCTCGGTGAGGTAATCGGTGAGGTCCTCGGCCATGCGCTTGGTGAGGGTGGTCACCAGCACGCGTTCGTCGACCGCGACCCGGGCGTGGATCTCGGAGAGCAGGTCGTCGACCTGGGTCAGCGCCGGGCGCACCTCGAGCTCGGGGTCGACCAGCCCGGTGGGACGCACCACCTGCTCGACGACCACGCCCGAGTGCTCCAGCTCGAAGGCGCGCGGGGTGGCCGAGACATAGATGGTCTGCGGCTGGCGCGCGCGAAACTCCTCGAAGCGCAGCGGCCGGTTGTCGAGCGCCGAGGGCAGGCGGAAGCCGTAGTCGACCAGGTTCTCCTTGCGCGAGCGATCACCCCGGTACATGCCGCCGAGCTGGGGCACGGTGACATGGCTCTCGTCGATCACCACCAGGGCGTCGTGCGGCAGGTAGTCGTAGAGGGTCGGCGGCGGCTCGCCGGGGGCGCGCCCGGAGAGATAGCGGCTGTAGTTCTCGATGCCCTGGCAGTAGCCGACCTCGACCATCATCTCCAGGTCGAACTGGGTGCGCTGTTCGAGCCGCTGCGCCTCGACCAGCTTGCCCTGCTCGCGCAGCACCGCGAGGCGCTCGCGCAGCTCCGGCTTGATCTGCTCGACGGCCTGGAGGATGGTCTCGCGCGGCGTGGCGTAGTGGGTCTTGGGGTAGACGGTGTAGCGCGCCACCTGCTGGCGCACCGCGCCGGTGAGCGGGTCGAACAGCGACAGCGACTCGATCTCGTCGTCGAACAGCTCCACCCGCACCGCCTCGTCGTCGGACTCGGCCGGATAGATATCGATCACGTCGCCGCGCACCCGGTAGCAGCCGCGCTGCAGCTCGACCTCGTTGCGCTGGTACTGCAGGTCGGCGAGACGACGCAGGATGGCGCGCTGATCGACCAGATCGCCGCGCTTGAGCAGCAGCACCATCTTCAGATAGGCGCTCGGGTCACCGAGCCCGTAGATCGACGAGACGGTGGCGACGATCACCACATCGCGCCGCTCCAGCAGCGCCTTGGTCGCCGACAGCCGCATCTGCTCGACGTGCTCGTTGATCGCCGCGTCCTTCTCGATATAGGTATCCGTGGCCGGGACATAGGCCTCGGGCTGGTAGTAGTCGTAGTAGGAGACGAAGTACTCGACGGCGTTGTGCGGGAAGAACTCGCGCATCTCGCCGTAGAGCTGGGCGGCGAGGGTCTTGTTCGGCGCCAGTACCAGGGTCGGGCGCTGCACCCGGTCGATGACGTTGGCGATGGTGAAGGTCTTGCCCGAACCGGTCACCCCGAGCAGGGTCTGCCCGGCCTCGCCGTCCTCGAGGCCGGCGACCAGGCGTTCGATGGCTGCTGGCTGATCGCCCGCGGGTGCGAACCGGGCTTCGAGCTGGAAAGGTCTGGCGGACATGCAAGGGGCCTCGTCTGCTGATGGCGACGGCACCCCGCAGCGACCGCGATCCACGGCCATCGCGCGAGATGCCGGGCGTCCGGCGTTTCGCTATTATTGGCAGTTGCAACAATCAAATCCAGCCACCCCAGGACCCCAGAGATCATCGCTGATGAGCACCAAACTCGCCGCCCGCGTCCAGGCCGTCAAGCCGTCTGCCACACTCGCCATCACCGCCCGCGCCAATGCGCTGCGCGCCGAGGGCAAGGACGTGATCGGACTCGGTGCCGGTGAACCCGACTTCGACACCCCCGAACACATCAAGGCCGCCGCCATCGCCGCGATCGAGAACGGCTTCACCAAGTACACCGCCGTCGACGGCACCGCCGGGCTCAAGCAGGCGATCATCGACAAGTTCAAGCGCGACAACGGGTTCGACTTCACCGCCGAGCAGATCCTGGTCTCCTGCGGCGGTAAGCAGAGCTTCTTCAACCTCGCCCAGGCGCTGCTCGATCCGGGCGACGAGGTGGTGATCCCCGCCCCCTACTGGGTCTCCTACCCCGACATGTCGCTGCTCGCCGGTGCCGCCCCGGTGTTCATCCACGCCGCCGCCGACCAGTCGTTCAAGATCACCCCGGCGCAGCTGCGCGCGGCGATGACCGAGCAGACCCGGCTGGTGGTCATCAACAGCCCCTCCAACCCCACCGGCATGGCCTACAGCCGCGACGAGCTCGAGGCCCTCGGCGAGGTGCTGCGTGACTTCCCGCGCGCGGTGATCGCCAGCGACGACATGTACGAGCACATCCGCTGGAGCGATGCGCCCTTCGTCAACATCCTCAACGCCTGCCCCGACCTCGCCCCGCGCACCCTGGTGCTCAACGGCGTCTCCAAGGCCTACTCGATGACCGGCTGGCGCATCGGCTACGCCGCCGGTCCGGTCGACATCATCAAGGCGATGAAGAAGGTGCAGTCGCAGAGCACCTCCAACCCGGCCTCGATCTCGCAGGCCGCCGCCCAGGCCGCGCTCGAAGGCCCGCAGGCGTGCATCGGCGAGATGCTCGTCGCCTTCAAGGCGCGTCACGACCTGGTCGTCGAGCGGCTCAACGCGATCGAGGGCATCGAGTGCCTGCCCACCGACGGCACCTTCTATGTCTTCCCCAAGGTGCAGGGGCTGATCGATCGCATGCCCAACATCAACACCGACCTCGAGCTGGCCGAGTTCCTGATCGAGACCGCCGGCGTCGCCCTGGTGCCCGGCACCGCCTTCGGCCTGCCCGGCTACGTCCGACTGTCGATCGCCACCAGCCGCGAGAACCTGGAACAGGCGCTCGAGCGTATCGCCAACGCCTGCGCCGGCTGAGACCCGCCCCGGCGTCCCGTCCGCCGGGGCGCCGAGTCATCGGTCAGAGGCAAGCGAAAACGGCATGCGATCGAACACAGCAATCGAATCCATGCTTGACGCATCAGCGCATCCCCACTAATATTATCGGCTCAAGACATTCCCTGGTAGCTCAGTCGGTAGAGCGGGTGACTGTTAATCACTAGGTCGGCGGTTCGAGCCCGTCCCAGGGAGCCAAATACGAAAAAGGGCTGATCCTCACGGATCAGCCCTTTTTTCTTGTCTGTCCGTCGGTTTCACCCCGCTCAGAGCAACAGCAGGGCCGTCGACATCCCCACCAGATAGGCCGGCCAGTAGCCGATGCGGGCGAGACGATCGAGCCGCTCGGCCTCGCGCTCGCGCTTCTGGTGCTGCCAGATCCGCAACTGCACGTTGACCAGGATCACCGCCCCGGTGATCACGAAGGTGCCGGCGATGAAGGCATCGACCGCGGTGAGATAGCCCAGCCTCGGCAGATCGTTGCCCAGGGTGAAGTTGAAGGCGATCAGCAACAGCAGCACGGTGATGCCGATGTCGATACGCTTCATGTAGTCCTTGAGGCGGAAGGTGCTCCACGAGACCACCAGGATGATCAGCATCGGCACGAAGATGCGCACCACGTAATAGAGCAGGTGACGGTTGGCCTGGAAGCCGAGCGAGAAGCGCGAGTAACCGAGTCCGTCGGCACCGGTGACGGTGTCGACCACCGCCGCCGAATCGAACACCTGCCATTCCTCCTCGCCGAGCTGGTCGCCGACCCCGATATGCTCGGGCAGAAGCTCGAAGACGAACAGCGAGTCGGGGAGCAAGGACTCCGCCCGGATGTAGAACGACTGGCTGTCGAAGGGGAAGTCGCGGAAATCGAAGTCCGGGGCCTGGAACACCGCCGTTGCGCGCTCGATATAGTGCACCTCGCCATCGGGGTAGAGGCGTATCCCCTGGCGGCTCAGGTCGTGCCGCCCCTGCTGATTGGCCAGGAACATCCCCGGCCACACCACCCCCTGCGCCTGTAACCTCTCCATCGTCTTGGCAAAGGTCAGCATGCGAAACGGCGGCGCCCCGGGCGTCGGCTCATAGGCCAGCGCCGGCTCGCGATAACGTACCCGCAGGGTATAGACGGCGGAGAAATTCTCGGCCTTCTGGTCGATCCCGACGATCTGGTCCAGCGTCACCCCGATCCGCACCACGGTCGGCCCGTCGGCCCCCTCCCCGGCCACGACCCAACCCGACAGCAACAGCAGACACAGCAGCAGCAACAGGCGATGCATCGGCACGACCTCGGGCGACGGGAGTCAACCTGGAGGATAGCGGCTCGACGGGAGCGTACACAAGACGAGCCGCCAAGGGATTTGGACCGCAAAGATGCGAAGGATGCCAAGCAAAAACAGTTGATTGGGTTGCAGCGACCAGTACGGCTGAATGCAATGCCCACTGGAGGCCTGCTATTGGAAGCCGATCGTCTTCTTTGCGCGCTTGGCGTCTTGTATCTTGCCACCCCGTGGTGGTTAGCTCCCACCGCGCGAGATTGAGGCAGCTCGATTGCGACTGAAGGCCTGGACCTTGCCGCAAAGATTCAGCCCTCGATCTCTCTTCTCATGCCAGTCTCGACACTGAACGGTATCCAAGGGGCGAACCCTGCATGGACAAGGCGAGTGGGTATGAGGACTGGCCCAGGATCAAGGAGTGGACGACGATGATGTCTCTCGGAATCGATGTCTCGAAGGCGAAGCTGCACACCGCGCTGGAGCTGAGCGAGCAGGAGCGGGTTAAGCTCAAGACCAAGACGGTGCCCAATACCGCCGCGGGGGTGGAGGCGCTGATCGACTGGCTGGGGCGTCAGGGGGCGAGGCCGGAGGCGGTCCATGTGGTGTTGGAGGCCACCGGCCCTTACCACGAGACGGCCGCCGAGCTGCTCCACGGGCGTGGCCTGACGGTCTCGATCGTCAACCCGGCCCAGGCCCGGGACTTCGCTCGCGGTCTGGCGGTGCGCACCAAGACCGACGCGGTCGATGCCAAGGTGCTGGCGCGCTTCGGCGCGCTCCTCAAGCCCGCGCCCTGGACGCCGCCCTCGCCCGAGGTGCGCTTCCTGCGGGCGCTGCTGGCCCGTCAGCGCGCCCTCATCGAGGACCTGCGCCGCGAGCGCAACCGCCTGGAGAAGGTCGAGGCGACCCACACCCCGGCGCTGGTGCGCGACTCGGTGCGCGAGAGCATCGCCTTCCTCGAGGCTGCCCTCGCCAAGCTCCAGCAACAGATCGACGACCACCTCGACGGCCATCCTCAGCTACGCGAGGACGTCGACCTCCTCACCTCGATCCCCGCCGTCGGCCTCAAGGTCGCTCAGCGCTTCGTGGCGCTGCTGCAAAGCCGTCCCTTCACCTCGGCCCAACAGTTCGCCGCCTACCTCGGGCTCGTGCCCGTCGAGCGACAGTCGGGCACCTCCGTGCAGGGGCGCGCCAGACTCTCCAAGGCCGGGCCTGCGCATGCACGCGCCACCCTCTACATGGCCGCCGTCACCGCCATTCGCTACAACCCTCACGTCAAGGACCTCTACGAACGCCTCCTGGCGCGCGGCAAGCCCAAGATGGTCGCCCTCGGCGCCGCCATGCGGAAACTCGCCCACATCTGCTTCGGCGTGTTCAAGAACCGTCGTCCCTACCAGCCCGATTACGCTTCCGCGGCTTGACGGGAAAGACGGTATCTTTGCGGTTCGATTCGGCTGGTCGCTAACGGCCGGCGCCCGGGATCAGTCCCCGAGGTCGCCCCACAGCCCCTGGATCAGCGCGATGGCGGCCAGGGGAGCGGTCTCGGTGCGGAGGATGCGGGGACCGAGACGCACGCCGGTGAAGCCCTGAGCGCGGGCCTGATTGATCTCGCGCTCGCTCAGACCGCCTTCGGGACCGATCAACAGGGTGACGCCGGTCTCGGGCGGGGTGAGTGCGGTGAGCGCGCGCTCGGCGCGAGGATCGAGGATGAGACCGCCGGGCCAGCCGGCGGGGAGCCAGTCGGGCAGCGCCTGCAGGTCGTCGAGCCGGGGCAGGCGGCGACGACCGCTCTGCTCGCAGGCGCTGACGATCACCCCGCGCCAGTGGTCGAGACGACGCGCCAGCCGCGCCCCGTCGAGCCGCACCACGCTGCGCTCGGTACGCAGCGGGGTGATGCGGGTGACGCCAAGCTCCACGGCCTTCTGCAACGCGAAGTCCATGCGCTCGCCCTTGGAGACGCCGAGGGCGAGATGGATCTCGAGCCGGGGCGCGGGCTCGACGGGACCAGGCGCGCCGAGACGCACCTGCACGCCCTCGCGCCCGCTGTGGGTGATGGTGGCGGGGAAGTCGTGACCGCTGCCGTCGAAGAGCACCACCTCGGCCCCGGGGCCGAGGCGCAGCACCTGCGCCAGATGACGCGCGGGACCGCTGGGCAGGGCGCAGTCGGCGCCGTCGGTCAGCGGCTGGTCGACATGGACGCGAGGGATGCGCACGGCTCAGCCCCCGTGATCACGACCACCGGCCAGACGCCAGCCGGCGAAGGCCAGGGCCAGCCAGCCGCCGAGCAGCAGCATGCCGCCGATCGGGGTGACCATGCCCAGCCCCCGCACCCCGCTGAGCACCAGCGCGAACAGGCTGCCGCTGAACAGGGCGATGCCGGCGAGAAACAGCCAGGCGGCGAGACCGACGCCAGCGGCGCGCGGGCGCGCCACCAGCAAGGCGCCACAGACCAGGATCGCCAGGGCGTGGGTGGCGAGATAGTCGGCGGCGGTGTGCCAGTTGGCCAGCATGTGCGGCTCGACCCGGCCATCGAGTCCGTGCGCGCCGAAGGCGCCGAGCGCCACGCTCGTCAGCCCGCAGAGCGCGCCGACGACCAGCCAGGGTCGTGCCGGATGCATCATCGATCCCCCTCGTTATCCACCGATCTCAGTCGCGCGGCTTGCGATTCGGGCGCGGCCGCCACTCCTTCTCGCCGGGCGCGCCACGACGCACCGGCGTGCGCTCGCCGCGCTGCCGCCCGGGCACGAACTTGCCGGGACGCGGCTTGCCCGGACGCCCCTCGCGCACCGGTGCGGCGGTGCCACGGCGCGGCTCGCCCTCGCTCTGATCGAGCGCCGAGATGCGCAGCGCCTGACCACGGACATAGACCCGCTTGAGGTGCTGGAAGACCTCGCGCGGCATGCCCTTGGGCAGGTCGACCACCGAGTGATCGTCCTGGATGTCGATGCGGCCGATGAAGCGGCCCTCCAGCCCGGCCTCGTTGGCGATGGCGCCGACGATCTCGCGCGGGGTGGCGCCATGCTGATGACCGACCTCGATGCGGTAGTGCTCGAGATCGCCCTGCGGCGGCCGGCCGGCGTCGTGGTCGCGCTCGCGACGCGGGCGACGCTCGCCGCGATCACCGCGCTCGGGACGAGCGCCCCGCTCGAGACGCGGACCGCGGTCATGACGCTCGCGCGACGGGCGCGGCCGCGGCAGCTCCTCCTGGATCTCCAGCGGACGCTCGCGCTGGTTGAGATAGGCGAGCGCCGCGGCGAGGTCGTGCATCTCGACCTCCAGCTCGGTGTTGAGCCGCGACAGCAGGCGATAGAAGAAATCGAGGTCCTGGCCGAGCGCCTCCTTGATCTCGGCGGTGAAGCGATCGATACGCGACTCGCTGAGATCGGCCGCCGAGGGCGGCTCCATCGCCGGCACGCTGCGGCGGATGGTGCGCTCGATGGCGCGCAGCAGCCCGCGCTCGCGCGGCTCGACCAGCAGCAGCGCGCGACCGGCGCGACCGGCACGGCCGGTGCGGCCGATACGGTGGACATAGGCCGAGGGGTCGGTGGGGATGTCGAAGTTGACGACATGGCTGATGCGCTCGACATCGAGTCCGCGCGCGGCCACGTCGGTGGCGACCAGGATATCGAGCTGGCGCTGCTTGAGCCGCTCGATGGTGCGCTCGCGCATCTCCTGGTTCATGTCGCCGTTGAGCGCCTCGGCGGCGAACCCATGGGCCTTGAGCTTGTCTGCCAGTTCGGTGGTGCCGTGCTTGGTGCGCACGAAGACCACCATGCCGTCGAACTCCTCGATCTCGAGGATGCGGGTGAGCACATCGAGCTTGTGGAAGCGGGTGACCACGCAGTGGTGCTGATCGATGGTGTCGACCGTCTCCGAGTCGGCCGCCACCTGCACCAGCATGGGATCGCGCAGCCGCTTCTCGGCCACCTGACGGATGGCGCGCGGCATGGTCGCCGAGAACAGCGCCACCTGCCGCTCCTCCGGCGCCTGCTCGAAGATCCAGTCGATGTCCTCGGCGAAGCCCATGTTGAGCATCTCGTCGGCCTCGTCGAGCACCAGGGCGCGGATCCCGGCGAGCGACATGGTGCCGCGACGGATGTGGTCCATCACCCGACCCGGGGTGCCGACGATCACCTGCGGCTTGCGCTTGAGCTGGCTGATCTGCAGCCCGTAGCTCTGACCGCCATAGATCGGCAGCACCAGGAAGCCGGGCAGGTGCGCGGCGTACTCCTGGAAGGCCTCGGCGACCTGCAGCGCGAGCTCGCGGGTCGGCGCCAGCACCAGGATCTGCGGTCCCCCGGCATCGAGATCGAGACGGCTCAACAGCGGCAGGGCGAAGGCCGCGGTCTTGCCGGTGCCGGTCTGGGCCTGACCGAGCAGGTCACGCCCGGCGAGCAGGTGCGGGATACATTGGCTTTGAACCGGGGTGGGGGACTCATAGCCGAGATCACCAACGGCCTGGGTGACGGCGGGGGAGAGACCGAGATCGGCGAAACCGGTGCTCGTGTCAGGGGTATCCATGGTGGAGCCTCGAAGGGGAGAGAGAAAGGCGCGCTTGCAAAGAAGGCCGGGATGGCCTGCCGGAGATCGCGAGGAAACTGTTTATTATTGAACTATGTGCGTGCAACTGCAAGTGATTTCACCTTTTCCACACACCATCACCGCCACCGCAAGGGTTGCGATTTTGCCTTGTCGCCACTCCATGCCGCGCCTACATTGGGTTAAACCTTAATATTTCGATAAGGAATTCATCATGACCAAATCCACCAAGCAGCCGGGAAGCGCCGTCCCCAGCCGCCGTCTCAGCCGTCTCTGGCACCTCGGTCGTGCGACCACCGACCTGGCCGCCGGCGTCGGCGTCAAGGGGATGTTCGAGCTGGCGCGCAGTCGCAACAGCGGCGAGCCGGCGCGCATCCAGCTCTCACCCGAGCACACCCGGCGCTTCACCGAGCGGCTGGCGCGGATGCGCGGTGCGGTGATGAAGATGGGCCAACTGATGTCGATGGAAGGCTCGGACATCTTCACCCCGGAGGCCGCCGAGATCATGAGTGCGCTGCGCGAGCGCGCCGAACCGATGCCGATGAGTCAGCTCAGCCAGGTGCTCGAGCGCGAGTACGGGGCGGACTGGGACAAGCGCTTCAGCCGCTTCGAGTTCAAACCGATCGCCGCCGCCTCGATCGGCCAGGTGCACCGCGCCGAGACCCGCGACGGTCGCCGTCTGGCGCTGAAGATCCAGTTCCCCGGGGTGCGCGACAGCATCGACAGCGACATCGACAACCTCGCCCTGCTCGGCCAGACCTTCGGCATGGCCCCCAAGGGCATCGACATCAAGCCCTTTCTCGAGGAGGCGCGCCGCCAGCTCCATCGCGAGGCCGACTACGACGCCGAGGCCGAGGCCCTCGAGCGCTATCGCGCGCGACTCGGCGACGACCCCGACTTCCTGGTCCCGGCGGTGCATCGCGACCTCACCACCCGCAACGTGCTGGCGATGGACTTCGTCGACGGCGTACCGGTCGACCGCCTCGCCGGCGCCGACTACCGCCGCGCCGCGCGCGATCGCGCCGCCACCGCGCTGATGCGCCTGACCCTGCGCGAGCTGTTCGAGTTCGGCCTGGTGCAGACCGACCCCAACTTCGGCAACTATCTCTACGACGCCGACAGCGGCCGTATCGCCCTGCTCGACTTCGGCGCCACCCACGGCGTCGCCCCCGAGCACGTCGCCGCGTTCCGCCGCCTGGCGCTCGCCACCATCGACAGCGATCGCGAGGGCATGCGCGAGGCATCGGTCGCGCTCGGCTACATGGGCGCCGACGACCCGGTCGAGCACATCGGCACCATGCTCGACCTGCTGCAGCTCGCCGCCGAGCCGCTGAGCACCGATGACCACTACGACTTCGGCACCTCCGACCTGTTCGAGCGCGTCTACCGCCAGGGGCGCGAGCTGTTCCGCTCCGGCGCCTTCAGCACCGCCCCGGCGCCGGAGACGATGTTCCTGCACCGCAAGTTCATGGGCTCGTTCATGCTCTCGCGCCGACTGCGCGCGCGCGTCGATCTCGCCGCGATGGTCGAGGGCGTGATCCGGCCGCCGGCGCCCGCGGCCGCGGCGGCCTGAGCACCGCTCCGGCTCAGTCGGCGTCGCCCGGCCAGCGAGCGTGGCGCAGTACCGCCGCCACCAGCGCATCGATGTCCGGCGGCTTCTCCAGCAGCTCGGCCATACCGGCCTCGTTGGCCTGGGCGCAGGTCTCGGGCAGCAGCGCGACCGTCAGCCCCACCACCGGGATCCCGGGGAGACGCTCACGGCAGCGCCGCGCCAGCGTCAGTCCATCGACCACCGGCATCCGCAGGTCGGTGAGGAGCAACTGGTAATCGTCGTCGGTATCGAGTGCGGCGAGCGCCTGCTCGCCGTCGCCGACGCCGGTCACCCGCGCCCCCTCGCCCTCGAGGATCTCCTGGAGCACGCACAGAGTGATCTCGTTGTCCTCGGCGACCAGCAGCCGCAGACCCTGCAACGGGGAAAGGGATTGGGACTCCATGAGCGTGCCCTCCTTGCCTGATCGCCGAGCATTCAGCGCGCCAGTCGCGCCAGCCGGCGCTGATAGCGACGCATCACCCGCAGATGGATCGCCGCCTGGGTCCACAGATAGAGATACCAGGGCAGCGCCGGGGCATAGTCGTGGATCGCGGCCATGGTATAGCGGCCATCGAGCAGGGTATGGAACTCGAACCGCCCGCCGGTCTCGGCGCGGGCCAGCAATCCACCGTCGATGTGATAGACCCGCCGCTGTGCCGTGCTCATCGCCGCCGCCGGACGCAGCCGCAACAGTACCACCCGGGGCAGTCGCAGCCCGACCTCCCAACCGCCGTCGGCGCACTCGCGACTGGCCACCAGCGGCCAGCAGCAGCGTCCCAGCCAGCGGAAATAGTTGCCCGCCACCCAGGCCGCGTCCTGTCCCGGCGGCAGGATGATGCGCTGGATCGAGCGTACCCGGCTCGCCTCGCGCAGTTGCGCCCGGTCCTCGAGCTGGATCGGGCGGCGCGGGTTGGGCTGCAGGTGAAGACCATCGGCGGCGAGCGACTGCGCCAGCGCCCGACGGAAGGCGAGGGCCGAGGGCGCGATCGCCCGTTGCAGCGCATTGTCACGTATTCGCAGCCGCTGCGGCAGACTCTCGACCACCGGCCCGACCAACGCGGGACTGGCCCCTGAGACCCGCCGCGCCACCCACGCGACCACCCCCAGCGGCAACCACGGCAGGGTGAACACCCAGCGTCGCACCCCCATCACCTCGGCGCACTGACGCACCATCTCGGCATGGCTCAGCCACTCGGGACCACCGAGATCGAACACCCCGCGATAGTCCTCGGGGCGCTCCAGACACAGCAGGATGGCGCGCACCAGGTCGTCGAGAGCGATCGGGCGGGTCGGCGAGCGCGCCTCCGGCGGCAGCGCCAGCAGCGGCAGACGGCGCACCAGATCGACCAGCAGCCCGAGCCCGGAACCGCCCGGCCCCACCACCAGCCCGGCGCGCAGCACGCTCACCGGGGTGCCGTGAGCGGCGAGCGTCAGCTCCACCTCGCGCCGGCTCCACAGCAGCGGCGCGATCTCGAAGCCCTCGGGGATCAGCGCGCTGACGAAGACGATCTGACGCACCCCGCAGGCCGCCGCGGCGCGGGCGAAGTTGTCGGCAAGAATCAGATCCATGTCGCGCGCCGCGGCCTGGGTCAACCGCGACGAAGGGGCGTTGGAGTGCACCAGATAGACCGCGAGATCGCAGCCCTGCAGCCCGGCGCGCACCGCCTCGACGTCGAACAGATCGCAGCGACGCCAGCCGATACGCCGCTCGGGGTCCGGAATCCGCGCCCGCGCCGGCGAGCGGGTCAACGCCACCACCTCGTGGTGCTCGGCCAGCGCCCGGCACAACGCGGTGCCGATGAAACCGCTGGCACCGGCGACCGCCACCCGGGGCCGTCCCTGCTCACTCATCCAACCTCCTCGATCCGATCAATCCTGTGGCGCGTCCCAACCGTCGCTGAGTGTTCGCAGGAAGGCGACAATGGCGGCCTCCTCCTCGGCATCGAGGCCGAGATCACCCAGCTCGTCATCATTGACGTTACGCGCCACCTCCGGGCGTGGCCAGCAGTTGTTGCCCGGACGCGGCGCGGCCAGGTCCTCGCAGACCGGCTTGAGATCGCGCGTGTTGTAGAAGTGCACCACCGTCTCCAGCCCCTTGTGGGCGCCGTTGTGCATGTAGGCGCGCACGAATCCGGGCGCGGGACGACGATCGACATTGCGCAGGGTCGGCACCTTGTGCTTGCCGAGCTGCGCCCCAGCCAGGGCCGCGAAGCGCGGCACCCGGGCGAGCAGTCCTCCCAGCCCGGGATCGCGCCAGGCACGCCCATCGGGGTTGTAGCCGGCCATCGCGTACCAGGGGTTGTCGGGGTTACGCCCGACACCGAGGTTGTCGTAGGTGAAGTCGGTAAACAGTGGCGGACTGCCGTCCGCCCCCGGGGTGTGCGGATGACAGGCGGCGCAGTTGCCCTTGTCGGCGCGGGCGAAGAGCTCCAGCCCCCGGGCCTCCTCGGCGCTCAGCGGATAGCGCTCGGGATCGCGCAGATAATGGTCGTACTTGGAGCTGAAGGCGTTGACCTCGGGCGATGACTGGTAAGCGGCGAGCGCGCGGGCAATGGCGTTGAACCCAGCGACCGGCTCGGCGCAGACGCTCTCGCCGAACCAGTCGCGCAGCGCTCGCCCCCGCGGCCCGGCACAGACCCGCTCGACCGCCTCGGCGGCATCGGCAAGGTTATGCTCGAGCGGGTCGAGCAATGGCGCCTGGGCCTGCTCGGCGAGCGGGTCACCGAGCAGCCAGCCGGTGGCGCGACCGTCCCAGAAGTTGCCACCGACGAAACCGCCGCCCTCCTCGTCGAGATACAGCGGCGGGCTGAAGCTCGCGTAGGCCAGGGTCGGCGCGCGACGATTGCCGAAGCGTCCGGGCACCGCCCCGGGCTGGACCGCACCGGCGGCATTGATCGCGCTGTCCGGGCCGCTCCAGCCGGCACTCGGCAGGTGGCAGCTCGCACATGACTGCCCGGGCGGCTCGGACAACCCGGTATCGAAGAACAGCGCCCGGCCCAGCGCCACCAGCGACGATGGCGGCGACAGCTCGCTGGCGCCGGTCGACGCGGCGCCGAGCGCAAACGCGACGCCTAGCCAGCGCACCCGGCTGCTTGCAGTGATGTTCAGCATGGGTTCAGGAACCTCGTTTACACTTCTTGGGCATCGATCGGCACGGGTCACGCCCGCGCCGTGAGCCGCAACGGACCCTCTGCATGAAGACCACAGTCCCCCTGCTCGCTTTCGGTCTGCTGTCACTGACCATCTGCGCGGGCGCCGACGACCACCTCGACCACCTCGACCACGACAAGGTGCGGCAGCTCCGCAAGCACGGCCAGATCCTGCCCATGGAGCAGCTGCTCGAACAGGCCGCACGGTTGCGCCCCGGCCAGCTGATCGAGGCCGAACTCGAACATCGACATGGTGGATATCGCTACGAGATCAAGATCCTCGATGCCGATGGCCGGGTCCACGAGCTCGAACTCGATGCCGCCACCGCCCGCCCGCTGCACCACGAGATCGAGCCATGAGACTGTTATTGGTAGAGGATGACCCGGCCCAGGTCGCGGCGCTGCTGCCGGCGCTCAAGGCCGCCGGGTTCGCCGTCGATCATGCCGCCGACGGCATCGGCGGCGAGCAGCTCGGCGACACCGAGCCCTATGACGTGGTGGTGCTCGACCTCGGACTGCCGCGCCGCCCCGGACTCGAGGTGCTGCGTCACTGGCGCGCACACGGGCGCGACCTGCCGGTGCTGGTGCTGACCGCGCGCGACGCCTGGCACGAACGTGTCGACGGGCTCAAGGCCGGGGCCGACGACTATCTCGGCAAGCCCTTCCACGTCGAGGAACTGCTCGCCCGGCTCAATGCCCTGACCCGCCGCGCCGCCCCCGCCGCCGGACGCACCCTCGCGGTCGACGGGCTCAGCCTCGACGAGGACGGTCAGCGCGTGGTGCTCGAGGACGGCCAGACACACCCGCTCACCGGCACCGAGTTCCGCCTGCTGCGCTACCTGCTGCGCAACCCCGGGCGCATCCTCTCCAAGACCCAGCTGATGGAGCACGTCTACGACCTCGACGCCGAGCCGAGCGGCAATCTCATCGAGGTCTATATCCGGCGGCTGCGCGAGAAGATCGGGCGCGAACGCATCGAGACCCTGCGCGGCCAGGGCTATCGGCTCAGACGCCGATGATCTCGCTCGAGACCCGGCTGCACCTGGGGCTGGCGCTGGCGCTGACGGCGGTGATCGGCAGCGCCTGGTGGATCGGTCACATCGCCCTCCACCACAGCTCGGAGAGCGTCATCTACTCGCGTCTGGAGCACGACGCCGAGGGCCTGCTCGGCTCGCTGCGCAGCGGTCACGGTCATCTGCACGTCGCCGCGCGCCATCTCACCCCGGTCTACAACCAGCCGCTCTCGGGCCACTACTTCGTCGTCGAGGACGACCAGGGCAACCGACTACGCTCGCGCTCGCTGTGGGACGAGGACCTCGACACCCGGGCGCTGGCCCCCGGCGAGACCGCCGCCTGGCGCGCCGCCGGCCCGGATCGGCAGTCGTTGTTGGTATGGGCCGGCGGCTATCGTCTCGACGCGCATCTCCTCACCCTCACCATCGCCGAGGACGTCAGCGAGTTCGATACCGAGATCGACTTCTTCGAGCGGCTGTTCGCGCTGCTCGCGATCGGCGGGCTGGCACTGAGCCTGGTGCTGCAACGGCTGATCGTGCAGCGCGCCTTCACCAGCCTGCGCCCGCTCTATCGCGACATCGAGCGGCTCGAACACGGACGCGCCGGCACCCTCACCGAGCAGGTCCCGCCCGAGATCCTGCCGCTGGTACGCAAGTTCAACCGCCTGCTCGAGCGCTTCGGCCAGCGTCTCGAACGCTCGCGCACCGCCGCCGGCAACCTCGCCCATGCGCTCAAGGGACCGCTGACCCTGCTGCGCCAGCAGCTCGCCGCCGACACCCTGGCGCTCGACGCCGAGCAGCGCCAGGGGCTGCTCGATCAGGTCGAGCGACTGCGCCAGATCGCCGAGCGCCAGCTCAGACGCGCCCGGCTCGCCGGCGCTGGCGGTGCGGCGCTCTACTTCGAGCCCGAGGAGGAACTGCCGGTGCTGGCGCGGCTGCTCGAACGCATGCATGCGCCCAAGCGACTCCATATCGTCCTCCACAGCGAGCTCTCGGGGCCGCTCGCGGTCGACCGCGAGGACATGCTCGAACTCCTTGGCAACCTCCTCGACAACGCCTGCAAGTGGGCCGAGTCCGAGGTCCGCGCGACCCTCTCGACCGCCGACAACGAACTGCTGATCCGCGTCGAGGACGACGGTCCCGGCTGCGCCGAGGCGGCCCTGGCCACGCTCACCGAGCGCGGGCTGCGGCTCGATGAGCAGGTCAGCGGTCACGGCCTGGGGCTGGCGATCGTGCGCGAGATCGTCGAGGGCTACGGCGGCCGACTGGCGTTCTCGCGCGCCGCGCTCGGCGGGCTGTGCGCCGAGGCCTGGCTCGCGCTCGAGCACCCCACCAGCGATCGCGCCCCGCGTTCAGCTTGATTTCAGCTCCGGGGTCCAGGATGGACCCATGGACACAAGACACCCCCCCACTCGACCCCTCGGCGTCCTGCCGTTGGCACTGCTGCTCGCCCTCGCCGCCGCGCCGGCCGCCGCCGGAACCCTCGGCGAGGCGGTCGGCGCGGCGCTCGAACGCAGCGGCGAGCTGGCTCGCCCCCAGGCCATCACCGGCGAGCGCGACGCCCTCGCCCGTCAGGCCGCCAGCCCCTTCGCCGCCGATCCCGCGCTGCGCCTGAGCTATCTCAGCGACCGCGCCACCGAGGACGCCGGGGCCTACGAGGTCGAGACCATGGTCGACATGCCGCTGTGGCTGCCCGGTCAGCGCGACGCGCGACGCCAAGTCGCCGCCGCCGTCGGCGGTCAGGCCGGCAGCCTCGACCGGCGGCTGCGCTGGGAGATCGCCGGCGAGGTGCGCGAGAAGAGCTGGGCGGCGGCGATCGCCGCCGGGCGGCTGCGTCAGACCGAGCAGGCACTGAGCGACGCCCGCGCCCTGGAGGCGGCGATCGACAAGCGGGTCGGTGCCGGCGAGCTGGCGCGGGTCGACCTGCTGGTCGCCCGCCAGCAGACGCTCGAGCGCGAGGCCGAGCTGCGCGACGCGCAGCTCGAACACGATCGCGCACTCGCCGACTATCGCCAACTCACCGGCCTGCAGACGCTGCCCGAACCGCTGCGCGAGACGCCCGCCAGCACCGACGCACTGCCCACCGACCACCCGCTGCTCGAGGACGCCGACAGCGCCCTGGCGCTGGCCCGCGCCGAGCGCGAACAGGCCCAGCGCGAGCGGCGCGGCAACCCGGTGCTCAGCGTCGGCGGCAAGCGCGCCCGCGAGGTCCGCGGCGCCGACACCGCCGACTCGCTGCAGCTCGAGATCAGTCTGCCCTTCGGACTCGCCAGCCAGTCGGCCCCGGCGCTGGCCCGCGCCGAGCGCGGCTATACCGAGCGCGCCACCGACCTGCAGCGTGCCCGACTCGCCGCCGAGCGCACCCTGATCGCCGCCCAGCTCGCCCGCGAGGGCGCGGCCACCGCGCTCACCGTCGCCGAACGGCGCCACGCCCTCGCCCAGCAGGCGCTGCAGCTGGGACGACGCGCCTTCGACCTCGGCGAGCGCGACCTCACCGATCTGCTGCGCACCCAGGCCAGCGCCCGCGTCGCCAGCCTCGATCTGGCACTGCGCCGGCTGGAGCTGGGGCGCGCCCAGGCCCGACTCAATCAGGCACTCGGAGTCATCCCCCAATGAATCGCTTCTCCCGCCACGCCCTGGCGCCCCTGTTGCTGCTCCCGGTGCTGGTCCAGGCCGCCGCGCCGATCGCCCTCGACGCGGCAGCGCAGGCCGCCTTCGGGATCGAGCTGGTCGCCCCCGAGGCGGTCGAGCACAGCCTCGGGCGCCGTTATCCGGCCGAGGTCCGCGTCCCCAACCCACAACTGCGGGTGGTCGCCGCGCGCCAGGACGGCGTGCTCGAACGCCTGGCCGTGGCCGAGGGCGACCGGGTCGCCGCCGGCGACCTGCTCGCCGAGCTGCGTAGCCCCGCGCTGGTCGATATCCAGCGTCAGTATCTCGAGGCACTGATCCGTCTGGAGCTGGCCGAGGGCGAACTCGCCCGCGACCGTCAGCTCCATCGCGAGGGGGTGATCGCCGAGCGGCGGCTGCGCGAACGCGAGGCCACCCAGCGCGAACTCGCCACCCAGGTCGAGCAACAGCGTCAGCTACTGCGGCTCGCCGGCTTTGCCGAGACCGAGCTCGCCGAGCTCGACCGCAACCACACCCTCACCAGCACCCTCAGCGTGCGCGCGCCGATCTCCGGGGTGGTGCTCGAGCAGCTGGTCGACACCGGCGAGTCGGTGGCCCAGGCCGCCCCGCTCTATCGCATCGGCCAGCTCGATCCCTTGTGGCTGGAGATCCACGTGCCGCTCGACGAACTCGACGGCCTCGCCCCCGGCAGTCGCGTGCACCTGCCGGCGCTGGCGCGCGAGGCGGTGATCACCACCGTCGGCCGTCAGGTCCACGCACTCGACCAGGGCGTGCTGGTCCGCGCCGCGATCAACGACCCCGGCACCGAGCTGCGCCCGGGACAGTTCATCGAGGTCCAGCTCGCCCGCGCCACCGGCGCCGGCTGGCGACTGCCGGCCGCGGCACTGGTGCGCGACGGTGACACCACCCTGGTGTTCGTCGCCCGCGACGGCGGCTTTGCGCCGCAGCCGGTCGAGCTGCTCGGCGCGACCGACGACCAGGTGGTGGTCGGCGGCGCGCTCGGCGCCGACGACCGCGTCGCGGTGACCGGCGTGATCGCGATCAAGGCCGCCTGGCAGGGAGGCGAGTGATGCTCGCGCGCCTGATCCAATTCGCGCTCACCCAGCGGTTGCTGATGCTGCTGGCGATGCTGGCGCTGATCGGCGGCGGCTGGCAGGCCATCCAGCAGACCCCGATCGATGCCTTCCCCGACGTCTCGACCACCCAGGTCAAGATCATCGTCAAGGCCCCGGGAATGACCCCCGAGGAGGTCGCCGAGCGCATCACCAGCCGCATCGAGGTGGAGCTGCTCGGCATCCCCGACCAGACCATGCTGCGCTCGGTGGCCAAGTACGGCCTCACCGACATCACCATCGACTTCGCCGAGGGCACCGACATCTACTGGGCACGCCAGCAGGTCGCCGAGCGCCTCAACGGCGTCTGGGACGACCTGCCCAGCGGGCTCTCCGGCGGCATCGCGCCGATGACCACGCCGCTGGGCGAGATGTTCATGTTCAGCATCGAGGGCGGCGACCTGTCGCTCGCCGAACGCCGCGATCTGCTCGACTGGACCATCCGCCCGGCGCTGCGCTCGGTGCCCGGGGTGGCCGAGGTCAACGCCCTCGGCGGCTATGTCACCACCTTCGAGGTGGTCCCCGACAACGCCCGCATGGCCGCCCGCGGCATCCAGCTCGCCGACCTGCGCGCGGCGCTCGAACGCAACAACCGCAACGACGGCGCCGGACGGCTCGACGAGGGCGAGGAGACGTTGCTGGTGCGCAGCGAGGGCGCGATCCAGACCCTCGCCGACCTCGCCGCCGTGGTGGTGGTCGCCGACGCCCGCGAGCCGGTGCGGATGGCCGATGTCGCCGAGGTCCGCCGCTCGGCGCTCACCCGCTACGGCGCGGTCACGCGCAACGGCGCCGGCGAGACCGTCGAGGGACTGGTGCTGGGGCTGCGCGGGGCCAACGCGCGCACCCTGATCGAGGGCGTCCAGGCCAAGCTCGACGCACTCGCCCCGGGGTTGCCCGATGGGGTGCGGGTCGAGGTCTTCTACGATCGCGGCAAGCTCGTCGGGCGCGCGGTGCACACCGTCTCCAAGGCGCTGATCGAGGCCACGATACTGGTCGTGGTGCTGCTGGTGTTGTTCCTCGGCGATCTGCGCGCGGCGCTCACCGTCGCCCTGGTGCTGCCGCTGGCCGCGCTCGGCACCTTCATCCTGATGCGTCAGTTCGGGCTCTCGGCCAACCTGATGTCGCTCGGCGGCCTGGCGATCGCCATCGGCATGCTGGTCGACGCCGCGGTGGTGGTGGTCGAGAACGTGGTCACCCAGCTCGCCCGCGGCGGCGGCGGCGGCCGGCTGCCGCGACTGCACCTGATCTATCGCGCGGTGCGCGAGGTCTCGGTGCCGGTCGCCTCGGGCATCCTCATCATCATCATCGTCTTCCTGCCGCTGCTCACCCTGCAGGGGCTCGAGGGCAAGCTGTTCGTGCCGGTGGCGCTGACCATCGTGTTCGCGCTCGCCAGCTCGCTGCTGCTGGCGCTGACGGTGATCCCGGTGCTCTCCTCCTTCCTGCTCGGCGCCGGCGCCCATCGCGACCCCTGGCTGCCGCGCCAGCTCGCCCGGCTCTATGGCCCGCTGCTCGACTGGGCGCTGAGTCACGCCCGGGTGGTGGTGGGCGCGGCGCTGGCGCTGCTGCTCGCCGCCGGGGCGGTCTACACCCAGGTCGGCAAGTCGTTCATGCCGACGCTCGACGAGGGCGACCTGATCGTGCAGCTCGAGAAGCTGCCCTCGATCACCCTCGACGAGTCGATCGCCATCGACCAGCGGGTGCAGCGCGCCATCCTCGACCAGGTCCCCGAGGTGCGGGCGATCGTCGCCCGCACCGGCTCCGACGAACTCGGGCTCGACCCCATGGGGCTCAACCAGACCGACAGCTTCCTGGTGCTCGCGCCGCGCGAGGAGTGGCGCTTCGCCACCAAGGATGCCCTGGTCGACGCCATCCGCGCGGTGCTCGACGGCTTCCCCGGGCTCGGTTACGCCTTCACCCAGCCGATCGAGATGCGCGTCTCGGAGATGCTCACCGGCGTGCGCGGCGACCTGGCGGTGAAGATCTTCGGCACCGATCAGGACGGCCTCAACGCCACCGCCGAGGCCGTCGTCGGCGTACTCGAATCGCTGCCCGGCGCCGAGGACGTCTACACCCCGCGCAACGAGGGCGCGCAATACCTCAACCTGGAGATCGACCGCCTCGAGGCCGGGCGACTCGGCATCGACGCCGACGCCCTGGCGAGCCTGCTGCGCGCCCAGATCGAGGGGCTGCGCGTCGGCACCATCTACCGCGATGCCAGGCGGCTGCCACTGATGATCCGCGGCCCCGAGAGCGCACGCTCCGCGCCGACCCGACTGGCGGCGCTGCAGATCAGCCTGCCCGACGGGCGGGCCGTGCCGCTGACCAACCTGGTGCGCGTCGAGCGCGTCGAGGGCCCGGTGGCGATCTCGCGCGAGCGCGGCAACCAGCTCGCGGTGGCCATCGCCAACGTCAGCGGCCGCGACCTGGTCGGCTTCGTCGAGGAGGCCAGGGCGGCGGTCGCCGAGCGCGTCGACCTGCCCGACGGCTACTGGCTGGAGTGGGGCGGCGAGTTCGAGAACCAGCAACGCGCCGCCGCGCGCCTGGCGCTGGTGGTGCCGGTGGCGCTGGGGCTGATCTTCCTGGTGCTGTTCTCCACCTTCGGCTCGGTACGTCAGGCGCTGCTGGTGCTCTCCAACGTGCCCTTCGCGCTGATCGGCGGGGTGTTCGCGCTGGCGCTCACCGGCGAGTACCTGTCGGTGCCGGCCTCGGTCGGCTTCATCGCCCTGCTCGGCATCGCGGTGCTCAACGGCGTGGTGATGGTCACCTACTTCAACCAGTTGCGCACCCTCGGTCACCCGCTCGGACAGGTGGTGGTGGAGGGCGCGCAGCGCCGGCTGCGACCGGTGCTGATGACCGCCAGCATCGCCGCCTTCGGGCTGGTGCCGCTGCTGTTCGCCACCGGACCCGGTTCCGAGATCCAGCGCCCGCTGGCGATCGTGGTGGTCGGCGGCCTGGTCTCGGCCACCGCGCTGACGCTGATCCTGCTGCCGATCCTCTATCGCCGCTTCGGCGCCCCACCGACACCAGGCACGCCCACCGACGCGAGGTCCGAGGCATGACCGATCACACCCTGCTCTATCTGGTCGTCCCTCCGGCGGCGGCCGAGGCCCTCGCCGAGTGGCTGCTCGAACGCCCCGAGGTGCCGGGCTTCACCAGCGTGCCGGCGGCCGGTCACGGCGCCTCCGAGCACTCGCTCTCGCTCGCCGAGCAGGTCGCCGGACACAGCAAGCGGGTGATGTACCTCATCCACCTGCCGCCCGAGACCGCGCGCGCGGTGCTGGTGGCGCTGCACACCGACTTCGGTGGCAGCGGCATCCATCACTGGCTGGTGCCGGTACTCGAGTACGGGCGCCTCTAGCCATCACCGAACCCGGCCAGGACGGCCACGGATCCGGCGGTCGTCGACCGCCACCAGTCACTCCAACGAGGTCAAGACCGATGAAACACGCACACACCGCCCGGCTGCTCGCGATCGCCCTGCTCGCCGTCTCCACCCTGCCACTCGCCGCCGAGCGCCCGCGCGTCGACACCGTCGACTCGGCGCGGGTCGCCTTCGGTCTGGTCCAGGCCGAGACCGAGACCAGCGGCGTACACGTCCACGGCACCCTCGCCCAGCGCATCCCGCACCGCGGCGCCGTCCCCGGCGCGATCCGCGTCCAGGTGCTCGACGCCCAGGGACAGGTGCTCGCCGAGCGCGACGTGGCGCCGATGCGTCGCAACCGCCAGGCGCTCTCGGCGCACTTCAACACCCATCTCGAGGTCGCGCCGCCGAGCGACGGCAGCGTGCGGGTGATCCATCTGGCAGGATCGGCCCCGCTGGGCTGAACGGCGTCCCGGCACGCCGGCACGACCGGCAGTCGTCGACGCCCGGCGCCACGCACACGGCGTTAACCCTCGCATGGCGGATCTTGATAAAGTTCCGCCATGGAACTGAACAGCTTCGTCATCTCCGCAATCGTGCTGCTCAGCGTGGCGGCGATCACCGTCACCCTGTTCAAGCACCTGGGGCTGGGCTCGATCCTCGGCCTGCTGGTGGCCGGAATCGTGGTCGGGCCACACTCGCCCGGTCCCTACGTCACCGCACACGTCGAGGACGTGCGTCACTTCACCGAGCTGGGCGTGGTGCTGCTGCTGTTTCTCATCGGGCTGGAGATGAAGCCCAAGCGGCTGTGGTCGTTGCGCCGCGAGGTGTTCGGCCTGGGCACCGCGCAGATCCTCCTCAGTGGGCTGGCGATCGCCGCCTACAGCGTCTTCTACGCCCCCTCCTGGCAGGTCAGCCTGCTGATCGGTCTGACCTTCGCGCTCTCCTCCACCGCGCTGGTGATGCAGCTGCTGCACGAGCGCGGCGACATCGCCACCCGTCACGGCACCACCGCCTTCGCGGTGCTGCTGATGCAGGACCTGGCGGTGGTGCCGCTGCTGGCGATCGTGCCGCTGCTCTCCGATCGCGGCACCCTGTCCTCCTCGGTGCCCTTCGGCGAGCAGCTGCTGATCGTCGTCGGCATGGTCGGGCTGATCGTCGTCTTCGGGCGTTATGTGGTGCCCTTCGCCCTGGCGCGACTGCTGCGCCAGGGCAACCGCGAGGCCTTCGCCCTGGTGGTGATGCTCGCCGTCTTCCTCGCCGCCGGGGCGATGCACGAGGCCGGGCTGTCGATGGCGCTCGGCGCCTTCCTGATGGGCATGCTGCTGTCGACCTCGCGCTTCAGCTTCCAGATCCAGGCCCATATCGAGCCCTTCAAGGGGCTGCTGATGAGCCTGTTCTTCGTCGCCGTGGGGATGTCGATCGATCTGCCGGCGATCGCCGCCCAGCCGCTGCTGCTCGCCCAGCACGTGGTGGTGATCGTCGGCATCAAGCTGCTGGTGCTGTTCCTGATCGCGCTGGCCTTCGGGCTGCCGCGCGGCGTGGCCACCCGGGTCGCCTTCATGCTGGCGCAGAGCGGCGAGTTCGGCTTCGTGCTGTTCGGTGCGGCCAAGGCACTGGGGGTGATCGACGACACCACCTTCGCCGTGGCGGTCAGCGTGATCTCGGTGGGGATGCTGATCACCCCGCTGCTGGTGCGCCTCGGCGACCTGCTGGCGCGCCGCGCCGAGCGACGGACGACGAGCCAGACGAGCTTCGACTATGCCACCACCGGGGTCGTCCCCCAGGGGCGGGTGGTGATCGCCGGTTATGGCCGGGTCGGTCACACCATCGCCACCATGCTCGAGGCCAACCAGATCCCCTTCATCTGCTTCGACACCAACCCCGCACACGTCGAGCGCGGCGAGCGCGACCAGCGCCCGGTGTTCTACGGCGACATCGGCGACATCGAGCTGCTCACCGCCGCCCAGGTCGAGCGCGCCGCGCTGGTGATCCTCACCATCGACCACGGCCCCTCGGCGCTGCGCGCCGTCTCGCACATCCGCACCGCCCATCCGCACGTCCCGGTGATCGCCCGTGCCCGCGACCTCGAGGCCTGCGGCAACCTGATCCGCGCCGGCGCCACCCACGCCTACCCCGAGGCGATCGAGAGCAGCCTGCGCCTCGGCGCCGAGGCGCTGCAGATGCTCGGCGTCCCCACCGACGACGTCGACGAACTGCTCCAGGGCGTGCGCAGCCAGGGCTATGCGCCGATGGCCGAATGAGGCGTACACGGGGGCCATTTGCCCTCGTCCGGACCAAACGTTAATTTGTAGGGTCTAGCCAATCATTCATCAGCGAGGTCCTCGTGCCGTGGAGAGCCCTAACGCGCTTGCGCGCTTCAACATGATCCAGCAGCAGATCCGTCCATGGAACGTCCTGGACGAGCGGGTGCTGGGGGCAATGGCCGAGATCGGGCGCGAGCGTTTCGTGCCCGACGGCTATCAGGGGCTTGCCTATGCCGATATCGAGGTGCCGCTGGCCAACGGCGGCCACATGCTGCCGCCCCGGGTAACCGCGCGCATGCTCCAGGCGCTGGCGGTACAGCCCGACGAGCGCGTGCTCGAGATCGGCACCGGCAGCGGTTACGCCACCGCCTGTCTGGCCGCGCTCGGCGCCCAGGTGCTCAGTCTCGAGATCGACCCCGAGCAGGCCGAGATCGCCCGCGCCCACCTCGCCGAGCTCGGCACCGAGCGTGTCGAGATCCGCGCCGCCGACGGTCTCGCCGGGCCGATCGAGGGCGGCCCCTTCGACGCCATCCTGCTCAACGGCGCACTGCCGAGCGACAGCGCGCTGGACGCGCTGCAGTCGCAGCTCGCGCTCGGCGGCCGACTGTGCTGCATCCTCGGCGAGGCGCCGGTGATGGAGGCGGTGCTGATCACCCGCGGCGGCGGCCAGGACTATCAGCGCGAGCCGCTGTTCGAGACCCTGGCCGGGACGCTGCGCAACGCCCCGGCGCGCGAGCAGTTCGTCTTCTGACGCCCCCCCCTCGCGGACGCCCGCCCGGGCGTCCGCCCGCTCTCCCTTCCCGCAAAGATCTTGAACCCGGCGCCGCTTGCAGCGCACACTCCGTGTTCCGCCGAGCGGCGGATTCGCATCGAAGCACAACACAATCAAGCAGTGCGGAGGACGGACGAGATGAGTATCCACCAGGCGCAGATGCCGCTGTGTCAGCGCGACTTCTCCCAGCTCCTGATCATCGACGCCCAGGAACGGCTCGCCGCGGCGATGCCGCGCGACGAACTCGAGGGCGTCACCGCCAACATCCAGCGGCTGATCAGCGCCGCCAAGACGCTCGACATCCCGGTGATCGCCACCCAGCACAACTCGCGCGGGCTCGGGCAGATCATCGCACCGATCCGCGAGGCGCTGCCCGAGGCGGCCGAACCGACCGAGAAGACCGCCTTCTCCTGCTGTACCGCCCCCGGCTTCGAGCGCAACATCTCCGCCTCGCCGGAGCGGCGCCAACTGGTGGTGGTGGGCATGGAGGCGCACATCTGCATCGTGCAGACCGTCTCCGGGCTGCAGCGCTGGGGCTATCAGGTGTTCGTGCCCGCCGACGGCATCATCTCGCGCCACCCCGCCTACAAGCAGAACGTGCTCGAACGCATGCGCCACTGCGGCATCCAGGTGGTGTGCACCGAATCGGTCGGCTTCGAATGGCTGGGCGACTCGTCCGACGAGCAGTTCCGCGCCGTCTGGTCGTTGTTCAAGGAATAGAGCGGGGGATGGGGCCGGACGCAAGCCATCAACCATCGGTGGCTTGCGTCCGGACGCCGAGCGCAGCCCCATCGGAAGAGATGGTCGAGCATCAGGCGATCCTCGTCTCGGCGGACGTGACGGCTAGGCTGCGGAGCCTCTTACCGATGCGCGCGCATCGGCCAGGAAATCACCAATGAACGTCCTCCCAGACTCGATGGTTGGGACCGCCACGGCGAAAGGCCTCGAAGATGTCGGCGGCCAGCGCGCTGTCGATACCGCGACCACGATCCTCCACCTCCGTCGACAGACGCCGTCCACCTGCTGCAATGGCACCCGCAGATGACCAGGACCGGCATGGCGCAGGGCGTTTTCCAACAGCGCCATCCCGAGCGCGGCGACGATGGAACAAACGACCCCGACCACCACCACCCGCGAAGGCATCCAGGTTTCGGACATGCTGCCCGGCAGATAGGCCACGGCGATGGCATAGAAATCGCCCCGAGCCGGCGCTGCTCGGCAACCAGGGCGTCCCAGACGTCCCGCGACGCCGGCGTCTCCAGATGAAAGCGGAAGGGGCCTGATCGCCCTCGATCAGGGTCAGGATTCCGCCCGTCCGCAGCATGCCGCCTAGCCGGGCGAGCGCCGCCTCGGAGCGTATCAGGTGCTCCAGCAGGAAACAGACGAAGGCATGCTCGAAGACCTCCCCCGGTCAAGGGGTCCATGTTCAGATCGCCATGGACGAAGCCAAGGCTCCGTTCCCATCCGGCGAGACGCTCCCGGGCCAGATCCAGCTGACCGGTATCGACGTCCAGACAGATCGGATGGGTGCCGGGGTCGTGCTCCAGCAGGGCCAGGCTCTGCCGGCCGGGAAGCGGAGGCGGCGGTGCGGGCAGGGACGCAGGATCGCCGCCTGACCCGAGAGACGCTCGGCCTCGCGCGCCGAATCGCCGTGAATGGTGCCCATGGTTCCACCCTTTTCCGTTGCGCAAGGAAGAGACGGTGGCCGGTGCGCCCCCTTCGTCTTGAATGCTCTTGCAGCCCGCGGAACGGAGGACATGAGGCGCGCACCCGAATGGCGTGTGAAGGCCTTGACCCGACGACGGCCTCAGGGTCGATGCTCTTCCCCGACGCCGCTGAATCGGGCGCGCGTCCTGCAACCCACACACGGAGAATCGAGATGACCAAAGACCAGTGGATCGAGCTGCTCAAGGAGATCGGGATCGATGAAGACGGCATGCAGCGCTGGCATCGCTGCTTCGAGACCCGTTATCCGGACGGGCACCAGTCCTTCCTCGAATGGCTGAACGTCCCGCCCGACGAGATCCGCCGCATCCGCGCGAGCTGATCGCACCAGAGCGAGAGCGGCCGGGCGACACGCTCGGCCGCTCGCGTCAGAACCCTTGCCGGATCCGCATCATGACCGCTAGAACCTGGACCATCGGACAGGTCGCCCGCCGTTTCGGCCTGGCGCGCAGCACCCTCCTCCATTACGACGCCATCGGGCTGCTGGTCCCGAGCGGCCGCAGCGCCGCCCGCTATCGACTCTATTCGGAGCGCGATCTCGAACGGCTCGAAAAGATCCGTGCCTACCGGGCGACCGGTCTGGCACTGGAGACCATCGCCGAGCTGCTGCGGCACGAGGGCGAGGGACTGCGACCGATACTCGAAGGCAGACTCCTCGCCATCAACCGCGAGATCGAGCAGCTGCGCGACCAGCAGCGGCTCATCCTGCGTCTGCTTCAGACCGACGCCCAGGCACTGGACGTCCCCCTGGTCGACAAGGCGCTGTGGGTCTCGATGCTCCGCGCCGCCGGGCTCGACGAACAGGGTATGCGGCGCTGGCATCGCGCCTTCGAAGGCCAGGCGCCAGAGGCGCATGAGGCCTTCCTCGTCTCGCTCGGGATCGAGGCCGACGAGATTGCCGCCATCCGGGCCTGGTCGAGCGAGCCCGATCCACAGACGCCGGATTGAACGCATGCCTCCATTCGCCCCGGTCGAAACGGACGCAGGGCATGGACGTCCGGCCACCGAAGCACCGGTCTTTCGGCGACCGACAAACCCGAACCCATAAGGAGCCAGGAGACGCAAGAACAAACAGCCCCTTCGCTCGCTCACGACCTTCATCGTGACCTGGGCCATCATCGTCCTCATGATCGGGGAAGAGTTGGTCGCCCTCGCCGCTTGCGTCATGCGGCCCAGATCATCATTGCTCATCCGCAGAACATCTCCAGACGGCCATGGTCTGAGGCCCCATGCTCACCCCTTCGGCAAATACCCCTCGACCAACCCGATCAACCGCGCCAGCGCGCCGCGATTGGCCTCGACGAAGGCGCGGCCGTTGGCGCCGATCGCGGCGCGGCGCTCGGGGGCGGCGAGCCAGTCGGTGAGGCGCGCGGCCAAGGCCTCGCTGTCGGCGACCCGGGCGCAGCCGCCGAGGCCGATCAGGCGGGTGGTGATCTCGGCGAAGTTGAAGGTGTGCGGGCCGACCAGCGCCGGCACCCCGGCGACGGCGGCCTCGAGCAGGTTGTGACCGCCGACCGGCACCAGCGAGCCGCCGATGAAGGCGACGTCGACGGCGGCGATCAGCCCCGCCAACTCGCCCATGGTGTCGCCGAGCAGGACCTGGGCCTCGCTCACATCGGCGTCGGGATCGGTACGGCGCGCCAGGCGAAAGCCGTGGGTCTCGACCAGCGCGGCGACCTGATCGAAGCGCTCCGGGTGGCGCGGCACCAGCACCAGCAGCGCCTCGGGGTGGTGTTCGAGCACGCGGCGGTGGGCGGCGAGCACCCGCGCCTCCTCGCCCTCGTGGGTGCTGGCGGCGATCCACAGCGGACGCCCCTCGCCCCAGTGCGCGCGCAGCTCGGCACTGCGGGTCTCGCGTTCGGGGTCGTCGGCGACGTCGAACTTGACCGAGCCGGTCACCCGCACCCGCTCGGGCTCGGCGCCGAGCGCGTTGAAGCGACGCGCGTCGCCGCGCCCCTGGGCGGCGATCAGCGCGAAGCGGCGCAGCGTCGGCGCGGTGAGCCGGCCGAGCTGGGCATAGCCGCGCGCCGAGCGCGCCGACAGTCGGGCATTGACCAGCAGCGAGGGGATGCCGCGCTCGGCGCAGGCGTCGAGCATGTTCGGCCAGATCTCGGTCTCGATGACGATCAGCAGCCGGGGACGCGCCTGATCGAGGAAGCGCGCCTGCACCCCGGGCAGGTCGTAGGGGGTGTAGCGGTGCGCCACCCGCTCGCCGAACAGCGCGTGCAGCCGCTCGGCCCCGGTCGGGGTGGTGGTGGTGACCAGCACCCGACAGGTCGGGGTACGCGCGAGCAGGTGCTCGATGAGCCCGCGCGCGGCCAGCACCTCGCCGACCGAGACGGCGTGCACCCAGACCTCGACCGGCGGTGCGGGCACGCCGCGCGCCAGCCGTTCGCCGAGACGCAGCTCGCGCGCCGGTCGCGACAGCCCGCGCAGCACCAGGCGCAGTAGCACCAGCGGCAGGGTCAGACGCAGTACCAGGGTGTAGAGCAGTTGCAACAGTGTCCCCCTGAACGAGGGTTGGTCCTCGATCACCGACTCAGACATCGCGGATCGCCCCAATGATCCGGCTGGTCGAGCGCCCGGGCAGGAAGTCGAGCACCCGCACCTCGCCGCCGCGCGCGCGCACGCAGTCGGCCCCGGCGATCTCCTCGACGCGGTAGTCCCCGCCCTTGACCAGCACGTCCGGGCCGACGGCGCAGATCAGCGCCTCCGGGGTGTCCTCGGAGAAGGGACAGACCCAGTCGACCGAGGCCAGCCCGGCGAGCACCGCCATGCGCTGCTCGACGCCGTTGATCGGTCGCCCCTCGCCCTTGAGCCGGCGCACCGAGTCGTCGTCGTTGACCGCCACCACCAGCCGATCGCCGAGCGCGCGGGCCTGCTGCAGATAGGCGACATGACCCTCGTGGAGGATGTCGAAGCAGCCGTTGGTCATCACCACCCGCTCGCCGCGCGCGCGCGCCTCGGCCACGGTGTGCACCAGGGCGTCGCGATCGAGCAGGGTGCGCCACTCGCCGCCGCGATAGGCGCGCGCCAGTTCGCGCACGCCGACGCTGGCGGTGCCGAGCTTGGCCACCGCCAGCCCGGCGGCGCAGTTGGCCAGGGCGCAGGCGGCGGGCAGCGGCATGCCGGCGGCGAGCGCGGCGGCGAGCGCGGCGATCACGGTATCGCCCGCGCCGGTGACGTCGAACACCTCGCGTGCCTGGGTCGGCAGGTGCAACGCCTCGGCACCGGCGGCGAGCAGCAACATGCCGCGCTCGCCCAGGGTCACCAACAGCGCCTCCAGCGCCAGCTCGTCGCGCAGCCGCCCGGCGCGCGCGATCAGGGTGGCGTCGTCGGCGCAGACGCCGACCACCGCCTCCAGCTCGCCGCGATTGGGGGTGAGCAGGGTGGCGCCGCGATAGCGCGCGAAGTCCGATCCCTTGGGGTCGACCAGCACCGGCAGGCCACGGGCGCGGGCGCGCTCGATCAGCCGCTGCGGGTCGACCAGGGTGCCCTTGCCGTAGTCCGAGAGCAGCAGCAGCTGATGATGCGGCAGCGCGGCCTCGACCAGCGCCGGCAGCGGGTCCTCGGCCAGCGGCGCGAGCGGCTCCTCGAAGTCGAGCCGGATGAGCTGCTGGTGATGGCTGAGCACCCGCAGCTTGGTGATGGTCGGCACGTCGTCGCGACGGTGCAGGTGCAGCGCGACCCCGGCCTCGCGCAACGGCGCGCTCAGGCACTCGGCGGCCTCGTCGCGACCGGTGACCCCGGCCAGCGCGGTGCGCACGCCGAGCGCGGCGAGGTTGAGCGCGACGTTGGCCGCACCGCCGGGGCGGTCCTCGCGCCCGTCGATGCGCACCACCGGCACCGGGGCCTCGGGCGAGATACGACGGGTGCTGCCGCTCCAGTAGCGGTCGAGCATCAGATCGCCGGCCACGAGGATGCTGGCGCGGCCGAAGTCGGGGAGATCGGGAAGGGGGATCGGGCTCAAGCTGGACTCCGCAATCGCACGGGACAGATCCCTAACATGATCGCACGAGTTCCTCGATCGGGCGCGGTCGACCGACGCCGTAACCCTGAGCGTAATCGACGCCGATGCCGCGCAGCACCTCCAGCGTCTCCTCGCCGTCGACGAACTCGGCCACGGTGCGCATCCCCATCGCCTGACCGACCTCGTTGATCGAGCGCACCATGGTGCGGGCGATCGGGTTGACGGCGATGTCCTTGATGAACATGCCGTCGATCTTGATGAAGTCGACCGGCAGGTTCTTCAGATAGGCGAAGGAGGACAGCCCGCTGCCGAAGTCGTCGAGGGCGAAGCGACAGCCGAGCGCGCGCAGCGCCTCGATGAACTCGACGGCGTTGGTCATGTTGGAGATCGCCGCGGTCTCGGTGACCTCGAAGCAGAGCTTGGCGGCGATGGCCTCGTGGCGGTGCAGCCGCATGGCGATGCGATCGAGCAGCTGGGGATCGCTCAGCGAGTGACCGGAGAGGTTGATCGAGCACAGGCTGAGACCGTCGAGATGCTCGGGGTGATCGCCGAGCCAGGCGAGCGCCGTCTCCAGCACCCACTCGTCGATCCGCCCGATCAGGTGATAGCGCTCGGCGGCGGGCAGGAAGGCGCCGGGCATCACCGCCGCGCCGTCGTCGTCGTACATCCGCAGCAGCAGCTCGTAGTGCGCGCCGTCGCCGTCGCCGTTGACCGGCACGATCGGCTGGAAGGCGAGCCCGAAGCGCGCCTGCTCGAGCGCCAGGTTGATCCGCGACACCCACTGCATCTCGCCGTGACGGCGCGCCAGCTCGGCATCGTCGGCGGTATAGACATGGATGCGGTTGCGCCCGCCGTCCTTAGCCGCGTAACAGGCGCTGTCGGCGGCGCTGAGCAGCGAGACCAGGCCCTCGCTGGCGGCGTCGATCGACACCAGCCCGATGCTCACGCCGAGCCGGAAGCGCTTGTCGCCCCAGACGAAGTGGAAGTCGCCGACGGCCTTGCACAGCGCCTCGGCGACCCGGATCGCGCCGGCGTGCTCGCAGTCCTCCATCAGCACCCCGAACTCGTCGCCGCCGAGCCGCGCCAGGGTGTCCTGCTGACGGATGCAGGCGGCGAGCACGTGGGCGAGCTGGCGCAGCACCGCGTCGCCGGCGATGTGCCCGCAGGTGTCGTTGATCACCTTGAACTGATCGAGATCGAGATAGCAGAGCGCATGCTGGCGGCGCTCGCGCCGCGCCTCCTCGATCGCCCGCTGCAGTCGCTGCTCGAAGGCGCTGCGGTTGAGCAGCCCGGTGAGCGCGTCGAGACTGGCCTGACGGCGCAGCTCCTCGGAGAGTCGGTGGGCCTCGGTGTTGTCGAGCCAGGAGCCGACCAGCTCCACCGCCCGACCGTTGCCGTCGCACAACAGGCGCACGCTGTCGCGCACCCAGCGCCAGTCGCCGTCGCGATGACGCATGCGGTACTCGGCATTGGCCGCGCGCCCGGCATCGCCGTCGAACATGCCGTCGAGCACGGCGCGATCGTCCGGGTGTACCAGCCCCTCCCACACCAGCGCGCCGTTGACCAGTTGCTCGGGATCGTAGCCGAGCAGCTGGCGGAGGTTGTCGCTGACGAAGATGAAGCGCGCCGGGCGCCCCGGCTCGCGGGCATAGACCACCGCCGGGCTGGCGGCGATGACGTGGTGGAGCAGATCGAAGGAGCGGCGCATCGCCTCCTCGGCGCGACGGTGCGCGGCGAGGTCGCGGACCACCGCGAAGACCTCGCCGCCGACCGGCGTCTCGGTACCGGCGCCGAGCGCGAGCAGCTTGATCTCGACCGGCAACGGCGGCCCGCCGGCGCCGTCGAGCAGCTCCAGCTCGATGGCGCGCACCCGCCCCTCGGCGCTCTCACCCAGCTCATCCAGCAGGGCGCTGGCGCGACCCCGATGGCCGGGCGCGACCAGTTCGAGCAGCGGGCGCTCGAGCACGCTCTCGGGACGGCGCTGCAACAGCACCGCGATCCGATCGTTGACGAAGCGCACCCGGCCGGCGCCGTTGAGCAGGAAGACCAGGTCGGGCGAGGCGTGCACCAGGAAGCGGTGGAGACGCTCGGAGTCGCGCAGCCGCGCCTGCATGGTCGCCTGGGCGCGGGTCAGCGCGCCGCGCTCGCAGGCGCGCGCGATCGCCGCAAGCAGGGTGTCGAGCCGATAGGGCTTGGCGACGAAGTCACAGGCGCCATGACGCAGCGCGCGGGTCGCCTCGGCCACCGAGCGGGTGGCGCTGACCACCACCACGGCGATCTCCTCGCCGCGCTCGGCGAGCCGGTCGAGTACCTGCACGCCGTCGCCGACCGGCAGGATCAGGTCGAGCAGGATCAGGTCGAAGCGCTCGCCCTCGAGCTGCGCCAGGGCCTCGGCGACACCGGCGACGGCGCACACCGAGAAGCCCCGCGCCCCGAGCAGGCGCTCCAGGCTGGCGCGACTGCGCGGCTCGTCGTCGACCACCAGCAGGCGCCGGCAGCCGTCCTCGGCCAGCGTCGCGGGGGAAGGGGGTTGTCGATCGCTCATCGCTTCGCTCCGCCTCGCTCAGGGTCGGCGCAGCGGCAACAGGACCTGGAAGCGACAGCCGGCGCCAGGCCGACTGCGACAGCTCACCAGCCCTCCGGCCGCCTCGACCAGATTACGCACGATGGTCAGCCCCACCCCGGCATGTCCCGGCTTGGCGCTCTGTTGCGGCTGAAACAGGGTCTCCAGCCGTTCGGCGGCAAGCCCCGGGCCGTCGTCCTCGACCCGCAGCTCGACATGGGCACGACCGCCGACCCGCACCCCGTCCTCCAGCGCCACCTCGATCCGTCCGCCCTCGCCCAGCGCCTCGGCGGCGTTGCGCACCAGATTGACCACCACCTGACGCAGGGCGTCGCGCGCCAGACGCAGCGGCGGCAGCGAGTCGGGACAGGTACAGCTGAACGCGATCCCGCGCGGCCGACACAGCGCATGGTCGAGCACCCCGACGAGCCGGCGCAACGACTCGGCCGGATCGCCCTCGTCACCGTCGCCGGCGGCCTCGTCGCCGTCGACCAGACGCACCAGGATGGTCCCGACCCGTTCCAGCTCCTCGCGCAGCACCAGCAGGTCGGCATTGGCCTCGGCGTCGTCTGCAAGACGCTGGGCGAGCAGTTCGAGATAGTTCTGGGCGATGCTCAGCGGGTTGCCCGCCTCGTGCACCACCTGACGCAATCGCGCCCGTTCGAGCAGCGCGCGCTCCTGCGCGGCGCGCTGGTGCAGCAGGCGCTGCTCGCGCTGGCGCGCCAGCGCCCGGCCACAGACCTCGCCGAAGGTCCGCAGCAGCCGCTCGCGCGCGCGCAGCCGGGCGAGCTGCGCCGCGCTCGGCGCCAGCACCAGCACCGCGCCGGGCTCGCCGGCGGCGCGCAGCGGCAGACAATAGAGCGCCTCGGCGCCGGCGGCGAGCTGGTGTTCGAGCACCCCGGGCCCGTCGTCCGCGAGCAGCGTCGAGCAGGGCTCGCCGGCGAGTGCGCGAGCGGGCAGGTGCTCACCGTCGGCGGCACAGTCGATCGCCGCGAACCCGGGATCGGCCATCAGCGGATCGCGACCGCGCAAGCGCCCGTCCTCAGCCACCAGGAAGCGCGCCCGATCGATGCCGAACAGCACCACCACGCAGCGCGCGATGGTCGCGAGCAGCACGTCCTCGTCCTCGGCGCGGGCGAGCTGGCCGTCGAGCCCGTCGACCAGCGCGCGATCGCACAGCGCACGCGTCAACGGCGCGCCCGGCGCGGCGCCGCTCTCGAACCCCAGCGCCGCGCACAGCGGCTCGACCTGTTGCACGGCCTCGCGATGCAGCCGTTGCGCCAGCGCCGGGGTCAGGCCGAACAGCGCATCGGCCAGCGCCAGGGCCTCGGACTCGCGCCAGTGCGGACTGTCGAGTGCGTTGGCCAGATGCACCAGACGCAGCGCCGGCGGCGCGTCGGCGAGCGCCGCGAGCGGGGCGTGATGATGGCGCGCGGCCATCACCAGCGGCGCCGGCAACCGCCAGGCGCCGAGCAACGCAGCGCCCACGGCGCAGTGATCGACACCGAGCCGTTCGCGCTCGCACGCGAGCAGACGCGCGGCATCACCCTCGCCCGCGCCTTCGGGCGGCCACTCACCGCGCTGGGTGGCGATCACCAGACGACCGATGTCGTGCAGCAGACCGGCAAGATAGAGCCGCTCGGGCACATCGATGGAGAGGGTATGGGCCAGGGCGCGGGCGAGCGCGGCGGTGACCAGGGCATGACGCCAGAAGGCGGCGAGCGTCGCGGCGGACAGCGCGCGCTCCGGGGCCAAGGCCTGGACCAGCGCGGTGGTCAGGGCGATGGTCTTGATGGTGTCGAGCCCGAGGGTGACCAGCACCCGTTCGAGCGAGACGAAGGTGGGCGCACGACGGCGGAAGGCGGCGGAGTTGGCGATCGCCAGCATCCGCGTGGTCAGCGACGGGTCGCGCGCGCAGATCCGCGCCAGGGTCTCGAACTCGACGGCCTCGTCGACGAAGGCATCGAGCAGTTCGAGCAGCACCAGGGGTGGCGAGGGCAGCGCGTCGAGCGCGCTCGGATCGATATCCATGCTTGCTGTGGCCATAGAACGAACACCGCAGATCGATCGTCGGGGGATCGCTCCAGGTCATCGCTCCATGGTGTGCCCGCAGCGCATGATTCACGCGAAAAGTGTAATGAATTTCACCCGCTCATTCACCCGCCAATCGCGCCCGCCAGCTCACCAGATCGCGCTTGGGGGCGTGCTTGACCGCGACCTTCCACCAGAAACCGAGCAGGTCGTCGCCGAAGGAGATCGCCTTGCGCGGCAGCGCCAGCGGATGATCGGCGCGGGTCGCGGCACCGCGCAGACAGGTCGTCGCCGAGCGATAGCCGGCGGCGGCGGCAAGCCCCGGGGTGTGGTGATCGAAGCTGCCGAAGGGATAGCAGAGATGCTGCACCGGGGCGCCGAGCAGGTCCTCGAGCCGTGCACGACTGGCGCCCAGCTCCTCGGCCTGACGCGCAGGCGGGCACTCGCCGAGCTTGACGTGATTGGCGGTGTGCGAGCCGATGGTGATGCCAGCGGCATGGATCTCGCGCAGCGCGGCGGCGTCCATCAGCTCGGGGACCGGGCGGCCTGGGTCCTTGGCGAACCACTCGGCGCGCCGCCCGACCCAGTCGCTGATGACATAGACGGTGGCCGGGAAGCCGTGACGCGCGAGCACCGGCAGGGCGTGGTCGACGAAGTTGCGATAACCGTCGTCGAAGGTCAGTACCACCGAGCGCGGCGCCAGCGCGCGCTCGCCGCGCAGCCCGGCGAGCGCCTCGTCGAGCCCGATCACCCGATAGCCGAGACGCGCGAGCAACGCCATCTGCGCGCTGAAGCGACGGCGATCGCAGTAGTTGGCGCGATGTGCGCGCATCGGCGCGAAATCGCCGACCTGGTGATACATCAGGATCGAGAGACGGGGCTCGCTCATGGTGACACTCGTGCGATGGGGATGAGTGCCAAGGATACCGTCGCCGGCGATCGCGATCAGTCGCGATCCTGCGCCAGCGCCGCCAGCAACCCCTCGACCAGCTGCAGCGGGGTGGGCGGGCAGCCGGGGATGCGCACGTCGACCGGGATCACCCGCTCGACCGCGCCGCAGCTGGCATAGCTCTCGCCGAACTCGCCGCCGTCGCAGGCGCAGTCGCCGGCGGCGATGACGAACTTGGGCGCGGGCATGGCGCGCCAGGTGCGACGCAGCGCCTGTTCCATGTGACGCGACACCGGCCCGGTGACCAGCAGCGCGTCGGCATGACGCGGCGAGGCGCAGAAGCGGATGCCGAAGCGTTCGAGGTCGTAGTAGGCGTTGGCGAGGGCGTGGATCTCGATCTCGCAACCACCGCAGGAACCGGCATCGACCTGACGGATCGCGAGGCTGTGGCCGAACCGCGCGTCGACCCGGCGGCGCAGCTCGATGCCGAGACGTTCGAGGCCGGCGGCGTCGGGACGCGCGACCGGCTCGGTGCGCAGCCCGGTGCGAACGATCTGGTTGAGGATGCGGAACATGGTTCAGTGCCTGTCGATGCTGGGGCGGGCGCTACAGGTCCACCCCGGAGTAGGAGCCGTTGACCGACTTGTTGCACACCGGGAAGTCGGGGACGATGTTGCCGAGGATCAGGTGTTCGAGCGCCAGCCAGTTGAACCAGCTCGGGTCGCGCGGGAAGTAGCGCGCCACCCGCCCGGCGACATCGAGCCGCACCAGCGCGACCGACTCGCCGCGCCAGCCCTCGACCAGCCCCAGCCCGCTGGCCTCGGGGCGCGGCGTCAGCGGCGCCGCGATCGCGCCCTCGGGGAGCGCGGCGAGCAGCTGCTCGATCAGCCCCAGGCTGGCGTGGATCTCGCGCATCCGCACCCGCATCCGCGCCGCCACGTCGCCCTCGTGCTCGACCACCGCCGTCTCCAGCCGCAGCCGGTCGTAGGGTGCGTAGGGGACGTGATGGCGCAGGTCGTGGTCGATCCCGCTGGCCTTGGCGACATAGCCGGTGCAGCCGAGCGCGCGCGCCGTGCCCTGCGCGAGGATGCCGGTGGTGAGCAGCCGGTCGTTGAGCGGCGGATGATCGTCGAGGATGTCGAACAGCCGCCGCAGCACCCGTCTGAGCTCGCCGTTGGCCTGGATCAGACGCTCCGGCGCGGCGGGGTCGAGATCGCGCACCACGCCGCCGGGGACCAGGGTGTCCATCAGCAGACGATGGCCGAAATGGCTGGCGTTGTCGCGCTGCCAGCGCTCGCGCAGCAGCGCGCACTGGCTCTGGCCGAAGCCGAAACCGACGTCGTTGCAGATCCCGCCGATGTCGCCGAGATGGTTGGCCACCCGCTCGCGCTCGGCGAGCAGCGCGCGCAGATAGAGCGCGCGCGCCGGCACCTCGGTGTCGCAGGCGCGCTCGAGTGCCTGACAGGCCGCCCAGGCATGGGCCACGGTGCTGTCGGCGGCGACCCGCGCGGCGAGTCGCACCAGCCCCGCGGCATCACGGCCGACGGCGTGTTTCTCGATGCCCTTGTGGACATAGCCGAGACGCTCCTCGAGCCGCAGCACGTCCTCGCCCATCACCTGGAAGCGGAAGTGTCCGGGGGCGATCACCCCGGCGTGCACCGGCCCCACCGGCACCTCGCAGACGCCGTTGCCCTGCAGCCGCACGATCGGGTAGTCGCCATCGGCGGGGGTGCGACCGGGATGGTCGCCGGCGAGCGGGAAGTCGGGACGCAGCGGGTGGGCCGTCTCCGGCCAGGCCTGGTGACGGGTCCAGCGCACCGCACCGCGCGGATGACCGAGGAAGCGCACCCCGAGGAGGTCCTGGGCATGGCGTTCGAGACGGTCGACACCGGGGAAGAGCGGGGTGTGGGAGGCCAGCTCGGGCGGCGCGCCCGTCACCTCGGTCTGCGCCAGCAGATAGCCGTCGGCGGCGGCGAACAGCGCCTGCACGCGCAGCCGCTCCTCATCGAGCGCATCGGCCCAGAGCCCGGCGTGACGCAGCCCGGCGTCGGCGGCGAGTTCGGCGAGCAGGCCCCAGTGCGCCGCCGGCAGCGCCAGACAGGACTCGACCCCGGCAGCCGTGGCGCAGGGGGTGGCGCCGATGCCCGGGGCGGTGAGCAGCCCCTGCAGGTCGGCGAGCGGATCGGTGACGTTCATAGCAGATGACTCCCCGCGATCAGTCCGGTCGCCCGGTCGAGCCAGCCGGCGAGCAGCGCCGGGATCGCCAACCCCAGCCACAGCACCAGCCCGAGATGGATCATCACCGGCAGCATGTTGGCCTCGACCGGCTGCTGACCCTCGGGCGGCGTGCCGTAGACCATCGGGTGGACATGGCGAAACAGCCCGGCGCAGGCCACCGCCAGCCCGCCGAGCAGCGCCACGCTCAACCAGGGCTGGGTCTGGATGGTGGCGGTGAGCAGCAGGAACTCGCTGGCGAAGACCCCGAACGGCGGGAAGCCGGCGATCGCCACCACCCCCAGCAACAGCGACCAGCCGACCGCCGGCTGGGTACGGATCAGCCCGCGGATGCGGTCGATCGACTGGGTGCCGGCGATGTGCGCGGCGTGCCCCACGGTGATGAAGATCGCCGACTTGGTCAGCGAGTGCACCAGCATGTGCAGCAGCGCGCCGAAGGTGGCCAGCGGCCCGCCGAGCCCGAAGGCGAAGGTCATCAGCCCCATGTGCTCGATCGAGGAGTAGCTGAACATCCGCTTGATGTCGCGCTGGCGGTGCAGAAACAGCCCGGCGACGAGGAAGGAGATCAGCCCGAAGCCCATCAGCAGCGCACCGGCCAGGTGCGGGGTATCGGTCGCCGCCAGCGAGCCGTCGACCAGCATCTTCAGCCGCACCACGGCATAGAGGGCGACGTTGAGCAGCAGCCCGGAGAGCACCGCCGACATCGGCGTCGGACCCTCGGAGTGAGCATCGGGCAGCCACTGGTGCATCGGCACCAGCCCGACCTTGGTGCCGTAGCCGACCAGCAGGAAGACGAAGGCGATGCGCATCACCGTGGGGTCGAGCGCCGCGGCGTCGGCGTAGAGCACGCTCCAGGTCAGCCCCTCGGTGGGGTCGGCGAGCACCTGCTGGGCGGCGAAGTAGGTCAGCACGGTGCCGAACAGCGCCAGGGCGATGCCGACGCCGCAGAGGATGAAGTACTTCCACGCCGCCTCGACCGCCTCCGGGGTGCGATAGAGCGAGACCAGCAGCACCGTGGCCAGGGTCGCGCCCTCGACCGCCACCCAGAGCACGCCGAGGTTGTCGGTGGTGAGTGCCACCAGCATGGTCAGCATGAAGGTCTGGTACATGCTGTGATAGATGCGCACCCCGGGCGGACTGATACGGGCGTTGGCGCAGACGTGACGCATGTAGGGGCGCGAGAAGATCGCCGTGGTCAGACCGACGAAGGCGGTGAGCACCACCAGATAGACGTTGAAGGCATCGACCCTGAAGTGCAGCCCGGCGACCACCTCGTGCGCGGCGACCGTCCAGCCGAGCCACAACGCGGCGGCCAGGGTGAGCGCGGCGACGCCGAGGTTGATCCAGCCGGCCCAGCGCACCGAGCTGACGAAGGCCAGCGCCAGCGCCCCGGCCAGCGGCAGCAGCAGGATCAGGATCAGCGCGCTCATGGCGTCTCCTCCTCGGTCTCGGTGAGGCGGTTGAGGCGGTCGACGTCGAGCGAGTCGATGCTGTCGCGGATCTGGAAGAAGAACACCCCGAACAGCACCATCGCCACCAGCACGTCGAAGGCCACGCCCAGCTCGACCACCAGCGGCATGCCGGCGGTGGCGGAGACCGCGGCCAGGAACAGCCCGTTCTCCATCGACATGAAGCCGAGCACCTGGGCCACCGCCTGCTGGCGCGCCACCAGCATCAGCAACCCGATCAGCACCACCGCCAGGCTCACCGCGACGATGTTGCGGGTGAAGGTCAGCTCCTCGGCGACAATCGGCACCACCACCCAGTAGCTGAAGATCACCAGCGCCACCGCCGCCATGCTCACCAGCGCCGGGTGGCTGAGGGTCTCGGTGTGACGCTCCAGGGCGAGACGGCGCACCAGCCGGTGCAGCATCCAGGGGATCAGCATCGCCTTCAGCGCCAGGGTGAGCAGCGCCGAGAAATAGAGATGGTGGGCGTGGCCGGCGATCGCCACGGTGAGGGTCACCGCGGCGATCAGCGCGCCCTGCCAGGCGAAGGCGTGGATGGCGGCGAGCAGTCGGGTCTGCGACAGCAGCCCGAAGGACAGGAAGAGCACCAGCGCCGCCTGCAGCAGCACGAACTGTTCGAGCAGCGGCAGTTGCGTGAGACTCATGCGCCCACCTCCAGGATGACGTGACTGAGCAGCCCGAGCAGGGCCAGCAGCAGGGCGAGGTTGAGGAAGGCCGGGGCGCGGAACAGCCGCATCTTGGCCACCACCGTCTCGCCGACGGCGAGCGCCGCGCCGAGCACCGCGAGCTTGAGCAGGATCGCCCCCAGGCCGAGCGCCAGCGCCGCCGGGGCGAACGCCTGACCGATCCCCCAGGGCACGAAGACGTTGGCGATCAGCACCCCGTAGAGCATCAGCTTGAGATACGCCGCCAACTCCATCAGCGCCAGGTGGCGACCGGTGTACTCGAGCAGCATGCCCTCGTGGATCATCGTCAGTTCGAGATGGGTGGTGGGGTTGTCGACCGGGATGCGTCCGCTCTCGGCGAGCGCCACCAGCACCAGGGCGCCGAAGGCGAAGAGATAGGACGGGCGGACCACGAAGCCGTCGGCCAGGTGATAGCCGATCACGCTCGACAGGCTGGTGCTGTGGGCGCTCATCGCCAGGGTGAAGACCGCGACCAGCATCGCCGGCTCGGCGAGGCTCGAGACCATCATCTCGCGCGAGGCGCCCATGCCGCCGAAGGCGGTGCCGACGTCCATCCCCGCCAGCGCGAGGAAGAAGCGCGCCAGACCGAGCAGGCCGACCAGCACGATGATGTCGGCGATCTGCGCCGTCGGCAGGTCGCGCGCCACCAGCGGCACCGTGGCCGCGGCCAGCCAGGTGGCGACGAACACCACGTAGGGCGCCAGACGAAACAGCGGCGAGGCGGTGTGCGCCACCCGCGTCTCCTTCGCCAGCAGCTTGCGCAGGTCGCGATAGGGTTGCAGCACCGAGGCGCCGCGGCGGTTGTTCAGCCGCGCCTTGACCTTGCGCACCCAGCCGATCAGCAGGGGCGCCAGCGCGGGGTAGAGCAGCGCCTGCAGCAGCGCCATCCCCCAGGCCGAGAGCATCAAAGGTTCATCCATCGCACAGGGTCCCGCACGGCAGTGGGCGCGCCGCGACTGGGCGCGACGCCACCGGGTTGAGCAGGGCGCGCGCCGCGATCACGAGATGATCCACAGCAGCACCAGCAGCGTCGCCAGGGTCCAGCCCAGATAGACCCGCACGTTCCCCGACTGCAGCAGCACCACCCGACGCGCGGCCGACTCCACCGCCTGGGCCAGCGGCACATAGAGCAGCGACCAGGCACGGTCGGCGATGCGCAGGCGATAGCGCGGCCGGGTATCGGTGGCCGCGGGCTTGCGCTCGTCGATCGCGAAGGCGAGCGCGAACACCCGGCGGATCGGCTGGGCGAAGGCCGCGGCGCTGTACTGCATCCGCGGCGTCGGCGGGGTCAGACCGCAGTCCCAGGGGTCGCAGCGGCGCACCCGTCGTACCCGCCCGCGCCGCGCCCAGAGGATCGCCGCACCGGCGATCAGCGCCAGCAGCAGGATCGACAGCGGCGCGCTGTAGCTCGCGGTCTCGGCCGAGACCGGGGTCAGCCACAGCCAGCCGCCGGCAGCGGCCTGCGGCAGCCCGGTGCCGACGACGGCCACGGCGACCGGGTCGAGCAGCGCGATCACCTGGGTCGGCAGCACCCCGAGCAGCACGCAGAAGAGCGCCAGCAGCCCCTGTCCCCAGCGCATCCCCAGCGGCACCGCCCGCGCCCGCCGGACGTGACGCGAGCGCGCCTGGCCGAGGAAGGCGACGCCATAGACCTTGACGAAGGTCGCCGCCACCAGCGCGCCGGTGAGCGCGAGTACCGCCGAGACGATCGGGATCAGGCTGCGCAGCACGCCGCTGTCGAGCTGCCAGGCCTGGAGCGCGGCCTGGAAGGTCAGCCATTCGGAGACGAAGCCGTTGAGCGGCGGCAGCGCCGAGATCGCGACACAACCGATGAGGAAGAACAGCCCGGTCCAGGGCATGCGCCGCAGCAGCCCGCCCATCTGCTCGAGGTCGCGCTCGTGGGTGCTGTGCAGCACCGCCCCGGCGCCGAGAAACAGCAGCCCCTTGAACAGCGCGTGGTTGATGGCGTGATAGAGCGCGGCGACGAAGGCCAGCGCGGCGAGCGTCGGATGGCCGGTGGCCATGAACAGCACCGCCAGACCGAGGGCGATGAAGATGATGCCGAGGTTCTCCACCGAGGAGTAGGCGAGCAGCCGCTTGAGGTCGCTCTGCATCATCGCGAACAGCACCCCGGTGAGCGCCGAGAGACTGCCGACGGCCAGCATCACCACGCCCCACTGCCAGTGGAACTGACCGATCAGGTCGAAGACCACGCGCACGAAGCCGTAGACGGCGACCTTGAGCATCGCCCCGGACATCAGCGCCGAGATGTGCGAGGGCGCCACCGGGTGCGCCTCGGGCAGCCAGGCGTGCAGCGGCACCAGCCCCGCCTTCATGCCGAAGCCGAGCAGCACCAGGGCGAAGCACAGGCTCGCCCAGGACGTCGACAGCGCCGCCTCGCGCAGCAGGGTGAACTCGAAACCGCCGGCGAAGGCGGCGAGCACGCCGAAGCCGAGCAGGATCGCCAGCCCGCCGACATGGGCCATCAGCAGATAGAGGAAGGCGGCGCGACGGTTGGCCGGGTTGTCGTGGTGGAAGGCGACGAGGAAATAGGAGGCCAGCGACATCAGCTCCCAGGCCACCATGAACACGAAGGCGTCGGCGGCGAGCACCACCAGCAGCATGCCGGCGACGAACAGCCCGCTGAAGCCGCCGAGCGCGGCGAGCGACTCGCGTCCGTTCTCCAGCCCGCGCACATAGGCCGGGCCGTAGATGCCGGCGGCGGTGACGAGGATACCGATCAGCGCGAGGAAGAAGCCGGCGAGGGCGTCGAGTTGGAGGTGCCAGGGCAGCCAGGGCAGCCCCAGCGGCAGGACGAGACCGAGATCGAGCCCCTCGACCAGCGCCCACAGCCCGGCGCCGCTCGCCGCCACCCCGGAGAGCCCGAGCAGCGGCAGCGAGGCCCAACGCAGCGCCCGCGGCCAGCGTGCGGCCGGCAGCGCGACCAGCGCCGAGGCCAGCGCCAGGGTCAGCGCCAGCAGGGCCAGTGACAGGGCGGGATGCATGTTCATGGACGATCGTCGTCCGGCGGCATGACCTTCAGCCGCACCCCGCGTCCGCCACCGGCGCTGACCGCACCTTCGCCGATCAGCTCGATACCGGCCCGATCGAGCGCCTCGACCACCTTGACCAGGGATTCGACATTGCCGCGCACCTGGCCGTCGCTGGCCTCCATGCGCTGGATGGTCGGCAGCGACAGGGCCGCCGCCTCGGCCAGTCGGCGTTGATCGAGGCCCAGCAGGGCGCGGGCGGCACGAAGTTGCGCGGCTGTAATCATGTCTCAGACATCACTAATTAGTATTTGAACATTAGCTTAGTACTCTGAATCATGTTTATGCAAACTTTGAACATGATAAATCACCGTCCAGATATCACACTGGACGCTGACGATCAGACAGACGAGCGCCCGTCACGACGGCGCAGAGACGCCGGCGCCTGGAGTCGAACGGGGAGAGGCGCCTCGCGCACCGCCGACGAACGGCAGCGGCGGGCGAGGCGGGGGAAGATCGCGATCAGCGGATCAGATAACGATCGGCGGGACGGTCCTGGAGGAAGGCGGCGGCGAAGCCCTCGTCGGGCGCCAGCTCGAACCAGCGCAGCGCCGCGCGACGGCAGTCGTCGCAGGCATAGAGCGGGACATGGACGGCGAGCGTCTGCGGACCGTCGCCGATGCGGGTGGCGATACGCAGCGCGCCGCCGCAGTGCCGACACAGCCGCACCGCCTCGTGCTGATGCTCGAAGGCGTCGATGGTGTCGTAGTAGATCTCGCGGGTGCGATGGGCACATTCGTCGCTGACCGCGTGGAGCTGTGCCTGACGCTGCTCGCGCTTGGCCCAGACGGCGCGGGTGCGGGTGCCGATGCGGCGCACCGCCTCGGTGATCTCCTCGGGCTGCACCCCGCCCGAGGGGCGGCGGTAGGGCTCGACGACGTGATCGCTCTCCAGCCCGGTCATCGCCAGCAGGATGCCCATGTTGATATAGGGCAGCGCGCTCTCGATCGAGTAGCCGCCCTCGAGCACCGCCAGGTCCGGGGCGAGCAGCCGGGTCAGCTCGGCATAGCCACGGGCGCTGAAGTCCATGTCGGTGAGCGGGTCGGCGAAGTGATTGTCCTGACCGGCGGAGTTGATCACCAGCTCGGGCTCGAAGTCCTCGAGGATCGGCAGCACGGTGTCGCGCACGATCTCCAGATAACCGGCGTCCGAGGTGCGCGGCGGCAGCGGGATGTTGACCGTGGCGCCGACCGCGTTGGGTCCGCCCTGCTCGTCCATGAAGCCGGTGCCGGGATAGAGGGTGCGACCGTCCTGATGGATGGAGATGAAGAGCACGTCGGGATCGTGCCAGTAGATGTCCTGGGTGCCGTCGCCGTGATGGCAGTCGGTGTCGATGATGGCGACGCGGCGGATGTCGTGCTGCTGGCGCAGCGCCTCGATCATGATCGCCTCGTTGTTGATCGCGCAGAAGCCGCGCCCGCCGTGCATCACCCGCTGGGCGTGATGACCCGGCGGGCGCACCAGCGCGAAGCCGCGCTCGATGTCGCCGGCGTGCCAGGCGCGGGCGAGACGCAGCGCGCCACCGGCGGCGATGCGGTGCGACTCGCCGGCCACCGTCTCGACCCCGGACGGGCAGAAGTGGACCCGCTGCACGTCGGCCACGGAGACCGGCTCGGGGCGGTATTCGCGCACCCCCTCGAGATCGAGCAGGCCCTCCTCGCAGATCTGGTCGCGGGTGTAGAGCAGGCGCTCCTCGCGTTCGGGGTGGGTGGCCTCGATCGCCCAGTCGAAGGCGGGAAAGAGGACCAGCCCGGTCTCGTGTCTGGCACTCAGCATACGGCGACCTTGGCGTGTTCCGGGGTGAAGGGCTCGAGCAGCCCGGGCTTGACCTGGAGGGTCAGACGGATGTTGCGCCCGACGGTGGAGAAGCCGCGCACGATGTTGAACTCGAGGTCCTCGACCACCTCCAGCTCCGGGGTCCCGGCCTCGGGACCGAGGCGCTCGAAGAGCAATGCCCGGGCCTGCTCCAGCGCCTGCTCGCGCCGATAACTCCGATCGCACCGCCACTGCCGGTCGCTCCCGGAGCAGCTCACCCAGCCCTGCTCGGTGTCGGCGATCAGGCTCAGGGCATCGGTCGGGCGCGCCATCGCCGCACCGATCGCGTTGGCCACCCCCGAATCGGGCACCAGCTCGACCGGCAGCTGGCTGCGCCGCGCCAGGTGCGGGGCCAGCGACTCGGCCGGCCCGCCGAGCACCAGGATGCGCGCCGGGCGGATGCGATGCCCGTCGAGCAGCTCGTGGATGGTGTCGACATGGCTGCCGTTGACCTGATCGACCAGGCCATCGACCGCGGCCATGATCCGTCGACAGGCGTGATCGATCACCGCGCGCGCGGCCATCGCCGGCTCGCAGCCGAGTTCGGCGGCGAGCTCGGCCACCCCGGCGGCGGCCACCTGCGGGTCGCCGCGCTCGCTCTCGCCGAGGGCGATCAGCGCGTCGGTGGGGGTGAGCGCCGGTCCGCCGCGCGCCAGCGGTGCGCCGAGTCGGCGTGGACCGATGGTGATCTTGCCCTCGACACAGCGCACCTCGCTGTCGCCGCCGACGCCGATCGAGCGGCTGAGCAGGGCGCGGATCAGGGTGCGGGTGGCGCCGATGGTGATGCCGAGCGGTTCGAGCAGCGGCGAACCGCCGCTGAGCAGGGCGATCTCGGTGGTGGTGCCGCCGATGTCGAGCACCACCACGTCCTCCTCGGGCGAGGCCACCGGGATGGCCCCCATCACGCTCGCCGCCGGCCCCGAGAGCACGGTCTCGGCGGGGGAGTCGAGCGAGGCGGCCAGCGACAGGGTGCCGCCATCGGCCTTGAGCAGGTGCACCGGGGCGCTCACCCCGCGGGTGCGCAGCGCCTCGGCGATCGCCTCGTAGAAGTTGCGGTGCAGCGGATAGACCGAGGCGGCGAGATGGGTGGTGGCGATGCGCCGGGGGAAGTTGAGCTGCCCGGAGACGCGGTGGCCGGTGAACACCCGCTCGAAGCGCTCGGCGATACGCTCGGCGATGCCCAGCTCGTGGGCCGGGTTGCGGGTGGAGAACTTGCCCACCACGCCGACATAGCGGATGCCGGCGGCGGCAAAGCGCTCGGCGCAGAGATCGACGGCGTCGAGATCAAGCGGGCTGATCTCGCGACCGCGATGATCGATCGCGCCCGGCACCACCGCGTAATGCTCGCCGGTGCGATAGAGCGCGGGATCGACCCCGGGACCGGCGCACACCAGCATCCCCACCGGGGAGAGACCGGCGCCGACCACCGCGTTGGTGGTCAGCGTGGTGCTCAGCACCACCCGGCGCACCGCCGTCGGCTCGGTGGCGTGCAGCACCCGGTCGAGGGCCTCGAGCAGGGTCGCGCCCAGGTCGTCGGGGTCGGTGTCGACCTTGGCGCGCGCGCGCACCCCCTCGGGGCCGAGCAAGACGATGTCGGCGTGCGTGCCGCCGACGTCCAGTCCGATGATCATCCATTCCTCCGCGAGAGACCCCGGTCCATGTGCCCAGGGCGGGATAGCGGGCGACCCCTGGGCCGCCGGTTGGTCGTTCGGGTGCCGGAGCGTCCGGCCACCGCTGTGGTCGCGCGCGGGTCCATCCAGATCAGCCGAAGTGGATCCTCGCCTCCAGGTTGGCGGCGGAATCGGCGTTGTCGAGTGCTTCCTGCAGCGAGATGGTGCCGTCGCGATAGAGCGCGAGCAGGGCGTCGTCGAAGGTGCGGATGCCCTCCTCGCCGCTCTGCTGCATCGCCTGACCGAGGGCCTCGACCTGACCGTCGCGGATCAGGTCGGCAATGTGCGGGGTGTTGACCATGACCTCGATCGCGGCGCAGCGCGACCCGGCCTGGGTGCGTACCAGGCGCTGCGAGATGATCGCGCGCAGATAGACCGAGAGGTCGGTGAACAGCGTCTTGTGCTGCGCCTGGGGGAACAGGTTGATGATGCGCTCCATCGCTTGATAGGCGTTGTTGGCGTGCAGCGTGGCGACGGCCAGATGGCCGGTACCGGCCAGTTCGAGCGCCGCCTCCATGGTTTCGCGGGTGCGGATCTCGCCGATCAGCACCACATCGGGGGCCTCGCGCAGCGCGCTCTTGAGCGCCTTGGCATAGCTCTTGGTGTCGAGCCCGAGTTCGCGCTGGCTGACGATGCACTGCTTGTGCGGATGGACGAACTCGATCGGGTCCTCGATGGTGATGATATGGCCCGGGGCAGTGCTGTTGCGGTGATCGAGCATCGCCGCGAGGGTGGTCGACTTGCCCGAGCCGGTGGCGCCGACCATGAGGATGATGCCGCGCCGGTGCATGATCAGCTTGGGCAACACCGCCGGCAGACCGAGCTCGTCGCAGGTGGGGACCGTGGTGCGGATATAGCGCAGCACCATCGAGGGGTAGCCGCGCTGGTGATAGGCGTTGACGCGGAAGCGGGCGCGATTGTCGAGCGCGACGGCGAAGTCGACCTCCAGCTCCTCCTCGAACTCGCGCGCCTTGGCCGGATCGAGCAACGAGGCCAGGGCCTCGCGACACACCGTCGGGGTGAGCATGGTCTCGCCGATCGGGCGGATGACGCCCTCGATCTTGATCTTCACCGGCATACCCGGGGTGAGGAAGAGATCGGAGGCGTTGTGCCGGATCATCATCTCGAGATAGGGGGTGATATCCATCGCCATGTCGGGCTCCGGGGGTCGGCGCGGACGCGCGGGTGAAGACGGAGAAACTGCAAGGTTAACTTATAAAGGAATTCTTATATCCTTATGCATTTATCTTTGTTCCGCGTCAATGGCTTTTGCTCGACGCGCTTGCGCCTCCGCAGCGGGCGGCGCGCGATGCGGCCAGCCGTTTCAATCCTCTAGCACCGCGCTCGCCGGACAGCGGCAGCCCGTCACCTAACGAAAGGGCGGCTCATCGTCGTCGCCGAGGATGGACAGCCCGTCGGCCGGCTCGAAATGATCCTTCTCGCGCGCCTCCTGTCCCTGGAGCTTGATCATCAGCCGCAGCTCGTTCATCGAGTCGGCGTTGCGCAGCGCGTCCTCGTAGCTGATCTTGCGCGCCTCGTAGAGGTCGAACAGCGACATATCGAAGGTCTGCATGCCCTGCTCGCGCGAGCGCTTCATCACCTCCTTGATACCGCTGACGTCGCCCTTGAAGATCAGGTCCTGGATCAGCGGCGAGTTGATCAGCACCTCGACGGCGGGGATGCGACCACCGTCGGTGCAGGGCAGCAGACGCTGCGAGATCACCGCCTTGAGGTTGAGCGAGAGATCCATCAGCAGCTGGGCGCGGCGCTCCTCGGGGAAGAGGTTGATGATGCGATCGAGCGCCTGGTTGGCGCTGTTGGCGTGCAGCGTCGAGAGACAGAGATGGCCGGTCTCGGCGAAGTTGATCGCGTGCTCCATGGTCTCGCGATTGCGGATCTCGCCGATGAGGATGACGTCCGGGGCCTGGCGCAGGGTGTTGACCAGCGCCGCCTCCCAGCTCTCGGTATCGACTCCGACCTCGCGCTGGGTGATCAGACAGTTACCGTGGGGATGGACGTACTCGACCGGGTCCTCGATGGTGACGATGTGGCCATAGGTTTCCTGGTTGCGGTGTCCGACCATCGCCGCCAGCGAGGTCGACTTGCCCGAACCGGTACCGCCGACCAGCAGCACCATGCCGCGCTTGGCCATGACGATGTCGAGCAGCACCAGCGGCAGCTTGAGCTCGGCGGCGGAGGGGATGCGGGCGTTGATGGTGCGCAGCACCGCGCCGCCCTTGCCCTGCTGGACGAAGGCGTTGACGCGGAAACGGCCGATGTCCTGGGGATGGATCGCGAAGTTGCACTCCTTGTGCATGTCGTAATCGCGGATCTGCCGATCGTTCATGATCGAGCGCACGAGGATGTTGGTCTGCGCCGCGCTCAGCGGCTGATCGCCGATCGGGGTGAGACGGCCGTCGATCTTGCAAGCGGGAGGGAAGCCGGCGGTGATGAAGAGATCGGAGCCCTTCTTGGCGACCATCTTGCGCAGACAGTCGAGCATGAAACGCGCGGCCTGTTGGCGATCCATGGCGATACCTCGTTGGTTCTCAGCCATCGAGTGTATCACCTCGCCGGCACCGACAAGACCCTGCCCGTGACCGGGATGTGGACAACGAAAAAGCGGCCCTCGCGGGCCGCTTCTCCTGGGGTCGGGGACCGTCTCGCCCCGGATCGACCGGGGCGGACGGCGGCGCTCAGCGCGGCAGGTCGGAGCAGCCCATCAGCCACTCGTCGACGGCGCGGGCGCACTGACGGCCCTCGCGGATCGCCCACACCACCAGCGACTGGCCGCGACGCATGTCGCCGGCGGCGAACACGCCGTCGACGCTGGTGCGATAGGCCTCGGGACCCTCGGTGGTGCCCTTGACGTTACCGCGGGCGTCGAGCTCGAGCCCGGCCTCGTCGCGCAGCTCGGCGAGCATGCCCTCGTGGACCGGGTGGACGAAGCCCATCGCCAGCAGCACCAGATCGGCCTTGAGCTCGCCCTCGGTGCCGGGGACGTCGTGCATCTGCCAGCGACCGTCGGCGTCACGCTCCCAGCGCACCAGGTTGTAGCGCACCCCGGTCACCTGACCGTTGGCATCACCGACGAAGCCCTTGGTGGCGACGTTCCACATCCGCTCGCAGCCCTCTTCCTGGGAGGAGGAGGTGCGCATGCGGTTGGGCCAGTTGGGCCAGGTCAGCGACTTGTCCTCGCGCTCCGGCGGACGGTCGAGGATCTCGACCTGGGTGACCGACTTGGCGCCGTGACGGTTGGAGGTGCCGATGCAGTCCGAACCGGTATCACCACCACCGATGACCACCACGTGCTTGCCCTCGGCGCTGATGAAGTCGTCGTCGGGGACGTGGGAGCCCTGCACCCGCTTGCTGTTGCGGGTGAGGAAGTCCATCGCGAAGTGGATGCCGGCGAAGCTGCGACCGGGCACGTCGAGGTCGCGCGGCTTCTCCGAGCCGCCGGCCAGCACCACCGCATCGTACTCATCGCGCAGCTGGGCGACCGAGATGTCGACACCGATGTGGGCGTTGGTGTGGAACTCCACGCCCTCGGTACGCATCTGCGCCATGCGTCGATCGATCAACTGCTTGTTGAGCTTGAAGTCGGGGATGCCGTAGCGCAGCAGGCCGCCGATGCGGTCTTCCTTCTCGTAGAGCGAGACCTTGTGGCCGGCGCGCGCGAGCTGCTGCGCGGCGGCCAGGCCCGCCGGGCCGGAACCGACCACGGCGACCCGCTTGCCGGTACGCCGCTCGGGCACCTGGGGCTTGATCCAGCCCTCCTCCCAGGCCTTGTCGACGATCGCACACTCGATGGTCTTGATCGCCACCGGGGTGTCCTCGAGGTTGAGCGTGCACGAGGCCTCGCAGGGCGCGGGGCAGATCCGACCGGTGAACTCGGGGAAGTTGTTGGTCGAGTGCAGCACCTCGATCGCCGCCTGCCAGTCACCCCGATAGGCCAGATCGTTCCAGTCCGGGATGATGTTGTTGACCGGGCACCCCTGGTGACAGAAGGGGATGCCACAGTCCATGCAGCGCGCACCCTGTTCGCTGACCTCGGCCTCGGTCAGCGGGATGACGAACTCGTTGTAGTGGACGACGCGATCGCCGGCCGGCTCGTAGCGCCGGTCGCGACGGTCGTATTCCATGAAACCGGTCGGCTTACCCATGGTCGACGATCCCCTTGAGCTGCTTGTTCGACTGCGGCGGACGGCTCTGGCTGGCACGCATGCCTTCCAGCGCCTGACGGTAATCCACCGGCATCACCTTGACGAACTTCGGCAGCCAGGCCGCCCAGTCGTCGAGGATGCGCCGCGCCACCGCGGAGTTGGTGTAGTGCAGGTGTTTCTCGATCAGCTGCTTGAGACGCAACGCGTCGTGGCGCGTCATGTCGCGGCTGAGATCCACCCGTCCATGGGTCTCGAGATCGCCGCCCTGATGGTCGAGCGCCTCGAGTGCGTCGTCCTCGGCAGCGACCGGCTCGAGCTCGACCATCGCCAGATTGCAGCGATCGGCGAAGTCGCCGGCCTCGTCGAGCACGTAGGCGACACCGCCGGACATGCCCGCGGCGAAGTTGCGCCCGGTCGCGCCGAGCACCACGGTGACACCGCCGGTCATGTACTCACAGCCGTGATCGCCGACGCCTTCGACCACCGCCACGGCGCCGGAGTTGCGCACGCAGAAGCGCTCGCCGGCGACGCCGCGGAAGAAGCACTCGCCGTTGATGGCACCGTAGAGCACGGTGTTGCCAACGATGATGTTCTCCTCGGCCTTGCCGATGGCCGACTCGGCCGGCGGGTAGATGATGATGCGTCCCCCCGAGAGGCCCTTGCCGACGTAGTCGTTGCCCTCGCCCTCGAGCTCGACGGTCACGCCACCGGCGACCCAGGCGCCGAACGACTGACCGGCGGTGCCCTTGGCCTTGATGTGGATGGTGCCGTCGGGCAGCCCGGCGTGACCGTAGCGCTCGGCGACGCGGCCCGAGAGCATGGCGCCGAAGGAACGGTTGAAGTTCTTCACCGGGGTCTCGATGCGTACCGACTCACCGCGCTCGAGCGCGGGCGCGGCCTGGGCGATCAGCTCGTTGTCGAGCGCCTGGTCGAGCCCGTGGTCCTGGGCCTCGGTGTTGTGGATCGCGACCTCGGGACCGACCTCGGGCTTGGCCAGCAGACGCGAGAAGTCGAGCCCCTGCGCCTTCCAGTGATCGATGGCGCGACGCATCTCGAGGCGATCGGAGCGACCGATCATCTCGTTGATGGTGCGGAAGCCGAGCTTGGCCATCAGCTGACGCACTTCCTCGGCGACGAAGAAGAAGTAGTTGATGACGTGCTCGGGCTTGCCGGTGAAGCGCTTGCGCAGCTCCGGATCTTGGGTGGCGACGCCGACCGGGCAGGTGTTGAGATGACACTTGCGCATCATCAGACAGCCCTCGACGATCAGCGGCGCGGTGGCGAAGCCGAACTCGTCGGCGCCGAGCAGCGCGCCGACGACCACGTCGCGACCGGTACGCATGCCGCCGTCGACCTGCACCGAGATGCGCCCGCGCAGACGGTTGAGCACCAGCGTCTGATGGGTCTCGGCGAGACCGATCTCCCAGGGCGAGCCGGCGTGCTTGATCGAGGTCAGCGGGCTGGCGCCGGTGCCGCCGTCATAGCCGGAGATGGTGACGTGATCGGCATGGGCCTTGGACACGCCCGCGGCCACGGTGCCGACACCGACCTCGGAGACCAGCTTGACCGAGATGCGCGCCTTGGGATTGACGTTCTTCAGGTCGTGGATCAGCTGGGCGAGATCCTCGATCGAGTAGATGTCGTGGTGCGGCGGCGGCGAGATCAGACCGACGCCCGGGGTCGAGTGACGCACCCGCGCGATCTGCGCGTTGACCTTGTGACCGGGCAGCTGACCACCCTCGCCGGGCTTGGCGCCCTGGGCGATCTTGATCTGGATGTCGTCGGCGTTGACCAGGTACTCGGCGGTGACGCCGAAACGACCCGAGGCGACCTGCTTGATCGCCGAGCGCTCGGGGTTGCTCGAACCGTCGGGCAGCGGGTTGAAGCGCTCGGGCTCCTCGCCACCCTCACCGGTGTTCGACTTGCCGCCGATGGCGTTCATCGCCTTGGCCAGGGTCGAGTGCGCCTCGTAGCTGATCGAGCCGAAGGACATCGCGCCGGTGACGAAACGCTTGACGATCTCCTTGGCCGGCTCGACCTCGTCGATCGGCACCGGGGTCTCGGCGAACCTGAAGTCCATCAGCCCGCGGAAGGTCAGCAACCGCTCGCTCTGCTCGTCGATCAGACGCGAGAACTCGGCGAAGGTGTTGGCGTCGTTGGCACGCGTGGCGTGCTGCAGCTTGGCGATGCTGTCCGGGGTCCAGATGTGCTCCTCGCCGCGCAGCCGGAAGGCGTAGTCGCCGCCGACATCGAGATGCTTGCGATAGATCTGCTCGCCACCGAATGCCTGGGCGTGCCAGCGCACCGCCTCTTCGGCGACCTCGGGCAGACCCACGCCCTCGACCGTGGTCGGGGTGCCGGTGAAGTAGGCCTCGACGAAGCCGCTGTTGAGACCGACCGCGTCGAAGATCTGCGCGCCGCAGTAGGACTGGAAGGTGGAGATGCCCATCTTCGACATCACCTTCTTCAGCCCCTTGCCGACGGCCTTGATGTAGCGCGACTGCGCTTCCTCGAAGCTCGGCGCGTCGTCCTCGGCGGCAAGCATCGACTGGATGGTGTCGAAGGCCAGATAGGGGTTGATCGCCTCGGCGCCGTAACCGGCGAGGGTGGCGAAGTGATGCACCTCGAGCGCCGCACCGGTCTCGACCACCAGGCCGGAGCTGGTGCGCAGCCCGCGACGGATCAGGTGGTGATGCACCGCCGAGGTGGCCAGCAGCGCCGGGATGGCGATGTGGTCACGGTTGGTGTTGCGGTCGGAGAGGATGAGGATGTTGTAGCCGGCGAGCACCGCATCCTCGGCCTCCTTGCACAACCGCTCGAGCGCAGCGGCCATGCCCGCGGAGCCCTCGCTCGAGGCATAGACCATGTGCAGGGTGGTGGTGCGGAAGGCGCCGCCACAGTTGTCCTCGATGTGGCGCACCCGCTCCAGGTCCTCGTTGGTGAGGACCGGCTGGTTGACCTCCAGACGCCAGTTCTTGCCCATCTCGTTGAGACCGAGCAGGTTGGGGCGCGGGCCGATCAGCGACACCAGCGACATCACCAGTTCCTCGCGGATCGGATCGATCGGCGGGTTGGTGACCTGGGCGAAGTTCTGCTTGAAGTAGGTCGAGAGGTGCTTGGGACGGCTCGACAGCACCGAGGGCGGGTTGTCCGCACCCATCGAGCCGATCGCCTCCTGACCGCTGGCGATCATCGGCGCGAGCAGGAACTTGAGGTCTTCCTGGGTGTAGCCGAAGGCCTGCTGGGCGTCGAGCAGGGTGGCCTCGTCGGGGGCCATCGGGGCGACGTCGGTGGGCAGCTCGTCGAGGTGGATCTGGGTCTTGCCCAGCCACTCGCCGTAGGGCTGCGCGCCGGCCAGCTCGGCCTTGATCTCGGCGTCGTCGATGATGCGGCCCTGCTCGAGGTCGATCAGGAACATCTTGCCCGGCTGCAGTCGCCACTTCTTGACGATGCGCTCCTCGGCGATGTCGAGCACGCCCATCTCCGAGCCCATGATCACCATGTCGTCGTTGGTGACCAGGTAGCGCGCCGGACGCAGGCCGTTGCGGTCGAGGGTGGCGCCGATCTGGCGACCGTCGGTGAAGGCGACCGCCGCCGGACCGTCCCAGGGCTCCATCAGCGCCGCGTGGTACTCGTAGAAGGCGCGCCGCTCGGCGTCCATCTGCTTGTTACCCGACCACGCCTCGGGGATCAGGATCATCATCGCGTGGGCGAGCGAGTAGCCGCCCATCACCAGCAGCTCGAGCGCGTTGTCGAAGCAAGCCGAGTCGGACTGACCCTCGGGGATCAGCGGCCAGATACTGTCGAGATCGTCGCCGAGGATCTCCGAGCGCATGGTGTGACGGCGCGCGGCCATCCAGTTGACGTTGCCGCGCACGGTGTTGATCTCGCCGTTGTGGCAGATCATGCGGAACGGCTGCGCCAGGTCCCAGGTCGGGAAGGTGTTGGTCGAGAAGCGCTGGTGCACCAGGGCCAGGGCCGAGGTGAAGCGCTCGTCGCCGAGATCGAGGTAGTACTTGCCGACCTGATCGGCGAGCAGCATGCCCTTGTAGTTGATGGTGCGCGAGGACAGCGAGACCACGTAGTAGGCGGTCTTGTCGAAGCCGGCGCTGCGGATCTCGTTGTCCATCCGCTTGCGGATGACGAACAGACGGCGCTCGAAGGCGTCCTGGTCGGGACAGTTGTCGCCGCAGCCGACGAACACCTGGCGCACCATCGGTTCGCTCGGCAGCACGCTCTCGCCGAGCGAGCTGTTGTCGACCGGGACGTCGCGCCAACCGAGCACGCGCTGACCACCTTCCTCGAGGTGGCGGGTGACGGTCTCCTCCATGCGCGCGCGTGCATCGGCGTCCTTGGGCAGGAACACCATGCCGACGCCATAGGCGCCCACGGGCGGCAGTTCGAAATCGACCACGGCGCGGAAGAAGGCGTCGGGGATCTGCACCAGGATACCGGCGCCATCGCCGGCCTTGGGATCAGCGCCAACGGCACCGCGATGGGTCAGTCGCTCGAGGATCTCGAGTCCCTGTTGAACGATTGCGTGACGCTTCTCGTTCTTGATGTTGCAGACGAAGCCGACGCCACAGGCGTCGCGCTCATTGGCTGGGTCATAGAGACCCTGTGCAGGAGGCAAGGCACGAAGGCTCATCGCTGACCTCGTTGATACCTGGGGTAAATGATTCCGACTGTCGACGCCGCCGTGGACGGGAAGACCTTGGTGATCGAGCACCAGGGCGCGTGCCGACCGCCAGGCGGTTGGCGTCACAATCCTGTGTCCTGGATCCAGAGAGCAGGCTCGCTCGTCATCGCAATACGCTCGGCGTGCGATCTCCAGGGTGTCCGGAGCGCGTCGGCACGGGCCGCCGACGCCGGTGTTCGGCGAGCGGGGTTCGAGGCATGCGAACCCCAGCGACCAGGCCGGGTTGAAATCGCGAACCCCTAATAATAACGTCGAACACCGGCGCACGCCACTATCTATGCGCGCGTGCGGATCACGGGGCGTGGGCGACCACCCTCAGGGACGTCGCGCCGACAGGGTCGCCATCAATTGATCTTGATCGATCTCGTCGCTGATCACCGCCTCGCCGACGGCGGTGAGCAACACCAGACGCAGACGCCCGTCGAGCACCTTCTTGTCGACCGCCATCAGCTCGCGGAAGCGCTCGGCGTCGAGTTCGGGCGGCGGCTCGGTGGGCAGCCCGGCGCAGGTGACCAGGCTGCGCACCCGCTCGACATCGGCCTCGGCCAGCCAGCCCATGCGCGCCGAGAGATCGGCGGCCATGCACATGCCGGCGCCGACGGCCTCGCCGTGGAGCCAGTTGCCATAGCCCGAGGCCGTCTCGATCGCGTGTCCGAAGGTGTGACCGAGATTGAGCAGGGCGCGCTGTCCCGACTCCAGCTCATCCTCGGCAACGATCTGTGCCTTGATCTCGCAGGAGCGGCGGATGGCGTGGGCGAGCGCCTCGGGGTCGCGCGAGAGCAGCTCGGCCATGTGCGACTCCAGCCAGTCGAGGAAGGAGGGATCGCGGATCAGTCCGTACTTCAGCACCTCGGCCAGACCGGCCGAGAGTTCGCGCTGGGGCAGGGTGTCGAGGGTCTCGGTATCGGCGATCACCGCCAGCGGTTGATGGAAGGCGCCGATCATGTTCTTGCCGGCGGGGTGGTTGATGCCGGTCTTGCCGCCGACCGAGGAGTCGACCTGGGAGAGCAGGGTGGTGGGCACCTGGATGAAGGGCACGCCACGCTGATAACAGGCCGCGGCGAACCCGGCCATGTCGCCGACCACCCCGCCGCCGAGCGCGATCAGGGTGCAGTCACGCGCGAAACGGGCATCGAGCAGGGCGTCGAAGATGCGGTTCCACACCTCAAGGGTCTTGTACTGCTCACCATCGGGCAGCACCACCTCGCGCACCTCGAGACCATCGAGGGCTGCGCGCAAGGGGGCCAGATACAAGGGTGCCACCGTTTCATTGGTGACGATCATCACCTGCCGGCCACGGATATGGGGGCGGTAGAGCACGGGGTCGTGGAGCAGTCCGGGACCGATATGGATCGGGTAACTTCTGTCCCCAAGATCGACTTCAAGGGTTCTGGTCATAAGGCAGCTCTTGGCGGGTTGGCTCGCACACCGGCGCCGGCTCGTCGTCCCCCGTCAGCGGCGACGCATTACGGCGGGCCGATGACGGGATGGCGCTGGGCGTCAGCGACCGGGGCCAGCCCGGTCCTTGGCACGGCTGGCGCAAGGGATGCGCGCGCACGGGTTGATGATCGGTCTTATTGGCATCTTAGCGGTCTGACACGGAGTTGCAATCGCATCACCCGACCAGACACCCCGCCCGATCGTCCGCATCAACCGCCGACGCCGACACGACGCGCCCGTGGCTGTGACCGTCCCGGGCGACGCCCTCACAGAGCGAAGGGGTTCGACCCCAAACGTAAATCGGGGTCAGAGCACGCCGGTGGCGCCCTCCTCGAGCCGCCGCACGATCTCCTTGACCACCGAGCCGGTGCCGCGCTTCTCGGTGGTCACCACCATGTCGGCGACCTGGCGATAGAGCGGCTCGCGCTCCTCCATCAGTTCGCGCAGGCGCTGCAGCGGCTCCTCGGTGTCGAGCAGCGGACGATTGCGGTCGCGGGCGGTGCGGGCGTGCTGCTGCTCGGCGCTGCAGTGGAGATAGATGACCACGCCACGCGCGGCCAGGTCCTGACGGTTCTCGGGGTCGATGATGACCCCGCCGCCGGTGGCCAGCACCATCCGTTCACCGGCGATCAGATCGACGATGACCTGACGCTCGCGGGCACGGAAGCCGGCCTCGCCCTCGAACTCGAAGATGGTGGGGATATCGACACCGGTACGACGCTGGATCTCCTGGTCGCTGTCTTTGAAGGTGTAGGAGAGCGCCTCGGCGAGCTGACGCCCGACGGTGCTTTTTCCGGCCCCCATCGGGCCGACGATGAAGATGTTCTGTGCACGGATCATAGCGAAAGATATGCCAGGTTGTCTGTACGCGGGTGAGGTTCGCGTCCTCCCTCGCATCGAGTTGGATGAGCGCGCAGCGCGAACCGGCGGGGATGGCGGTGACCTACATCGCCTGCCGACCCGGGCGACCCGACGACACCGGCGAACGGTGGGCCAGCGCCTGCTCGGGCTGCGGAAACATTGGAACGAGGACCAAGGAGGTGTCTCGACGCGGGCGACGACGGCGGCGGGATGCCGGCCACCGTGCACGCCTTGCCCGGCTCGAGACCGACTCCCCAGGCAGCCCTCGGATGACATGGACGATCGACCGGGCACCCCGGCACGCATGCGGTCGCAGGCACGGCGGGACGGGTCGAGCGCGCCCATCAGCGGAGCGGGGCAACGCCCGGCTCGCGCGACATTCTAGCCCCATGGGGTAAGTTGCGTCCCGGATACGCGAAAAAAACGCCGGCATCCCCGGGAAAGATGCGGGTTCCCGAGGGCGCCGGGACGGCGCCATCAGCGTCGCGCGAGATCGCCGCGGAGGATCTTGGGGGTCACGAAGATCAGCAGTTCGCTGTTGTTATCCTCTCGCAGCTCCTGCTTGAACAGCCGTCCCACCACCGGGATGTCGCCGAGCCAGGGCACCTGTTCTTTCTTGAAGCCGCGGGTGCGCTCGTAGACGCCGCCGAGCACCACGGTCTCGCCGTTGTCGACCAGCACCGAGGTCTCCACCGAGCGGGTATCGATGGCGATGCCGCTATCGGTCTCGTTGGTATAGTTGGGCGCGTCCTTGTTGACCAACAGGTCCATGATCACCCTGTCATCGGGGGTGATGTGCGGGGTGACGTCGAGCTGCAGCACCGCGTCCTTGAACTGGGTCTGGGTGCCGTTCTGCGACACCGTCTGATAGGGGATCTGCTGACCGACCTTGATCGTCGCCTGGTGCTGATCGGAGGTGATCACCCGCGGGCTGGAGATGATCTCGCCGCGTCCCTCCTGTTGCATCGCCGAGAGTTCGAGCTGGAGCAGATAGGAGCCGACCTTGCCGATCAGGAAGTTGACCGCGCCGGATGGGTTGGGGGCGGCGAGGTCGACCATCAGGGTCTGGTTGTCGTCCTCGTCGATGATCCCGGAGTTGTAGGGGCTGCCGGTGTCGACGTTGAGACCGAAGGGGCCCTTGTCGAAGCCACCGATCTCGAGGGTGCCGGGCTGGGCGCCGGCGATCATCACCTCGTTGCCGCCCGCGGCGCCGAACGAGGTCGACAGCCCGAAGCGCACGCCGAGATCGCGCGCGAAGTTGCTCTCGGCGATCACCACCCGCGACTCGATCATCACCTGGCGCACCGGTACGTCGAGCCGGGTGACGATGCCGCGGATGTCCTCGAGCCGCGCGGCGGTGTCCTGCACCAGCAGGGTGTTGGTGCGCTCGTCGACGGTGACGTTGCCGCGATCCTTGGTCAGCAGCTGGTTCTCCTCGCTCTTGAGCAGACGGGCGAGATCGGCGGCCTTGGCGTAGTTGACCTGGATGAACTCCGAGCGCAACGGCGCCAGCTCCTCGATCTTCTGCATCGAGCGCATCTCCAGCTCTTCCTGGCTGGCGATCTCCTCGGTCGGCGCAACCATGATGACGTTGCCGGTACGGCGCATCGACAGTCCCTTGGTCTTGAGGATGATGTCGAGCGCCTGGTCCCAGGGGACGTTCTTCAGCCGCAGGGTGATGTTGCCGGTGACGGTGTCGCTGGCCACCAGATTGAGATCGGTGAAGTCGGCCAGCACCTGCAGCACCGCCCGCACCTCGATGTCCTGGAAGTTCAGCGACAGCCGCTCGCCCTCGTAGACGACCTTGCTGCGCAGCTGCTCTTCCTTCTCCGCCGCGGTCAGCGGACGGAAGTCGAGGGTGAAGAGGTCGTCGGTCTGATAGGCCATGTAGTCGTAATCGCTGCCGGTCTCCACCGCGACCTCGACGTTGCGCCCGCGCGGGCGCGACTCGACGGCCACCACCGGGGTGGCGAAGTCGACCACGTCGAGTCGGCGGAACAGCCGGCGCGGCAGCGAGGTGTCGTGCAGTTCGACCATCACCCGCCGCCCCTGCTCGCGCACCGTCACCCGGGTCTCGGGGTTGGGCAGACGGATCAGCACCCGCCCCTCACCCTCGGCGCCGCGTCTGAAGTCGATATCGCGCACCGAACCGCCGGAGGCCGGCGTCGACGGCGCGCGCGTCGCGGTCGGTCGGGACAGCGCCGCTGTCGTTTGCCGACTCGGCGGCGAGCCGGCCGCGTCGGCCTGGGTCTCGATGATCAGACGCACCCGGTTGCCCTCGCTGCTCACCCGATAGGGGACGGGATCGCTGAGATTGATCACCACCCGGGTGCGATTGCTCGCCTCCACCGCCACCAGGCTGTGCACCGAACCGATGCCGATCGGCAGCGAGCGCTCATCGAGCCCGTTGCTCACCCCGGGGAAGTCGAGCGCAATCCGCGCCGGCGCATCGGTGGCGAAGGTCTCGGGCGGACTCACCGGCGCCGAGAGCTCGAGTTGGATCTCGACCCGGTTGCCGGGCTGGGCGGCGAACTGCACGTCGCGCAGCTCCACGGCCATCGTCGCGGTGCTCCAGCCGGCGAGCAGCAGGAGCAGAAGGCACAGCGACACGACCGGCCGGCGCACGCCGCGCGCCAGCGCCCTCCCGAGGCGTGCATCGGATTGAGATGGTGCGTTCATGCCGGGGTCCCCTCCAGAAATCATTCGGAAAGCTCCAGGGCCGCGTCGCGCTCGCGCCACTGCCCCGGGGCGTCGGCGACGATCTCGATGAGCTCGATCGAGTCCTCGTCGATGCTGACGATCTGCCCGTTGTTCAGCCCCATGTAGTTGCCGACCCGCACCCGGTGCAGGACCCCGTCCTGGGTCCGCACCAGCGCCCAGCGCAGGTCCGTCTGCTCGAGCGTCCCGACCATGCGCAAGGCATCGAGTGCATAGCCCTCGAGCACCTCCTTGCGGCGATTGGGGTCGGGCGCCAGACCGTTGTCGCTCTCCTCGGCGGCGAGCGGGGCGAGCCCGCGATCGGGGACGAAGGGGTCACGTCGATCGCCGGGGTCGAACACGAAGCTGTCGACCGGCTGGATCTCGGGCAGCGGCTCGACCGGACGCGGCGGACGCGACTTGACCTCGCCGACATAGCGTTCGAGATCGGACATGTTGCCGCCACCACAGCCGGCCAGCACCAGCAGCGCGGCGACCGGGACGGACAGGCGGATCCGGTTCATTGCGCCGCCCCCTCGTCGAGATAGCGATAGGTCTTGACGGTGGCATCGAGCGAGAGCTTGCGCCCCGCCTCGGCGACATCCCGGTCGCGACCGCCGGGCTGCTCGATCTCGATGTCGTGGATGGTGACGATGCGCGGCAGCGCCGCGAGCCCGCTGATGAATCGACCGAACTCGTGATAGCTGCCGTTGACGCGGATCCGGATCGGCAGCTCGGCGTAGAAGTCGCGCTGGTTCTCGCCCTCGGGCTCGAAGCGCTCGAACTCCAGCCCGTTGGCCAGCCCGGTCTGGGAGACATCGATCAGCAGCGAGGCGACCTCGGTCTTGTTCGGCAACTGGCGCAGCATGGCGCCGAACGACTCCTCCATCTCGGCGAGCTGCTGACGATAGCCGGCGAGGTTGGCCGCCTTGCGCTGTTTCTTCTCGAAATCGGCACGCAGCTGCTGCTCCTGACGCTCGGCGGTCTCGAGCAGCATCAGCTGATTCTTGATGTCGAAATGGTAGGCCGCGACGCCGAGCAGCAGACAGCCGACCGCGATCACCGCCGCCTTGGCCGGCAGCGGCCAGTCGCCGATGGTGCTGAGATCGAGTTCGTTGAGTTGATTCAGATCCATGACGATCTCCGCCGCGTCGCGGTCTCCGTCGGGGGCGAGCCACGTGTCGCGCCGATCATGCCGGCTGGTCCTCGTCCTCGCCGCCGGGGCGGACCTGATCGAAGGACAGCCGGAAGTGGCTCAGCCCGGTCCCGGTCTTGTCCTTGTTCTCGATCAGCATCAGCCGCGGATTGCCGACCCAGTCCGATGACTCGATGCTGCTCATGAAGGCCGAGACCCGGGCGTTGGACTGGGCGCGCCCCTCGACCACCACCGAACGCCCCTTCTGCTCGAGACGGTTGAGATAGACCCCCTCGGGGATGGTCACCACCAGCTCCTCGAACAGGTGGACGATCTCGGGCCGACTCTGCTGCAGGTTCTGGATGACCTCCATGCGCGCAAGCAGGTCGGCCTTGGTCTGCTCGAGCCGGTCGATCTCGCGGATCTTGCGCTGGAGCTGGGCGATCTCCTGCTGCAACAGCTGGTTGCGACTCTCCTGATAGGCGATGCGCCCGTCGTAATGAAGGTGCACCAGCACCGCCAGCACCAGGGTCGCGCCGAGCGCCGCGCCGGCGGCGATCGCCAGCTCCTTCTTGCGCCGCTGTCGCGCCTCTTCGCGCCACGGCAGCAGGTTGATCCGTGGCATTTCTAGTCCACTCCCCGCAGGGCCAGGCCGAGCGCGAGCATCATCCCCGGCGCCTCGCGCATCAACGCCTGGGCGTCGAGCGTCGGGGCCAGGGTCATGCGCGCGAAGGGATTGGCGATGGTGGTCGGAATACGCAGTCGCTCGCTGACGAGCTGATCGAGCCGGGGCAGCGAGGCCACGCCGCCGGAGATCACCAGCCGGTCGACCCGGTTGTAGCTGGTGCCCGAATAGAAGAACTGCAGCGCACGGCCGATCTGTTGCGCCAAGGCCTCCTTGAAGGGCGCGAGCACATCGATGTCGTAGCCCTCGGCGACATCGCCGTCGAGGATCTTCGCCGCCGCCTGCTCACGCGAGAAGCCGTAGCGACGCTGCACCTCGTCACGCAGCTGCTGCCCGCCGAAGTTCTGTTCGCGGGTATAGACGATGCGCCCCTCGTGGAGCACGTGCAGGGTGGTGGTCGCGCTGCCGACGTCGGCCAGGGCGACGGTCGCGCCCGGCTCGCCGTCCTCCTCGAGCAGCAGCGCGCAGGCGTTCTCCATGGCATAGGCCTCGACATCGACGATCGCCGGCACCAGCCCGGCGGTCTCGAGGGCGTTGACCCGGTCGTCGACGTTCTCGGTGCGCGAGGCGGCGAGCAGCACGTCGATCATCCCCGGGTTGGTCTGCGAGGGACCGATCACCTCGAAGTCGAGATTGACCTCCTCGAGCGGATAGGGGATGTACTGGTCGGCCTCGAGTTCGATCTGGCTCTCCAGCTCGGCGTCCTCGAGTCCGCCCGGCATCACGATCATCTTGGTGATCACCGCCGAGCCGGCCACCGCCACGGCGGCACGCTTGGTCTCGGTGCCCGAGCGACTCACCGCACGGGCGATGGTCTCGCCCACCGCCTCGGACTCGACGATCTTCTTCTCGGCGACCGCATTGGCCGGCAGCGGCTCGATGGCGAAGTGCTCGAGGCGCAACCCGCTCGAGGCGTTGGCGTGCCCGCGCGAGAGTTCGATGAGCTTGACCGAGGTCGAGCCGATATCGACACCGATCAGTGTACGGTTCTTGCTGATGAGGCCGAACATTCAGTGATCTCGTCTGCTCGATCGTACCCGGAGCGGGTAAACCGACTTCTACGATAATGGCTCTAAAGATATCAAAATTTTGCGCTTTCGCGAGCATTCATCGTCGCGACGACCATCCTGGCGGCACCACCACCCGGTCCGCGCCCCGACAACCGAGCTCATCGCCGCGCCACGCACGGTGCCCTTGCCGGAACACCCTTCCGCCGCCGCCGTCGGCCATGCTAGTGTCGGTGCCGATACGGGCGTGACGACGCCCGCGATGGTCGTCCACAGACCCGCCCCGGCGGGACCGGCGAACGAGCGGAGGGGTTCAGCGATGACCGCACGAGCGCGCACCGACGCCCTGCGTGCGCGAATGGCCTACGAGGCCGCGCGCATCATGATCGAACAGGGCCTGTCCGACTTCGACCGGGCCAGACGCAAGGCCGCCACCCGCACCGGCATCCGCGACCGTCGGCACTGGCCGGACAACGAGACCGTGCAGGAGGCGCTGCTGACCCAGCGCCGGCTGTTCCGCGACGACGACGCCGCGCAGTTGCGGCGGATGCGCGAGGCCGCCGCCGGGGCGATGCGCAACCTCGCCGACTTCTCGCCGCGACTGGTCGGCGCGGCGCTGCAGGGCGTCGGCGACCCCAGCCTCGGGGTCGAGTTGCTGCTCTATGCCGAGCGCCCCGAGGACGTGCTCTTCCGTCTCCACGACCAGGGCATTCCCTGGGACGAGGGCGAGCGCACCCTGCGCTATCCCGGCGGTGCCCGCAATGCCCACCCCGCCTTCAGCTTCGTCGCCGGCGACCAGCCCTTCGAGCTGATCGTGCTGCCGCCACGGGCGCGGCGCCAGCCGCCGCTCGACCCGGTCGACGACCGCCCCTGGCGCGGCGCCGACCTCCCCGCCCTGGAGCGGCTGCTCGCCGAGCCCGGCGTCTGAACCGCCCGGCTCAGGCGCCGGGATAGACGAGACGGCGCCAGCGCACGCGATAGGGGCGCCCCGGGTCGGCACCGAGTTCGAGCAGCGCCAGCAACCGCCAGCCACCGTCGCGGGCGCGCACCTCGACGCGATAGCGCGGCCCACCGCGCAGCCTGGGATCGATCTCGCGCGCCGCGCGCAGTGCTTGCGCCTGCTCCAGCCCGAGACCGTCGAGTGCGGCGAGCACCGCCGCCGGGGCGAAGGCGCGCGCGATCCCGCCAGCGTCACCCGTCACCCGCGTCAGCGGCGCCAGCGCCGCGACCAGCTCGGGCGTCATCCCCGGCAGCAGCGCCAGCTCGTCGACCAGCGGCAGATCGCCATCGCGGGCCCCGAAGGCGCGACCGAGGGCGCGGTAATCGGCGTCTTCGGCGCCCCCCGCGCGGGTCAATGCATCGCCATCGCGCCAGTCGACGATCTCCGCCGCCAGCCGTCCGGCTCGCCCCGGTTCGACCCCGAGGACCCGCAACAGGTCGGTGAGCCGCTGCGGGTCGGCGCGGTTGAGATCGATCAGCCCGCCGAGGTCCTGGATGCGGACCTCCAGCCGCTCGCCGCCGAAGGTCCAGGGATGGGGCGTGGCGTCGACCCGCCACAGCGGCTCGCCAAGCCGCCCCGGCGGCAGCGTCAGGCGTAGCGCCACCTCGGCGAGCGCGGCATCGGCGGCGGCGCGGAAGCGCGCGGCGGCGAGCGCGTTGTCGACCAGCGCCAACTCGCTGCGCCCGGTGGCGGTCAGCCCGGCGGCCATCACCGTCAATAGCGCCAGCACCCAGAGCACCAGCAGCAGCGCCACCCCGCGCTGACGCGACGCACTCATCGCGCCGCCTCATCGGCGAGCGCCACCACCAGCTCGGGCCAGTCGAGCGCCGCGGTGCGCAACCGCATCCGCACCAACCGCGGCGGGCGCGGCTGACCCAGCCAGTCGCGATGCCAGGCCGGGCCCGGCTCGCCCTCGCGGGTGCCGTAATAGGCCAGCTCGAAGCGCATCGGCCCCGCCAGCAGCAGGGTCCGGCCAAAGGCGCCGTCGCCCAGGTCCAGTTCCTCGCCCGGCGCACCGGGCGCTGGCGGCTCATCGGCCAGCGCCACCCAGGGCGGCGTACCGGACGCGCCGGCGAGCACCTCGGGATGGAACAGCCAGTGGGTGAGCATCAGCACCTCGCCGCGCGGACCCCGCTCGCGGGTCAGACGCAGCAGATGCAGACCGGGCAGGCCGACATGGGTCGACAAGGGCGCAACCCACTCCAGACGCTCGCTGTCACCGGCGAACACCGGGTGCACGCCGTCCTCGCGGGTCAGCGCCAGCGCCCGCCCCTGACGCAGCGCGCGACCGACGAAACCATGCACCGCGCGCAGCTCGGCGAGCGCCTCGGCGCGGGCATCGACCGCCTCCCAGGTGCGCGCACCGAGGCGCAGACCGGCGAACACCAGGGTCGCGATCAGCCCGAGCAGCGCCAGCGCCACCAGCAGTTCGAGCAGGGTGAAGCCGCGCGCGCGGCGGCGCGGACTCGGTCTCATGGCTGCGGCGCGCCGAGACGTTGGGTGGGCAGCACCAGCCGACGCTCGCGCCCGGCCTCGACCCAGCGCACCCGCGCCTCGACCCGGTAGGGCTGGGGATCGCCGGCGGCGAGCCCGGCGCGCGCCAGCGGGATCATCGCCAGGCTCCAGCGCATCCCCGCCGTCTCGCCGCCCTCGATCACCCCGGGGACGAGGTCGACGGCACCGCCGTCGACCAGCGCCAGGCGCGACTCGGCGAGCGCCGAGGCGCGTGCCAGCATGGTCGCGCGCTGACTGGCGAGCGAGGCGCGCGAGAAGATCTCCAGCAGCACCCCGAGGGCAAGGGCGAGGATGGCGAAGGCGACCACCGCCTCGAGCAGCGAGAAGCCGCGCTCGCGCGCCCGGCTCATGGCGCGCTCCAGGGGGCCATGTACACCCGCCCGGTGAGCCAGTGCACCCCGACCTGATAGCCGCGCCCCTCGGCGCTCAGCACGATGCGCCCGCCGCTCGAACTGCCGTCGGGGAAGAAACGGATGGCCCCGGCGCGCGCACCGACCAGCTCGGCGCGGGCCGTCTCCAGATGCAGCGCCAGACGCCGCGGCAGCTGCACCGGCGCCGCACCCGGCGGCTCCAGACGGTGCGCGGCGGGGCGCACCAGCAGCGCCTCGGCGCGGGCCTCGCGGATCGCCCGCTCGCGCGTCAGGCGCAGCGCGGCCACCGTGCGCCGCGCCGCAGCCTTGGCCTCGACCCCGGGGAGCGCGGCGCTGAAGGCGCCGGGGAGCGCGGCGAGCACCAGGCCGAGGATCGCCAGCACCACCAGCAGCTCGACCAGGGTGAACCCGGGCGCGCGAGCGGCGCGCACGCGCTCAGTCCCAGCTGTGGAGGTCGGCGCTCTCGCCCTCGCCGCCCTCGCGGTTGTCGGCGCCGAAGGTCCACAGGTCGAAACCGCCGTGCTCGCCGGGGAAACGGTAATGATAGGGGTTGCCCCAGGGGTCGGTGGGCACCTCGCCCTTGGTGAGATAGGGGCCGTTCCAGGTGTCGAGGTCGGCGGTATTGCGCACCAGCGCCTCGAGCCCCTCGCTGGTGCTCGGATAGCGCCCGACCTCGAGCCGGTAGAGATCGAGGGTGGCGGCGAGGCTGTCGACCTGCAGCTTGGCGGTCTTGCTCTTGGAGCTGTCGAGGAACTTCATCACCTGGGGACCGACCACCCCGGCGAGCAGTCCGAGGATGGCGAGCACCACCAGCAGCTCGACCAGGGTGAAACCGTACGTACGCGAACGCTGAGAATCCATGGCAATGCCGATACGCGAGTGAAGGGGAGGCCATTCTAGAGGGCCGGGGAAAGCACGGGCAAACGCCCGCGCCGACCTCAGACCACCAGGGCGTTGGCGCCGAGGATGGCGCCGAGGATCGAGAGGATGATCCCGGCGACCACCACCCCGAGACCGAGGATCAGCGCCGGTTCGAGCAACGCGAGCAGGCGCTGCACCGCGGCGCGGGTCTCGCGGTCGTAGATCGTCGCGACCTTCGCCAGCACCGGCTCCAGCCCGCCCGACTCCTCGCCGACCCGGACCATCTGCAGCGCCAGCGGCGGCAGCGCCTGGTGGCGCGCCAGCGGACCGGCCAGACCACGCCCGCGACGCAGCTCGTCGCCGGCGGCCTCGAGCCGTTCGGCGAGCGCGCGGTTGGTCACCACCTCGCGGGCCAGATCGAGCGCGCCGGCCAGCGGCAGACCGTTGCCGAGCAGGGTGGCGAGGGTGTGACAGAGCCGCGCCGTCTCCAGCCGCCACAACAGCGCACCGGCCAGCGGCAGCCCGAGCAGGCGGCGATCGAGCCGGACGCGGCGCGCCGGATCCTCCAGCCAGCGTTCGAGCGCCAGGGCGATCGGTGCAGGCAGACAGAGCAGCACCCACCAGTGGTCGCGCAGCAGCTCGCCGAGACCGATGAGGATGCGGGTCGAGCGCGGCAGGGTCGCGCCCATGTCGGCGAACAGCCCGGCGAACTGGGGGACGACGAAGATCAGCAACAGGGCCACCGTCAGCCCCGCCACCGTGACCAGGATCGCCGGGTAGACCAGCGCCGAGATCACCGTCTGGCGCAGCTCGGCGATGCGTTCGAGATAATCGGCCAGACTCCCCAGCACGCGATCGAGCGCGCCGCCGGCCTCGCCCGCGCGCACCATGCTGACATAGAGCCTGGAGAACTGACCGTCCTGCTCGGCGAGCGCGGTCGAGAAGCTCGCACCACCGCGCACCCGCTGCTGCAGGTCGCCGAGCACCCGGGTGGTCGGCCCCGCGGCGGCCAGCTCGATGAGGATCTGCAGCGCACGATCGAGGGCCATGCCCGACTCCAGCAGGGTGGCGAGCTGACGGGTCAGCGCGGTGACCTCGGCGCGCCCGAGCCGACGACGCGCGCGCGCGCGCAACCGCGCCCGCAGCCCGCCGGCCGGGCGCAGCTCCAGCACCAGCAGGCCCTCGTGCTGCAGCTGCGCGCGCAGCGCCGCCAGATCCGGCGCCTCGCGCTCGCCGTCGAGCGTCTCGCCCTCGAGCCTGACTGCGCGGAACTGGAAGCGCGCCATGGTCTCAGTCCTCGGCCACCCGCAGCACCTCCTCGATGCTGGTCAGCCCGGCGCGCGCCTTCGTCACCCCGTCCTCGAACAGGGTCACCATGCCCTCGGCACGGGCGATGCGGCGGATCTCGGCGGCCCCGGCATGATCGAGCACAGCGGCACGGACCGCCTCGGAGAGGAGCAGCAGCTCGCCGATCACCACCCGGCCGTGATAGCCGGTGCCGCGACAGGCGTCGCAGCCGACGGCGCGGTGGAGTTCGAGCGCGTCCGTGGCGAGGCCGAGTCGCGCGGCCAGCTCGGCGTCGGCGCGATAGCGCGCACGACAGTGGGGACAGAGCCGCCGTATCAGCCGCTGCGCGAGGATGCCGTTGACGGTGGAGGTCAGCAGATAGTCCTCGACCCCCATCTCGAGCAGCCGGGTAGCACCGCTTGCGGCATCGTTGGTGTGCAGGGTGGAGAGCACCAAGTGTCCGGTCAGCGCCGACTGCACCGCGATGCGCGCCGTCTCCAGGTCGCGCATCTCACCGACCATGATCACATCCGGGTCCTGACGCACGATCGCCCGCAGTGCGCTAGCGAAGGTCATGCCGATGGCCGGGCGCACCGGGATCTGGTTGATCCCGGCAAGCTGGTACTCGACCGGGTCCTCGACGGTGATGATCTTGCGCGACTCGGTGTTGAGCCGCGCGAGCAGGGTGTAGAGCGTGGTGCTCTTACCCGAGCCGGTCGGCCCGGTGACCAGGAGGATGCCGTAGGGGTGTTCGAGCACCCGGTCGAGCCGCGCGCGCAGCGCGCCGTCGAAGCCGAGGGCATCGAGGTCGAAGCGCACCCGCTCCTTGTCGAGCAGCCGGATCACCAGACTCTCGCCGAACAGGGTCGGCACCGTGGAGACGCGCAGATCGAGCTCGCGCCCCTGCACCCGCAGCGGGATGCGCCCGTCCTGCGGCAGGCGGCGCTCGGCGATGTTGAGCCGCGCCATGATCTTGACCCGCGAGATCACCGCCGCGCTCGAGCGCACCGGCGGCGCCTCGACCTCCTGCAACACGCCGTCGACGCGATAGCGCACCCGCAGGGTGTCGGCGAAGGGCTCGAGATGGATGTCCGAGGCGCGCGCCTCGACGGCGCGCTGCAGCAGCTGGTTGACCATGCGGATCACCGGGGCCTCGCTGGCGAGGTCCTTGAGCTGCTCGATGTCGGTGGCGTCGATCTCGCCGCTCGGCTCCTCCGCCGCGGGCTCGGGCGCGGCCTCGTAGAGCCGCTCGAAGCTCTGTTCGAGCACGCTCGGCAGCGCCACCGCCAGACGCACCGGGCCGGCGGCGGCGAGTCGCACCGCCTGGACGACGAAGGGATCGGCGGGGTTGGCGAGTGCGACCTCCAGCACGCCGTCGCGCTCGGCCAGCGGCAACACCCGGGCGTCCTTGAGAAAACGCGGGGTGAAGCGCTCCTCGGCCACCGGCGCACCCGGAAAGCGCTCGGACTCGACCAGTTCGAGCCCGAGCTCGGCGGCCAGCGCCTCGGCGAGCGCGCGCTCGGCCACCAACCCGAGCCGCAACAGCATCGGCAGCAGTGCCTCGCCGCCCTCCTCGGCGAGGCGCCGGGCGCGCGCCAGATCGCTCTCGGTGAGCCGGCCGGCGCGCGCCAGACGCGTCAGCGCCGCGGACTCGGCCGCGCTCAGCTCGGGGGCGGCGGACATGCGCAGGCGCCCTCCGGCGCGATCACCGGGCTCTGCCACTCCGGCAACAGCCCCTGCAGCAGCGCGCGGGCGGCGCGCTCGTCGCCATCGACCGCGCTGCGGCACAGCGCCTCGAGGCGATCTGGATCGAGCGCGACCCCGGCGCCGCGCGCGGCGCGGATCTTCGGGTGCGCGGTCTCGACCAGGTCCTCGCCGTCGTAGAACAGCTCCTCGTAGAGCTTCTCGCCGGGGCGCAGGCCGACGTACTCGATGGCCACGTCGACCCCGGGCTCGCGCCCGGCGAGCCGGATCATCTGTTCGGCGAGATAGGCGATGCGGATCGGCTCGCCCATGTCGAGAACGAAGATCTCGCCGCCCTCGCCGATCGCCGCCGCCTGCATGATCAGCTGGCAGGCCTCGGGGATGGTCATGAAGAAGCGCTCGATCTCGGGATGGGTGACGGTGAGCGGACCGCCGCGTTCGAGCTGACGACGGAACAGCGGCACCACGCTCCCGGCCGAGCCGAGCACGTTGCCGAAGCGCACGGTGATGAAGCGGCAGCCCTCGGCGCGATCGAGGCGCTGGCACAGCGCCTCGGCCAGCCGCTTGGTCGCACCCATCACGTTGGCCGGGTGCACCGCCTTGTCGGTGGAGATCAGCACGAAGCGCTCGCAGGCGTGGGCGACCGCCGCCTCGGCCACCACCCGGGTGCCGCCGACGTTGTTGCGCACCGCCACCCCGACCTGATCCTCGAGCATCGGCACGTGCTTGTAGGCGGCGGCGTGGAAGACGATCGCCGGGCGCTCGGCGGCGAACAGGGCATCGATCGCGGTGGCGTCGGTGACGTCGAGCAGGTGGCGCGAGAAGGCCAGCCCGGGGTGGCGCTCGCGCAGCTCCAGCTCGATGCGATAGAGGTTGTACTCGCAGCTGTCGACCAGGATCAGTCGCTCGGGGGCGGCGCCGGCGAGCTGGCGCACCAGCTCCGAGCCGATCGAACCGCCGGCGCCGGTGATCAGGATCGCCCGTCCCGAGAGCCCGGCACAGATCCCCGACCAATCGAGCCGCACCGGGTCGCGCCCGAGCAGATCCTCGATCGACACCGGGCGCAGCTGGCCGATGCTGACCTCGCCGCGCATCAGGCTGGCCAGCTCGGGCACGGTGCGGAAGGCCACCCCGGCGCGCTCGCACAGCGCCACCAGACGGCGCATCTGTCGCGCCCCGGCGCTCGGCACCGCCAGCAGCACCAGCTCGACGTCGTGACGCGCGGCCAGCGCCGGCAGCGCCGTGGTCGACCCCAGCACCGGCACGCCGTGGACCTCGCTGCCCTGACGGCGCAGCTTGTCGTCGAGGAAGCCGATCGGGACATAGGCGCGGCGCGGGTCGCGCAGCATATCGCGCACCAGCATCTCGCCGGCGCGCCCGGCACCGACGATCAGCACCCGCTGACCGCCGGAGAGGTCGAGCTTGCGATCCTTGAGCCAGCGATAGAGCAGGCGCGGCCCGGTCAGCAGCGCCAGCTGCAGGCCGAGATAGATCACCGGCACCGAGCGCGGCAGCGCCAGCGAGCGGTTGACGATGAAGAGCACCGCGATCACCAGCAGCGAGCCGACCACCACCGCCTTGAGGATACGGATCAGGTCCGGCAGCGAGGCGAAGCGCCACACCCCGCGATAGAGCCCGAAGGCCCAATAGACGCTGCCCTGCACCAGCATCACCCAGGGCAGCGCCTGCAGCGCCCCGGCGAGGAACTCGGGGGGGATCTCGCCGAGGTTGAAGCGCAGCCAGTAGGCCAGCAGCCAGGCCGCGGGGATGGTGACGAGATCGTGGGCGAAGGCGGCGGTGCGCGAGCGCAGCCGGTCGAGCACCGGGTTCATGCGCGCGACCCCGCGGCGGCGCGCTCGACCAGCCCGACCTTGAGGTGCACCAGCAGATAGATCGCGCACCAGGCACCGATCACCAGCCACTGATCGCGCGCCACCAGCCCCGGCGCGGCGACCGCGCAGGCGCTGGCGGCGGCCATCAGCAGCTGGGCACGCAGCAGGGTGCGGCGGTGCGACCAGCCGGCGAGCACCAGGCGCTGGTAGTGGTGCGAGCGATGCGCCTGCCACACCCGCTCGCCGCGCGCGAGCCGTACGAGCAGGGTCCAGGTGGCATCGACCACGAAGGGCGAGAAGGCGAGCAGCGCCACCCACAGCGGGAACAACCCGAGCTGCGCGCCCCACAGCGCCAGGGCCGCCGCCAGCAGCCCCAGCGAGGCCGAGCCGACGTCACCGAGGAAGATCCGCGCCGGTGGGAAATTGCCGCTGAGGAAGCCGGCACCGGCAGCGGCCACGCAACCGGCGACGGCGGCATAGCCCGGCTCGCCGCCGTTCCAGCCGAGCAGCGCCAGGGCACCGAAACCGAACAGGGTCATGCTCGCCGCCAGCCCGTCCATGCCGTCCATGAAGTTGTAGAGATTGGTCATCCACACCACCGCCAGCAGGGTCAGCGGCAGACTCGCGACCAGCGGCAGCGCCCACGCCACCCCGGGCAGCTCGACCACGCCCCAGCGCAACCCGACGGCGATCAGCACCAGCGCGCCGAGCACCTGGGCGAGCAGCCGCCAGCGCGGCGCGACCTCGCCGAGGTCGTCGACGAAGGCGACCGCCGCCACCGGCGCCAGCGCCAGTGCGATCCAGCCGAGCACGCCCGGCACCAGCCCCAGCACGGCGAGCGCGAGCAGCGGCAGCGCCAGCCCCAGCAGCACCGCCAGACCGCCGGTGCGGGGCACCGGCGCACTGTGCAGCGAGCGGGCGTTGGGGACGTCGAGCGCACCGAACCGGGTGCCGGCGCGCGCAGACAGCCAGCGCGTGGCGAGCGCGCTCAGGAGCAGGGCGGCGAGCACCGCCACGGCCAGGATCGGGGTCTGTGGGATCATCTCGGAATGGTTCGAGGTCGGCGCCCGGCGCGGGCCGGGCGCGGTTGCATCGGGAAGGGGTCAGGCGGCGCGTGTCAGCCCCGTCTCGACCCGGGCGCGACACTCGCTGCCCTGCAGCAGTTCGAGCAGCTCCAGGGCGAAGTCCATCGCGGTGCCGGGGCCACGGCCGGTGACCACCTTGCCGTCGATCACCACCGGGGCGTCGACCAGTTCGGCACGCGGGAAGTCGGCGGCATTGAGCGCGCCCGGATAGTGGGTGGCGCGACGCTCGTCGAGCAGCCCGAGGTTGGCCAGCGCCTTGGGCGCGGCGCAGATCGCGGCGGTATAGGCGCCGGCGGCGTGATGGCGCTGGAGCAGGGCGCGCACCCGCGGGTCCTGATCGAGATGATCGGCGCCGGGCAGGCCGCCGGGCAGCACCACCATGTCGAACTGCTCATCGGCGACCGCGTCGAGGGAGGTGTCGGCCACCAGCACGGTACCGTGACTGGCGGTGACCTCACGGGCACCGAGCGCGGCCGTCACCACCTCGACCTCACCGCGACGCAGCAGATCGATGATGGTCACCGCCTCGAGCTCCTCGAGACCTTCGGCGAGCGGGACGAGTACCCTGGGCATGGCTTGACACTCCTTAACTTGCAGTGATGGATGGATCGGCGGCCAGGGGCGCACTCAATCGGCGCGTGACCGCCCGAGGATGTTGACACCCTTGAGCACGTTGAGCGCCTCGAGCAACTGGTAGTCGTCGCGGGCGCGCAACGGCGTCGGCTCGACCTCGGCGTCGAGCGACTCGGTGGTCGCGGCCTCGGCGGGCTCGTCCGCCTCGACCGGAACCGTCCCGTCCCCGTCCGGATCGTCGAGATGACGCACCAGATCGGCCTCCTTGAGCGGCTCCACCGAGGCGCCGGCGAGGGGGCGGAACTCGCCGCGCTCGAGCAGGATGTCGGGGCTGATCCCCTGGGCCTGGATCGAGCGCCCGGAGGGGGTGTAGTAGCGCGCCGTGGTGAGCTTGAGCGCGGTCTCGTCGTCGACCGGGACGATGGTCTGCACCGAGCCCTTGCCGAAGGTCTGGGCACCCATGACGATGGCGCGGCGCTGATCCTGCAGCGCGCCGGCGACGATCTCCGAAGCCGAGGCGCTGCCACCGTTGACCAGCACCACCAGCGGGGCGCCGTCGAGCACGTCGTCGGGACCGGCCTTGAAGTCGAGCCGGCTGCTCGGATCGCGCCCCTGGGTATAGACGATCAGCCCGCCGGTGAGGAAGGCGTCGCTCACCCCGACGGCGCTGTTGAGCACCCCGCCGGGGTTGTTGCGCAGGTCGAGCACCAGCCCCGCGAGCGGGGTCTCGCCCGCCTTCAGCGTCTCGATCGCCGCGGTCATGTCCTCGGCGGTGCGCGACTGGAAGTGGGCGATGCGGACATAGCCGTAGCCGGGCTCGAGCACCCGGCTCCTGACGCTCTCGACCTGGATGACGGCGCGCTCCAGGGTCAGCTCCAGCGGCGCTTCCTCGCCCTCGCGCATCAGCATCAGCACCACCTCGGTGCCGGGCTCGCCGCGCATCAGCTCGACGGCATCGTTGAGGCTCATCCCCTTCACCGGCTTGTGGTCGATGCGCACGATCAGGTCGCCGGCGCGCAGCCCGGCGCGCTGTGCCGGGGTGTCGTCGATCGGCGCGATCACCTTGACGAAGCCGTTCTCCATGCCGACCTCGATGCCGAGTCCGCCGAACTCGCCGCTGGTACCGACACGCAGGTCGCGGTACTCCTCGGCGTCGAGATAGGCCGAGTGCGGATCGAGTCCGGCGAGCATGCCGCGGATGGCGCTCTCGAGCAGCTCGCCGTCGGCGACCGACTCGACATAGTCGGTCTTGATGCGACCGAAGACCTCGGCGAAGGTGCGCAGCTCGTCGAGCGGCAGCGCCTCGGAGGCGGTGTCAGCGGCGGCGATCTCATCACCGGCGGGTTCGGCGGCATACGCCGACGGACCGACGGCGAGCAACAGCCCCAGGGCCAGGGCGAGCGGACGAGGCATGATCATCATGACGCGGGGATCTCTCGATCGATGATGGATTCGGCGACGCGGCGGCCGACCGGCGCACCGCGGACATCCCTGATGGCGTAAGGATCGCATGTTTCCGCACGCGCCGACAGCGCCGCCCCGGGCAACGGCGCATTGGACGACGCGCGCGGCGACATGTTCCCGGCGAGCGGTGGGTGACCGAGCGCAGCGCGCGCGCCGGGACGACTGCACCACTGGGTCGGATCCTGTGGCTTGCCGTCGTGGCGGATGGCGAAATAGAGCGCCGGGCGCGGCTGGCCGCCACTGTTGCCACTGAGTGCGATCACCTCGCCGGCGCCGACCCACTCGCCGACCTCCTTGGTCAGCGCCTGGTTGTGGCCATAGAGGCTCATGAAACCGTCGCCGTGCTCGAGCACCAGCAGCAGGCCGAAGCCGCGCAGCCAGTCGGCGTAGACCACCCGGCCGTCGTAGACCGCATGCACCTCCTCGCCGGCCTCAGCGGCGAGCAGCACGCCGTCCCAACGCAGTTGGGAGTCGGCCTTGCGGCTGCCGAAGCCGGCCAGCACCCGGCCCTCGATGAGCGGCCAGGTCAGCCGCCCCTTGCGCGCGGCGAAGGGATCGCGACGGATCTCGAGCTCGGCCTGGATGGCGGCGCGCTGACGCAGGTGCTCGATCAACCGACGCAGCGTCTCGGCATCGGCGCGACGCGCGGCGAGGTCGTCACGACGCGCGGCGATCGCCGTCTCGAGCGCGGCAAGGACCGTTTCGCGCTCGTCCTGGGCGGCCTCCAGCCGGGCGCGCGTCGCGCCCCGCTCGGCGCCGAGCTCGGCCAGCAACGCGGCCTGCTCGGCGGCGGCGGCGGCGAGCGCGGCGAGACGCTCGATCTCGCCGCGTACCCGATCGATGCGCTGCACCCGGTCGCGATTGAGATAGGCGAAGTAGGACAGCACCCGCCCGGCGCGAACCGGGTCCTCCTGATTGAGCAGCAGCCGCAACCGGTCGGCGCGCCCGACCACGTGGGCGGTACGCACCAGCTCGGCCAGTTCGCCGAGCTGGCCGTCGAGCGCGGCGCGTGCGGTGAGGCGACGCTGCGCGAGCGCCTCGGCACGGACGCGCTGACGGGTCTCCTGCTGCGCGATCTCGCGCTCGGCCAGCGCAAGTCGGGCGATCTCACGCTCGTGCCCCTCGAGCGCGGCGATCAGCTCGCCACGGGTGCGCTGCTGATCGGCCAGCGCGGTGCCGAGGCGCTCGACCTCGCGCTCGAGCTCGACGAGGTCGCGCTGGCGCGTCTCGAGCGCGGGCTCGGAGCCGGCCGTCGGCGCCGCGACCGCCAGCAGCGTGCAGAGACACAGCCACGGCCAGGCACGAGGGACACAGGACGCCGCGTTCAACTCACCCACCCCCGGTCAATGTCTGCTCGATGATGCGCTCTCCGCCGCGGCGTGCGCGGTCGCCGCCCCAGCCCCGGCATCCGCGATCGATCCGGGCGGATTCGGCTCACAGCGCGCCGCATCGCGCTTGACGGGCAAAGCGTTTATCATCATATGGTGAAACATTGATTAGACACGATCACGATGGTGAGCAAGCTGAGCCAGTCTCCTCCCCCGATCCTCAACGCCGCCGGCTCCGAGCCACTCGACCTGTTCGCCGACGACGCGGATATCGAACGCGCCTCGCGTTCGCTCAAGGCGATGTCGCATCCGCTGCGACTGAAGATCCTGTGCACGCTCGGCGAGCAGGAGGTCAGCGTGCAGGAGATCGTCGACCATGTCGGCACCTCGCAGAGCAATATCTCCCAGCATCTGGCGATCCTGCGCGACAAGGGTATCCTGGCCTCGCGCAAGGACGCCAACCGTGTCTACTACCGTGTCAGCGACGGTCGCACCCTGCAGCTGATCGGGATGATGCGCGAGGTCTTCTGTCAGCACGTGCGCTGACACCTCCGGGGTGTCGCCCACCGCCGCGGCTCCTTATACTCTGAACCCCCTTTGCACCAGCGCCGGTTCGCGCGATCTCGCCGCCGCACCCCGATCAGCAGCGGTGACGGGCGGCACGCGGGCGGCGCTCCAACATTCATGTGAGACTGCATCGCGATGTCGCTAGACCAGCTCGTCCAGTTCGTGGGCAACCATTGGCTCCTGTTCCTGGCGCTCGTCGTCATCCTCGGGTTGCTCATCCACAACCTGATCGTCGGCAGCAAGGGCAGCGTCGAACCGCTCGCGGCCACCGAGATGATCAACCGCCAGGATGCGGTGGTGATCGACGTGCGCCCGGCGGCCGACTTTGCCAAGGGTCACATCCTCAACGCCATCAACATCCCCATGAACGGCTTCAAGAATCAGCTCGCCACCGTCGCCAAGCACAAGGGCAAGCCGATCATCGTCAACTGCCGCTCCGGCTCGCAGTCGCAGATGGCCTGCGCCCAGCTGCGCAAGGAGGGCTTCGAGGAGGTCTACAACCTCCGCGGCGGCATCATGGGCTGGGAGGCGGCGAGCCTGCCGCTGGCCCGCGGCGGCAAGAAGAAGCGCTGAGCCCCGCCGCGCGGCGGGCCTGATCGGCCCGCGCGAGCGCGGGCACCCTCGCCCCGTCCCGGCGCGCCGGGGCCGGGCCCGATCCGTTCCCGCCGCCCGACGCCAGTCAAGGACGTCGGGGGCACCACCAGACACAGGAATCGCGGCATGGCCGACAAGCAACAGCAGACCCCCGAGCGTCAATTCTCCGTCCAGCGCGTCTATATCAAGGATGTTTCCTTCGAGTCCCCCAACGCGCCCGAACTCTTCCGCGGCGACTGGACCCCGAAGCACACCCTCAACCTCAACACCAGGATCAATGATCTCGACAAGGACCACTACGAGGTGGTGCTCGAGGTCACGGTGACGGTCAAGGTCGGCGACAAGACCGCCTTCATCGTCGAGGTGCAGCAGGCCGGCATCTTCAACATCGCCGGTTTCCCCGAACAGGAGCTCGGCCCGATGCTCGGCGCCTATTGCCCGAGCCTGCTCTTCCCCTATGCCCGAGAGGTGGTCTCCGACCTGGTGGTCAAGGGCAGCTTCCCGCAACTGGTGCTGCAGCACGTCAACTTCGACATGCTCTTCGCCCAGCACCAGCAGCAGCGCGCCCAGCAGGAGGCCCAGCAGGGCGGCACCGAGCCGGCCGAGGCGGTCCAGCATTGAGCACCACCCCCAGCGCCCGGATCGCAGTCATCGGCGCCGGCTCCTGGGGCACGGCGCTGGCGCTGCAGCTGGTGGCCAACGGCCATCAGGTACGGCTCTGGAGTCATGAGCCGGAACAGATCGCGGCACTCCAGCGCGACCGCGAGAATCGCCAGTTCCTCCCCGGCGTGGCGCTGCCCGAAGGGCTGATCCCCACCGCCTCGCTCGCCGAGGCCCTGGCCGACGCCAGCGACTGTCTGGTGGTGGTGCCGAGCCATGCCTTCCGCACCGTCGCCCGTCAGCTCGCCGCACACCTCTCCAAGGGCTTCGGCGTGGCCTGGGCGACCAAGGGGCTGGACCCGGGCAGCAATCAGCTGCTCCATCAGGTCGCCCAGGAGGAGCTCGGCGAGCGCCCGCTGGCGGTGGTCTCCGGGCCGAGCTTCGCCCGCGAGGTCGGCGACGGCCTGCCGACGGCGGTCACCGTCGCCGCCGAACGCGAGCCCTTCGCCCAACACGTCGCCGGCCTGCTCCACGGCGGGCGCTTCCGCGCCTATACCAGCAGCGACATGGTCGGGGTGGAGATCTGCGGCGCGGCGAAGAACGTGCTGGCGATCGCCACCGGCATCGCCGACGGTCTCGGTTTCGGCGCCAACACCCGTGCGGCGCTGATCACCCGCGGTCTGGCCGAGCTGATCCGGCTCGGTCAGGCACTCGGCGGCCGCCCCGAGACCTTCATGGGGCTGGCCGGGATGGGTGACCTGGTGCTCACCTGCACCGACGACCAGTCACGCAACCGCCGCATGGGGCTGGCGCTGGCCCGGGGTGAGAGCATCGAGGCGGCACGCGCGCGCATCGGCCAGGAGGTCGAGGGCGTGATCACCGCCAAGGCGATCCACGGCCTGGCCCAGCGTCTCGGCATCGAGATGCCAATCAGCGAACAGGTCTATCTGGTGCTCCACGCCGGGGTCTCGCCGGCACAGGCGACCCAGGCATTGCTCGAGCGCGAACCCAAGCCCGAGTTCCACTGACCCCCACGCCCGGACCGCACGCGGTCCGGGCGCCCGCCCTCAGCGTGGCGCGGCACCGGCAAACCCCTGCTGGCGCCAGGCCTCGAAGACCACCACCGCGACCGCGTTGGAGAGATTGAGACTGCGATTGCCCGGACACATCGGGATATAGAGCCGTTGCGACTCGGGCAGCGCCTCGATGCGCGCGCGCGGCAGCCCCCGGGTCTCCGGACCGAACAGCAGCGCATCGCCGGGCTGGTAGTCGGGCTCGGTATAGGGCACCTGGCCATGACTGGTGAGCGCGAACAGCCGCCGCGGGGCGAGCTGCCCGAGACAGCTCTCGAGCGAGGCGTGTACGCGAACCTCCGCCCATTCGTGATAATCGAGCCCGGCGCGACGCAGCTTGCTGTCCTCGAGCACGAAACCGAGCGGCTCGATCAGGTGCAGCCGGGCCCCGGCGTTGGCGCTCAGACGGATCGCATTGCCGGTGTTGGGCGGGATCTCGGGCTCGTAGAGGATGATATCGAACATCGCGGGCGGGACTCGTCAGGAAGCAGCGGAGGGCGGAGGAAAATCCTTTGCGGACGGCGAGATATCCGCCCGCGCACCAGGGTTTAACGGTTGTCCCCGGCGCGCGGACGCATGATATATTAAGACTTCGGCATTTGCTAAATTCGCCGTCGCAGACGGCTCACGCCATAGTGGGGGACAGGTCCATGAGTGACATCGCCGCGCTGAAAGCAGAGAAGCAAGCGCTGATCGAGAAGATGGTCGAGATGCAGCAGCAGTTCATCGACTACGAACACGAAAACGGCGTCTCGGGTAAGGACTACTGGGGGTCCCAAGAGGGCCTGCTGGCCAATTACCGTGACGAGTACATGACGATGGCCAACCGTGTCGTCGACATCGCCCACGAACTCGTCGGGTCCTCGCGACTCTGACCCGACAGGCCCCGGCAGCCGCCGGGGCCGCCGCAGTCACCCCGTCTCCGGGCGCAGGTGCTCGATATATCGAGGCACCGCCTCCAGCTCCAGCCGCACCGCCTCGCCCCGCACCACCAGCGGCGCCTCCAGCCCCTCGAACTCCAGACTGCACCCCACCCGTCCCCGGCTCTCGAAGGGCACCGGGATCATGTCGCGATAGACATAGAGGTTGTCCTCGAGTTCGCCACCGCTGCAGCACAGCTCACCCGGAGGGGGCAGGACGGTCTCGTCGGCCCCGTCGAACACCAGGGTTCCGGCCTGCCACCAGCGTGTCCGCTCGCGCGAGCCGGTCATGGTCTTGAGCTGATAGGCGCGCGAGAAATGGATCCGCAGCTGCCCGCCGCGCTGCTCGACGGCATCGACCGTCGAGCCCTTGAGATCGATACTGATGCTGTCCACTCGACTCACTCCATCGCCATGCCCGGTCCACGACGTCCGGGCCTCGTCGACCTAGTGTCGCGGCAGCCGCCGCCCAAGCCAAGCCCGGCGCTCAGTCCACCCCGGTCTCGGACTCGCTCTCGAGCCCGAGCTCCTTGATCTTGCGGGTCAGGGTGTTGCGCCCCCAGCCGAGCAGCCGCGCCGCTTCCTGGCGCCGCCCGCCGGTCTGTTCGAGGGCGCACTGGATGAGGGTCTGCTCGAAGACCGGCAGCGCCTCGTCGAGCAGACCGCGCTCGCCCTGCTGCAACCGCTGCCGCGCCCAGCGCCGCAACACCGTCTCCCAGGATGTCTCGGGCTGCTCCTGGGTCAGCGAGGCGCTGAGATCCTCGGGCAGGTCCTCGGCATGGATCTGCTTGCCCGAGGCCATCACCGTGAGCCAGCGCGCGGTGTTCTCGAGCTGACGCACGTTACCCGGCCAGTCGAGTCGCTCGAGCCGCTCGATCGCCCCCTGCATCAGCACCTTGGGCTCGCAGCTCAACTCGCGCGCCGCCTGCGCGAGGAAGTGGCGCATCAGCAGCGGGATGTCCTCGCGGCGATCGCGCAGCGCCGGCAGATGGATACGGATGACGTTGAGTCGGTGGAACAGGTCCTCGCGAAAGCGCCCCTCGCGCACCAGCGACTCGAGGTCCTGGTGGGTGGCGGCGATGATGCGCACGTCGACCTTGATCGGCGCGACCCCGCCGACACGATAGAACTCGCCGTCGGCGAGCACCCGCAGCAGCCGGGTCTGCAGCTCGGCGGGCATGTCACCGATCTCGTCGAGGAACAGGGTACCGCCGTCGGCCTGCTCGAAACGCCCCTCGCGGCGCGCCTGGGCACCGGTGAAGGAACCGCGCTCGTGACCGAACAGCTCGGACTCGAGCAGGTCGCGCGGGATCGCCGCCATGTTGAGGGCGATGAACGGACGTTCGCTGCGCGGGCTGTGACGATGCAGCGCCTGGGCCACCAGCTCCTTGCCGGTGCCCGACTCACCATTGATCAACACGGTGATGTTGGAGCGCGCCAGCCGCCCGACGGCGCGGAACACCTCCTGCATCGCCGGCGCCTCGCCGATGATGTCGGGTCCGGTCGGACGCGCCACCTCCTCCTGACGCTCCTCGCGACCACGCCGGCAGGCGCGGCTGACCTGCGCCACCGCCTCGTCGAGATCGAAGGGCTTGGGCAGGTACTCGAAGGCGCCGCCGTGGAAGGCGGAGACGGCGCTGTCGAGGTCCGAGTGCGCGGTCATGATGATCACCGGCAGCCCGGGGTAGCGGGCCGAGACCTGTTCGAGCAGATCGAGCCCGTCGATCCCCGGCATGCGGATGTCGGAGAGGATGACGTCGGGCTGCTCGCGCTCCAGCGCCTCCATCACCCCGACCCCGTTGGAGAAACAGGTGACGTGCATCTGCGCCTTGCGCAACGCCCGTTCCAGTACCCAGCGGATCGACCGATCGTCGTCGATCACCCAGACCCGGGGCTCGCGATTCCCGCGCTCGAGACTGTGCGGCATCATCGCGCTCCCGGCATGCCGACGGCATGCCTCGGGCGGCGTGGGCACGGCGACGCCGACGAGGTTGGCGAATGGGGTGGTTGCAGGTTCCTATGCATGCTCCGACTCCAGCGGCAGATAGACGAAGAACACCGTCTCGCCCGGCCGGCTCTCGCATTCGATCAGCCCGCCGTGCTGGTTGATGAGTTCCTGTGCGATGGGCAGCCCCAGTCCGGTGCCACCCTGCTTGCCCGAGACCATCGGGAAGAAGATCTTGTCGCGGATGTCCTCGGGGATCCCCTGGCCATCGTCCCGAACCTGGGTCTGCAACACCAGCCGATAGCGACGACTGCCGATGGTGAACTGACGCAGCACCCGGGTGCGCAGCTCGACGCGTCCGTCCGCGCCGGTGGCGGCCGCGGCGTTGCGCGCGAGGTTGAGGAAGGCCTGGATCAGCCGGTCACCGTCGCCCATCAGGTCGGGGATGCTGGGGTCGTAGTCGCGCACCACCTCGGGGCCGCGCGGGAACTCGGCGAGGATCAGCCCGCGCACGTGCTCGAGCACGTCGTGGATGTTGAGCGTCTCGCGCTGGGGCATGCGGTTGGGCCCCAGCATGCGATCGACCAGCGACTGCAGGCGGTCGGCCTCGTCGATGATGATCCGGGTGTATTCGCACAACGCGGGGTCGGGCAGTTCCTGCTCGAGCAGCTGGGCCGCGCCGCGCAACCCGCCGAGCGGATTCTTGATCTCGTGGGCGAGGCCGCGGATCAGCGCCTGGGTGGCCCGGTGCTGGGTGAGCAGGTGCTCCTCGCGGGTGATGCGCAGCTGACGATCGACCTGATAGAGCTCGACCAGCACCCCCTCGTCCGCACCAAAATGGTGCAGGGGCAGCACGGTACAGTTCACCGTCTTGGTGCGCCCATCGGCCACGGTGACGTTGATCTCACGTTCGGTGAAGGGGTGGCGCGAACGCAGCGCCGCCGCCAGCCGGGCCTCGACCTGGCCATCGGGGCAGGGCAGCAGGTCGGCGGCAGCCTGACCGATCATGTGTCGGGCGCTGGCCTCGAAGAGGATCTCGGCCGCCGGGTTGAGGTATTCGAGCCGCAGCCCTCGATCGAACAGCAGCACCGCCATGTTGACGTGATCGAGGATCGTCCGCTCCAGCGAGCGCTTACCGGTGGTTTGAGCTGTCATGGTCCATCTGCGCGACTGAGTGAGGTCATCCGAGACCGGAGGACGAGACAGGGCATCCTGTCGTCGAAGAAAAGACTAGCAAGAGACAGGCCAGTGCGGCCAGGAGGAGTGCTCAGAGCTCGCCGGGGGGCGCGTCGCGACGCAGCTCGAAGCGAAGTGTCGGGGCGCGGGCGATCAGCACACCCTGCTCGTCGCGGATCAACGCGCCGAGGCGGTGGGGACCGAAGGCCACGCCATCGAGGGCAAAGCGGGTGGCGCCGGCCTCGATCACCGTCTCGAGTCCATCGAGCACCATCGCCAAGCGATGCCCCGGTTGCAGCGCGGGTTCGAGTCCGAGTTCGACGGCGAAGCGACCCTCGCCGCGCATCAGCACCTCCGCATCGACAGGGGAGAGGATCTCGAAGCGCGCATAGGGCCCGGGGAAGGGGGCGCTGGCAGGGGGCGGATCGACGGGGCTGTCGGCGCCGCGCGAGACCGGGGCGTCGACATGGATATCGAGTCGCTCGGCGGTGGCGTCGGCGGGTCGATCGGAGAAGTGCACCCGCCCGTCGGCATCGACCCAGCGATAGACGCCGGCCTGGACGATGAGGCAGGGGAGCAGCAACAGCGGGAGGAGCAGTGCCGGCCGGATCATGGCCGAAGCATAGTCCAGCGTCGGAGGGGGCTCAAGCGGGGACGCCTGGACGTCGGTGGCGCTTCCCTGCGCCGAGGTTGCGACCGCGCGGGACCCGCGCGGTCGCGACAGCCGATCAGAGGCTGTAGTACATGTCGAACTCGACCGGGTGGGTCGTCATCCGCATGCGGGTGACCTCGTCCATCTTGAGGTTGATGTAGCTGTCGATCAGGTCATCGGTGAACACGCCGCCGACGGTGAGGAACTCACGGTCACGGTCGAGGTTGTCGAGCGCCATCTCCAGCGAGGAGGCGACGGTCGGGATGGCCTTGGCCTCTTCACGCGGCAGGTCGTAGAGATCCTTGTCCATGGCATCGCCGGGGTGGATCTTGTTCATGATGCCGTCGAGACCGGCGAGCATCATCGCCGAGAAGGCGAGGTAGGGGTTGCCGGTGGGATCGGGGAAGCGCACCTCGATGCGACGACCCTTGGGGCTGGCGCAGTGCGGGATGCGGATCGAGGCCGAGCGGTTGCGCGCCGAGTAGGCGAGCATCACCGGCGCCTCGAAGCCCGGGACCAGACGCTTGTAGGAGTTGGTCGAGGCGTTGGTCAGGGCGTTGAGCGCACGCGCGTGCTTGATGATGCCGCCGATGTAGTAGAGGGCCATGTCGGACAGGCCGCCGTACTTGTCGCCGGCGAACAGGTTCTGACCGTCCTTGGCGAGCGACTGGTGCACGTGCATGCCGCTGCCGTTGTCGCCGACCAGCGGCTTGGGCATGAAGGTCGCGGTCTTGCCGTAGGCGTGGGCGACGTTGTGCACCACGTACTTGAGGATCTGGTTGGCGTCGGCACGCTTGACCAGGGTGTCGAACTTGGTGCCGATCTCACACTGGCCGGCGGTGGCGACCTCGTGGTGGTGCACCTCGACGCCGACGCCCATCTCCTCGAGGGTCAGACACATGGCCGCACGCAGATCGTTGAGCGAGTCGACCGGGGGCACCGGGAAGTAGCCGCCCTTGACCTTCGGACGGTGACCCATGTTGCCGTCGCCGAACACCCGCTCGGAGTTCCAGCCGGCCTCCTCGGAGTCGATCTTGTAGAAGGCGCCGCTCATGTCCGCGCCCCAGCGCACGTCGTCGAGCACGAAGAACTCGGGCTCGGGACCGAAGAAGGCGGTGTCGGCGATGCCGGTGGACTTCAGATAGGCCTCGGCGCGCTTGGCCACCGAACGCGGATCACGCTCGTAGCCGATCATGGTGTCGGGCTCGAGGATGTCACAACGGATGATGAGGGTGCTCTCCTCGGAGAAAGGATCCATCACCGCGGTCGTGGGGTCGGGCATCAGCACCATGTCCGAGGCCTCGATGCCCTTCCAGCCCGCGATCGAGGAGCCGTCGAACATCTTGCCTTCCTTGAAGGCATCCTCGTCGATCATGCTCGTCGGCATGGAGACGTGCTGCTCCTTGCCGCGGGTATCGGTGAAGCGCAGATCCACGAAGGTCACTTCGTTGTCTTTCATCATCTTCATGACATCAGTGGTCATTCGAACGTCTCCAATGCTGAGTGCTGTGTTCTAGATACGGATAAGGCGTTGTCGGCCGAGCAATGCACAAGGCTTGCGCTGGCGTATCAGCGCTCGCACCATCCGGCGCAGCAGCCTAACAGGTCATCGATCGTGCCGCACGACCTGCCGTCCGGGCCGGCAGGCGATGCAGAATTCTGGCTGACCCGGTTGATGTCCCGGGCTCGGGTCCACGACAAGGACCTCCATCGCGACCGTTCCGCCGGACGACGGGATGATCCACGCCGTCCGATGCCAATCAGTCATGCAACGAGCAAGCCAGAATCTTGCGCACCCCGCTGACGCCAGCCCCGCGCCCCGATCGCAACGAACACGCGATGAGACGATGAGACGTACAAACAAGACCTTGGCGATGAGAGGGTTGTGAAATCACGCACCATGGTGACGACAGCACCGCCATGGATGGGCGGACAGCGGGGGGCCGGCGCACCCAATCGCGGCGCGACACCGGGCGCGGACTGCACTAAAAAAGAACATCGAGCGACTTTATGCACCAAAAAGGTGCAAATCAGTCGCCAAAGAAGATTCGCACCCCACGGAACACCGGGTCATCGGCGAGCGCCTCGGCCAGGCGTGTCCGCAATCGCTCGGCATCGGCTCCCTGGCGCAGACAGGCGGCGAGCGGGAAGTACACCTCGATGTCGATGGCCCCGTCGAGATAGTGCAGCAACACCCGCTGGCGCTCGTTGGCCTCGGGGATCGCCGACCAGGCCGAGGCCAGGCGCGCCAGTGCCTCGGCACGCAGCGGCAGCAGGTAGCAGGCGGAGAGGTGCTCGTCGTCCTCGGGGTCGATGTGCACGGTGACATCGGCGATCTCGTCGATCTCGCGCTTGAGCCGGCGTTCGACCAGGACGCTGATCATGTGACCTTCGGAGACACTGACGTAGGGATCGACCAGCACATGCACGTCGACCGACGCCTGCCCTCCGAGACGGCGGGTGCGCAGCATATGGATATCGCGCACCCCGCCGACCGAGTGGATGGTCTGCTTGACCGCCTCGAGCCGCTCGCCCTGCAGACCGGTATCGACCAGCTCGCTGGCCGCCTCCCAACCGAGTTCCCAGGCGATCTTGGCGATCATCAGCGCCACCATCACCGCGGCGATGGCGTCGAGATAGGGCAGCCCGGCCATGGTGCCGGCGATCCCCACCAGCACCACCACCGAGGAGACCGAATCGGAGCGATGGTGCCAGGCGTTGGCACGCAGCAGGTCGGAGCGCACCCGCTTGGCATGGGCCAGGGTCCACCAGTAGAGCCATTCCTTCACCAGGATCGAGGCCAGGGTGGCGCCGAGCGCGATGAGGTCGGGGCGCAGCAGCTCCTCGGGGCTGAACAATCGCTCGACCGCGTCCCAGCCGATGCCGATGGCCACCGCCAGCAGCAGGAAACCGAGCGCGAGGGTGGCAACCGTCTCGTAGCGCGCATGCCCATAGGGATGCTCCTGGTCCGGTCCCTGATGGGCCTGGCGCCCGGCGATCAGCACCAGGACGTCGGAGAGCAGGTCGGAGAGCGAGTGCAGCCCGTCGGCGACCAGCGCCTGCGAATGACCGAGCCAACCAGCGACGATCTTGATCGCCGCCAGCACCAGATTGAGCACGGCCCCGACCACGGCGGTCCGGGTCACGGCCTCGCGACGGGCATCGGCGCTGTGTTGATCGAGGGTCACGACTAGGGGCTTCCGCAGGTTGCGCCGACCGGGTCCGGGCCGACGGCGCTCCAGTATAAGCGACAGCGGCAGGTCGCATCAGCTTCCAGCGGCCAGCTGACAGCCGCCAGCGGGAAGGGATGGCGTTCATGACTCAAGGTTGGCCGATCAGATCAGCGTCCAACCCACGGCCTTCAGTAGGGAGGACAGGTTCGAGTCACCGGGGAGGCCACGCTCTTGCCCCTAGCAGCTAACGGCTAGCCACCGATGGCTGGCGGCTGGCGGCTGATGGCTGATGGCTGATGGCTGGCGGCTGATGGCTGGTCGCTGCCCCCGACCAACCCCATTGGCGCGCCAGCGACCCGAACCGATATAATTGCGCGTTTACGTCAACCGCCCCGATCCCAAGGAGCCCGCCTTGACTCTCCAATCCGAGGACCTCTCGACCTTCCAGGGCCTGATCTTCGCGCTCGAACGCTACTGGGCCGATCTCGGGTGCGTCGTCGTCCAACCCTATGACATGGAAGTGGGCGCGGGCACCTTCCACCCCTCCACCTTCCTCCGCTCGATCGGTCCCGAGCCGTGGCGCAGCGCCTATGTGCAGCCCTCGCGTCGCCCCACCGACGGGCGCTATGGCGAGAACCCCAACCGGCTGCAGCACTACTACCAGTTCCAGGTCGCGCTCAAGCCCTCGCCGGAGAACATCCAGGAACTCTATCTCGACTCGCTGCGCCGACTCGGCATCGACCCGCTGGAGCACGACATCCGCTTCGTCGAGGACAACTGGGAATCGCCCACGCTCGGCGCCTGGGGACTCGGCTGGGAGGTCTGGCTCAACGGCATGGAGGTGACCCAGTTCACCTACTTCCAACAGGTCGGCGGACTCGACTGCCGCCCGGTCACCGGCGAGATCACCTACGGGCTCGAGCGCATCGCCATGTACCTGCAGGGCGTCGAGAGCGTCTACGACCTGGTGTGGAGCCGCACCCCGGCGGGCATCGTCACCTATGGCGACGTCTTCCACCAGAACGAGGTCGAGCAGTCGACCTACAACTTCGAGATCGCCGACACCGACGCGCTGTTCGCGCAGTTCGACACCTGCGAGCGGGTCAGCACCCAACTCATCGAGCGCGGACTGCCGCTGCCGGCCTACGAGCAGATGCTCAAGGCCTCGCACACCTTCAACCTGCTCGACGCCCGCGGGGCGATCTCGGTGACCGAGCGCCAGCGCTTCATCCTGCGGGTGCGCACGCTGTCGCGGGCGGTCGCCAAGACCTATTACGAGAGCCGGGAGGCGCTTGGCTTCCCGATGCTGGCACAGTGAGGGAGAGAACATTGGACGCATCCACTGATCTGCTGATCGAGATCGGCACCGAGGAACTCCCCCCGCTGGCGCTGCCGCGCCTGTCGCAGGCCTTCGTCGAGGGCGTGGCGCGCGAGCTGCGCGAGCGCAGCATCGACTTCACCACCATCGAACCCTTCGCCGCACCGCGCCGCCTGGCGATGCTGGTGCGCGGCATCGCCACCCGCCAGCCCGACCAGCAGCAGGTGCGCCGCGGCCCGGCGCTCCGGGCCGCCTTCGACGACAGCGGCGCGCCGACCAAGGCCGCACAGGGCTTCGCCCGCTCCTGCGGCGTCGAGGTCGAGGCGCTGGAGCGCGAGGAGACGCCCAAGGGCACCTGGCTGGTCTATCACTCGACCCTCGCCGGTCGCGCCACCGCCGAGCTGATCCCCGAGATCGTCGAGGCCGCGCTCGCCACCCTGCCGATCCCGCGGCGGATGCGCTGGGGTGCGGGCGAGGCCGAGTTCGTGCGCCCGGTGCACTGGGTCTGCCTGCTGCTCGGTGAGCAGCCGGTCGCCGGCCGGGTGCTCGGCATCGAGGCCGGCACCAGCACCCGCGGTCACCGCTTCCATCACCCCGAGCCGATCGCCCTCGCGCGCGCCGACGACTATGCCGAGCAGCTGCGCACCACCGGCCGGGTCGAGCCCGACTTCGCCCAGCGCCGCGAGCAGGTGCGCGCCGGCGTCACCGCCCTGGCCGAGGCCGAAGGGTTGCGCGCGCGCATCGATCCCGAGCTGCTCGACGAGGTCTGCGCCCTGGTCGAGTGGCCGCAGCCGGTGCTCGGTCGTTTCGAGGAGCGCTTCCTGGAGATCCCCCCGGAGGTGCTGATCGAGACCATGCAGAGCAACCAGAAGTACTTCCCGGTGGAAGACGCCGAGGGTCGTCTGCAGGCCTGCTTCATCACCGTCGCCAACGTCGTCAGCCGCACCCCCGAGAAGGTGCGTGCCGGTAACGAGCGGGTGATCCGGCCGCGCTTCGCCGACGCCGCCTTTTTCTGGGAGCAGGACCTCAAGCAGCCGCTCGAGGCCTTCGCCGGCAAGCTCGAACGGGTGGTGTTCCAGGACAAGCTCGGCACCCTGGCCGAGAAGAGCGCGCGCGTGGCGCGGCTCGGGCGCTCCCTGGCCGCGCCGCTCGGCGGCGACCCGGCACTGATCGAGCGTGCCGCGCGGTTGGCCAAGTGCGACCTGGTCACCAGCATGGTCTACGAGTTCACCAGCCTGCAGGGCACCATGGGCCGCTACTATGCCGAGCGCGCCGGCGAGGACCCCTGCGTCAGCGCCGCCATCGAGCAGCAGTACCTGCCGCGCTTCGCCGGCGACGCCCTGCCCGAAGGGCTGTGCGGCCGCGCCCTGGCGCTCGCCGACCGGCTCGACACCCTGGTCGGCATCTTCGGCATCGGGCTGCGCCCGACCGGCACCAAGGACCCCTACGCGCTGCGACGGGCCTCGATCGCGGTGCTGCGCATCCTCATCGAGACCCCGCTCGACCTCGATCTGGAGGCGCTGCTGGAGCAGGCCGCCGCCGGCTACCCCGAGGGGCTGCTCGGCGCCGAGGTGGTCGGCGAGGTCCGCGACTACATGCTCGAGCGGCTGCGCGGCTACTACGAGGAGCAGGGCGTCGGCGCCGACGTCGTCGAGGCGGTGCTCGGCGCCGGCGGCGCCAACCCCTGGGAGCTCGACCGCCGCATCGCCGCGGTCGCGGCCTTCCGCGAACTGCCCCAGGCCGCCTCGCTGGCCGCGGCCAACAAGCGCATCCACAACATCCTGGCGAAGAACGCCGCGGCCGTCGGCGCGGCCGGGGCGGTCGACACCGGGTTGCTCGAGGATGCGGCCGAGCAGCGTCTCGCCGAGCGTGTCGCCGCGCTCGGCGAGACGGTCGCGCCACTGGTCGCCAGCCGCGACTATGGCCGCGTGCTCGCCACCCTGGCCGAGCTCGGCGGCGACGTCGACGCCTTCTTCGATCAGGTGATGGTGATGGCCGAGGACCCGGCGGTGCGCGCCAACCGCATCCGTCTGCTGCAGTCGCTCGGCGCGCTGTTCATGCAGGTCGCCGACATCTCGCGGCTGCAGCACTGAGCGCCCGACCCGGCATGACCGAACGGCTGGTCATCCTCGACCGCGACGGGGTCGTCAACCACGACTCCGACGCCTATATCAAGTCGGTCGAGGAGTGGCGGCCGATCCCCGGCAGCCTCGAGGCGATGGCCCGGCTCCACCATGCCGGCTGGCGGCTGGCCATCGCCACCAACCAGTCCGGCATCGCCCGCGGGCTGTTCGGCCCGAGCACCCTCGACGCCATCCACCAACGGTTGCGCGAGCAACTCGCCGATCATGGCGCCCGTGTCGAGATGATCGCCTTCTGCCCCCACGGCCCGGACCACGGCTGCGACTGTCGCAAACCGCTGCCCGGGCTGCTCGAGCAGATCGCCCGACGTCTCGGCGCCGATCTCCGCGGGGTGCCGGTGATCGGTGACTCGCTGCGCGATCTGGAGGCCGCGCGCGCCGTCGGCGCCGCGCCCTGGCTGGTGCGCACCGGCAAGGGCGAGCGCACCCTGGCGGCCTGCGCCGACCATCCGGGGCCCGACCCTCTGGCCGGCGTCCCGATCTTCCCCGACCTCAGCGCGGCGACCGACGCCCTGCTCGCATCCGACACACGCCCATGACCCTGATCCGCTCGCTCGTCTATCAATCCTTCATGTACATCACCATCGTGCTGTACGCCTCGCTGATCCTCGTCACCCCCAGGCAGGTCGGGGCCTGGCTGGCGCGGGGTTGGGCACGGCTCAACCTGCGCGCGCTCGGCTGGATCTGCGGACTGCGCTATCGCATCCAGGGGCTCGAGCACCTGCCCAAGGAGGCGACCATCGTGCTCGCCAAGCATCAATCGACCTGGGAGACCATCGCGCTGCGCGCCATCCTGCCGCTGGAACAGACCTGGGTGCTCAAGCGTGAGCTGATGCGTATCCCCTTCTTCGGCTGGGCGCTCAAGCGCTTCCAGCCGATCGCCATCGACCGCTCGGCCGGACGCCGCGCGGTCGCACAGCTGCTGCGCGAGGGGCTGGCGCTGCTCAAGGCCGGGCGCTGGGTGGTGGTCTTCCCCGAGGGCACCCGAGTGGCCGCCGGCGCACGTCAGCCCTATGCCATCGGCGGTGCGCTGCTGGCCGAGCGCAGCGGTCGACCGGTGCTCCCGGTGGCGCACAACGCCGGCGAGTTCTGGGGGCGACGCAGCCTGCACAAGCGCGCCGGCACCATCGACCTGGTGATCGGCCCGCTGATGGAGACCCAGGGACGCAAGGCCGCCGAGATCAATGCCGCGGTCGAGCAGTGGATCGAGGAGACCGTCGAGGCGCTGCCGCGCCCGGTCTCGGGCAAGGCCGGCACGCTGCAACAAGGGTAGGGCGCCGCCGCCCGCGGGAGCGGGAGCGGCGCACATCGGGCCGGGCAGGCCGCCCGGCCCGGAGGCACTCAGTCGAAGCCCGCGGGCGCGGCCTGGTGCCAGTGGGTGAGGTGCTGGTAGCGATGCGCAACATTGAGCAGCCGCGCCTCGTCGAAGTAGTTGCCGATGAGCTGCAGCCCGACCGGCATGCCCGCGACCGGCTCGACCGGGATCGACATCCCCGGCAGCCCGGCGAGGTTGGTGGCGATGGTGTAGATGTCGTTGAGATACATCGCCACCGGATCGTCCATCTTGTCGCCGAGGGCGAAGGCGGTGCTCGGGGTGGTCGGTCCCATGATCACGTCGACCTCCTCGAAGGCGCGCTTGAAGTCGTCGGCGATGAGCTGACGGATCTTCTGCGCCTTGAGGTAGTAGGCGTCGTAATAGCCGGCCGAGAGCACATAGGTGCCGATCATCACCCGGCGCTGCACCTCGGCGCCGAAGCCCTCGGCACGGCTGCGGGTGTAGAGATCCTCGAGGTCGGCGGGATCGGCGCAGCGGTGTCCGTAACGCACCCCGTCGAAACGGGCGAGGTTCGACGAGCACTCCGCGGGCGCCACCACGTAGTAGACCGGTACCGACAGCGGGCTGTTGGGCAGGCTGATCTCGCGGATCTCGGCACCGAGCTTCTCGTATTCGCGGATCGCCGCCTCGACCGCGGCGCCGACACGCGGGTCGAGCCCCTCGCCGAAGAACTCCTTGGGCAGGCCGATACGCAGACCGCTGATGTCGTTGTCGAGGGCGTCGACATAGTCCGGCACCGGCACGTCGGCGCTGGTCGAGTCGCGCTCGTCGAAACCGGCCATCTCGTCGAGCAGGAAGGCGGCGTCGGCGGCCGAGCGCGCCATCACCCCGGCCTGGTCGAGCGAGGAGGCGAAGGCGATCATCCCCCAGCGCGAGCAGCGCCCGTAGGTCGGCTTGATGCCGGTGATGCCGCACAGCGCCGCCGGCTGACGGATCGAGCCACCGGTATCGGTGCCGGTGGCCGCCGCGCACAGACGCGCGGCCACCGCCGCGGCCGAGCCGCCGGAGGAGCCGCCCGGCACCCGCGAGGTGTCCCAGGGGTTGGCGACGGGGCCGTAGTAGCTGGTCTCGTTGCTCGAGCCCATGGCGAACTCGTCCATGTTGGTCTTGCCGAGCATCACCGCGCCGGCGCCACCCAGACGCTCGACCACCGTCGCGTCATAGGGAGCGACGAAGTTGTCGAGCATGCGCGAGGCGCAGCTGGTGCGCACCCCCTTGGTGCAGAAGATGTCCTTGTGCGCGATCGGGATGCCGGTGAGCGGGCCGGCCTGGTCACGGGCGAGCGCCTCGTCGGCGCGCGCGGCGGCGGCGAGCGCGGCCTCGGCATCGACGGTGATGAAGCTGTTGAGCTGGGGATCGAGCCGCGCGATGCGATCGAGATAGTGACGGGTCAGCTCGGTGCTGGAGTATTTGCGCAGCCGCAGATCGGCGGCCAGCTCTGCGATCGACTTGTTCTGCATTATTCGATGACCTTCGGAACCAGATAGAGCCCGCCCTCGCTCAGCGGCGCGCCGGCTTGGTACTCGGCGCGGCGGTCCGGCTCGGTGGCCTGATCGGGCCGCAGCCGTTGGGCCATGTGCAGCGGGTGCGCCATCGGCTCGACGTCGTCGGTGTTCACCGAGTCCATCTGGGCCACGAGATCGAGAATATTGGAGAGTTCGGCGGCATAGCGCTCGGTCTGATCCGGGCTGATCGCCAGGCGCGCGAGGTGCGCGATCTTTTCGACGTCGGAACGATCCAGTGACATGTCCGTCCTGCTGGGCCTACAAAAATGGGGAGTCAAAATAGCATAGCGGCCATGGACGGTGGAACCAGCCGCCAGCGACCAGCGACCAGCGACCAGCGACCAGCGACCAGCGACCAGCGACCAGCGACCAGCGACCAGCGGATTGAACCGCAAAGCCGCGAAGCACGTGAAGTGCATGGTGTGTGATGTCGGCGTGAGACCACAGGCGGCACAGGTCCGCACCCACTGGCGGCTGATCGCTGGCGGCTGGCGGCTTATTCCCTGCACGCGAAGTGCATGGTGTGTGATGTCGGCGTGAGGCCACAGGCGGCGCGGGTCCGCACCCACTGGCGGCTGATCGCTGGCGGCTGGCGGCTTATTCCCTTTCGTGCCTTCGCGGTTCAATCCCCTGGTCGCTGGCGCCGCTGCCTTGCCCATCCCTGATTGCATTGCTAGATTAGCCGTCCTGTTTTTCAAGGATTCCCTCAGCGGACATCGATACCGGACGCCTGCGGGACCCGGCGCTCCTCTCTTCCTCCAAGGTAAGTATCTGATGGTATTCAGACGCATTCGCGGGATATTCTCCAACGATCTGTCGATCGACCTGGGGACCGCCAACACCCTCATCTTTGCCCGCGGACAAGGCATCGTGCTCAACGAGCCCTCGGTGGTCGCGATCCGTCATGACCGCGCCACCGGCGGCAAGTCGGTCGCGGCAGTGGGCGAGGAGGCGAAGCTGATGCTCGGACGGACCCCACAGAGCATCACCGCGGTGCGGCCGATGAAAGACGGCGTGATCGCCGACTTCACCGTCACCGAGAAGATGCTGCAGTACTTCATCCACAAGGTGCACGAGTCGCGCCTGATCAGTCCCAGCCCGCGGGTGCTGATCTGCGTGCCCTGCGGCTCGACCCAGGTGGAGCGGCGCGCGATCCGCGAGTCGGCCGCCGGCGCCGGCGCGCGCGAGGTCTTCCTGATCGAGGAGCCGATGTCGGCGGCGATCGGCGCCGGGCTGCCGGTGCACGAGCCCCACGGCTGCATGGTCATCGACATCGGCGGCGGCACCTCGGAGGTGGCGGTGATCTCGCTCAACGGCATCGTCTACTCCGCCTCGGTGCGCATCGGCGGCGACACCTTCGACGACGCCATCGTCAACTATGTCCGGCGCAACTACGGCACCCTGATCGGCGAGACCACCGCCGAGCGCATCAAGCACAACATCGGCTCGGCCTACCCCGGCAACGAGATGCTGGAGCTGGAGGTCAAGGGCCGCAATCTCGCCGAGGGCGTGCCGCGCAGCTTCACCCTCAACAGCAACGAGATCCTCGAGGCGCTGCAGGAGCCGATCTCGGGCATCGTCGGTGCGGTCAAGATGGCCCTGGAGCAGACCCCGCCGGAACTCGGCGCCGATGTCGCCGAGCGCGGCATCGTGCTCACCGGCGGCGGCTCGATGCTGCGCGGCTTCGACCGGCTGATCGAGGAAGAGACCGGACTGCCGGTGGTGATGGCCGACGACCCGCTGACCTGCGTGGCGCGCGGCGGCGGCAAGGCACTGGAGCTGATCGACGAGCGCGCCACCGGACTGTTCTCGGTCGAGTGAGCCCCGCCGTTGCGGGAACGCCCCGACACGAGCGGACTGGTCGCGCTCGGCACAATATCGGAAAATGACCCGCTCACGCCGCCCCTGATGCAGCAGGGGCGGAGCCCTGTCCACGGGGTTTGAACCACCCCGCGCGACGCAGCAGACGCGCTCTCCCCCAATCCAGTCATTGCCGAGGAGCCGACCATCAAACCCCTGTTCGTCCGCGGCCCATCTCCACTGCTCAGGATGATCGTGGCGGTGATTCTGTCCCTCGGGCTGATCATCGCCGACCACCACTACGATCATCTCGGTACGGTACGCTCGGCGCTCTCGCTGGTCGCCTATCCGCTGCACTATGTCGTCGACCTTCCGGCGCACATGATGCGTGACACCCAGGGGCGCCTCACCAACGCCGCCGAGCTGCGCGCGCGCAACGCCGCGCTGCATCGCGAGAACCTGACCCTCAAGGCCAGGCTGCAGCAGTTCGAGGCGCTGGAGGCTGAGAACATGCGGTTGCGCGACCTGCTCGGCTCCTCGTTCAGCGTCGGCGAACGGGTGTTGATCGCCGAGATCATGTCGCTCGACATCGCGCCCTACCGGCAACAGGTGATGATCAACAAGGGCTCGCGCTCGGGGCTGTTCGTCGGCCAGCCGGTGCTCGACGCCAACGCGGTGATGGGCCAGGTCATCCAGACCAACCCCTTCACCTCCACCGTGTTGCTGATCACCGACGCCGAGCACGCACTGCCGGTGGAGATCAATCGCAACGGTCTGCGCTCGGTGGCCGCCGGCACCGGCCTGAGCCAGGAGCTGCAGTTGCTGCACATCCCCAAGAACGCCGACGTGCGCGTCGGCGACCTGCTGGTGACCTCGGGGATGGGCGAGCGCTTCCCGCCGGGCTACCCGGTCGCCCGTATCAAGACCGTACGCCACGACCCGGACAACCCCTTCATCACCGTGCTCGCCGAGCCCACCGCCGCACTCGACCGCAGCCGTGAGGTGTTGCTGGTCTGGACCATGGACCCGGTGTTGCAACAGCAGGCACTCTCCGACACCCAGGGCGCGGAGGCCCCGCCCCGACCATGAGCGAGACCAGGCCACGCGGCGGCTGGCTGATCGGCCTCAGCCTGTTCGTCGCCTTCTCTCTCAGCATCCTGCCGATGCCGCTGCCGGCCGAGGCGCTGCGTCCGCAGTGGGTGGCGATGGTGGTGGTGTTCTGGTGTCTGCACACCCCCGAGCGGATCGGCGTCTTCTCGGCCTTCGCCAGCGGGGTGGCGCTCGACGTGATCTCCGGCACCCTGCTCGGTCAGCACGCACTCACCCTGTCGCTGCTCGCCTATCTGGTCGTCGAGCTGCACCAGCGCATCCGCATCTTCCCGATGTGGCAGCAGACCCTGTTCGTCTGGGTCCTGCTGCTCGCCGAACGGCTGCTCACCCTGTGGGTGCTCGGCGCCACCGGACAACCGATGCCGGCGCTGAGCTACTGGGCCCCGACCTTCCTCGGACTGATCTTCTGGCCCTGGCTGAGCGCGCTGCTCGGCGACCTCGGGCGACGCGCCGGAACCCTCTGAGACGATGCTCGAGTCAGGCTTCCAGGATCGCAAGCGCGAACAGCGGATCATCGCCACCCGCTCGGCGATCGCCGCACTGCTGGTGATGCTGGCCCTGGCGCTGCTGGTGGTGCGGCTGCTGCACCTGCAGGTCGAACGCCACGATCATTTCTCGGTGCTGTCGCAGGACAACCGGGTCAAGATCCAGCCGATCCCGCCGACCCGCGGACTGATCTACGACGCCAACGGCGTGCTGCTGGCCGAGAACCACCCCTCGTTCTCGCTCGAGATCACCATCGAGAAGGTGACCGATCTCGACGCCACCATCGAGGCGCTCTCCCGCATCATCCCGATCGACGACAAGGATCGCGCCCGCTTCGCCCGACTCAAGCGCCAGCGGATGCGCTTCCAGGGGGTACCGATCCGGCTCAACCTGACCCCGGCGGAGGTCGCCCGCTTCTCGGTCAACGGCCATCGCTTCCCCGGCGTCGACGTACGTGCCGAGCTGGTGCGCGCCTACCCGCTCGGACCCTATACCGCGCACGTGCTCGGCTATGTCGGGCGCATCAACGAGCGCGAGCTCAAGCGCATCGACGCGCGCAACTATGCCGGCACCCACTTCATCGGCAAGGGCGGGATCGAGAAGGCCCACGAGGACCTGCTCCACGGCGAGGTCGGTCACCAGCAGGTCGAGGTCAACGCCCGCGGCCGGGTGCTGCGCACCCTCGAGAGCCAGCCGCCGCTCCCCGGACGCGATCTCAGCCTTTATCTCGACATCAACCTGCAGCGCGCCACCACCGACATCCTCGGCGATCGCCGCGGGGCCATCGTCGCCATCGACCCGCGCAACGGTGGCGTACTGGCGCTGGTCAGCCAGCCGAGCTTCGATCCCAACCTGTTCGTCGAGGGGATCAGCCAGAAGGACTATCACGCACTGCTCTACTCGCCGGACAAGCCGCTGTTCAACCGCGCCATCCGCGGCCAGTACCCGCCGGGCTCGACGGTCAAGCCGTTCGTCGGGCTCGCCGGGCTGATCGAGGGCACGGTGACCGCGCAGAGCAAGGCCTATTGCCCCGGCTATTTCACCCTCCCCGGACACTCGCACCGCTTCCGTTGCTGGCGCCGCGGCGGTCACGGCCATGTCGATCTGCGTGCGGCGATGGCCGAGTCCTGCGACGTCTATTTCTACGATCTCGCCCACAAACTCGGTATCGACCGGCTGCATGCGCGCCTGGCCGAATTCGGCTTCGGCGCCGTCACCGGGATCGATCTCGCCGGCGAACTCGGCGGACTGCTGCCCTCGCGCGAATGGAAGCAGCGGGTCCGCAACCAGCCCTGGTTCCCCGGCGAGACGGTGATCATGGGCATCGGTCAGGGGGCCTATCTGGCCACCCCGCTACAGCTGGCCGCCGCCACCGCCACCCTCGCCAACCACGGTCATTTCATCGCCCCCCGGGTGGTGCGCGCCAGTCGCGCCTCGGAGCCCTCGCGATCGACCCCAGAGGAACCCCTGCCGATCGTCGAGCACCAGATCCAGGTCGAGAACCCGGCGCACTGGGACACCGTGATCGACTCCATGGTGGCGGTGATCGAGGACCGCCACGGCACCGCGCGCAAGATCCGCTCCCCCGACTACCACATCGCCGGCAAGACCGGCACCGCGCAGGTCTTCACCATCGGTCAGAGCGAACGCTACGACGCCGAGACCGTGCCCGAGCGGCTCAAGGACCACGCGCTGTTCGTCGCCTTCGCCCCGGTCGAGGACCCGCGCATCGCCGTCGCCGTGGTGGTCGAGAACGGCGGCAGCGGCAGCGCCACCGCCGCGCCCATCGCGCGGCGGGTGATCGACGCCTATCTCGGCGGCGAGCCGCTGCCGCCGGAGGAAGAGGAGAAGCGCGCCGATGGCGACTAACACCCGCGCCGCCCAGCTCGACCGTGGGGTCGACGAACCGCTGCCCGGTCCGCTGCGACGACTGCACATCGACGCGCCGCTGCTGGTGGCGCTGCTCGGACTGTGCGGCTTCGGGCTGATGGTGCTCTACAGCGCCAGCGACCAGAGCCCGCTGGCGGTGGAGCGCCAGCTGATCCGACTCGGCATCGCCTTCGCGCTGATGCTGGCGGTGGCGCAGATCCCGCCGAACCGACTGCGCAACTGGTCGCCCTCGCTGTTCGTCGCCGGCTGCATCATGCTGGTGGCGGTGCTGGTGGCCGGCGAGATCGGCAAGGGCGCGCAACGCTGGCTCGACCTCGGCTTCGTGCGCTTCCAGCCCTCGGAGCTGCTCAAGCTCGCGGTGCCCATGGCGGTCGCCTGGATCCTCGCCGCCCGGCCGCTGCCGCCCTCGCGCACCCGCATCCTGCTGGCGGCGTTCATCACCATGATCCCGGTGGTGCTGATCGCCAAACAGCCCGATCTCGGCACCTCGCTGCTGGTGGCCAGCGCCGGGGTGATGGTGCTGTTCATCGCCGGGCTGAGCTGGCGGATGATCGGCGCGCTCGCGCTCATCGCCGCCGCCGCCGCGCCACTGCTGTGGTTCGGCATGCACGACTACCAGCGCGAGCGCGTGCTCACCTTCCTCAACCCGCAGTCCGACCCGCTCGGTTCGGGCTATCACATCATCCAGTCGCAGATCGCCATCGGCTCCGGCGGGGTCTCGGGCAAGGGCTGGCTCAACGGCACCCAGTCGCACCTGGAGTTCCTGCCCGAGCGCAACACCGACTTCATCTTCGCGGTGATCGGCGAGGAGTTCGGCTTCGCCGGCATCCTCGCGCTGCTCGCGCTCTATCTGTTCATCATCCTGCGCGGGCTGGTGATCGCCAGCCGCGCCCAGGACAACTACGGTCGGCTGCTCGCCGGCGGCCTGATCATGGTGTTCTTCGTCTATGTCTTCGTGAACACCGGGATGGTCACCGGACTGCTGCCGGTGGTCGGCGTGCCGCTGCCGCTGATCAGCTACGGCGGCACCTCGATGGTCACCCTGATGATCGGCTTCGGGATGATCATGAGTATCGAGACACATCGAAAAAGGGTTCGGATTTAAGCGCTTTGCGCATATACTGGAGGTCGAGTGTCAAGGAAAGCGTGCAGCGCGACGGGCGTTTGTGCACGACACCATCACCTTCAGGATCGAGCTGCCGTCGATCCGCACCGAGACTCAGGACCGATCGAGCACCGATGCGAACCCTGATCACCCTGTTGAGCGCCCTGCTGCTGCTCGCCACCGCCGAGGCCGCGCCCGACAGTTATCGGGATGCCGCAGCCACCTTCGTCACCGAGATGGCCGCGCGCCATGACCTCGATGCCGAGCGGCTCGCCGCCCTGATCGCCGGGGCCGAGTATCGCCAGGAGATCATCGATGCCATGGAGCAGCCCTACGAGGGCAAGCCCTGGCACCGCTATCGCGCACTCTTTCTCACCCCCGAGCGCATCGCCGGCGGACGCGCCTTCCACGCCGCCCATGCCGAGCAGCTCGCGCGGGCCGAGGCGCGTTACGGCATCCCTGCACCGGTGATCGTCGCCATCATCGGCATCGAGACCCGCTACGGCGAGGTGCTCGGTCGTCATCGCGCGCTCGACGCGCTGACCACGCTCGGCTTCTCCTACCCCAGACGCGCCGCCTTCTTCCGTCGCGAGCTCGAGCAACTGATCCTGCTCGGCGCCGAGGAGGGGATCGATCTGAGCGTCGTACGCGGCTCCTACGCCGGCGCGCTCGGCATGCCCCAGTTCATCCCCTCGAGCTATCGCGCCTATGCCGTCGACTTCGACGGCGACGCGCGGCGCGACCTGTGGCGCAGCAGCGCCGATGTCATCGGTAGCATCGCCAACTATCTCGCGCGTCACGGCTGGCGCGCAGGCGGCCCGGTGGCGATCCCCCTGGCGCAGCCGCCAGCGACCATGCCGGCAGTGGTGCGCAAGGCGCCGCGCGCACCCGCGACCACCCTCGGCGCGCTGCGCGCCGCCGGCATCGACCCGATGGCCGCAAACGGGCTCGCGCCGGAGACGCCGGCCAACCTGATGTGCCTGGATGGCGGCGCGGCAGGCGAGCGCTGCTGGATCAGCTTCGCCAACTTCTACGCCATCACCCGCTACAACCACAGCAACCTCTACGCCATGGCCGTGCACCAGTTGAGCGAGGCGATCGGGGAGACGCCGCCATGAGCGCGTCCCGCATCGCGGTCGATCAACAGGCGCTGTCGCAGGGGAGGATCCGCATGTCCATACCGTCCGCTCGTCCATCGCACCGTCGGCTGCTGATCGCACTGGCGATCGGTGCAGCCGCGCTCGGCGGCTGTGCCAGCCAGCCGGGTCAACACCAGCTCGACGCCTTCGACGACGTCCCGCCGGAGATCGCCGACATCCCCGACGCCGTCCCCAAGGTCGAACCCAGGTCCAGATACGGCAACCCCAAGTCCTACGAGGTCTTCGGCAAACGCTACTACACCAAGGCAAGCAGCCGCGGACACGTCGAGCGGGGCCTGGCCTCCTGGTACGGCAAGGACTTCCACGGTCGCCGCACCAGCTCGGGCGAGCCCTATGACATGCACGCCATGACCGCAGCCCATAAGACCCTGCCGCTGCCGACCTATGCCCGGGTGACCAATCTCGAGAACGGCCGCAGCGTGGTGGTGCGGATCAACGATCGCGGTCCCTTCCACGGCTCGCGCGTCATCGACCTGTCCTATACCGCCGCAACCAAGCTCGGCATGGCGCGCAAGGGCACCGCCATGGTCGAGGTCCGCGCCATCGACCCACGACGACCGGATGCCGATCCCGGCCCGCTGGTGGCGGGCGGCGAGCACGCACCGCAGCGTGCTCGCGACACCACTCCCCCGGCGTCCGAGCCCGCCAGGGCGACGACCAAGCCGGTCACGACCGCCGCGCGTACCACGGATGGCGGCAGCGGTGGCCTCTATGTCCAGGTCGGCGCCTTCGGCGATCCGCGCAACGCCGAGCGGCTGCGCTCCCGGCTGCGTCCGGAACTCGGCGACCCGATCCTGGTCGAGAACACCCGTAGCGCCGACAATGCGCTCTATCGGGTCCGCATCGGCCCGCTGGCCTCGCGCACCGAAGCCAGCGCCCTCACCGAACGCCTGGCAGGGCTCGGCATCGCCGAGACCCGCCTGGTGCAGAACTGACCCTCGGGTCCGCCCAACCGGCGGCGGCGTCACCGCCGCCGGTGCCCGACCACCCCATCCTCATCGATCCCAGCAACCGGGGTCACGGTCGGGCGATCCCCAAGACAGCGACAGCAAGGTTAGAATACCCCGTGATGACACGCCCCCACGCCGAACCCGGACACCCCATGAAGTCACGTATCCAGCCCCTCGTCCTGATCGTCCTGCTGTGCCTGTACCCCGTGCTGGCGAGCGCCGCACCGCAGATCCCGGCACCGCCGCAGCTCGACGCCAAGGGCTATCTGTTGATCGACTTCAACACCGGCCAGGTGCTCGCCGACATCAATGCCGACGAGCGTCTGGAACCGGCCAGCCTGACCAAGATCATGACCGGCTACGTGGTCTTTCGCGAACTCGCCGAGGGCAACATCCGTCTCGACGATCAGGTGCTGGTCAGCGAGAAGGCGTGGCGCACCGGCGGCTCGCGGATGTTCATCGAGGTCGGCACCCAGGTCAGCGTCGAGGACCTCCTCAAGGGCATGATCATCCAGTCGGGCAACGATGCCAGCGTCGCCCTCGCCGAGCACGTCGCCGGCAGCGTCGAGGCCTTCGCCAACCTGATGAACGCCCATGCCCGTCGGCTGGGGATGACCAACAGTCACTTCACCAACCCCAACGGCCTGCCCGATCCCGATCTCTACACCACCGCGCGCGACATCGCCCGCGTCACCATGGCGATCATCCGCGAGTTCCCGCAGTACTACGCCTGGTACAGCAGCCGCGACTTCACCTACAACGACATCACCCAGCCCAACCGCAACCCGTTGCTGCGTCGCGACCCCTCGGCCGATGGCGTCAAGACCGGTTACACCCGCGCCGCCGGTTACTGTCTGGTCGGTTCGGCCAAGCGTGACGACCAGCGACTGGTCTCGGTGCTGATGGGCGCGCCCAGCCCCAATGCCCGCGCCACCTCCAGCCTGGCGCTGCTCAACTACGGCTTCCGCTTCTACGAGAGCCACCGTCTCTATCCGGCCGGTCAGCCGGTCGAGCACCTGCGGGTGTGGTACGGGGAGCAGGAGGTGCTGTCGGTGGGCCCGGCGACGGATGTGTTTGCGACCATCCCGCGCGGCGACTATGGTCAACTCAGCGCCCGTATCGAGCGCACCGCCGAGCTCACCGCCCCGATCGCCGTCGGCGCCCGCATCGGCGATCTGGTGGTCGACAACGCCGGGCGCGAACTGACGCGGGTCCCCCTGGTCGCGCTCGAGGCGGTGCCCGAGGGGGGCTTGGTGCGCAAGGCGAAGGACCATCTGCTGCGCATGTTCTGATGCCGGTCCGAGCCGGCGGAGCGAGCGCATGAACGAGCTCTATCTCAACGGTCGTTTCCTGCCGCCCGAGGCGGCGCAGGTCTCCGTGCTCGATCGCGGCTTCCTGTTCGGCGACGGCGTCTACGAGGTCGTGCCCAGCTACGGCGGTCACTTCCTCCGTCTCGACCAGCACCTGGCGCGGCTCGGGCGCAGTCTCGCGGCGATCGGGCTCGATGACCCGCTCGGACCCGAGGGTTGGCAACGGGTGGCGCGCCGGCTGGTCGGCGAGCCACCGGCCCCGGATCAGAGCCTTTATCTGCAGATCACCCGCGGGGCGGCGCCGACCCGCGATCACCGCTTCCCGACGGGGGTCAGGCCGACGGTCTTGGCGATGAGCACGCCGCTCGCCCCACGCGACCCGGCGATCGCCCGCGACGGCATCCGCTGCATCACCCGGCCCGACATCCGCTGGCAGCGCTGCGACATCAAGTCGACCTCGCTGCTCGGGGCGGTGCTGATGCGCCAGGAGGCGAGCGCGGCCGGTGCCGACGAGACCATCATGCTGCGCGACGGACGGGTCACCGAGGCCGCCGCGGCCAACGTCTTCGTGGTCCAGGGTCAGCGGCTGCTGACCCCGCCCTGCGATCACCGTCTGCTCGCCGGGATCACCCGCGAGCTGGCGCTGCGACTCGCCGAGAGCGGTGAGATCGCCTTCTCCGAACAACCGATCGAGGACGCCCGGCTGCGCACCGCCGACGAGATCTGGCTCGGCAGCTCGACGCGCGAGCTGGTGCCGGTCACCCGGCTCGACGACCAGCCGGTCGGCGACGGCCGACCGGGACCACTCTGGCGACGCATGGACGCCCTCTATCAGGACTACAAGTCACAGGTACGCAACGGTCATGTCCGATTCTGAAGAAACCCTGCTCGAATTCCCCTGCCGTTTCCCGATCAAGGCGATGGGCCGCGCCAGCGACGACTTCCAGACGCTGGTCGTCGACATCGTCGAACGTCATGCCCCCGGCGTCGAGGCCACGGCGATCAGCGCCCGCCCCAGCAACGGCGGCAAGTGGCTGGCGGTGACGGTCACCATCGAGGCGCACAGCAAGGCGCAGCTCGACGCCATCTATGCCGAGCTGACCGCGCACGAGCGCGTGGTCTGGGCACTGTGAGCGAGGCGGGGGAGGGAGCGCGACAGCAGACGCTGCTGATCCGCCGTCTGCCGGGGCTGCAGGACTATGCCGCGACCCTGGAGGCGATGCGTCGCTTCACCGACGCCCGCGACGAGGACTCGCTCGACGAGCTGTGGCTGCTCGAGCACCCGCCGGTGTTCACCCTCGGTCAGGCCGGACGCCGCGAGCACCTGCTCGCCACCGGCGACATTCCGGTGCTACAGGTCGATCGCGGCGGTCAGGTCACCTATCACGGCCCCGGCCAGCTGGTCGCCTATCTGCTGTTCGATCTGAGACGCGCCGGGATCGGCGTCAAGCGGCTGGTCAACATGCTCGAGCAGACGGTGATCGAGCTGTTGCGCGACTACGGCGTGGATGCCGAACGCCGCGACAACGCCCCCGGGGTCTATGTCGCGGGCGCCAAGATCGCCTCGCTCGGGCTGAGGGTGCGCAATGCACGTAGCTATCACGGGCTGGCGCTCAACGTCGCCATGGAGCTCGAACCCTTCGACCGGATCAATCCCTGCGGCTACACCGGGCTGGCGATGACCCAGCTCTCGGAGTTCGTCGCCGGGATCGGGGTGACCGATGTCGCCGGCCGGCTGGTCGACACCCTCGCCCGGGTGTTCGACCTGGAGCCGCGCTGGGCGCGCTGAACCGCCTCAGCAGCACTCGAGCTCGATACACTCGAGCAGGTGCAACCCGGCATCGTCGTGATGATGCTCGAACAGTTCGCGCAACACGTTGACCTGACTGCCGATCAGGTACAACCCATCCTGACCGCGCGCCTCGGTCTCGGCGAGCTTGGTCGCGACATAGTCGTGCAGCGGTGATGGGTTGGTGTTGTGCTCGATACAGGCGCGGATGCGCTCGATGCAGCCGTCGACCCGCGACTCACAGTCGATATCGACGAAACTCACATATCTGTCGTTGGTGTGCGTCGTCTCGCTCAAGGCCCTCTACCTCTGGTGATCGTTCAACCCGGGCCACGACCGCTCCCGCCGCCATGATCGCGCCGCAATCATGGACAGTGGCCCGCCGCGACGCAGGCGGACGGGAGCGGCCAGCCACCTGATCACTCATAAGGCAAAAATCGCGCCTTAACCCTCAACGCACCCCGCTCACCGGTCGCATCTCGCGATCGCAGGCCCCGCCGACCCGAGCGATGACGCCGTCTCCGTCGCGATCACAGTCACTCCCACGGTCGATCACCCGACAGCGGATCTCGAGCGGCTCGCCGGCATCGGCCCAGTGCGGAATCTTGCGATAGCGCCCGATGCTGTCGTCAAGCCGACAACCGGCGGGGATGCCATAGGGGCGACAGTCGCTCGGGGCTCGCAGGCTGACCTTGCGCCCGTCGACGACGAAGCCGGGATAGCGGTCCTCGACCCAGGTGCGATCGCGCGTCTCCAACTCGTCGAAACGAAACTGCTTGAAGCGATAACCGGTGCCGACCGTCTCGCCGACCTCGATGCGGGTGTTGGCGATCAGCGCGAAATCCTCCCCGCTGCGGGCGATCGCGCCGGACATGTACTCGACACGTGGGTGCTCGGGAAAGCACTTGCCCATCGCCGGGGCGTGATAGTAGTGACGCACCCGCTTGAGCTTGGCCAGATCGGTGCCGGGGAAGACCGCGCGCAGGTCGTCGTCGTCACCATAGAGGATGCGTTCGACGTCGCCGACGCTCTGCACGTACATCGCCTGCAGCTTGGCGAAGCGCGGCTCGTCGGCCAGGTCCGGGCGCAGATAGCAGGCGGTCAGGCCGGAGATCTGGGTGAGGAACTCGTCCCAGATGTTGTACTGCGAGACCTTGGAGGCGACCCCCTGGAAATCGCCGGGGAAGGTACAACCGATGTGTCGCGGGCACTGGCCGACGGCGCGATTACGGATGGTCAGCGCGACGATGTTGCGCTCACAGGCGCCATAGGCGTTGCAGCCGCGCGCATGATGGCCCTCGAACAGCGCGGTGCGCAGGGTGTAGTCGAGGTGCTTGGCGCGCGCCAGGGTGGTCAGCGGCAGCTCGCCGCGATGCCGGGCCAGATAATCCTCCCAGGCCCGCTCCAGGGCGCCGCGCCGTCCGCTCAGCCGGGCATTGGCGCGGGCGCACTCGGACGAGGCATGGAAGTCGCGGACGATGCGATCGAGCTGACTCGACGCGGCCGGGGACACCGTCCCCGGTCGACCATCGGGCGGCGGGGTGAAGAAGGGCGCCTTCTCCATGGCATAGAGCTGACGGACATCGATCACCCCGCGCACCCCGGCCTCACAGTGGTGGTTCTCCACCTCCAGCCCCTTGCGTCGCTCGATCGCCGCGAGGAAGCGCGCGCGCGCCTCGGGACCGGCACGACGGGGATCGACCACCACCTCGAACCCGACATAGGGCGTGCCCGAGGCATCGGTGAGCGGCGCGCCGTCGCGGATCACCAGACAGGGGATCAGCGAGGTGCCCTGGACGAGGGTGCCGATCGGCGCCCCGGGGTCGCCCGGGCGAAAGCGCTCGGCGCTGTAATAGGGCACCTCGACAGGGCCATTGAAGGCATAGAGGGTCATCACCGGGGTGGCGGGGATCCCGGCCCGCACCTGGACCGAGACGACGAGCAACGCGAGCGCGCCGAGCAGTTTACGCATGGGGTCGATTCCTGACAGAGGGTTCACCGGCCAAGCCTCACGGCCGATCCGGAATTACAGCATACCGGCCCGCTTGATGGCCAAATAGCGGTCGGCGAGCGCCGCCGGCAGCTGCCCCGGGAGCAGGTCGAGCACCAGGACCCCGCGTCGACGCAGCCGCGCGCAGCGCACCCGCCGCCGCTCGCGCCAGTCGCGCAGGGCATGGAAGCGCAGTGCATCCGACAGGTCGCGCAACGGCTGGTTCAACGCCCCGTCCAGCGAGCGCTCGCGCAGATCGGCGAGCAGCAACAGATGGTCGCGACCGAGCAGTCGTGCCGCCTGCTCCAGTCCTTCTTGATCCTCGTCGCGCCCGCAGGTGATCAACACCACCAGGGCACGGCGACGCAGCCGTTGTTGCAGCGTGGCGGCGGCGAGCAGTGGGTCGGCGGCCTCCAGCGTCGGCTGCAGGTCGTAGCAGTCATCGAGCAAGCGGCGCAGCGCCGGCTGCCCCTGGCGCGGGGGACACCAGCGACTCGTCCCGCCATAGCTCATCAGCCCCACCGCATCGCCCTGGCGCACCGCCAGCCCCGACACCAGCAACAGCGCGGCGAGCGCCGCATCGAGATGACCGAGCCCGTCCCCGAGATGGCGCATGTGCCGACCGCAATCGAGCAGGAACACCAGTTGCTGATCGCGCGACTCACGGTACTCGCGCGAGATCGGGCGCTGCGCGCGAGCGCTCGCCTTCCAGTCGATCTGGCGCAGCAGATCGCCGGCACGATAGTCGCGCAGCTGATGGAAGTCGCCGTCGCTGCCGCGTCGCTGGTGCGGGTGCACCCCGGCGCCGAGTCGCGCGTCCTGCGCCGCCAAGGCGATCCCGCGACGCAGCGCGGCGAGTGCCGGCACCACCCGCACCCGCTCCGACAAGACGAGCCGGCGACGACGGCGCCACAGCGCGAGCGACGAGTAGAGCGCCAGATCGACCCCGGTGAAGACGAAATCGCCCCGCCTCCCGGGTCGCAGCCGATAGTCCAGACGCGCCTCACCCAACGGCGACAGCAGCAGACTGGCGGGCAGCCCGGCGACCTCGAAGGCGGCCGGGTGCTGGTCATGCACCAGCAGCCGTAACCGCCGCCGCGCCGGCGAGCGCACCAGCAGCGCCACCGTGCACCACTCGCCCTGCGACAGGGTCCCCGGCAGCGTCCGCTCGACCTGCGGCACCGGCGTCCGCCACAGCGCCAGGACATCGCCCAGCACGATCACCGCGAGCAGCCCGCCATACCCCCACCACAGGGGGCCGGCACCCGGCCACCAGAGCGCCACCAGAGCGATCAGCGTCCAGCCGACGAACAACCAGGACAGGACAGGGGTCGGACGCATCCGTGACTCCGCAGGAAAACCATGGGCAACACGATAACCCAGAGTCGCGCGATTGAAACTCGGCCGCTTCGAGGTTCAGGCGGCCAGGCACCAGCTATCAGCCATCAGCCATCAGCCATCAGCCATCAGCGGCCAGTGGGTGTGCGTCCTCGACGACGGCGGCGCCTTCCGCCCTCCGCCTGCTGGCGACTGGCGGCTGGCGGCTGGCGGCTGGCGGCTGGCGACTGGCGACTGGCGACTGGCGACTGGCGACTGGCGACTGAACCCTACTTGCCGATACAGAAGCTGGAGAAGATGCGCCCGAGCAGGTCTTCAGAGGTGAAGCGGCCGGTGATCTCGCCGAGCGCGCGCTGGGCGAGGTGGAGTTCCTCGGCGACCAGCTCGGCGCCGACGCCCGCGGCCTGGGCGCGGGCCGCCGACTCCAGTGCGGCAAGGCCCTGGCGCAAGGCGTCGAGATGGCGACGACGGGCGGTGAAGGCCCCCTCGGGACGGGCACCGACCCCGGCGACCGCCTTGAGATGTTCGCGCAGCAACTCGAGCCCGCGCCCCTCGCGCAGCGACAGCGCGATCTCGGTGCCGTCCTCAGCCTCGTCGATACCCGGCTCAACGCCGGTCAGGTCGATCTTGTTGCGCAACCGGGTGACGCGCACCCCCTCGGGAAGGCTTGCGGCGGTCTCGGTGTCGGGTCCCTGGGTGGCGTCGTAGACCCACAGCACCAAATCGGCGCGCCCGAGCTGCTCGCGGGCACGGCGCACCCCCTCGCGCTCGACCGGGTCGTCGCTGTTGCGGATGCCGGCGGTGTCGATGATGCGCAGCGGCAGACCGTCGATCTGGATGTCGCTGTGCAACAGGTCGCGGGTGGTGCCGGGGATGTCGGTGACGATCGCGGTATCGGCCCCGGAGAGGGCGTTGAGCAGGCTCGACTTGCCGGCGTTGGGGGCGCCGGCGATGACCACCGAGAGCCCCTCGCGGATACGGCAGCCCTGGTGCGCCTCGCCGAGCACCGTGCGGGTCATGGCGATCAGCTCGGCGAGATCGGCGGCGATCCGCGACGCGTCGCCGGGATCGATCTCCTCCTCGCTGAAGTCGAGCGTGGCCTCGAGATAGGTACGCAGCCGCACCAGCCGCTCGACTAGTGCCTCGATCCGCCGCGAGAAGGCGCCCTGCAGGCTGTTGCCGGCAAGCCGGGCGGCGAGCGCGGAGGCGCTCTCGATGAGATCGGCGACGGCCTCGGCTTGGGCGAGATCGAGCTTGCCGTTGAGGAAGGCGCGTTCGGTGAACTCGCCGGGACGCGCGGGGCGGGCGCCGAGTTCGAGACAGCGCTGCAGCAGCAGATCCATCACCACCGGACCGCCGTGCCCCTGGAGTTCGAGCACGTCCTCGCCGGTGAAGGAGGCCGGGGCGACGAAGCGCAGCGCGATGCCGGCGTCGATGAAGCCGCCCGCGGCGTCGCGGAAGACGCCGAAATGGGCCTGACGGGGGGCGGGCAGGGCGCCGAGCAGGGCGCGGGCGATCGTGGCGACGCCCGCGCCGCTGACCCGGACGATGCCGACACCCCCGACGCCGGGCGGGGTGGCGACGGCGGCGATGGTGTCGGCACTCATCGGGCTAGCGCTTCTGCTTGGCCGTGCCAGCACCCTGCTCGATCTGACGGGTGATGTGCCACTGCTGGGCGATCGAGATGATGTTGTTGACCGTCCAGTAGAGCACCAGACCCGCCGGGAAGAAGGCGAAGAACACGGTGAAGACGAACGGCAGCGCCATCATGATCTTGGCCTGCATCGGGTCCGGCGGCGGCGGGTTGAGCTTCTGCTGCACGAACATCGACACGCCCATGATCAACGGCAGGACGTAGTAGGGATCGGGCGCCGAGAGGTTGTCGAGCCAGAGGATGAAGGGTGCGTGACGCATCTCGACGCTCTCGAGCAGCACCCAGTAGAGCGAGATGAACACCGGGATCTGCACCAGGATCGGCAGACAGCCGCCGAGCGGGTTGATCTTCTCGGTCTTGTAGAGCTCCATCATCGCCTGGTTGAGGCGCTGCTTGTCGTCGCCGTAGCGATCCTTGATGGCCTGCAGGCGCGGGGTGAGCTTGCGCATGTTGGCCATCGAGCGATAGCTGGTCTCGGAGAGCTTGAAGAAGGCCAGCTTGATCAGGATGGTGAGCACGATGATCGCCCAGCCCCAGTTGCCGACCAGCGCGTGGATCTTCTCCAGCACCCAGAAGATCGGCTGCGCGATCACCGTCAGCCAGCCGTAGTCGACTGCCAGCTCGAGCCCGGGGGCGATGGCGGCGAGGTCGTCCTGCAGCTTGGGACCGACGAACAGTCGGTTGTCGAAGCTGTGGGTGGCGCCGGCGGGGATGGTCACCGCCGGCGAGTACTTGCCGATGATGTAGCGCGAGTCACCGACGACCTTGGTATAGAAGGTCTCCTGGACCTGACGCGGCGGGATCCACGCGGCCATGAAGTAGTGCTGGATCATCGCGATCCAGCCATCGGTCACGCTGCGATCGAGCTTGTCGTCGCGCATGTCGTCGAAGGACACCTTCTTGTACTTCTCTTCGGGGCTGTAATAGACGCCGCCGGTGAAGGTGTGGACGAAGCTCGGCTCGTTGGGATCGTAGAAGTCGGTACGCTGGAGCTGGTTGTACTCACGCGCCACCAGCGCCGCATCGGTGGTGTTGGTCACCCGCTGCGCGGTGTCGATGACATAGCTGCCACGCTCGAAGGTGTAGACACGCTCGACGGCGACGCCGTTCTCGCCCTGCCAGCGCAGCACCACCTGGAGCTGGTCCTGGCCGTCCTCGAGACGGTACTCGGACTGCTCGGCGGTGAATTGCGCCTCGTGGGTCGGCAGCGTGCCGGCCTGCTGGCCGAGCAGCCCCGACTGGGCGATGAACATGTTCGGCGGCACCGGCTTCATCAGCCGGAACTTGTCCTCGGGGCGCTCGGGCACCACCGCATAGTCAAGCAACCAGGCGCTGGAGATGGATCCGCCCTGGGGCGAGATCTCGAGACGCAGTACGTCGGTCTCGACGACCACGGGCGCGGCGCCGGCGGCGCGCATCTCGGCGCCCATGACTCCGGGGGTGGCGGCATCCGGGGTGACGGCGACACTGGGCACGTCCGCCGGCGCCGAACCGGCCTCTCCGGGGAGCGCGCCTGCCGACTCGGTCATTGCGACCTGCGGCGACTGTGGCCGCCCGTAGTCTTGCATCCAGGCCTCGTAGATCAGGAACGAGACCGCGGCGAGGGCGAGAAACAGGATCAGGCGCACATTATCCATGAGTCGATGTCTGCCTTGCTGGGGGAACGGGATCGACGCCGCCGGGGTGCCAGGGGTGACAACGCAGCACACGGCGTACGGCGAGATAGCTGCCGTAGACCGGGCCGTGGCACTCGATGGCCTCGATGGCGTAATGGGAACAGGTCGGATAGAAGCGACAACGCGGTCCGAGAAGGGGACTCAGGACGTACTGGTACACGCGAATCAGACCGGTCAGGATTCGGCGCATGGTTGTTTCTTCCTGATGGTTGCCCAGGCACGCTCGAGATGGTCGAACAGTCGCCGATTGGGCAGCGTCGGTGCACCACGCGCGCACATGACCACGACATCCACCCCGGGGAGGGTGCGATGGTGGTTCCGGAAGCTTTCGCGGACGAGACGCTTGAGCCGGTTGCGGTCAACCGCGCGTCGCGCGCACTTCTTAGAGATTGCCAGCCCGAGTCGCGCACGCCCGCTCCCGTTGGGACGGAACAGGACGACGAAGCCCTGCTGTCCAGCGCGGACGGGATCGCTGAAGACGTGTCGATACTGCGTGGCGCACGTCAGCCTTCGCTCGCGCGGAAAGGCTTGCTCGGCGCGACCGGCGGAGCGCTCGGGGTTCAGAGCGCGAGACGCGCGCGGCCCTTGGCGCGACGGGCAGCAAGGACCTTGCGGCCGTTACGGGTGGCGCTACGCGCACGAAAGCCGTGGGTACGAGCGCGCTTCAGGCGGCTCGGTTGAAAAGTGCGCTTCATGGTCGGTACTCCAGGGAGTTTGGAATTGGCAGCACGGGGCGCATGGCACCCCTTTATAAAAGGCGCGAAAATTTAATCAATCTAGCGTGAAAAGTCAATCCCGTTTTCGTCTTAACCTGTGGATAAGTCGCGCCGAGAGCGCTAGACTCCGAGCGCACCGGAGTGGTTCGAGGTGCGCCTCGTCAACCAACTCCGCGACGAGGGTACCGCCTGAGAGCGGTACGGGTGCGGGCAACGAGACGAGGATCGGGATCAACTGTGGGTGTGTGGGAAAAATGCGTCAAGCAGCTGAAGGGAGAATTGACCTCGGCCGAGTACAACACCTGGATCCTGCCGCTCCAGGCGCGCATCGACGCCGATGTGCTGCGTTTATTCGCGCCCAACCGTTTCGTGCTCGACTGGACCCGTCAGCACTATGAGCCGCGACTGCTCGAACTGTGTGCGCTGCACAGCGAGGGGCAGGTCTCGCGGATCACCTTCAGCGTCGGCGGCATCGACCAGAGCGTCGCCACGCCCGACCCCACGCCGGCACCGAACCGCCCCCGCGCCAGCGCCCCGGCGGTGGCGACGGCGAGCGGTGACGACCGTGACCGCCAGCTCAGCGCCAACCTCAACCCCGACTTCACCTTCGACAGCTTCGTCGAGGGCAAGTCCAACCAGCTCGCCCGCGCCGCCTCCTTCCAGGTCGGCCAGAATCCGGGGGCAGCCTACAATCCGCTGTTCATCTATGGAGGAGTAGGGCTGGGCAAGACCCACCTGATGCACGCGGTGGGCAACATGGTGCTCGCCTCCAACCCCAGTGCCCGGGTCGCCTATCTGCACTCGGAGCGCTTCGTCGCCGAGATGATCAAGGCGCTACAACACAACCGCATCGACGAGTTCAAGCGCACCTATCGCTCGGTCAACGCGCTGCTGATCGACGACGTCCAGTTCTTCGCCGGCAAGGAACGCTCGCAGGAGGAGTTCTTCCACACCTTCAACGCGCTGTTCGAATCTCGTCAACAGATCGTGTTATCCAGCGATCGTTTCCCCAAGGAAGTGGTCGGACTCGAGGAGCGGCTGCGTTCACGTTTCGGTTGGGGGCTGACGGTTTCGATCGAGCCACCGGACCTCGAGACCAGCGTCGCCATCCTCCACAGCAAGGCCAGTCTGCTCGGCATCGACCTGCCCGAGGACGTCGCCTTCTTCGTCGGCCGCCGGATCCGCTCGAACATCCGCGAGCTCGAGGGCGCGCTGCGCCGGCTGGTGGCCAACGCCCAGTTCACCGGCAAGCCGATCACCCTCGACTTCGCCAAGCACGCGCTGCGCGACATGCTCGCGGCGCAGGACAAGCAGGTCAGCATCGAGAACATCCAGAAGACCGTGGCCGAGTACTTCAAGCTACGGGCTTCGGACATGCTCTCGGCCAAGCGCAGTCGCTCGATCGCCCGACCGCGCCAGATCGCCATGGCCCTGGCCAAGGACCTGACCAAGCATAGCCTCCCCGAGATCGGCAACGCCTTCGGCGGGCGCGATCACACCACCGTGCTGCACGCCACGCGCAAGATCAAGAGCCTGCGCGAGAGCGACGCCGGGGTCGAGGAGGACTACAGGAATCTGCTGCGAATCCTGACCTCCTGAGTCGCGCACAGGTCCAGGGTCGCGCCGGTCGGTGGTCGTATCCATCACATACGACACCGCAACCGCCCATTCACGATTTTTAGGAGACATTCATGGAATTCGTCGTTAACCGCGAGATCTTGTTGCCGGCGCTGGGGAAGGTGATCGGTGTCGTCGAACGCCGTCAGACGCTGCCGATCCTCGGCAACTTCCGCCTGGCGGCGCGCGAGGGCGAGCTCACCATCCTCGGCACCGACCTCGAGGTCGAGGTCCAGACCCGCTGCGAGGCGGCGGTCCAGGAAGTCGGCGAGACCACGGTCCCGGCACGCAAGCTGGTCGACATCTGTCGCAACCTCGGCGAGGGCACCGACATCCGCTTCCGTATCAGCGACGAGCGCTGCGTGGTCACCGCCGGGCGCGGACGCTTCTCGCTCGGCGTGCTGCCGGCGGTCGACTTCCCGGTGATGGAACAGGAACAGGGCGGGGTCGAGTTCGGACTCGACGAGGCCGGTTTCAAGCGGGTGCTGGAGAAGACCGCCTTCGCCATGGCCCAGCAGGACGTGCGCTATTATCTCAACGGTCTGTTGATCGAGTTCGACGCCAATGGGCTGACCGCGGTGGCCACCGACGGTCATCGACTGGCCAAGTTCAACACCGATCTCGGGGTCGCGGCGGTCGATGGTCGCCAGGTCATCCTGCCGAGCAAGACGGTGCTCGAACTGCGCCGCCAGCTCGGCAACTCCAACGACCCGGTCTCGGTGAGCCTGGGCGAGAAGAGCATCCGTCTGGTGATCGGCGACATGATGATGACCTCGAAGCTCGTCGACGGTCGCTACCCCGACTACGAGCGGGTCATCCCCCAGCAGCTCGCCAAGTCGGCGGTGATCGACAAGGAGCCGCTCAAGCGCGCGCTCTCGCGCACCGCCATCCTCTCCAACGAGAAGTATCGCGGCGTGCGTCTGGGCTTCGACAACGGGCTGCTCAAGCTCCAGGCCCACAACCCGGAGCAGGAGGAGGCCGAGGAGGAGGTCGAGATCGAGTACCAGGGCGAGTTCACCGCGATCGGCTTCAACGTCTCCTATCTCACCGACCTGCTCGGCGTGCTCGATGGCAACGAGGTCGAGGTCAGCTTCCAGGACGGCAACAGCAGTTCGGTGTGGCGGGGCAGGGGCGCGGAGGCCGAGACCTACGTGGTGATGCCGATGCGCCTCTAGTCGCACCCCGGAGAGATGTCCGCGCCCACCCCCGTCTGCCCGCTGCGCACGCTGCGGGTGGTCCATCTGCGTCGCTGTCGTGAGGTCGCGCTGGAGACCGCCGCCCCCGTGGTGGTGATCACCGGCGGCAACGGCGCGGGCAAGACCACGCTGCTCGAGGCGGTCTATCTGCTCGCCCGCGGGCGCAGCTTCCGCGGCCGCAAGGCCGGTCCGATGACCACCCGCGGCGAGCGCGGCACCCTGGTCGAAGGGCGTTGCGAGGCCGATGCACCGGACGGACGTCTACTGCGTTATCGGCGCGATCATCATGGTCGCGAGCACAGCCTCGACGGTCTGCCCTGGCCGCCAGCGGGTGACCAACGTCCGCTGCGCATCAAGCTGATCGGTGAGAACGCCCAGTCGCTGCTCGAAGGCGACCCGGCACTGCGCCGAACCTTTCTCGACTGGAACCTGTTCCACGTGGAACCTCGACTCGGCGCGCTCAGACGAGAACTCTCCCGGGTCCAGCAACAACGCAACGCCGTGCTGCGACGCGGTGGTGGGCGAGAACTCGCGGTCTGGGATCGGGCGCTGAGCGAGCTGGGCGAGCGTATCGACCATCAGCGTCAGACGTTCTTCACACGCTGGCGGACACGCTTCCACGAACTCGCCGCGACCTTCCCCTTCCTCGATGCCTCGGATCTGGTGTTCGCTCGGGGCTGGTCGGCGCAACAGTCGCTGGCCGAGGCCATCGTCACCGCGCGGCGCGCAGAACTCAGCCGAGGGCATACCCTGATCGGTCCCGGACGAGCCGAATTCCAGCTGGAGCGCGACGGCGCCCGGCTCGCGCTCTCGCGCGGCCAGGCCAAGGTCGTGGTCTGTCTGTTGCAGCTCGCCGCCGAGCAGGTCCATCGCGATCAGGGGCTGGCGCCGGCACTCTGGCTGCTCGACGACATCGAGGCCGAACTCGACGCCCATACCCTGGAGCGACTCTGGGGGCTGATCGGCCAGCGCGACGGTCAGTGCATCCTCACCCGGGTCGCGACCGCCCCGGACCCAGGCCCTTGCACCCGTCCCAACGCGACCCGGGTGTTTCACGTGGAACACGGGGCTGTAGGCTCGAGCGCCGAGCATTGATCTGATGCGCCTGTTCCACGTGGAACGGGGGCTCGCCGAACGGTTCCCGACTCGGACCTCGGGCACCGCTTGTTGCACGTGAAACCATCGGCGCACAAGGCAGAAGGCTGAACAGGGTGTTCCACGTGAAACCCAATCCAGGCCACAGGCCCGACGATCGTTGTACGACGCCCAAGCAGGGCGGCATCCCGTATAATCAGGGGATGAGACGACCGCCCTGGACCCTCGCAGCGCGCGTAGTGTGTCGGCATCGGCCGCTCACCGTCGACGCGGGGCACGCCCCCCGTCCCGTGCAGGCCCTCGCCCACCGGGGCCGCGCCAGGTCATGACGCCCGGAGGCCTGCACGGAGGACGCCCTGTGCGTTTCAGCACGACGCCCCAGAACACGACGCTCGGCTCGAACACCGAACCGCGTATCCCTCGATCCTTTGCCCTTTGCCCCCCGGGCATCGAACGACAGGATCTCACTCATCGCCCGAAGCAGATCACATGACGTACGATTCCTCCAACATCAAGGTACTCCGCGGATTGGACGCTGTCCGCAAGCGTCCGGGTATGTACATCGGCGACACCGACGACGGCACCGGTCTTCACCACATGGTGTTCGAGGTGGTCGACAACTCCATCGACGAGGCACTCGCCGGTCATTGCTCGAGCATCAGCGTAACCCTGCATGCCGACGGCTCGGTCTCGGTATTCGATGACGGACGCGGCATCCCCGTCGACATCCACGAGGAAGAGCAGCGCTCGGCCGCCGAGGTCATCCTCACCGTGCTCCACGCCGGCGGCAAGTTCGACGACAACTCCTACAAGGTCTCCGGCGGCCTGCACGGGGTCGGCGTCTCGGTGGTCAACGCGCTCTCCGAGTGGCTCAAGCTGCGTATCCAGCGCGGCGGGCACATCTATGAGCAGGAGTACCGCATGGGCGAGCCCGTGTATCCGCTCAAGCGCGTCGGCGACACCGAGCAGACCGGCACCGAAATCCGCTTTCAGCCCTCGCCCGAGATCTTCACCAGCCTCGATTTCCACTACGACATCATGGCTCGTCGGCTGCGCGAACTCTCCTTCCTCAACTCGGGAGTGCGCATCACCCTCAGCGAGGAGGCGACGGGGCGCAGCGACCACTTCGAGTACCAGGGTGGCATCCGCGCCTTCGTCGAGCACCTCAACAGCAACAAGGAGCCGATCCACCCGACGGTGATGCACTTCAGCGCCGAGCGCCAGGACATCTCCGTCGAACTGGCGATCCAGTGGAACAGTGGGTATCAGGAGACCATCTTCTGCTACACCAACACCATCCCGCAGCGCGACGGCGGCACCCACCTCGCGGGGCTGCGCGCCGCGCTCACCCGCACCCTCAACAGCTATATCGAGCAAGAGGCGCTGGACCGCAGCCAGAAGGTGCGCGCCATCGGCGACGACGCTCGCGAGGGTCTCACCGCGGTGCTTTCGGTCAAGGTACCGGACCCCAAGTTCTCCTCGCAGACCAAGGACAAGCTGGTCTCCTCGGAGGTCAAGTCGGTGGTCGAGTCGCTGGTTGCCGAGCAGCTCAGCATCTTCCTCGAGGAGACCCCGAACGAGGCCAAGTCGATCGCCAACAAGATGCTCGAGGCGGCGCGCGCGCGTGACGCCGCGCGCAAGGCGCGCGAGATGACCCGACGCAAGGGCGTGCTCGACATCGCCGGGCTTCCCGGCAAGCTCGCCGACTGTCAGGAGAAGGACCCGGCACTCTCCGAGCTCTATCTGGTCGAGGGCGACTCGGCCGGCGGCTCGGCCAAGCAGGGGCGCGATCGCAGCTTCCAGGCGATCCTCCCGCTCAAGGGCAAGATCCTCAATGTCGAGAAGGCGCGGTTCGACAAGATGCTCTCCTCGGCCGAGGTCGGCACCCTGATCACCGCGCTCGGCTGCGGCATCGGACGCGAGGAGTACAACCCCGACAACCTGCGCTATCACCGCATCATCATCATGACCGACGCCGACGTCGACGGCGCCCACATCCGCACCCTGTTGCTCACCTTCTTCTACCGGCAGATGCCCGAGCTGGTCGAGCGCGGCCACATCTATATCGCCCAGCCGCCACTGTTCAAGATCAAGAAGGGCAAACAGGAGGAGTATCTGCTCGACGAGCCGGCGCTCAACAATGCCATGCTGCAGACCGCGCTCGACGGCGCCGAGCTGCACGTCTCGCCCGACGCCATGGCACTGGCGAACACCGCGCTGGAGGCCCTGGCGCGTGACTATCAGGTCTTCGTCGGCATCGTCAAACGGCTCGCCGCACGCTATGACGCGGCCTTCCTCGAGGAGCTCACCCGGCTGCCCGCGCTCGAGACCGCGACCTTCACAGACCCCGAGGCCTTCGCGCAGTGGCACCAGCGTCTCGAGTCCGGGCTCAACCGTGAGCAGTCGCCCTCGCTGCACTACCGCGTCAACCATGTCGCCGCCACCGAGGAGCGCGCCGCGGGGCTGGAGGTGGTGAGACTGATCCACGGCATTCCCGACACCCGCTTCGTGCCGCTGGAGTTCTTCCAAACCGCCGACTACAAGCGCCTGGTCGACTACGGCGCCAAGGTCGACGGCCTGCTCGAACCGGGCGCCTACATGGCCCGTGGCGAGCGCCGCCGCGAGATCAGCTCGCTCGGCGAAGGCGTTCGCTGGCTGCTCGCCGAGGCCCAGCGCGGCTACAGCATCCAGCGCTACAAGGGTCTCGGCGAGATGAACCCGGAGCAGCTGTGGGAGACCACCATGAACCCGGAGGGTCGGCGTCTGCTCCAGGTCTCGATCGAGGATGCGGTCGCCGCCGATCGCATCTTCACCACCCTGATGGGCGATCAGGTCGAGCCGCGCCGTCAGTTCATCGAGCACAATGCGCTCAACGTCGAGAACCTCGACGTCTAGAACCCGGTTGCCGAAGGCGTCGCCCTGAAGCGGCGTCCTCGGCGCCGGGATCGCTCAACACCCAGGCACCCAGGGTGCCTGGTGACGCATCGACAAGAGAATCAGGCAGGCCCAACCATGCAATGGGAAACCGTCATCGGTCTCGAGATCCACACCCAGCTCGCGACCCAATCCAAGATCTTTTCCGCGGCACCGACGGCCTTCGGCGCCGAACCCAACACCCAGGCATGCGCCATCGATCTCGGACTGCCCGGGGTGCTGCCCGTGCTCAACGCCGAGGTCGTGCGCCTGGCGGTCCGTTTCGGCACCGCGATCGGCGCCGAGATCGCCCCGCGTTCGGTGTTCGCGCGCAAGAACTACTTCTACCCGGACCTGCCCAAGGGCTATCAGATCAGCCAGTACGAGCTGCCGATCGTCGGTCGCGGCCAGGTCGAGATCGTGCTCGATGACGGCAGCGTGAAGACCATCGGCGTGACCCGCGCGCACCTCGAGGAGGACGCCGGCAAGTCGCTCCACGACGACAGCCTGCTCGGTGGCGGCTACACCGGTGTCGACCTCAACCGCGCCGGCACCCCGCTGCTGGAGATCGTCTCCGAGCCCGACATGCGCTCGCCGGAGGAGGCGGTCGCCTACGCGCGCAAGATTCACCAGCTGGTGCGTTACATCGGCATCAGCGACGGCAACATGCAGGAGGGCTCGTTCCGCGTCGACGCCAACGTCTCGGTACGCCCGCTCGGCAGCGACACCTTCGGCACCCGCACCGAGATCAAGAACGTCAACTCCTTCCGCTTCCTCGAACGCGCCATCGCCTTCGAGGTCGAGCGCCAGATCGACCTGCTCGAGGATGGCGGCAGCGTGATCCAGGAGACCCGGCTCTACGACGCGGCCAACGACGAGACCCGCTCGATGCGCACCAAGGAGGAGGCCAACGACTACCGTTACTTCCCCGACCCCGACCTGTTGCCGGTCGAGATCGACGCCACCTTCATCGAGCGCGTCGCTGCCGATCTGCCCGAACTCCCGGACGCCAAGCGTGCCCGTTTCCGTGACGACTTCGGGCTCTCCGAGTACGACGCCAACCTGCTCGCGGGCAGCCGCGCGCTGGCCGACTACTTCGAGGCCGCGGCACGCGCCAGCGGCGAGCCCAAGCTCGCCGCCAACTGGGTCAGCGGCGAGCTGATGGCCGCGCTCAACAAGGCGGGACTGGAGATCGAGGCATCACCGGTGAGCGCCGAGGGACTCGCCGGGCTGATCGCCCGGATCAAGGACGGCACCATCTCGGGCAAGATCGCCAAGCAGGTGTTCGAGGCGATGTGGCAGGGCGAGGGCGATGCCGATCAGGTGATCGAACAGAAGGGGCTCAAGCAGATCACCGACACGGGGGCGATCGAGTCGATGATCGACGGGATCATCGCCGCCAACCCCGCACAGGTCGAGCAGTACCGGGCCGGCAAGGACAAGGTGTTCGGCTTCTTCGTCGGTCAGGTGATGAAGGCCAGCGCCGGCAAGGCCAACCCCCAGCAGGTCAACGCCATCCTCAAGGACAAGCTGAAACCTTGACCTGACCGGTCGCGGCATCACGCCTGCCACCCTGTGGCGGGCGTGATGTCGGCGAACCTCAGGGCGTGAACTTGTAGCGCGCCTCGCTCACCCGCCCCTGGGCATAGACCTGACGCCCCTGGGGCAACACCCAGGCCATCTCGTACTGCGCCGGGATCAGCATCCCGCCATGCTCGCGATACTCCCAGAAACGCATCTCCCAGGGGGTCTCGATCCGGGTGCCACCGACCCGTCGCTCACGCGCCGGCGCCCGCACCGAGCGCACCATCCCGCCATCATCGAAGGTGAACACCACCTCGACGCCGACGCCGTCGTCCTCCAGGGTCGCACGGGCATGCCGGTCGTCGATTGCCTCCCAGGTCACCCCCTGACTCGGCAGCAACCGGGTCGGATACCACACCGCCTCGGCAAAAAAACGGCTGAGTTCGCTCCTCGCGCCGGCCTCATCCTCGCGCGAGCGTACCAACGGGATCAGGCCGAACAGCTTGTAGCGGGCCACTCCGACCCCGGCGAGCAGGCCCTGATGGGCGAACAGCCCGAGCCCGGGCAGCCAGCGCAGCCGCGCATCCCACAACCAACCGGGACGGGCGACGAAGACCCGCTGACGGGCACGGAAGGGGACCCAGCGGGTGCGGGCGCGACCGAGATCGATCTTGCCCTCCTGGGCGATCTCGGCGGCGGCCACCAGCGGCTGTCGCGCACTCAACACGGCATGGAAATAGGCCTGCACCGGCTCCGGCAGCCCCTGCAGCTCATCGCGCTCGAAGGTGCGCGGCGTCACCGCACGCCTGGCCGCCTCGAGCCGCTCGACCAGCGCCACGGTCACGCTCTGCCAACGCGTGACCCCGAGCAGAATGATCACCGCCGGCACCATGATCAGCGCGAACAGCACGAAAAATAGCGTATTCAACAACATGTCCGTTCCTGATTGCAGATAAGAGGAACGTCACACGCCAGTGCCCGCAGGCTTCCCCGGGACCAAGATCCGGCGCGCGACTCACGAACCGACCCTCCAGGTCGCGATACATAATCGCGCACCCATAGCGCCAACCGCCAGGATACTGAACCACAAAGACACGAAGGGCGCGAAGAGGGAAAGAGCCGCTAGCCTCCAGCAGCCAGTGGCGTTTTTGCACGCACCCCTATGATCTCAAGGCGAGCCACTCGTCGCGCCGTCGAATGAACGAAATTGCAACACACCAGTCACCAAAGCTCAGCCTTCGGCCACTCGCGGCTGAAAGTCTACAGGGCGCAATTCGTCAAATCCTTCGTGTCCTTTGTGTCTTGGCGGTTCGATCGCGGGCAGGTACTCAATACCGATACGCCGACTCGATACGCCCGCGGGTGAGGACGCCGTAGACGTGCTCGATCCCCGGGGCCAGGGGACGCTGGACATAGAGCGCCTCGACCCCGCGGGCATTGAGCTGTTCGATCGCCTCCTGGAGGGTCGCTTGGAGATGGATGGGGGCCAGCTCGAAACGCTCGGCGGGGATCTCCAGCAGATCGATCTCGACCGTCTCCGGGGTACGCGCAAGCTCGCTGGCAACCGCCAGTCCGGGCATCAACACGCTGGGAGCACCGTCCTGGTCGACGATGATCCAATCCGGCGCATCGGCGACCAGACGTTCGGCCTTGGCGCGATCGAGCAGCCGTTGCTGGCGCACGAAGCCGGTGTTCATCACGCTCGCCACGCCGCTCCTGCGCAATATCGCGATCACCGGGTTGGCGCGATAATCGAGCCCCTTGGCGCGCAGCAGGGTCAGGAACATCGAGTCCTTGCCGAACAGCTGGCGACAGGTCAGCGCCGCGATCACGATCGCCAGCATCCCCGGCATCATCACCCCGGGGTTGTGGCTGAGTTCGACGATGGCGGTGAGCGCGGCCAACGGCGCCTGCAGGCTCGCCCCCATCATCGCCCCCATGCCGAGCAGGGTGTAGAAGGTGACATGGGCGGGATCGAGCGGGACGAAGAACGCACTGATCACCGCGGTGAGATTGCCGACGATCGCCCCCATGAACAGCGCCGGACCGATGTTGCCCCCGGGGATCCCGAGCCCGACGCTGAGCGCGGTGGCGGCGAGCTTGGCGACGAGCAGCACCACCAGAAAGCCCCAGGCGGCCTGACCGGTGAGCAGCGTCTGCTGGGTGTCATAACCGAGCCCCATCACCTCAGGGACCAGGACACCGATGAGCCCGGCGGCAAGGCCCGCAACCAGGTAGCGACGCACCCCACCGAGACGCCCGGCAAGCCGCGCCGCGCCCTGCAACGACTGGATATAGGCCGCCGCGACCGCGCCGGCAAGCACCCCCAGCAACAGCACCGGCAGCAGATCGGCGAGCGAGCCGAGCACGAAGGGCGGGAGCAGCAACACCGGAGCGCTGCCGAAGACGGCCACGGCGACGGCATTGGCGCTCACCGCCGCCAGGGTGACCGGGATGAAACCGCCGATGCTGTAGGGCAGCGCCAGCACCTCCAGGGCAAAGATCACCCCGGCCAGCGGGGTGTTGAAGGAGGCGGCGATCCCGGCGGCGGTCCCGCAGGCGGCCATGGTGCGGATGCTGTTGTTGGGCAGGGAGAAGAGCTGGCCGAGCAGACTGCCGCTGGCCGCGCCGAGATGGACGTGTGGCCCCTCGCGCCCCACCGAGTGGCCGCTGACGATGGCGATGGCCGCACCGACGAACTGCAGCACGAAGCCGCGCAGGGTCAGATAGCCCTGGTGATACTCCATGCGCTCCATCACCCGGGCCACGCCGAGCACCTGGATACCCTGAGCAAAGCGCAGGAAGATCACCCCGATGACCAGCGCCCCGGCGAGCGGCAACAACAACCGTACCCAGATGGCGAGCGCCTCGTAGTTCTCGCCATGCTCGGGCAGCCAGGCCGCCTGGGCACCCTCGACCACGAGCCGGAAACCGACGATCACCGCACCGGCCAACAGCCCGGTCAACAACCCGATGGCGGCGTGCCACACCAGCGCCTCCGGGCGCGACAGACGCAGCCGGAGCCACTCCAGCGAGGGATGGAACCAAGTCGGCAACGGGCTAGGACGACGCATGCGCCGCATTCTTGCCGCCACCGCCGGGCATGGCAAGGTATCAATCGCCAGCGACCAGCGACCAGCGACCAGCGACCAGCGACCAGCCGCCAGCCGCCAGCCGCCAGCCGCCAGCCGCCAGCCGCCAGCCGCCAGCCGCCAGCCGCCAGCCGCCAGGAAGTTTGAACCGCAAAGCCGCAAAGGGTGCGAAGGGTGCGAAGGGATTCAAGCTGCCAGCGATCAGCGGTCAGCCGCCAGTGGAGGGACGCCCTCGACGATAGCGCGCTCCATTCACTGTCGGCCACCGGTTGGCGTGCATTTCCAACCAACACTCGAAGACAGACAGCCACTGGCAGCTGGAGGCTGATCGCTGGAAGCTCTTTCCTTCTTCGCGCCCTTTGCGGCTTTGCGGTTCAATCCCCTGGTCGCTGGTCGCTGGTCGCTGGTCGCTGACGGCTGATCGCTGGAAGTGTTTGGCAATCCCCCGAGGAGCGGGTATCTTGCCGCTGTCATGGAGACCCTCGTGCGCGCAACCGCCCTGAGCCGCCGCTTCGGACGCCATCAGGCGCTCTCCGAGGTGGAGCTGACGCTCGATACCGGTCAGGTGCTCGGTCTGCTCGGCCCCAATGGGGCCGGCAAGAGTACCTGCCTGCGGCTGCTCGCCGGCGTGCTCGCACCGAGCAGCGGCCGGGTCGAGATCCTCGGCGCCGATCTCGCCCGTCAGCCACGCCTGGCCAGGCGCCGGATCGGTTACCTTCCCGAACGCCCGCCGCTCCACCCCGAGCTGCGGGTGGACGAATATCTGCGCTTCTGTGCACGACTGCGTGGCATCCCAGGTGCGCGCATCAACGCAAGCCTGGACGCGGCCAAGCATCGCTGCGGACTCGACCGGGCGGGTCGCCAGCTCGTCGGCACCCTGTCCAAGGGCTATCAGCAGCGCCTGGGGATCGCCCAGGCGATCATCCACCGCCCCCGGGTCCTTATCCTCGACGAGCCGACCGAGGGACTCGACCCTTACCAGATCCGCGCGCTGCGCGCACTGATCCGCGATCTCGCGCACGAGTGCGGCATCATCCTCTCGAGCCACATCCTCCCCGAGGTCCAAGCGGTGTGCGACCGGGTGATGATCCTGCACCAGGGCCGGGTTCGCTATGACGGCTATCCCGCCGCCGACCACAATCCGCATCTGTGGCGGATCCGGCTCGGCGACCCGGAGCAGGGTGAGCGGTTGCACGCGCTCGACTCGCTCGATCAGGTGAGTCCACTCGCCGAGGCCCGCTACCGGGTCGTGCTCAAGGATGGCGCGAGCGCCGCCGACCTGGCCCGCGAGCTGGTCGCCGCCGGGGTCGATCTGCACGAACTCCACCCCGAGCGCAGCGATCTCGAACGCGTCTTCTTCGACCTCACCGGCGCGGAGGAGTCGACATGATCCGTACCCTGTTCACCCGTGAGCTGCTCGGCGGCGCCGTCACCCCCTTGCCCTGGGTACTGCTCGGCGGCGCCCAGATCGTGCTCGCCTGGATCTTCCTCCAGGTGCTCGAGGAGGTCGCCGGACTCGACGCGGCGACCCGTCAGCACAGTCTGACCCTGGAGCTGACCCTCAACCTGTTCGGCTTCACCGCGGTGATCCTGATGTTCGCCGCGCCGCTGATGGGCGCGCGGATGCTCAGCGCGGAGCTGCGCGACGGGCGCTTCGCGCTGCTCGCCAGCGCGCCGATCGGCAGTGGCGAGATCGTGCTCGGCAAGTATCTCGGGCTGTGGGCACTGCTCAGCCCGCTGTGTCTGCTGCCGGCACTCAACCTGCTGCTCCTCGTCGGTGCCGCGCCGCTCGACGCGGGACAGATCGCCGCCGCCACCCTGGGGCTGTGGCTCGTCGCCGGGCTGTTCGCGGCGGTGGCCATCCACGCCTCGACGCTGAGCACCCAGCCGACGAGCGCGACCCTGGCCGCCTTCGCCGTGCTGCTGCTGCTCTCGGTCATCGGTCGCGCCGAGCAGTTCGTCGACGGCTCACTGTCACTGTTCGGTTGGCTGACCTGGAACGAGCACCTCTTCTGGTTCCTGCTCGGTGCCGTCCGACTCAGCGATCTCGCCTATTTCGCCCTGTTCAGCGCGGTCTTCCTCGCGCTCGCCCAGCGCCGCCTCGACAACCGACGGCTCGCCTGATGTCGCCACTGCATCGTATCCACGCCCTGCTCAAACGACTCGATCGCCCGCTCGCCGATGGCGTCTTCCTCGCGCTGCTGCTCGCCGTGGCGATCGCCGCCGGCTGGCTGAGCGCACGTCACGATCGCTACTGGGACTGGACCTCGAGTGGCGACAACAGCCTCTCGGTCGAGACTCTGCAGCTGCTCGCCGAACTCGATCAGCCGCCGCGCATCACCGTCTTCGCCGACCCCGACGGGCTGCTCGGCAAGTCGATCAGACGTTTTCTCACCCGCTATCAACAGGCGCTCCCCGGCATGCGGGTCGAGTTCGTCGACCCGCGCCGCTTCCCCGAGCGCGCGCGTAACGCCCAGGTCCGGGTCGATGGCCAGTTGCTGGTCGAGTATCGCGGCCGACGCGAGACCCTGGAGCGGCTCGACGAGCATGATCTCAGCGCCGCCATCGCCCGACTGCTGGAGGATCGGCGGCCCTGGGTCGCGGTGATCGAGGGGCACGGCGAGCGCGACATCGATGGCGAGGCCGCCACCGATCTCGGTCGGCTCGGGCGCGAACTCGAGGCCCAGGGCTTTCTCGCCCGTCCACTGGACCTGGCGCTGGTCAGCGACGTGCCGGTCAACACCCACCTGGTGGTCCTCAGCCAGCCCGAGATCGCGCTCTTCCCCGGCGAGGTCGAGCGACTGATCGACTATCTCGATCGTGGCGGCAACCTGCTGTGGCTGCTCGACCCCGGCCCGCTCAACGGCCTCGAGCCACTGCTCGAACGGCTCGGACTGCACCCGCTGCCCGGGGTGGTGCTCGACCCCGAGAGCCTGGAGCAGGGCGCCGACACCCCGACCCTCGCACAGGGAACCGCCACCCCCCACCCGCTGACCGCCCAGCTGTCGCAGTCGGTGCTGCTCCCCGGGGCACGCGTCTTCGCCCCCGAGAGCGCCGCGGGCTGGACACTCGCACAGCCACTGCTCAGCGGCCCGCGCAGCTGGAACGAGGTCGGACGCATCGAGCCCGGGAGCTACCGCGACGAGGTCGTCGGCGAGTTGGCCGGTCCTCAGGCGCTCCTGCTCGCGTTGACCCGCGCGAGCACCGAGGGCGACCGCCACCAGCGCATTGCGGTGGTCGGTGACGGTGACTTCATGAGCAACGCCTGGATCAACCGCGAGGGCAACCGGGCGCTCGCCTTCGCCTTGATCGACTGGCTCAGTGGCGCGCGCATGCACCCGTTGCCGTCACCGGCGCCCGGACATCCGCCACTCGAACTCGACGACGAGCGTCGCCTGCTGCTCGGCCTGGGCAGCCTGGGGGTGATCCCCGGACTGCTGCTCGCCATCTGGCTGCTGATCCAGTGGCGGCGCGGGAGGGTACGATGAATCGACGCTGGCGGATCAATCTGGTCCTGGCGATACTCCTGCTCGGACTCGCACTGGCGATCCGTGATGAGCTGCACCAGCACCATGCGCGCCCGCTGCTGGCGACGATCGAACCGACACAGATCCAGCGCATCGGTCTCGAGCGCGATGGCGAGCCGCCGCTCGAGTTCATGCGCGCCGGCGCGGGCTGGGAGCTGCGCGCGCCCTTCCGCGCACCGGCCGACGTCGAGCGCATCGAACGCCTGCTCGGGGTGCTCGCGACACCGGTGCAACAGAGCTTCCCGGTCAGCGGGCTCGAACTCGCTCCCCTGGGGCTGTCGCCCCCTCGGGTGCAGCTGCGGGTCGATGCCCGAGCGTTCGCCTTCGGCGCCACCGATCCGCTCCAGCAGCATCGCTATGTCGCCGCCGGGGACCTGGTACACCTGATCGACGATCGCGCCTACCACCTGCTGATCGCGCCGCTGCGCGACTATGTCTCGACGCGCCCGCTGCCGGCCGACTTCGTCCCGGTGCAGGGCACACTCGAGGGTATCGGGCTGACCCCGGAGTCGCTCGCCGCGCTGCCCGCGCTCAGCGCCGAGCGGGTCGAGCACGACCCCGAGCCACCACACGGCACCGCCCTCAGTCTGCGCGCCGAGGACGGTCGGATGCTGCGCTTCCGTCTCTCCGAGGATCAGCGCAGCTGGCGACGACTCGATCAGCCGTTGCGCTATCTGCTGGCCACGGCGCCCAGGCTCGCGACCGATCCGGCGCTGGCGACCTTGCCCGAACCGATGGCGCCACCAGCCCCCATCGGCGCCGATCCCTTCGCCCCGGAGAGCGGCGCGATGGACGAGCCGGTGCTGCCGAGCGATGCCCTGCTCGGACCGCCACCGGAGGTCCGCCTCGGCCCCGAACGCCCCAGCCCCGAGGCCGGCTTCGGCGCCGAGCCCTACAAGCGTCCGCCCCAGGGCTTCGGCCAGGACCCCTTCGCCCCGGATCCGCCCTGACGATGACGACTGTCACGGCCGATCGTCCCCGTTCGAGAGTATGCCCCGAAGATGCCTGAACTCCCCGAGGTCGAGACCACCCTGCGCGGCATCCGCCCTCATCTCGAGGGGCGGCGGATCGAGCGCCTGCTGGTACGCGAGCCGCGGCTGCGCCAGCCCGTCGCCGCCGACACCGCCGAGCGGATCGCCGGCACCCATATCCTCGGACTCGAGCGACGCAGTAAGTATCTGTTGCTCGGACTCGAGCAGGGCAGCCTGCTGATCCATCTGGGGATGTCCGGCAGTCTGCGCATCCTCGACCCGGCAACGCCGCCGCGTCGTCACGACCACATCGATCTGGTCTGCGCCGGCGGCCCCTGCCTGCGAATGCACGACCCCAGACGCTTCGGGCTCTTTCTGTGGACCCCGCAGACGCCGCTCGAGGCCCGCGCCACGCACCCGCTGCTGCGTCATCTCGGCCCGGAGCCGCTCACCCCCGAGTTCGACGGCGATCATCTCCACCGCATCGGCCGCACCCGGCGCATCGCGGTCAAGTCGCTGATCATGGACGCCAGTGTGGTGGTCGGGGTGGGGAACATCTATGCCAACGAGTCGCTGTTCCTTGCCGGGATCCACCCGACGCGCCCAAGCAATCGGATCTCGCTGGCCCGCTATCGACGGCTCGCCGAGACCATCCGCGCGGTGCTGGAGGCGGCGATCGAGCAGGGTGGCACCACCCTGCGCGACTTCCTCCGCGACGACGGCCAGCCCGGCTACTTCGCCCAGTCGCTCAGGGTTTACGGGCGCGGCGGCCAGCCCTGTCGCGACTGCGCCACCCCGCTGCGCGAGCTGCGCATCGCCCAGCGCTCGACCGTCTACTGTCCGCGCTGTCAGCGCTGAGCAGTTGCGCCCAGGGCGGCGAAATCGACCCTGGCACCGATCCCGCCGCCGAGCGCATGACCCCCATAGAGGCGCTGACAGGCGGCCACCCCGGCGGCGCCGGTGCAGTGGGTCGGCAGCACCCATTCGACCCCGAGGTCGCGCAGCGCGGTCACCGTCGCCGCGATCTCCACCGACTCGGCACGCATCAGGTGCAGCCCGCCGATCACCCAGCGCACCGGGGCATCGGCGAGCGCGCGGGCACGTGCCACCAGCGTCTCGATCCCGGGGTGGGCGCAGCCACTGACCAGGGCGATCCCGGCGCCGGTGTCGATCACCAACGCCTGCTCGTCGGGCGGCCCTTCGAGCCGGCCGGTGGAAGAGACGCCGGGAGCGAGTTCACGCGGCTCGGCCCCGACCACGATCAGCTCGCCACAGAGCCCGTCGATGTCCTCGACCAGATGCGCCGAGAAGCCGTCGTGGAGCACGCAGGACACACCCGGATTGGCGTCCAGCACCGCATCCAGACCGCCGATGTGATCCCAGTGCTGGTGCGAGAGGAAGACCTGATCGAGGGTCGCCGGATCGACCCCCTGGGCGCGCATCCCGCGCAACAGCGCCGGGCCGTTGCTGCCGGTGTCGAACAGCAACCGCTGACCGTTCACCCGCACCAGCGCGGCAAACCCCCAGAGCGTACGCGGACCGCCGGCGGGATCATGGTTGTCGAACAGGATGGTCAGGTCGGAAGGCTTCACCGGCGTCTCTCCTCGTGCTGCGAAGGACACGAGTCTCGACGCCGAGGACATCGGCGGGCGATGAAAAAGCGCAAGACGGGGCGACTAATCCCTCATCCGTCGCCTGTACCCTGGCTCCAGCTCCCCCGCATCGCCTCCTCGGAGAGCGCGTTCAGGGTCTCATCGTTGAACTCGAGCTCCTGACGGGCGTCGTCGAGATAACCGAGCATCTCGGGGGCATCCTGATTGCCCTGCGGCAGTGCCCGCAGATAGTAGGCGAGCTTGGCGATCGCAATCAGCGTGCGCACCCGCGCATCGGCGAGCTTGACCGCCTGGGGATCGTGATGGTGATAGATCGCCAGGGTGGTGTAGCCGGGGAGCTGCCAGGTCCCGGCGAGCAGGAAACCGACCGTGGTGTGATCGACCCCGAGCGCCTTGCGCTCGTGCTCGATCAGGGCATTCGGCGAGGCGGCGTGGAGGATCCAAACGGTGGCATAGTCCTTGAGCTGCTCGGCGAAGATGAGACTGCCGACATCGTGCATCAGGCCGAACAGATAGGCCTCCTCGGGATCGATGCAGCCGATCTGTCTGGCGATCGCGACCGCGGCATGGGCCTGTTCCATGATCGACTCCCAGACCACCCGCGCCGCGCCCCCCTGGCTGTGGCGCAGCGCGCGCTCGATGGCATCGGCCGAGGCCAGCGCGGCGACCCGCCGGACCCCCATCATGGTTACCGCCTGATGGACGCTGGAGATCTTGGCCCGCGCGCCGAACAGGGGCGAGTTGACCGTCTTGAGCACCTGACCGGAGAGCGCCAGATCCTGAGCGATCAGATCGGCGGCGACCTGGAGGTCGGGTTCAGGCCGATTCAGCTCCTTGCGCAGCGCCAGGATCACATCGGGGATCTGCGGCACCACCGCCTTGCGCACCGCCTTGAAGGCGAGTTCGAGCGCCTCCTTGGAGGGATAGATCCCGTCGGGCGCGCTTGATCCGGTGGAGCTGGAGGGGGGAGGTGTCGGGCTGGACATGATCTGGACTCTCCGTAGACACGCGCGGACTCAGGGCGCGCTCAACACTCGATGAGACGGGACCTGATGCGCCCACAACCGTCTCGGCACCATGGAACATGAACTGGGCACGGAGTGAACGAACACCAGCGATATCCGCCAGCTGATCGACCAGGGCAGCAACGGGCGACGCCCACAGAGCCGAGTGGGGCGAAGGTCGGCGGCGTTCGGCCAATCACCGTCGAGCGGATTATGCGGCATCTCGCCCCGCTCGTCCCTCACTCGGTCGCACCAGCCGCTGCAGCAGGGCGCCGACGCGCCCCGCTGCAACCTCGGGATCAGCCCTCGACCTGCTGGATCCCGGCGATGTACCAGTCACCCGCAGGGCTGGCCCAGGCGTGCTGGATGTGCCAGACCTCACGGAAGGGCTCGGCCGGTGCCTGTGCCTGCTCACGGATCAGCCCGGAGAAGAGGATGCTCACGACCACCTGATCGCCATCGCGCTGCACCCCGACCAGCTCGGTCTTGAGCTGCACCACCTCGGTGCTCTGGGGACCGCTGAGCTTGGCGCGCTCGCGCTCGAGTTCGGCGAACAGCTCGGGCGTGGTGTACTCGGCGATGTCGTTCATGTCAGCCTGGTCCCAGGCCGACTGCAGACGCACGTAATGCGCCTTGGCGTCCTCGAGGAAGCCGGCGGCATTGAACCAGGACGGCTGCTGCTGGGTCCCGCCAGCGCGACGCATGCCGGCCGCACCCGGGTGAGCCTGACGCTGCTGGCCCGGCATCACCCGACCATGGGCGCCGGCGGCCGCGGGCACGGGCCCCGCCGCCTGCCGCCGCCGCAGCGCCCGGAACAGCATCACCGCGCCGAACACCAGCAGCGCGATCAGCAGGAAGTCCATGAACTGGAAACCCTCGAAGCCGTCGCCGAAGAACAGCGAGGCGAGCAGACCACCGGCGGCCAGACCGGCGAGCGGACCGAGCCAGCGACTCGCGCCGCTCTTCGGCTGCTGGGCGTTGGCCGCGGTCGAGCTGCGTGGCTGCGCCGCCTGCTGCTGACGCTGCGCCGGGCGCGAGGAGAGGCTGCTCGACTGCTTGCCGAGGCTGGATCCACCCCCGAATCGCTTGGCCTCGACGTCCGTGGACACGGACATGAAGCCGACCACGACCAGCGCCAGCGCGGTCGTGAACAGGGTCTTGACGGTCATTAGCGAGGATCTCCTTCAGGTTGTCGAAATCGATGCAAATCAAGGCGCGACAAACGAGGCGCCGCCGCCGGCCTCGAGACCGGACGTGCCGTCTTCCGGGGCCGGTGGAAGATCGCGGATCGGCAGGGAGGAGGGGCGCGCGACGGCATCAGTGACCGATGCACGACCCCAGGCAACCGCCATGCATCCCATGCGGTGTCTTCGGCGAGCGGAGCACGTCACGGGCGGGACGAAGGGGTTCGATCGTCGCCCGCGCACGTGCCGACATGACGCGACACCGCCGGGACGAGGCCGACAGCCACAGCAGCGGACGTCCGGAAAAGACCGGCCTGTCGCGCACTGCCGTGGCAGACCGCGGTCAGTTACCGCCGGCGATGCGCTCGAACTTGGCCCGCAGCGCGTCCTCGGACTCCTCGTGATTGGGGTCCTTGATGATGCAGTCAACCGGGCAGACCTCGACGCACTGCGCGGTTTCGTAATGACCGACGCACTCGGTGCAGAGGTTGGGATCGATCTCGTAGGTCTCGTCACCCTGCGAGATCGCGCCGTTCGGGCACTCGGGCTCGCAGACGTCACAGTTGATGCATTCGTCGGTGATCAACAGCGCCATGGAAGAACTCCTTGAGCTATAGCTTCAGTGGATGGAGAAAAAGCGCGCGGATCTTATCCAAAGCGCGCCTTCAGTGCAGCCTCGACCGTCGGGACGACGAAGGCCGACACGTCGCCCTTGAGGCGGGCGATCTCCCGCACCAGGGACGACGAGATGTAGGCATATTTCTCGGCTGGCGTGAGAAACAGGGTCTCGATGTCCGGCGCCATGCGCCGGTTCATGCCCGCGAGCTGGAACTCGTACTCGAAGTCGGACACCGCGCGTAACCCACGCATGATCACATCGACCCCGAGCTCGCGCGTGAAATCCACTAACAACCCTTGGAAATCAACGGTTTCGACCTTGGGGATATCGGACACGGCCTCGCGCACCAGGGCAACCCGCTCCTCGGTGGTGAACAGGGTCTGCTTGCCGGTGTCGGCGGCAACGGCGACCACGACCCGATCGAACAGACGCGCCGCGCGCAGGATCAGGTCGACATGACCGTTGGTGATGGGATCGAAGGTCCCGGGATAGACCACGCTGCGCAAATCTTCAAGCCTCTGGAATGGACACCCCGAGTTCGGTGTTCTCCGGGGGCTGGATCGAATCCTCCGGCGCCCGCGAACCCAGCGGCCGAGCAACCGGCATGAACGGCGGCCATCCCCGGGAGATTCGGGGGCGCAACCCGCTCGGGTCGTCTACCGCCGGCGCGAACCATAGCACAGCACTGGGCGAAACGCTGACCGACATCCCCGTTCGACGACGACCGAGCCCCCGCGCAGCGCCTGCCGCCGGTCTCAGATTAGCGCCTCGAGCGCCGGGGCAGAAACAAATAAACCATTGAACAAAAAAGCCTTCATCAACCGGCCCGAAGATCGGCTCAGGCCAGGCCACGACGCAGCAGCGCCTCGAAATACTCCACCGTTCGCCGCAACCCGTCGACGAGCTGGACCCGAGGCTCCCAAGCGAGCAGCTCGCGCGCCAGACGGATGTCCGGGCGGCGCTGGCGCGGGTCGTCGACGGGCAACGGTCGCTCGATCAAGGGCGCATTCGAGCCGGTCAGCTCACGCACGCATTCGGCCAGTTCACGCATGCTGAACTCGACCGGATTGCCGAGATTGATCGGCCCGGTGACCGCCTCCGGACTCTCCATCAGTCTCACGATCCCCTCGATCATGTCATCGACATAACAGAAGGCGCGCGACTGACTGCCATCGCCATAGAGGGTGATGGGCTCATTGCGCAATGCCTGAATGATGAAGTTGGAGACCACCCGTCCGTCGTCAGGGTGCATCCGCGGGCCATAGGTATTGAAGATCCGCGCCACCTTGACCCGCAATCCGTGCTGACGGTGATAATCGAAGAACAGGGTCTCGGCGCATCGCTTGCCCTCGTCATAGCAGGCGCGCGGACCGATTGGGTTGACCCGTCCCCAATAGCCCTCGTCCTGGGGGTGGACCTCGGGATCACCATAGACCTCACTGGTCGAGGCCTGAAAGATCCGCGCCCCGGTCCGCTTGGCAAGACCCAGCATGTTGATTGCGCCATGGACGCTGGTCTTGGTGGTCTGTACCGGGTCTGATTGATAATGGATCGGCGAGGCCGGACAGGCGAGGTTATAGATCTCATCGACCTCGACATAGAGCGGAAAGGTGACATCATGACGCATCAACTCGAAGTGCGGATGACCGAGCAGATGGCGGATGTTGTCCTTGGTCGCGGTATAGAAATTATCGACACAGAGGACATCGCAACCCTGCTCGAGCAGACGCTCACAGAGATGACTCCCCAGAAAACCGGCGCCGCCGGTGACCAGCACGCGTTTGTTGAGTGTCTTCATTCTGCCTCCAGAGTCGGCCACCGGCGACAAAGCTATGCCGCCTCCAGTTTGGCATAGGCGAGCACCAGCCACTTGGTACCGGCACTGCCCTGGAACTTGACCTGGATACGCGCCTGGGCACCCCGTCCCTCGCCATCGAGTACCACGCCCTCGCCGAACTTGGCGTGGCGGACCCGCTGTCCGACCTGAAAACCGCCGGTCTCGCGCGCCGCGGCAGGACGGGCAACGGGTGGCGGCGAGGGCCTGAACGCAGGCGACGGTCTGGGGGGCGCGGCGCGAGCGCGCACGTCCTCGATCAGCCGCTCCGGGATCTCGCGCAGAAAGCGCGATGGCGGCGGCAGATCCTGACGCCCATAGAGCCGCCGACTCTCGGCATGGGTCAGATAAAGCTCGGCCATCGCCCGGGTCATGCCGACGTAGCAGAGCCTGCGCTCCTCCTCGAGCCGGTCCGGATCGTCGGCGGACATGGCGTGCGGGAACAAGCCCTCCTCGAGTCCGACCAGGAAGACCACCGGAAACTCCAGCCCCTTGGCGCTGTGCAGCGTCATCAGCTGTACCGCATCGGTCTCGGCATCGGCCTGGGTCTCGCCGGCCTCGAGCGCGGCATGGGCGAGGAAGGCGCCGAGTACCTCGCCATCCGGCGCCTCGAGTTCATGGGCGAAGCGCGCAGCGGTCTCGACCAGTTGCTGGAGGTTCTCGATGCGATCGCGCCCCTTGCCGTCCTTCTGCTTCTCGTAGTGCGCCGGCAGCCCCGCCTCGTCGATCAGCGCGGCGGTCAGATCGGGCAGCAGTTGGGTGGCGCTGCGGGCACGCTGCTGCTCGATGAAGGCCATGAAGGCGCCCAGCGCATTCGCCGCCCGACCACCCAGCCCCTGCTCGGCGATCAGCTGTGCGCCGGCGCGCCACAGCGACAACCCGTGCCCCCGGGCATGATCGCGCAATTGATCGAGGGTACGCAGTCCGATCCCCCTCGAGGGCGTATTGACCACCCGCTCGAAGGCCGCGTCATCGTCCTGGTTGGCGATCATGCGCAGATAGGCGAGGGCGTCACGGATCTCTGCGCGCTCGAAGAAACGCTGCCCGCCATAGACCCGATAGGGGACGGCGGCACGCATCAGGGCCTCCTCGAAGAGCCGCGACTGCGCGGTAGTACGATAGAGGATGGCGCATTGATCGTGACGCCCATCCGGCGTCTCGGCATGACGGCGAATACGCTCGACGACGAAGCGGGCCTCATCGACCTCGTTGAATGCACCATAGCGCCGGATCGGTGCGCCGGACTCACCCTCGGTCCACAGCTGCTTGCCCAGTCGCGAGGGGTTGTTGGCGATCAGCGCATTGGCGCCGGCGAGAATGGTGGCGGTGGAGCGATAGTTCTGCTCCAGACGAATGACACGGGTCTCCGGATAGTCGCGCTGAAAGGAACGGATGTTCTCCACCCGAGCACCACGCCAGCCATAGATCGACTGATCATCGTCACCGACCGCGAACAACTTGTCCTCGCCACCGGCGAGCAGACGCAGCCAGGCGTATTGGATGGCATTGGTGTCCTGGAACTCGTCGACCAGGATATGACGGAAACGGCGCTGATAATGCTCGAGCAGGTCGGCACGATCACGCAACAGCTCATGGGCGCACAGCAGCAGATCGGCGAAATCGAGCAGACCACCACGTTGACGCAATTGCTCGTATTCACGATAGACGGTGAGCATCCGCTCGCCGAAGAAGTCACCGGAGAAGTCGAGGTGCGCCGGTCTCAACCCCTCGTCCTTGTGCTTGTTGATGAAGGACTGGATCTGGCGCGGTGCCCAGCGGGTCTCATCGAGACCGAGGTCCTTGACGATGCGCTTGATCATGCGCAGCTGATCGTCGGCGTCGAGGATCTGGAAGTGCTGCGGCAGCCCCGCCTCCTGCCAGTGCGCGCGCAGGAGACGATGGGCCAGGCCGTGGAAGGTCCCGACCCACATCCCGCCGACCGGCTGCGCGAACATGGTCTCGATGCGTCCACGCATCTCGCGAGCGGCCTTGTTGGTGAAGGTGACGGCAAGGATCCCCCAGGGCGGGACCTGCTCGACCTGGAGCAGCCAGGCGATGCGGTGGACCAGCACGCGGGTCTTGCCCGAGCCGGCGCCAGCAAGGATCAGGAGATTGCCCGGAGGGGCCGAGACGGCCTCGCGCTGGGCGGGGTTGAGCGAGTCGAGGAGGGCTGAAGCATTCATCGGGGAATTCTACCCCAGTGCGGGGGCGACGGAAGACGAGGATCTCACTGACATTTTCGGTCCGCGGATGGCCGGATCTGGGGTATGCTGGATCCGCTCGGCCCCGCCGTTTCGCGAAAATCTAATCAAAATAAAATATAGATATTTAAAGTCTGTAGTTATTATTGATTCCTGTGGATATCCGGATAACTCCGTTTTCTTCTTGTTGATCAGCGGCTTGCAAGGCGCCTGCGAGTGGATGAAGCTGGAGATATCCTGTGGATAACTTGTGTCTGAATCAGGGCCTGATTTTGTCCACCTCTTTGTCCACCGACTTATCCACAGGGTTGCGCACAGCTTATTAAGGTTTCCTTTGTTTTCAGTGTCTTGGCGATCTCGCTGGAGATCCGGGGCGAGCGGGAGAGGGCTGTGCAGGGTCGCTGCGGGATACGTTCGTTCTCGTCGGGCGTTCGGTCGTCAACCCGTAGTAGAATAGCCCTGCAAAACCTGCGTTCTTAACACATCAAACTGCCCGGGCACTGCTTCATGACCCAACTGAAGAATGACACCTTCCTGCGCGCCCTGATGCGCGAACCCGTTGATTACACGCCGGTTTGGATGATGCGCCAGGCCGGGCGCTATCTCCCCGAGTACCGTGCCACCCGCGCCAAGGCGGGCAGTTTCATGGATCTGTGCAGGAGCCCGGAGCTCGCCTGCGAGGTCACGCTCCAGCCGCTCGATCGCTTCCCGCTGGACGCGGCGATCCTGTTCTCCGACATCCTCACCGTGCCCGATGCGATGGGCCTGGGGCTCTACTTCGCCGAGGGCGAGGGTCCGAACTTCGAGCGTCCGGTGCGCACCGAGGCCGACATCGATCGTCTGCCGATCCCCGATCCCGAGGGTGAGCTCAAGTACGTCATGGACGCGGTGTCGGTGATCCGCCGCGAGCTCGACGGTCGCGTGCCGCTGATCGGCTTCTCCGGCAGCCCCTGGACCCTGGCCACCTACATGGTCGAGGGCGGCAGCGCCAAGAACTTCTCCCACACCAAGGCGATGATGTTCGACCGTCCCGACCTGCTGCACCGCCTGCTGACCAAGGTCGCCGACTCGGTGACCTCCTACCTCAACGCCCAGATCGCTCGTGGCGCCCAGGCGGCGATGATCTTCGACACCTGGGGCGGTGCCCTGGCCCCGGCCCACTACCGCGAGTTCTCGCTGGCCTACATGAAGCGGGTGATGGACGGCCTGACCCGCGAGGCCGAGGGCCGCCGCGTCCCGGTGATCCTGTTCACCAAGAACGGCGGTCAGTGGCTCGCCGACATGGCCGACACCGGCTGCGATGCCCTCGGTGTCGACTGGACCACCGATCTGGCCGATGCGCGGCGCATGGTCGGCGATCGCGTCGCCCTCCAGGGCAACCTCGACCCCTGCACCCTCTACGCCTCGCCCGAGCGGATCCGCGAGGAGGTCGCGCGGGTGTTGGAGAGCTATGGCAAGGGCCCCGGCCACGTCTTCAACCTCGGCCACGGCATCACCCCGGACGTCAATCCCGAGAATGCCGGCGCGATGATCGAGGCGGTGCACGAGCTGAGCCGTCCCTACCACGCCTGAGTCGCTGTCACGCCGTCTTCGGACGGCGTCATCCGGCCGACATGAACGGGCCCGACCGCGCCTCAGCGTGGTCGGGCCCGTTTTTCCGCGCTCGGTTGCGGGATCAGACCGCCGTGGCCAGCGCCTCGGTGTTCCGGTCCTCGTGGTCGCGGGTGTCCTCGTGCCCCATCAGCAGCTCCTGCTCGAAGGCGCGCTCGTCGATACGGGCGCCGAGATACTCGGCGATGGCACGCATGTCGCCCTCGCCGGCGCCGAGACAGCTGGTGCCGCCGGGCGAGGGGGTCATGTTGAAGATGATGCCGCCACCGTCGCTGATCTTGGCCTCGCCCATGCGCAGCTTGCGTGCGCGCTTGTCGATGAGCTGTGGGCGGATCCCGCCGAAGCCCTCGGCATAGCTGATCTCCGAGGCCTGGAGCGCGGGGACGATCTTGCGGATCTCGCGCACGAACAGCTGGCGGTTGAGCCAGGGCACCTCGTAGAGGAAGTTGCGCAGCACATAGTTGCGGATGTCGGGCACCCGCATCAGGTCCCAGACCACCGCTGCGACGTCGCGGTCGAAGCGCTGCACCTTGAAGAACTCACGGATGCTCGCGCGGTTGTAGCGCTCGAGCATCGGCAGCATCAGCGCGGTGGGGCCGAAGCGGGTCTTGCCGCGCTCCTTGACGTCGTGGTCGCCGTGCACCGCGGCGAAGGGCAGATTGGGGTTCTGGACGGTGTAGACCTTGCCGTTGAGCGCCTCGGGGGCGAAGTAGAAGGAGCCGGCCACCGGCAGACAGGAATACTCCAGCCCCAGCCCCATCTCCTGGGCCATCAGCAGCGAGTGCCCCCCGGCGCAGACCACCACCGCGCGCGCCTGTAGCAGGCCGCGGTTGGTGCGCAGCACGTAGTCCCCGCCCTCCTTGCGGATCGACTCGACCTTGGTCGAGAACAGCTGGGTGATCTGCTTGCCCGTGGTGCGGTCCAGGTGTGCGCAGGCGTCCGAGAAGGACTGGGCCAGCGCCTGGAAATCGACCGCGCAGTACTCGTCGGCGGTCCCCGTGGCGACGATCTCCTCGTCGCGCCAGCGCCCGTCGACTCGTGCCACATTGGGTTCGAGCTCGGCGATCGCCTCGCGCTCGAGCAGTTCCATGCGCGGGAAGAGGTCCTTGAACCGGGTATGGCGCTCGCGGATGTAGCGACACTCCTCGGCGCCGACACCGAGCACCATCTTGGGCATGCGCTGGATGATGCGGTCGCGTTCCTCGGGCGGCAGCTTGGTGGCGTAGTTGATCACCATGTAGGCGGTACGCTTGACCGAACGCGCCTTTTCCAGGGTGTAGTTGGTCTCGATGTCGCCGCAGTGGATGGTCTGGCTGTTGCTGTGGGCGTGTGAGTTGACCGTGGCGACGTCGTCGTATTTCTCCACCAGACACAGCCGGCCGAGATCGGTGAACCTGGCCAGTTCGTAGAGCAGGGCGGTGCCGGTGACACCGGCGCCGACGATGAGTACGTCGTAGTGGGTTGATGGGTTCATGCGCATGCTCCTCCGCAACGGCGTTGCCGGCTCTTGGCGCAAGGCCCCTGGGTTCGGCCTTGTGCGTGGCGCAGGGATGCACCGGTCGCTGTGACGACACGGGTGGTGGTCACTGGGTCCGGGAGCGGGGCCTCGAGGGTGGTTCGGCCCCGAGCCGATGGCGATCCTGCGCGGGTTGCCGTCTGTGATCCCTGTCGGGAAGGCGCGTCAGGCCAGGCCCGACGCGGTATGGATTCACACTAGCGGATGCGGGGCCGGGAAAGAACGCAGCGGGACGGATTTATAATATTGATATTTACAATCAACTTATTGCTTGCATTGATTTAAGTAAATACCAATCGCGTCGCTCGGATAACTGCCCGCTTTCGATGTAAAGTCTTTCAGGTCAGTGTCTTGCGCGACCTTGAAGGGTCGCTCGCTGAGCACCGTGCAGGATCATTGGGGGAGGACCAATCCATCGCCGAGGCGGGTTCGGCGGTGGGTAAAAGCACGATTTGTGCGCCGGTTCCTCCCTCAGCCCCCTCTCGGTCGTGCCTTCAGCCGATCCAGACGCAGTCGCTGGCGGTCGTCGAACAGCCGTCGCGAACCCGCCCAGACCGCGAAGATCGACCCCAGTCCGGTGCCGCCGGCGATCAGGAACATGATCAGGATCTGATACCTGGCCGCCTCCAGCGGCGGGCTGCCGGCCAGTACCTGACCGGTCATCATCCCCGGCAGGCTGACCAGCCCGGCGCTGGCCATGGAGTTGATGATCGGGATCAGCCCGGAGCGGATCGCCTCGCGTCGCACCTCGCCGATCGCCTCGCCCCAGTCGGCGCCGGCGAGCAGCCGCGCCTCGATGCGCGCGCGCGCCTCCCAGGCGTGGCGGGTGAGGTTGTCGAGGGCGATGGCGATGCCGTTCATGGTGTTGCCGAGCAGCATGCCGAGCAGCGGGATCAGGTACTGCGGCTGGTACCAGGGATCGACCCCGATCACCAGGGTGAGGGCGAGGAAGGTCACCCCGAACGAGGACAGGAACATCGACACCGCGCCGATGCCGTAGCCCCAGGGACCGCGATAGCGACGGCGCTGACGCTGCATCACCTCCCAGCCGGCCACCGCGAGCATCACCAGCGCCACCGGGGCGATCAGCGACAGGCTCGACTGGGCGAACAGCACCTTGAGCACCAGCCCGATCAGGCTGAGCTGGATGGCGCTGCGCAGCGCGGCGACGAGTACGCGCCGTTCCACCCCCAGACGCAGCCGCCAGGAGACCCCGGCGAGCAGCAGGATCAGTACCGCGGCGAGCGAGAGATCGAGTGGCGTGAGCGAGATCAGCGTCATGACGGGTCGATGTCCTCGGGTTCGAGCCGGCCGTCGCGGATGCGCAGCCGGCGATCGCCGAGTCGGCGCCGCTGGGCCGGGTCGTGACTGACCCAGAGCAGCGGTGTGCGGTGGGCGATGCGGTAGTCCTCGATCAGCCCCTCGACCCGGGCGCAGTTCTGCGGGTCGAGGTTGGCGGTGGCCTCGTCGAGCAGCAGCGCCCGTGGCGACTGGGCGAGCAGGCGCAGCAGCGCGAGGCGCTGACGCTCGCCGGTGGAGAGCCGGGCGACCGACCAGTCGAGTACCTCGGGGCCGAAGCCGAGCGCGCTCAGCCAGTCATCGAGCGGCGGGTGTGCGGCGGGCAGGTGCTCACCCACCGACTCGCCCCACCAGGCCGACTCGGCCGGCAGCAGCCCGACGCGGCGACGCCACAGCGGGGCGGGCAGGCGCGAGCGCGGCGCGTCGTCGAGCCAGACCTCGCCCTGATGCGGGTCGAGGTCGGCGATGGCGCGCAGCAGCAGGCTCTTGCCGCAGCCCGAGGGGCCCGACAGGAACACCCGCTCGCCGGCGCCGACGGCCAGGTCGATGGGCCCGAACAGGGCGTTGCCGAGCCCCTGGACCCTGAGCCCGTCCATCAGCAGCGGCGGAAGACGAGATCGTGGACCACGTGACCGAGGCGCTCGCCGCGCTGCTCGAACTTGGTCAGCGGACGGCTCTCGGGGCGCGGGGTGTAGTGACCGGCGCCGGCGGTGTTGGCGAAGCCCGTGGCCGCCTCCAGGGTTTCGAGCATCTGCTCGGCATAGGGCTCCCAGTCGGTGGCGGCGTGGAAGTGACCGCCGGGACGGATGGCGCGCTCGAGCAGCGCGATCATCCCGGGGTTGAGGATGCGGCGCTTGTGATGGCGCTTCTTCGGCCAGGGGTCGGGGAAGAACAGCTGCACCCGGTCGAGTGCGCCGGGGGCGATGCCGTGGGTGAGCAGTTCGACGGCGTCCTGACGCATCACCCGCAGGTTGTCGATACCGAGCCGCTCGATCTCGAGCAGCAGGTGCCCGACCCCGGGGCGATGGACCTCGACCCCGAGCCAGTTGCGCCCCGGGTCGTCGGCGGCCATCCGCGCCAGCGACTCACCGTTGCCGAAGCCGATCTCGAGGGTCACCGGCTGGTCGTTGCCGAACAGCGCACCGAGGTCGAGCGGCGCCGGTGCCTGCCAGTCGACGCCGAAGCGGGGCCAGAGCTCGGCGAAGGCGCGCTCCTGACCGGGGGTGAGTCGGCCCTCGCGCAGCACGAAGCTGCGCACCTGACGATGACGGGGATCTGTTGGTTGCACGGATGGATTCTCGACGCTTGATGACTGATGACCGGATGGATCGTGGCGGGGGCGATCCCTGGGCGGGTGTTGCGTCCTGGCGGTTCGAGGCGATGGCGCCGCAGCTCCGCTGCACGATCGGGATGCGCAGGATACCAAGAGCCGGGCGGTCGGTGGGGCAGCGCGCCCGGTCGGGCGCGCTGGCGACGGGCCTCGGCCCGTCGGCGGGGATCAGAAGAACAGCCCCTCGATCGGCGAGGAGGCCGAGGCGAAGCGCTTGGCCGGCATGCGCCCGGCGAGATAGGCCTCGCGACCGGCCTCGATGCCCTTGCGCATGGCTCCGGCCATCAGCACCGGATCCTTGGCCGCGGCGATGGCGGTGTTCATCAGCACGCCGTCGCAGCCGAGTTCCATCGCCTCGGCGGCGTCGGAGGCGGTGCCCACGCCGGCGTCGACCAGCACCGGCACCTTGGCGTTCTCGACGATGGTGCGGATGTTGAGCGGGTTGCGGATGCCCAGGCCCGAGCCGATCGGCGCGGCCAGCGGCATCACCGCGCAGCAGCCGATGGCCTCCAGCTCGCGGGCGACGATCGGGTCGTCGTTGGTGTAGACCATCACGTCGAAGCCGTCGGCGACGAGGATCTCGGCGGCCTTGAGGGTGGCGATGACATCGGGGAACAGGGTCTGCTGGTCGCCGAGCACCTCGAGCTTGACCAGCTTGTGGCCGTCGAGCAGCTCGCGTGCCAGGCGGCAGGTGCGCACCGCGGTGTCGACATCGAAGCAACCGGCGGTGTTGGGCAGGTAGGTGTAGCGCTCCGGGGGCAGCACGTCGAGGATGTTGGGCTCATCGGCGTTCTGGCCGAGGTTGGTGCGACGCACCGCGACCGTGACGATCTCGGCGCCGCTGGCCTCGATGGCGCGCGCGGTCTCGTCCATGTCCTTGTATTTACCGGTGCCGACGAGCAGGCGGGAGCCGTACTCCTTGCCGGCGATGACGAGTCGGTCTGGGTTCTGGGTCGCTGTGGTCATGAGGGTCCGTGTCGAAGCGTGAAGTGGAAAACGAACCAGCATGCGGCCGGTGGCAGGCAAATTCAAAAGGGCCGCAGCTGTGAGTCAAGGATGGCGCCGGGGCAGGCTCGGCGTGGCCGTTCAGCCGCCGCCGACGGCGTGGATGATCTCCACCCGGTCGTCGGCGGCGAGGCGGTGCTCGGCGAAGCGGCTGCGCGGCACCAGCTCGGCGTTGACCTCGACGGCGAGACGCTTGCCGGTGAGTTCGAGCTGCTCGAGCAGCTCGGCCATGGTGATGGCCTCGGCGACCTCGGTGCGGTCGCCGTTGATCTCGATCTGCATGTGCTCTGTGTTCCTCATCGCACGTGGTTGGCGTTCTGCCCGAGCATCTCCGGGGTCACCAGGGTGATGCCACTGTCGGTGACCTGGTAGCCGGCGCGGCGATCGGCCTCGGGGTCGAGTCCGATCACGGTACCCTCCTCGAGCTGGCAGTAGCGTTCGATGATGGCGTTGCGGATGGTGCAGTTGCGACCGATGTCGACGTCGGGCAGCACCACTGAGTCCTCGACATAGGCGAAAGAGTTCACTCGCACGTTGGAGAACAGCAGCGAGTGACTCACCTTGGCCCCGGAGATGATGCAGCCGCCCGAGACCATGGAATCGACCGCCATGCCGCGTCGGTCCTCGTCGTCGAAGACGAACTTGGCCGGGGGCAATTGTTCCTGATAGGTCCAGATCGGCCATCCCTTGTCGTAGAGATTGAGCGGTGGGGTGACGCCGATCAGCTCGAGATTGGCGGCCCAGAAGGCATCGAGGGTACCGACGTCGCGCCAGTAGGCCTGCTCGCCGCTGACCGGGTCGCGGAAGGTGTAGGCCATCACCCGATACTGCTTGATCACCGAAGGGATGATGTCCTTGCCGAAGTCGCGGCTCGAGTCGCGGGTGTCGGCGTCCTTCTGCAGCTGCTCGAAGAGGAAGTCGCGGTTGAAGACATAGATCCCCATCGAGGCGAAGCAGCGCCCGGGGGCGCCGGGGATCGGCTTGGGTTCGGCGGGTTTCTCCTCGAAGCCGCGCACCCGATGGCCGGCGTCGACCTCCATCACCCCGAACTCGCGGGCGCGCTCGGTGTCGACCTCGAGACACCCGACGGTCATGTCGGCGCCGGACTCGACGTGGAAGGCGATCATCGCCCCGTAGTCCATCTTGTAGATGTGGTCGCCGGCGAGGATCAGCACATAGTCGGGGTCGTGGTCACGGATGATATCGAGGTTCTGGTAGACCGCATCGGCGGTGCCGGCGTACCAGGAGTTCTCGGTCACGCGCTGCTGCGCCGGCCACAGCTCGACGAACTCGCCGAACTCGCCACGCAGGAAGCCCCAGCCCTTCTGGATGTGCAGGATCAGCGAATGCGCCTTGTACTGGGTGAGCACGCCGATGCGACGGATCCCCGAGTTGATGCAGTTCGACAGCGGGAAGTCGATGATGCGGAACTTGCCGCCGAAGGGCACCGCAGGCTTGGAGCGCCAGGTGGTGAGCTGCTTGAGGCGGGATCCCCGTCCGCCAGCCAAGATCAGCGCCAGGGTATTGCGGGTGAGACGGCTGATGAAACGGGGGTTGCTGTGGGGCATGAAATCCTCCTGAAATCTTGAGGCAACCGCATGTTAAGCAGTGCCCTTATGATACCATTGAGGGCGTTCTTCAGAGCGGATCGAGCCGTGTTCGTCGAGCCATTTCCCCGATCTTTGCTGAGTATCGGGCGAGGCTCGCGCGGTGACGTGCGTTCCCAGTCTCGACTGGTCAGCGGCCCCGGCGGCGGGCCCGTCACTGACCCCGACCACAGCTAGACAGCGGAGGAAGATCAGCGATATGGCAACCGCAACCCAGGCCGCGCGGGCCCTTCCCGATCCCCTGCAACGCATCGTCGAGGCGCGTCATCACGATCCCTTCAGCGTGCTCGGTCGCCATCTCGACGAGGATGGCGATCTGGTGGTGCGTGTCTTCCTGCCGCGCGCCGAGCGGGTGCGGCTGGTCGAGGCCGCTGCCGCGATGACCCGGATCGAGGGTACCGACCTGTTCATCTGGCGTGGCCTGCCCGAGGCGTTGCCAGAGTGCTATCAGCTCGAGTGGGAAGACGCCTCCGGGGCGGTGCATCGCACCCACGACCCCTACTGCCTCCCGCCGCAGCTCGGCGACTTCGACCTTCATCTGTTCGGCGAGGGGCGTCACTGGCACGCCTATCGTTTTCTCGGCGCGCATCTCCACCAGGTCGACGGCATCGCCGGGGTGCGTTTCGCGGTGTGGGCGCCGAATGCCGCGCGGGTGAGCGTGGTCGGCGACTTCAACGCCTGGGACGGGCGCGCCCATCCGATGCGGGTGCGCGGTGGCTCCGGGGTGTGGGAGCTGTTCATCCCCGAACTCGGTCCCGGCGGGCTCTACAAGTACGAGATCCGCGACCGCCAAGGTAACGTCCAGGTCAAGATCGACCCCTATGCCCAGGCCTTCCAGGAGCGGCCCGAGACCGCCGGCCATCTCTGCCCGGAGACCCGCTATCGCTGGGGTGACGCCGGCTGGATGCGCGCCCGCGCCGAGGCCGACTGGCAGCAGCGCCCGTTTTCGGTCTACGAGGTGCATCTCGGTTCCTGGCAACGTGATGCCGACGGCGGTTTTCTCAACTATCGCGTGCTGGCCAAGCAGATCGGCGACTATGTCGAGGCGCTCGGTTTCACCCATGTCGAGCTGCTGCCGATCACCGAGCACCCGCTCGATGCCTCCTGGGGCTATCAGTGCACCGGCTATTTCGCTCCGACCTCGCGCTTCGGCTCGCCCGACGACTTCCGCTTCTTTGTCGATCATCTGCATCAGCGCGGCATCGGCGTGCTGCTCGATTGGGTGCCGGCGCACTTCCCCAAGGACGCCTACGCCCTGGCGCGCTTTGACGGCACCGCGCTCTACGAGCATGCCGATCCACGGCTCGGCGAGCACAAGGACTGGGGCACGCTGATCTTCAACTTCGGTCGCAACGAGGTGAAGAACTTCCTGCTCTCGAGCGCGCTCTACTGGCTCGAGGAGTTCCATCTCGACGGGCTGCGGGTCGATGCCGTGGCCTCCATGCTCTATCTCGACTACTCGCGCGACGCCGGCGAGTGGATCCCCAACAAGTACGGCGGCAACGAGAATCTGGAGGCGGTGGAGTTCCTGCGCGAGCTCAACCGGGTGGCCCACGAGCGTCATCCCGGCACCCTGATGATCGCCGAGGAGTCGACCTCCTGGCCGGCGGTGTCGCGCCCGACCTATCTCGGCGGGCTCGGCTTCAGCATGAAGTGGAACATGGGGTGGATGCACGACACCCTGTCCTACATGTCCAAGGACCCGATCTATCGCCACTTCCATCACGACCTGCTCACCTTCGGGCTGCTCTATGCCTTCACCGAGAACTTCGTGCTGCCCTTCTCACACGACGAGGTGGTGCACGGCAAGGGCTCGATGATCGACAAGATGCCGGGCGACGGCTGGCAGAAGTTTGCCAGTCTGCGCCTGCTCTATACCCTGATGTTCAGCTATCCGGGCAAGAAGCTGTTGTTCCAGGGCTGCGAGTTCGCCCAGGGGCGCGAGTGGCGCTTCGACGACGCGCTCGACTGGGAGCTGCTCGAGCGGCCGCAGCACCAGGGCATCAAGCGTCTGGTGACCGACCTCAACCACTGTTATCGCACGCTGCCGGCGCTCCATCAGCAGGACTTCGCCAGCGAGGGCTTCGAGTGGATCGACTGTCACGACAGCTCGCAGTCGGTGCTGAGCTATCTGCGCAAGGACCGCAACGGCGAGACCCTGGCGGTGGGGGTGTTCAACTTCACCCCGGTGCCGCGCGAGTGTTATCGCATCGGCGTCCCCGAGGCCGGTTTCTATCGCGAGCTGATCAACTCCGACGCCGAGCTCTATGGCGGCAGCAACGTTGGCAACCAGGGTGGCGTCGAGACCGAGGCGGTGAGCTGGATGGGGCGTCCCTACTCGATCCCGATCGCCTTGCCCCCGCTCGGTGGCCTGATCCTGGTGCGCGAGTCACGGGCCGAGGCCCCGGAGGCGGGCGCGCGCGGCGATACTGCCGACCGTGAGGTCAGCGCCGCCTGATCCATCTCGGTCCGGCGTTGCGACGTCGGGCCGAACCATTGCAACGACGCCGCCCCTCGCGCGGCGTCCCCACGTCATTCCACGAGGTCGACCCCGCGTGACACAGCAAGACCCCGCCGTCGTCGACGGCACTCCGCTGGAGCAGGACGATGCGCTGCTCCGCGCCAAGCTCAACCAGGAAACGGCCCGCGCGCCCTGGTCGTCGCTGCAACGCTTCTTCGCCCAGGGCAAGGTGATCCGCGTCGCCGTCGGGCTGGATCTGATCGAGACCGCGCTGCGTATCGCCCGCGACGATACCGCTGCGCTGGGCGCGGCGATCGAGGCCGGCGAGGTCGGCCCGATCCCGGACGCCGAGGCACGCGACTGGTTCGCGCGCGATACCGAGGTCTGGGCGCTGGTGATCGCGCCCTGGGTACTGGTACAGGAGACGGGATGCACATCTGGGTCGACGCCGACGCCTGTCCACGGGTGATCCGCGACATCCTCTACCGCGCCGCCGAGCGCTGTGGGGTGGCGCTCACCCTGGTCGCCAACCAGTCGCTGAACACGCCGCCCTCGCGCTGGATCCGCTCGATCCGGGTCGGCGCCGGGTTCGATCAGGCCGATGCCGAGATCGTGCGCCGGGTCAGCGCCGGTGACCTGGTGATCACCGCCGATATCCCGCTCGCCGCCGAGGCCATCGCCAAGGGCGCCGAGGTGCTCGATCCGCGTGGTGAGCGCTACACCGCGCACAACATCGGTGAGCGGTTGAACATGCGCGACTTCATGGAGACGCTGCGCTCCAGTGGCGTCCAGACCGGGGGACCGGCGGCGCTCGATGCGCGCGATCGTCAGGCCTTCGCCAATGCCCTCGACACCCTGCTCAGCCGCGCCGCTCGCGACGGCTGAGGGCGCGACGAATCGCTTCCAGGCACGCTGTGCGTGCCGCACCTTCGACTGTCCCGAGCTGTCGCTGCTGATCGCCGATGCCGCGCCCGTCGTCGACCCCGGAGCGCCCGTGGCGACGCCGCATCGTCATCCGCAATGGCTGTTGCTGGTGGTGCTCGACGGCGATCAGTGGATGGAGGTCGAGGGGCGGCGCGTGCGCGTCGAGCGCGGTCGCCTGCTGATGCTGCCGCCGGCGCGGCTGCATCGGCCACTGTCGCAGTGCGGCGTGCCGACCCAGTTGGTACTGCTGGTCGAGGACGACTGGCTCGCCGCGCTGGCCGACACCCAGGGGCTCGACCCCGAGGCGCTGCGGGCGCCGCTGCTCCTGCCGATCGAGGGACACGAGGTGCTCGCGGTCGCCGAGCGGCTCGCCCGCGAGCATCTCGGTCGGTTGCCGGGTCGCGAGGCGATGCTGCGCCTGCTCGCCGAGCAGCTGACGCGTCTCTGTCTGCGCGCGCTGGCCGAGCGCCCGGCCAGCGCACGGACCGCGCGACTGGTCGAGCAGGCGGTGGTCTATGTCGAGACCCATCTCGCCGAGCCGCTCTCGCGCGCGCGGATCGCCGCCCATCTCGGGGTCTCGTGCGCCACCCTCGACCGGCTGCTGCGGGCCCGGCTCGGCTGCAGTCCGCGCGAGCTGATCTATCGTTCGCGTCTGGCCCGGGCCCGCGCCCTGCTGGCGCACACCGAGCGCTCGATCACCGAGGTCGCCGCCGAGTGCGGCTTCGCCTCGCCGTCGCACCTGGCCTCGCGCTTCCGTGTCGCCGAGGGCTGTTCGCCGCGTCGCTATCGGGCGCGATTGCGGCACGGGTGACGGATGTTGCGTCGGTGATGAAGGTGTGGCGAGACGGTCGTCGGCTAGTCTGGAGATCGTCCTCATCCACCGGAGATCATCATCATGTCCAACCCCTACCCACGGACCGATTTCGAGCAGGTCGCCGCGACCTGGGACGACAACCCGTTGATCCGGGAGCTTGCACGGGCGGTCCGTCTCGCCCTGGCCGGTCATTGCGCGCCGCGTCCGGGGATGCGGGTGCTCGACTACGGTTGCGGCACCGGTCTGGCGGCGCTCGCGCTCGCCGCCGAGGTGGCCGAGGTCGAGGGCTGGGACAGCAGCCCCGGCATGCTCGCCGAACTCGAGGCTAAGCGGCGCGCCGCCGGGGTCGACAACCTCCGCATCCGCCAGGTCGATCTGGTCGACGAGCCGGCCCCGGCCAGCGACTTCGATCTGATCCACTCGGCGATGGCGCTGCATCACGTGCCCGACGTCGGTGCCATGATCGCGCGCCTTGCCGGCCTCCTGGTCCCGGGCGGAACGCTCTTCCTGGTCGACCTCGATTGCGAGGACGGCAGCTTCCACGCCGATCACGAGGGCGTCTGTCACCACGGCTTCGAGCGTGAGTGGATCGCCGAGACGCTCGCCGCCGCCGGTCTGGAACGGATCCGGGTGGAGACCGCGCACCGCCTGGTCAAGCCCGATGCCGCCGGGGTCGGGCGCCGCTACTCGATGTTCTGCGCCAGCGCGGTGCGGGGCTGAGTTTCAGCTTCCAGCCGCCAGCGGTCAGTTTCCAGCCGCCAGCGGTCAGCTTCCAGTCGCCAGTCGCCAGCCGCCAACCGCCAACCGCCAACCGCCAGCCGTCAGTCGTCAGCCGCCAGCGATCAGCGATCAGCGATCAGCCGCCAGCGGTCAGTTGTTAGCCACCAGCGGGGAGCGAGCCAACCAAATGTCGAGCATGCGCGCCCACCGGTGGCTGGAAGCTGACCGCTGGTGGCTGACGACTGACGCCTACTCCCCCGACACACGGGTTTCTCGATCGCCCGACAATCGCATAGGATCTGCATCCGCTTCTGATGCTCGAAGGAGATGTTGCGCATGGCGATCCTGATCCTGGGTCTGGTCCTCTTTCTCGGTGGGCACTCGGTGTCCATCTTCGCCCCCGAGTGGCGCGCGCGCGCGGTGGCGCGTATCGGTGAGTTGCCGTGGAAGGCGCTCTACGCGCTGTTTGCGCTGTTCGGCTTCCTGGTGCTGGTGTGGGGCTACGGGTTGGCGCGTCAGGCGCCGATCCCGCTCTATGACCCGCCGGTCTGGCTGCGTCATATCAATCTGCTGCTGATGCTGCCGGTGTTCACCCTGCTGCTCGCGGCCTATCTGCCGGGGCGCATCCAGCACACCCTCAAGCACCCGATGCTGGTTGCGGTGAAGCTGTGGGCGCTGGCGCACCTGCTGGCCAACGGTACCCTGGCCGATGTGCTGCTGTTTGGCGGCTTCCTCGCCTGGGCGGTGGCCGATCGCATCTCGCTCAAGCGTCGTCCCGCGCCCAGGGTCTATGGCATGCCGGCCTCGCCCGTCAACGATGCACTCGCCATCGTCGGCGGTCTGGTACTCTATCTTGCGTTCATGTTCTGGCTGCATCGGGCGCTGCTGGGAGTGGCCCCGATCGGTTGAGGCGGAGGCGCCGATGCGACAGGTCAGGGTACAGCACGAGCCGCTCGACCCACTGGCCGAGCAGGCCGTGTTCAACGACACCGACGGACGGGTCGGCGCGGTGGTGAGCTTCACCGGGCTGATGCGCGAGTTCGGCGCCGAGGGTGCGGTCGACGGCATGTTCCTCGAGCACTACCCGGGCATGACCGAGCAGGCGCTCGATGCGCTCGCCGCGCAGGCCGAGCAGCATTGGCCATTGACCGCTCTGGTCTTGGTGCACCGGGTCGGTTGGCTTGCCCCGGGTGATCCGATCGTCTTCGTCGGGGTGAGCAGCGCGCATCGCGCGGCGGCCTTTCGCGCCTGTGAGTTCCTGATCGACGCCCTCAAGACCCGTGTCCCGCTGTGGAAAAAGGAGACGAGCGGTACGGCTGAACGCTGGGTCGAGGCCCGTGACAGCGATGAGGTCGCGGCGCGGCGCTGGACCGAGGCGACGGCCCGCGACCCGGAGTGAGCGCCCTTGGGCGAGGCGCAGCCGTCGTCTCTGCCCGCTATCTGACACGCGTGTCTGGATCTCCACTCCGCACGTTTCGCCTCGGCGTACAAGGATGGTGGCCGTGCCCGGCTCGATCCCGCTGTCGAGACAGACGGGCTGGAGGCGAAGCCGCTGCGCGTACGGTCGATCCGGGACGCACTGAGCGCATCCGCGCGCGCCGGAGCCGAGGTATGCTGCGACAAGACATGGCGCAAGCCGCCATCGACCAGACGGCCCTGGAGATCTACTGGGCCGGTCTCGACGGTCGACTGATCGAGGTCAATACCACCGTCGAGCGGTTGACCGGCGTGGGGCGCGAGCGGCTGATCGGCCAGCCGGTCGCCAGCATCGACATGAGTCTCGATGCCGCGGCCTGGTCGGTGCTCGTCGCGCGTCTGCATCAGGCGCGTCACGAGCGGCGTGAGGGCGTACACCGGCGCGTCGAGGGCGAGGACTGTGCCGTCGAGGTGACGCTGTCTCTGGTCGAGTGCGACGGTCAGCCCCTGGTGTGCGCCTTCGCCCTTGAGGTTGCTCCTCGCAGCGCGGTCGAGCTGGCGCTGCGTGAGAGCGAACAGCGGTTGCGCTCGCTGATCAACGCCACCCCCGACATCATCTGCTTCAAGGACGGCGAGGGACGCTGGCTGGAGGCCAACGACGCCGATCTCGCGCTGTTCTCGCTCACCACCGTCGACTATCGCGGCAAGACCGACGCCGAGCTGGCCGAGTTCACCGATCCCTGCTACCGCGACGCCTTCCTCGCCTGTGAGTCGAGCGACGAGATCGCCTGGTGCGCCGGCCGGCTGTCGCGCGCCGAGGAGCGGATCACCCGACCGGACGGGGTGACCAAGGTCTACGACGTGATCAAGGTGCCGGTGTTCGAGGACGACGGCCGACGCAAGGGGTTGATCGTGCTCGGGCGCGACATCACCGAACGCGACTGCTACGAGCGTGCGCTGCGCGACAGTGAGGAGCGTTTTGCACTGGCGATGCGCGGCAGCGATGCCGGGCTGTTCGACTGGGACCTGCGCACCCGGCAGATCTATCTGTCGGCGCGCTGGAAATCGATGCTCGGCTACGCCGAGCGCGAACTGCCCGACCGGCTCGAGACCTGGGAGCAACTGGTCGACCCCAGGGATCGCGAGCGCTGCTGGCGCCGGTTGCGCGACTACATGAGTGGACGCTGCGACGACTTCAACCTCGAGATGCGGATGCGTCACAAGGAGGGCCATTGGGTCGATGTCCTGTCCCGCGCCTATCTGGTACGCGACCAGCGCGGTCGCGCGCTGCGCATGGTCGGCACCCAGATCGACATCTCCGCGCTCAAGCAGGCACAGCGTCAGGCCGAGACCGAGCGCAACCGTGCCAAGCAGTATCTCGACATCGCCGGGGTGATGTTCCTCGCACTCGACCTCGACGGCCACATCCTCTCGGTCAACCCGCGTGGCTGTAACGTGCTCGGTTGTGCCGAGTCGGAGCTGATCGGGCTCGACTGGTTCGCCCGCTTCCTGCCGCCGGGCGAGCGCGAGCGGCGTCACGGGCTGTTTCGCAAGATGCTCTCGGGCGCCCACCCGGAGACCGCCCTGACCGATGGTCCGATCCTGACCGCGCGTGGCGAGGAGCGGCTGATCGCCTGGCACCACAACCTGGTGCGCGATGGCGAGGGCACGGTGATCGGCACCCTGTCATCGGGCGAGGACGTCACCGAGCGCCGGCTCGCCGAGCGCGCGCTGCACGAGGAGCGTGCATTCCTGCAGCACGTGATCGACGGTATCGACGATCCGATCATGGTGATCGGGGCCGATCACCGCGTGCTGCGGATGAATCGCGTCGCCCAGCGTCTCGCCGCGGTCGATGATGCCGAACTGCACGAGTGCGGCTGCTACCAGCTCGCCCCCCATCCCTGCCTGCCCGAGGATCCGCTGTGCCCATTGCACGCCATCCTCGAGAGCGGTGAGCCGTGCAAGATGCTGCGCCACCATCGGTTGCCCGACGGCGGCGTGCGTCAGTTCGAGGTCGCTGCCAGTCCGCTGCTCGACGACGCCGGCGAGGTGATCGGCATCATCGAGGTGTCGCGCGACATCAGCGACCATCTCGAACTGCTCGACCGATTGCGCGAGCGCGAGAACAGCTATGCCCACCTCGCCCATCACGACCCGCTCACCGGGCTGCCCAACCGGCTGCTGTTCGCCGACCGGCTCGAGCAGTCGATCCGACTGGCGCACCGCGAGCACACCCGGCTGGCGGTGCTGTTCATCGATCTCGACGGCTTCAAGCATGTCAACGACAGCTTTGATCACAGCTATGGCGATCAGGTGCTCAAGGTGGTGGCGGGGCGGCTGCGGGCGCAGTTTCGCGAGGGCGATACCCTGGCGCGGATGGGCGGCGACGAGTTCACCCTGATCCTCAACGGCATCGCCCATCAGGACGACGCGGCACGGGTGGCACGCGCCATCCTGCAACTGTTCAAGGATCCCTTCGAGGTCGGTGAGCACTCGGTGTTTCTCGGCGCGAGCATCGGCATCAGCCTCTATCCCGAGCACGGCGCGCGCGCCGAGGACCTGGTGCGCAATGCCGACGCGGCCATGTATTGCGCCAAGGACGAGGGCCGCAACGGCTTCCGCTACTACTCCGAGGAGCTCACCGCGCGCGCCTTCGAACGCGTGCTGCTCGAATCGAGCCTGCACCGTGCCCTGGAGCGGAATGAGCTCGAACTCTTCTACCAGCCGCAGCTCGACCTGGTGAGCGGCGAGCTACGCGGGCTCGAGGCGTTGGTGCGTTGGCGTCATCCCGAGATGGGGCTGGTCTCGCCCGGCAAGTTCATCCCCCTGGCCGAGGAGTCGGGGATCATCATCGTCATGGGTGAGTGGATCCTCGAGCATGCCTGCACCCAGATGCGTGCCTGGCAGCAGGGCGGGCTGCTCGACGAGGGGGTGCTGATCAGCGTCAACCTCTCGCCCAAGCAGTTCGATCAGCACGCGCTCAGCGAGATGGTCGGCGGCATTCTCACTCGCACCGGTCTGTCCCCGGCGGGACTCGAGCTGGAGATCACCGAGTCGACGATGATGCGCTCGATCGAGCGCACCCGACACGTGCTCGGCGCGCTGCGCGCGCTCGGCGTGAAGATCGCCATCGACGACTTCGGGACCGGCTACTCCTCGCTGATCCAGCTCAAGCGACTGCCGCTCACCAAGCTCAAGATCGACAAGTCCTTCGTCTCCGACATCCCCGACGACGCCAACGACGTGGCCATCGCCAAGGCGATCATCGCGCTCGCCAGCAGCCTCTCGCTGGAGGTGCTGGCCGAGGGCGTGGAGACGCGCGAACAGCAGGACTTCCTCACCCGCGAGGGCTGTCATACCGGACAGGGCTATCTGTTCTCGCGCCCGCTCGAGGCGGCGGCGATCGAGCGCTTCCTGCTAGCTCTGAGGCGGGGTGGCTGAGTCCTCGGCGGCATTGGCCTGACGCGGATCGCTGGCCTCGGTGCGCTGCGGTACCGGCGCGATCGAGCGCAGCCGCAGGTGCAGCGCGGCCTTGGCCAGCAGATGGGCGCTCACCGGCGCGGTGATGAAGAGAAACAGCGTCACCAGCAGCTCGTGTAGGCTCAGCCCCTCGCCGCGGGTGCTGAAATAGACCATCGAGGCGATCAGCAGACTGCCGACACCGAGCGTGGTGGCCTTGGTCGGGCCGTGCAGCCGGGTGTAGAAGTCCTCGAGCCGCGCCAGTCCGAGCGAGCCGATGAAGGTGAAGAGCGCGCCGATCAGGATCAGCGCCGAGAGGATGATTTCGAGCATCTTGGCCTCACTCGATGATATCGCCGCGCAACAGATACTTGCACAGCGCCACGGTGCCGACGAACCCCATCATCGCGATCAGCAGCGCGGCCTCGAAATAGAGCGCGCTGCCGAGATGGATGCCGAGCAGCACCAGCAACGCCACGGTGTTCACGTACAGGGTGTCGAGGGCGAGGATGCGGTCCGGCTGATCGGGGCCGTAGAGCAGGCGCAGCAGGGCCATCACGAAGGCCGCGGCCACCAGCAGGAAGGCGATACTCACAGCGGTGCTCAGCATGGTTCGAAGACCTCCTGCAAGGGGGTTTCATAGCGGTGCTTGATGGTCGCGACCAGCGCCTCGGGATCGTCGACGTCGAGCGCGTGCACCACCAGCGTGGCGCGATCCGGACTCAGCCAGGCCGAGACCGTCCCCGGGGTCAGCGAGATGGTGTTGGCCAGCAGGCTGATACCGAGTTCCGAGCGCAGCGCCAAGGGCACCTCGACGAAGCCCGGCTTCACCCGGCGCGGGCCGCGCACGATCAGCCAGGCCACCCCCAGGTTGGCGACGAGGATGTCATAGAGCAGCACCAGCACGAAGCGCAGCAGGGTCAGCGGCTTGTGCACCCGTACCCGATCGGGCCAGAAGCGCAGGGTGAAGATCGGGATCAGCCAGCCGAGCAGCAGGCCGAGCAGCACGTGGCCGAACGACAGGCTGTTGACCAGCAGCAGCCAGATCACCGTCAGCGCCGGGGTGAGCAGTGGATGGGGCAGCAGTCGCAGCTTCATCGTGCATGGGCCTCCATGTCGCCGCCGAGCACCGTCTCGACATAGTGTTCGGGCGCGAGCAGCTGCTCGGCGGTGGCCCGGGTGAAGGCGCTGAGCGGACCGGCCCCCAGCGTCAGCCCGATGCACAGCGCGAGCAGCGCGGTGGCGGGCAGCAGCTCGGCGCGACCGGGCGTGGCCGCTGGTGGCTCGCCGGGACCGGCGCGCAGCAGCAGCAGGCTGCCGCTGCGCGCCAGGGCGACGATGCCGAGCAGCCCCGAGGTCAGCACCACGGCGAGGATCCAGGCCATCGCCGGGTCGTCGAGCGCGGCGCGCAGCACCATCAGCTTGCCAAGGAAGCCGGAGAAGGGCGGTAGCCCCGCCACCAGGATCGCGGCGATGAAGAAGAGCGTGCCGACCTGTCCGGCATGGGGCATCGTCGGGGCGTCGATCAGGCGGTCGCCGGCTGCGCCGCGGCGTCGGGCGATGCCCTCGGCGAGCAGATAGAAGGCGCCGGTGGCGAGCGTGGTGTGGACCAGGTAGTAGAGCGCGGCAGCGATGCTGTCGCGATCGCCGAGCGCGATGGCGGTCAGCAGCACCCCGATCGAGACCAGCACCAGATAGCCGATCTGGATCCGCAGCGTGGTGCTCGCCAGGGCGCCGAGGCTGCCGAGCGCCATGGTCACCAGCGCCAGCGGCAACAGCCAGGGGTCGAGCAGCCCGGCCAACTCCCCGGCGCCATCACCGAACCACAGCGTCTGGATGCGCAGGATGGCGTAGATCCCGACCTTGGTCATCACCGCGAACAGCGCCGCCACCGGCGCCGAGGTCGCGGCATAGGCCGTGGGCAGCCACAGATAGAGCGGGAAGAGCGCGGCCTTGAGCGCGAACACCGCGAACAGCAGCAGTGCGCCGGCGCGGGCCAGGCCGAGATCGTCGGGGTCGAGGGCGGCGAGTTTGCCGGCCAGATCGGCCATGTTGAGCGTCCCGGTGACGCCGTAGAGGGTCCCGGCAGCGAACAGGAACAGCGTCGAGCCGACCAGGTTGACCACCACGAAGTGCAGACCGGCGCGGGTGCGCTGGGCGCCACCGCCGTGCAGCAGCAGGCCGTAGGAGGCCAGCAGCAACACCTCGAAGAAGACGAACAGGTTGAACAGATCGCCGGTGAGGAAGGCGCCGCTGAGACCGAACAGCTGCAGCTGGAACAACGGCTGGAAGTGACGGCTGCCGGCATCGCTGCCGCGGATCGCGTAGAGCAGCGCGAACAGCGCGAGCAAGGCGGTCAGCAACACCATCCAGGCGCTGAGCCGATCGGCCACCAGGACGATGCCATAGGGCGCCGGCCAGTCGCCGAGCTGGTAGGTCAGCACGCTGCCGTCGGTGACGGCGAGCAGCAGCGCCAGCGCCACCCCGACCTGGGCGAGCACCGCCACCAGGTTGAGTCGCCGCCGCACCGTCAGCGGCAGGGCGCGGCGCACCAGCAGCAACAGGGCGCCGGCGAGCAGCGGCAGCAGCAGCGGGAGGATCACCAGATGACTCACGTGCGTCCCTCCTCGTCGGCGTGACCGTCGACATGGTCGTTGCCGAGCTCGGCGCGGGCCTTGAGCGAGAGCATGATCACGAAGGCGGTCATCGCGAAGCTGATGACGATGGCGGTGAGCACCAGCGCCTGGGGCAGCGGATCGGCGTAGCCCGGCGCCTGGGCGTCGATCACCGCCGGCTGACCGATGGTCAGTCGACCGGTGGCGAAGAGGAACAGGTTGACCCCGTAGGAGAGCAGGGTCAGGCCCATCACCACCGGGAAGGTCCGGGCGCGCAGCACCAGATAGACCCCGCAGGCGGTGAGCAGGCCGATGAGGATGGAGATCAGGGCTTCCATATCAGTCAGTCTCGCTCCTGGGCGGCGGCGCTGCGCATCAGCCCGAGATGGATCAGGATCAGCAGGGTCGAGCCGACCACCACCAGATAGACGCCGAGGTCGAAGGCCATCGCCGAGGCCAGCTCGAAGTCGCCGACCAGCGGCCAGTGCACATGGCTGAAGGTCGAGGTGAGGAAGGGATAGCCGAAGACGAAGCTCGCCATGCCGGTGAGGGTGCCCACCAGCAGGCCGGCGGCGATCAGCGGATGCATGTTGCCGTTGAGCCGGCGGTGGGTCCACTCCACGCCATTGGTCAGGTACTGCATGATCAGCGCCACGGCGGTGATCAGTCCGGCGATGAAGCCGCCGCCGGGCTGGTTGTGACCGCGCAGGAAGATGAACGCCGAGACCAGCAGCGCCAGCGGCAGCAGCAGCCGGGTGAGCGCGGCCATGATGCTCGGGTGCAGGTCCCAGTTCCAGGGGCGGCCATGGGGATCGAGCGTCATTCCGGGCAGGCGCAGCCCCTTGAGCATGGCGTAGATGCCGAGCCCGGCGAGCGCCAGCACGGTGATCTCGCCGAGGGTGTCGAAGCCGCGGAAGTCGACCAGGATGACGTTGACCACGTTGCTGCCGCCACCGCCTGGCACGCTGTGCTCCAGGAAGTATCCGGAGATGGTCTCGCCGGGACGGGTGAGGATGCCCCAGGCGAGCGCCGCGGTGCCGAGACCGGCGATCGCGGCGAGCGCGAGATCGCGAACCCGACGCACCCGCGAGGACTCGGCCGGGGTGTGCTGGGGCAGGAAGTAGAGCGCCAGCAACAGCAGCACGATGGTCACCACCTCGACCGAGAGCTGGGTGAGGGCGAGGTCCGGGGCCGAGAACTTGGCGAAGATCAGCGCAACCAGCAGCCCCAGCACCCCGATCACGATCAGCGCGGTGAAACGCTGCCGGTGCAGCGCGGTGGTGGCGATCGCCCCGGCGCCGAGTCCGAGGGCGACGATCAGGCTGATGCCGTCGGCCGGGACCAGGGTCGCCGGTCCGGTGAGCGGGGCGGTGACGCCGAGCATGCCGACGGCGCCGAGGCTGAGCGCGCTGATCAGCAGCAGCGCCACCATGCGTTGCAGCGAGCCGGTGTCGAGCGCGGCGGTGACGGCGCGCGCCGCGGCGATCACCGTGCGCTGGGTCCATCCGAACAGCACCCCGGCATCGATCAGGCCCTCGTGACGAGCGGCGACCATGAACAACGGCCGGCGCGCGGCATAGATCAGCAGGCCACCGAGCAGCGCGATCACACTCATCGCAAAGGCCGAGTTGAAGCCGTGCCAGATCGCCAGGTCATGGGCCGGTGAGTTGGACTGCAGCACGCTGTCGGCGGCGATTGCGAGCAAGGGTTCGACGGTGAGTGTCGGGAGGATGCCGACCAGCAGACAGATCGCCACCAGGATCTCCACCGGCACCTTCATCCAGTGCGGTGGCTCGTGCGGGGTGCGCGGCAGGTCGTGCGGCTCGCCGTTGAAGAAGACGTCGTGGATGAAGCGCAGCGAATAGGCCACCGCCAGCGCGCTGGCGAGCACCACGGTCACCGGCAGCACCCAGCTCCAGGCGCTCTGGTCGAAGAAGTTGGCCGCCTCGGCGAAGAACATCTCCTTGGAGAGGAAGCCGTTGAACAGCGGCACCCCGGCCATCGACGCCGAGGCCACCATCGCCAGGGTGGCGGTATAGGGCATGAAGCGCCACAGCCCGTTGATCCGGCGCATGTCACGGGTGCCGCACTCGTGATCGATGATGCCGGCGGCCATGAACAGCGAGGCCTTGAAGGTGGCGTGGTTGATGATGTGGAAGACACCGGCGACCGCCGCCAGCGGGGTGCCGATGCCGAACAGCAGAGTGATCAGACCGAGGTGGCTGACCGTCGAGTAGGCCAGCAGCCCCTTGAGATCGTGCTTGAACAGCGCGATCCCGGCGCCGATCAGCAGGGTGGTGAGCCCGGCGCCGATCACCAGTGCGCTCCACAGCGGCGTGCCCGAGAGCGCCGGGAACAACCGCGCGAGCAGGAAGATGCCCGCCTTGACCATGGTCGCCGAGTGCAGATAGGCCGACACCGGGGTCGGCGCGGCCATTGCCCGCGGCAGCCAGAAATGGAAGGGGAACTGCGCCGACTTGGTGAAGGCGCCGAGCAGCACCAGCACCAGCATCGGGGTGTAGAGCGGGTGGGCGCGGATCGCTTCACCCGAGGCGAGGATCACCGAGAGCTCGTAGCTGCCGGCGATCTCGCCGAGCAGCAGGAAGCCACCGAGCAGTGCCAGACCGCCGAGACCGGTGACGGTGAGCGCCATGCGCGCGCCCTGGCGGGCGTCCTGGCGATGGCGCCAATAGCTGATCAGCAGGAACGAGGAGAGGCTGGTCAGCTCCCAGAACATCAGCAGCAGGATCAGGTTCTCGGCCAGCACGATGCCGAGCATCGAACCCATGAACAGCAGCAGATAGGCGTAGAAGCGCCCCATGCAGTCGTCCGCGTCGAGATAGTAGCGGGCATAGAGGATGACCAGCAGGCCCATGCCGAGGATCATCAGGGCGAACAGCAGCCCGAGACCGTCGAGACGGAATACCAGGTCGAGCCCCAGCCCCGGCATCCAGGGCAGGCGTTGAATCAGGGTCTCGCCGGCGAAGGGCACCGGCAGGCTCGGCAGCAGGCAGGCCAGCGCCAGGGCGGTTACCGCCCCGGCCATCCAGGCCGAGCGCAAACGTCCGTAACGAGAGACCCACCCGGTCAGAGCGGCCCCCAGAAAGGGGACGAGGACGACGAGTGTCAGGTTCATGATGAGTATTGAGAATGCGAGGCGTTGATCGGATCGCAGCGATCAAGCATACCATCGCTCGAACGCTGCGCGAGTGCTGTTTTCATCATCGGCTCCGGGGTTGGCCGGATTCCTGCTATGCTTGGCCGCCGAGCGCTTGTCGCCGCCCGACCCCCGCCGGCGACGCCGATCCCGTCCCTAGCCGGAACCGACGCGATGCCCAATCCGACACCGATCGCCACGCGCGCGCTGGCCGAGCGCGCCGGGGTGGCGATGCTCTATCTGCTCGCCGCCAGTGCCTTCCTCTCCACCGCGCTCGCCTCGATCGCGATGGCCGGGCTGGCGTTGGCCTTCGTGCTTGCGCCGCCCGCGCCCCGAGCCCCCTGGCACTGGTCGCCCGCGTCCCTGGCGGTGGTGGCGCTCTGTCTGCTGGTGGTGGCGCGCGCCGCCGTCGCCGCGCTCGACCCGTCGGTGCCACACGGGCTGCTGTGGGAGAGTGCGCTCGACTGGTGCAAGCTGCTGCTGTTCATCCCCTTCGCCCACTTCCTCGCCGGGGAGCGCCCACGCGCCCTGCGCCTGCTCGGGCTGGCCCTCGCCGGTCTCGCCTTGGGGATGCTGTGGCGGCTCGACTGGGGGCTGCTGGCGAGCGATCCGGGCGCCTTCCTCGGTGAGCGCGACCAGTACGGCTTCACCGCCATCGCCACCGGACTCTATACCGGCTCGGCCCTGCTCGGGCTGATGCTGATGCGCGAGCGCCTGCTCGCGCGTGCCGCCCGAGCGTTTCCCCGTTGGTCGCTGATCCTGGCCTGGGGGCTGTTGCTGGGCCTGTTCGCCCTCGGTTTCCTGCAGAGCCAGTCGCGCGGCAGCTGGGTCGCCTGGCTGCCGGCGCTGCTGCTCGGTCTGGTGCTCGCCGCCCCGGCGCGCGCCCGGCTCGATGGTCGGGTGCTGCGCCGCGCGCTGTGGATCGCCGTGCTCGCCGCAGTGGTGCTGGTGCTGGTCGCCTTCCAGGCCGACGACCTGCTGTGGCGCATGCGCGAGGACCTGGCCTGGATCAGCGGCGCGCGCGAGGGCACCGCCGCCTCCTCGCTCGGCCAGCGCTGGAGCGCTCAACTGGTCGGGCTCTCGCTGTGGCTCGAACATCCCTGGTTCGGCTGGGGGCCGGGGCTCAGTCAGTGGTTGATGGACCTCAGCGGCGACCCCGGGGTGCGCGATGGCGCCGGGGTGGCACTGCGCCATCTGCACAATACCTATCTCGAGGTGCTGGTGCAGTTCGGCGTCGCCGGTCTGTTCTGCTGCGCCCTGCTCACCCTGGCGTTGCTGACCGCCTCCTGGCGCGGTTGCGCCGGTGATCGCCTGCTGCGCGCACTGCTGATCGCGCTCTGGTGCTATCTGCTGCTGTGGGAGTTGACCAACTACCGCATGGTGCGTCACGACTGGCTGATGTACTGGATCCTGCTCGCCGGGCTGAGCCAGGGGCTGGGTCGACGCCTCAATCGGGCGGGTTGAGCGGCGGCAGCCCGCCGCGCCGCCTCGGGCGAGCCGGGCGGTGTGCGCGTCGTCCGCTGGCGAGCCGGCGCGCGAGCGCGCGCTGCCAGCGACTGAACACCACCCGCTGGGCGCCGTAGCGCGCCGCCTCCAGTCGCGCCACCAGCCGCGTCAGTGCGGTGCGATCGGCGCCGGGCGCGGTGGCGAGCAGCGCCGCGACCACCTCGGGTCGACCGCGCCGTCCGCCATCGGGCAGCGCCGGGGCGAGCCGTGCCAGCCAGGTCTCCGGGGTGGTGGCGGTGCGCGCGCGCAGCAGCCCCAGGCGCAACCGCCAGCCGCCGGGCAGACCGGCCCACAATCCCGCCCATAGCCTCTCGCCGAGGCCGAGGATGCGCAGACGCACGCGCTCGAGCGCGCCCGTCAAGCGTCCAGCTGGGGGGCGGGTGAGCACCGCCCACCAATAGCCGGCGAGCACCAGCAGCACCGCGCTCACCGCCATCCATGCCGGGTGCCAGTGGATCGCGGGCCGGGAGGGCGGCGCGCCGTTCGTCACCTGCAGGGTGCGTAGCGGGGTGCGCGCCAGCTCGCCGCGCTCGCGCGCGATGTCCCACCAGGCCACCCGGATCTCGGGGAGCAGCAGCCGACCGGCGTGCTGCGCCACCAGGGTATGGGTCTCGATGCGGGTGGCGAGGAGCTGTCGTCCATCGGGCGAGAGACGGGTGTCGACCTGTGCGCGCTCGCGATAGACGCGGATGCCGTCGACCCCGGCGAGCTGGTCGGCGAGCACGGGGAGCTGCTCGCCGCTGGTGCCGGTCGCCGAGAGTTCGAGCCGCAGTCTCAGCGGCTCGCCCGGGGCCACCGGACCCTCGGGTGTCAGGCTGGAGGTGAGGGTCAGTGCGCGCGCCGGTAGCCAGGGCTCGATACCGGGCGCCGGCGGGCGGACCCGCAGCCTGAGCGGGCGCTCGCTGCCGACCTCGAAGGTGCCGCCGGCATGGCTGCCGCTGAGCCGCAGGGGGCCGGCGTCGAGCCGCCCCGGGCGCAGCGGCAGCAGGGCGAACACCAGGGTGTTGATGGTGGTGCCGTCGCCCGCGCGTCTGGGCGGCTCGGTGTGGAGTCGGCGCAGCAGCACGGTCCCGGGGCGTGGCGGCTCGAGCCCGATCCGGGTCGGTTGTTCATCGCCGCTCAGGCGCAGCCGCAGCAGCACCGGCTGATGGACATAGGGACTCGAGGTCTCGATCGACCAGCTGAGCCGGTAGTCGGGGGCACGACTGGTGGTCGGTGGCTGGGTGGGCCAGGCAGGGCGTTGGCCGGCCTGCCAGGGTGGCGGCCAGGGCGGCTGGAACTGGGCGCCGGCCTGAGCGCACCAGAGCAGGGCGAGGGCGGTGAGTGGGGCGATCGACCTCACCATGGGCGGGTCTCCCGATAGCGCAGCGGTTGTTCGCGCAGCCGGCGCAGTTCCTCGAGCCGGAACTGGTTGCGGATCAGCAGCGCCGGGTCGCCCTGGAGGCGCTCGAGTCGTTGCTCCAGGGTGGCGTCGGGGTCGAGCGGCCCGGGCAGGTCGCCGGTCTCCGCTGGGGGGGCGTCCTCGCCGGGGGCCGTCTCGTCCGGCCCGCTCCTCGGCAGATCGAGCCCCGGCTGCGCGCCGTCCGGGCCGCGCCGCTGGCCCTCGCCCGGTTGTGCGGCGCGCTCGCCGGTCTCGCCCTGCTCGCCCGCGCCTCGGTCGGGCGCCTGCTCGCCCGCGCTGCCCCGGTCTCGCGCGTCCGCGGGGGCCGTGCCCGGGGTGGTCGGACCCTGGTCGCCGCCGTCACCGTCCTCGCGGCCCGTCTCCGGTGTCGCGTCGTCCGTGTCACCCTGGTCGGTCTCGGTCTCGGTCTCGGTCTCGGTCTCGGTCTCGGTCTCGGTCTCGGTCTCGTCGGCGCGACCGGTGTGCTCGCGGTCGCCGTCGTCCGCACCATCGCCGGTCCCGTCGGCCGCCCCGCTCTCGCCGTCGTCCTCCCCGTTGCCCGCCGTCGTCGATTCGGCTCGACCCGCATCCTCCGATCGATCACCCTGACCAGACTGCTCCGACTGCTCCGACTGCTCCGACTGCTCCGACTGCTCCGACTGCTCCGACTGCTCCGACTGCTCCGACTGCTCCGACTGCTCCGACTGCTCCGACTGCTCCGATGCTTCAGACTGTTCCTGCTGTTCCTGCTGTTCCTGCTGTTCCTGCTGTTCCTGCTGTTCCTGCTGTTCCTGCTGTTCCTGGTTCTCGTCCTCTTCCTCCTCCTCGGGTTCGAGCCGGGCGAGCAGGGCGCGGGTGAGGGCGAGGTTGTGCGCGGCGTCGGCGTCCTCCGGATCGAGCCGCAGCGCCTCGCCGTAGGCGGTGGCGGCGCCGGCGTAGTCGCCGAGCTGGAAGCGGGCGTTGCCCTGGTTGTAGTGCGCCGCGCTGCCGTGCTCGCCGGTCTCGGCGGCCTCGGTGAAGGCGCGTTCGGCCTCCTGGTAGCGCTCGGCGCGATAGAGCGCGACACCGCGTCGGTAGGGATCGCTGAAGCCCTCGGCGGCGGTGGCGTAGTCGCCGGCGAGATAGTCGCCATAGGCGCGCTGGGCACGGTTCTCGAACCAGTCGGCGGCGCCCGCTGCGGTGCCGAGACCGAGCAGCAGCGCGAGTATCGTGCGCCTGCTCAAGACCCACCCCCTGGACGCCGCCAGGGATGGCGGAACTCGGCCAGTACCAGCAGCGCGAGGACGATCAGGGGGATCCAGAAGCGCTCGTTCCAGATTCGCGTCCGTTCGTCACCGGCCGCGGCGGATCGCGCCCGCTCGGCACTGGCGTCGAGCAGTGCGCGGGTGTCGGCCTCGCCGTGGATCGCTTCGCGGTAGCGCCCGTCGCCGGCCACGGCGAGCGCCTCGAGCCGTTCGGGTTCGAGCGTCGAGCGCACCGGTTGACGGGTCGGGTCCATGGGGTCGCGCACCCAGCCGCCCTGGGGCGCGGGCACCAGCGCACCCTGCTCGGTGCCGACGCCGAGGACGTGCAGACGGATGCCGCGCGCGGCGAGCGCGCGTACCTGCTCGAGCGGCAGCGGGGTGGCGAAGTCGCCGTCGGAGATCAGCAGGATGGCGCGCGCGCCATCGGCCGGCAGCGGGTCGAGCAGCTGTGCGGCACGTTCGAGTGCGCCCTCGAGGTTGCTGCCCTGGAGCTGGGGGCTGGCCAGGTCGGTGGCGAGCACGGGCAGGCGCGAGAGCAGGGTGGCGCTGTCCTCGGTGATCGGGGCGAGCACGTGCGGGACCGAGGCGAAGGCGATCAGCCCGAGACGGTGATGGCGATTGGCGCGGATCAGGTCCTCGAGTTCCTGACGGGCGCGCCCGAGCCGGTCGGGGGCGAGATCGGTGCAGCGCATCGAGCGCGACACGTCGAGCAGCACCAGCAGGTGATTGCCGGGGTGGAACAGCCGCACCTCCTGATAGCCCCAGCGCGGCCCGGCGAGGGTGAGCACCAGCAGGGTCCAGAGCAGTGTCCAGCGGCGCAGTGGGTGGCCCCGTCGTCCCGGCGTCGACGGCGCGACCAGCAGGTGCGGCAGCAGGTGGGCGTCGGCATAGGCGCGCAACGCCGCCGGCGCGCCTGCCAGCGGCGCGCGCCGGCGCCGCCACCACCACAGCGCCGGGATCGCCAGCAGCCCGAGCAGCCACAGCGGTTCGGCCAGGTGCGGTCCGGCGGCGCTCATGACGCCACCCCGCGATCCCGGATCCCCAGCGCGAGCAGGGCCGCCAGCGCGAGCAGCAGCGGCCAGCGGTAGAGCGGCTGGGGCAGGTAGAGGGTGCGCGCCTCGCTCGCGGTCTTCTCGAGCCCGTCGATCTGCGCCGAGATGCGCGCCAGGGCGTCGCCGTCGGTGGCGCGGAAATAATCGCCGCCGGTGAGGGCGGCGATCGCGCGCAGCGTCTCCTCGTCCATGGTGAGGTCGTCGCGATAGCGGATCTGTCCCTCCTCGCGGATCGGGATGCGCTGCTGCTGGCTGCCGACGCCGATGACATGGATGCGGATGCCGTAGTGCGCGGCCAGTCGCGCCGCCTCGCGTGGGTCGAAGCCGCCGGCGTTGTTGTCGCCGTCGGCAATCAGCAGCAGCACCCGCGAGCCGGCGGGACGCTCGCGCAGCTTGAGCGTGCCGAGTGCGATGGCGTCGCCCAGCGCGGTGGCCGCGCCCGCGATCCCGGGGACCAGGTCGGCGAGCTGCTGGCGTACCGCGGTGCGGTCGAGGGTCAGCGGCGCGAGCACGAAGGCCTGGGCGCCGAACAGGATCAACCCCACGCGGTCGCCGCTGCGCCCGGCGACGAAACGATCCATCACCGTGCGCACCACCTGCATGCGATCGAGCTGGCGCCCGTCGCCGAGGTCGAGCGCGGCCATCGAGTGCGAGGCGTCGACAGCGAGCATCAGGTCGTAGCCCGGGGTGCTGATCTCGGTGTGCGGGGTGAGCCACTGCGGGCGGGTGAGCGCGGCGACCAGTGCCAGCCACAGCAGCAGCCACAGCAGCCGGTCGAGGCGCGCCGCGCCGCCGGTGCCGTCGCCGCCTGCGGCGAAGACCGCGCGCAAGCGCTCGGGGTGGGGATGGCGCAGTCCCGGGGTGGTCGATCGCGGTGGCGTCGGGCTGGATCCGATCCGGCGCCGCAGCAGCCGTGGCAGCAGCCAGGGCAGCGGCAGTGCGAGCGCGGCCCAGGGCCAGTGCAACTCAAGCATCGCCGGCCTCCCGGTAGGGCGCGGCCCGGGTCCAGGACTGGGTCGCCGCGATCAGTGGCGCGAGTGATGGCATGGGGGTCTGTCCGGGTGGGGCATAGCGTGCGCCGATCAGCGCCTGGCCGTGCTCGCGCCAGGGGAAGCCCGCCGGGTCGGCGCGTTCGAGCCATTCCAGCCAGGCCTCGCCGCAGCGCCCGGCGACGCCGTCGCGCCCGCAGCGGGCGATGGCGATGCGGCGCAGCAGTTCGGAGAACTCGGCGAGCAGGCGTGCCGGGTCCTCGCCGTCGCGCTCGCGGCGCGCCAGCGCGTGCAGTCGTCTGCGGGCGTCGACACGCCAGCCGCTGTGGCTGCGCGCGAGCCGGACGAGCGCGCGACCGAGCGGCGCGCGCCCGCGCCACAGCAGCCAACCGCCGAGCCCGAGGGCGAGCGCGAGCAGCCACCAGCCGGGGGCCGGCGGCCACCAGGGGACGGCGTCGATATCGTGGATGTCGCGCAGTCCGCCGTGCTCGATCATCGGTGTGCCCTCGACCGGGCGTGACGCGCCAGCCCGTGGATCAGCGCCAGATGGATCTCGCTGTCGGTGGCGATCGGGATCAGGATCAGTCCGAGTCGGTGGGCGTTGGCGCGCAGTCGTGCGCGTCGCGCCTCCCAGGCCGCGCGATAGGCGTTGCGGGCGGCGGGATCGTCGGTGTCGAGCTGATGTCGGTGACCGTCGGGGCCGACGAAGCCGACCCGGCCCATCGCCGGGATCTCGCGATCGGCCGGGTCGTCGAGCGCGAGCAGCACCAGGGTGTGGCGCTGACGCAGCTCGCCGAGCAGGGTCTCGAACCCCGGTCGGTCGCGGTCGAGATCGGCGATCAGGAACAGCAGCGAGCCCGGCGGCAGTCCGGCGGCGGCGCGGCGCAGGGTCTCGATCACCGGCGTGGTCGGCGACCCGGGGTCGAGCGGCGCGGCGAGCGTGCGCAGCAGCTGCCAGAGCGCGCGTCGACCCCGTGCCGGGCGCAGCATTTGCGGCGCCGGGGTGCCGAACACCAGTCCGCCGACGCGGTCGTGGAGTCGGCTCGCGGCCCAGCCGATCAGCGCTGCGGCGCGCGCCGCCTGCACCGACTTGAAGGTGTTGCGGGTGCCGAACTCGAGGTGCGCGCCACGCTCGACGCAGAGCAGCACGGCGCGCTCGCGCTCCTCGCGAAACAGCTTGAGATGCGGGGTGTCGGTGCGCGCGGTGACCTTCCAGTCCATGTAACGGATGTCGTCGCCGGCACGGTACTCGCGCACCTCCTCGAAGTGGATGCCGGCGCCCCTGAACACCGAGGCGTAGAGTCCGGCGAAGGGCGAGTTGACCAGGTGGTGCGCGGGCAGGCCCAGGGCGCGGGCCTGGTGACGCAGTTCGAGCAGGTCGTCGAGGCGGACGCCGGGCTGCTGCATGGCGGCGCTCAGGGGATGGCGACCAGGGCCAGCAGGCGCTCGATCAGGGTGTCGGTGGTCACCCCCTCGGCCTCGGCCTCGAAGCTGAGCAGGAGGCGGTGACGGAGGATCTCCGGGGCCACCGCCTGGATGTGGTGCGGGGCGACGAAGCGCTCGCCGTCGAGCCAGGCGCGGGCGCGGGCACAGCGGGCCAGGGCGATGCTCGCCCGTGGCGAGGCGCCGAAGCGGCACCAGCGCGCCAGGTCGGGGTGATAGCGACCGGGGTCGCGGCTGGCCTGTACCAGATCGACGACATAGCCCTCGAGCCTGGGGTCGAGGTGCAGCGCGGCGACCTCGGCGCGGGCGTGCTGCAGCTCGGCCTGACTGAGCAGCTGGTCTGGCGGTGGGCTGGGTTCGGTGTGGCGGCGCTGGTCGAGGGCGAGGATGGCAAGCTCCTCGTCGCGGCTGGGGTAGTCGACCACCGCCTGCATCAGAAAACGGTCGAGCTGGGCCTCGGGGAGGTGATAGGTGCCCTCCTGCTCGACCGGGTTCTGGGTCGCCAGCACCATGAACAGCCCGGGCAGCGGATAGGTGCGCTGGCCGACGGTGATCTGGCGCTCGGCCATCGCCTCGAGCAGCGCCGACTGCACCTTGGCCGGGGCGCGGTTGATCTCGTCGGCGAGCAGCACGTTGTGGAACAGCGGTCCCTGACGGAACTCGAACTCGCCGCGCTCGTGGCGATAGATGTCGGTGCCGATCAGGTCCGAGGGCAGCAGGTCGGGGGTGAACTGGATGCGGTGGAAGTCGCCCTCGAGCCCCTCGGCGAGTGCCTTGACCGCCGAGGTCTTGGCCAACCCGGGCATGCCTTCGACCAGCAGGTGGCCGTCGCTGAGCAGACAGATCAGCATGCTGTCGACGAAGGCGTGCTGGCCGACGATGCGCGCGCTGACGTGGGCGCGCAAGGGCTCGAGAGGGGCGTTCGCTGTCATGCTGGTGCGCGTCCTGTCCGAATGGCGTGGATGGATCGCCGGGCGCCGTGTCGGGCGCCGGCGGGCGGACTCGGGCGAGGGCAGTGGGGATACCGATTTAACGATATACGGATCGTGACCGCGAGTTCCAAGTCCGGGCCGGTTGTCTGCGTGCTGACGATTCGGCATCGGGGCCGTGGCAGATCGATGTTCGCCGATCGTCTCGTTCGTCCGTCGTCATCTCGACCGGGTTCTCCGGTGGGTGTCGCGAGGCGGCGTGGAGATGGGGTGATTGGGCGTTTTCGTGGGTTGTTCACATCTGTCAACCCCCGCTTGCGATAGCCCAGGACACTCAGGGTGATGGTGTGAGGAAGTGTTTTTTTTGATTTTATATTTTTGATTTGATTGGATTATTTTTATTTTCCCGGGACCCTTGGAGCAAGGGGTAGAGAGTGATTGAGTGAGAATCGGCGGCGGTTGCGCCAGTTTTGTGCACAAAGTTATCCACAAGTTCGACGAATGCGGAAATGCCCAATCCGGACGCGAGGTTGCGAGCGAGTGACGAGAAGACGTAAGAAGAGTGACGGCTAACTGAACATCGATCCATCGAGGTCGAGGGGCATCCTTGTCTTGGTCGTGCGCGACCGCCATCTTTCGGATCCATGATGTCCGCTGGACGGTTCCCCGCTGAGACACGTCTCGTCAACGCCTCGCCCATCCACCGCCGCTCCGATGGAGATGCCGATGCCCGACCCCCGCCTCGACCAGACCCGCGATCTCATCGCTCTGCTCGGCTCCTGGCAGCTGGGGGCGGCCGAGATCTCCGCCCTGCTGCAACTGCCCGCCGGGGTCCGACCTCGCCAGCTGGGGCGTGTACCGCTGTCCGATCATCCCGAGACCGCCCGTCGCGCCGACTATCTGCTGCGCATCGAGGCGGCGCTGCGCACCAGCTTCCCGCGCAGCCCGGAGATGCGTCGCCATTGGGTGCGCCGCGCCAGTCGTCAGTTCGCACGCCGCGCGCCGCTGCAGGTGATGCTCGAGGACGGCGAACCCGGGCTGATCGCGGTGCTCTCGCATCTCGACTGTACCTTCGCCTGGGACCTGACCGGCTCGCGCAGCGACTACCAGCGTCTCGGTGACGGCGACTAGCCGGACGGCCGCCGAGCGGGGCATGCTCCCGGACATGGCCGGACGAGCATGGTGACGATGATGCAAGGGGCGAGGATCGGGTGGCTGCTGCTCGTCCTGGTGGTGACGGGCTGTGATGCCGCGGACTCGGGTGAGGCGGGCGCCGTCGCCGCGCTCGACTATCGGGTGGTGGCGCGCTTCGCCCACGACCCCGGGGCCTTCACCCAGGGGCTGGCTTTCGCCGACGGCGCGCTGTTCGAGGGCACCGGCGAGTATGGCGGCTCGTCGCTGCGCCGGGTGGCGCTCGCCACTGGCCGGGTGCTGCAGCGTCACGACCTGCCCGAGCGCCTCTTCGGCGAGGGCATCACCCCCTGGGAGGATTGGATCGTGCAGCTCACCTGGCGCGCCCGGGTCGGGCTGATCTACGACCGCGCGACCCTCACCCCGGTCGATCGCTTCACCCTCCCCGGCGAGGGCTGGGGCATCACCCATGACGGGCGCAACTGGATCATCAGCGACGGCAGCGCCTATCTGAGCTTCATGGATCCCGAGCGGCGCGTGATCCGGCGCCGCGTGCTGGTGCGCGAGCGGGGGCGTGCGCTGCGCTGGCTCAACGAGTTGGAGTACACCCCGACGGGGGTCTGGGCCAATGTCTGGCGCAGCGACCGGTTGGTGCGCATCGACCCCGCCAGCGGGGCGGTGACCGCGACCCTGGACCTGAGCGCGCTGTGGCCGCGCGCGCAACGTCCCCCCGGGACCGACGTGCTCAACGGCATCGCCTATGCCCCCGAGCAGGACCTGCTCTATGTCACCGGCAAGCGCTGGCCCTGGCTCTATGCCCTGGAGCTGCTGGCGGCGAGCGCCTCGACCGCCTCGCAGAGGAAGTGACCGAGCATCAGGTGCAGCTCCTGCACCCGCGGGGTCTCGGTCGAGGGTACCGCGAGCACCTGATCGGCGCCGCGCGGGGCGGTCTCGGCGGGCAGCGCGCCGGTGAGCAGTACGCCGTAGAGCCCACGCTCGGCGGCGACCTCGAGGGCGCGCAGCACATTCGGCGAGCGCCCGCTGGTGGTCAGCGCCCAGAGCACGTCGCCGGGCCGGGCGAGTCCGGCGAGCTGGCGGGCGAAGACCTCGTCGAAGGAGAAGTCGTTGGCCACCGCGGTGGCGGCGCTGGGGTCGAAGCCGAGCGCGATCGCCGGCAGCGCCGGGCGGGTCTTGTCGGCGAAGGGGCCGATCAGCTCGCCGCTGAGATGGGTGGCCTCGCCGGCGCTGCCGCCGTTGCCGCAGATGAACAGGGTGCCGCCGGCGGCGATCGCCTCGGCGGTGCGCGTCGCCGCGCGCACGCAGCCCTCGAGCAGTGCGCGATCGGCGCGGGTGCGCTCGAGCAGGTCGGCGGTGGCGGCGAGACGCTCGGCGAGCAGGTCGGCGAGGGCGGATGGGGAGGGCGTCATCGGTCGGGCTGTCCAGGGGCTGTCGGGCGATCGAGGCATGCTAGCCGAAACCGGCGCGTGCCAGCCAGCGAGGGCTGTGGGGTTTGCGACGCTGTGTCGGGGTTCGTCGGATCACGGACGTCGCCGGGCGGGCGTGGCGGGGTGGCGATCACGCCCGCCGCCAGCGCTCCGGCGCCGATCGCGGGTGTCTGGCCTGCCATGGTCCGGAGTTTGCAATGGTTTGCACCTGAATACAGCGTCGCAGCCACGGAGGTCCGGATGTCGAGCCTGTTGGAATCTCTCGTTGATGCCCTTGCGCGGGGCGAGCTGGTGCCCTGTCTGGGACCCGGCGCGCTCGCCGGGGTGGTCGATCGCGAACGCGGCGAGCCGATCCCGGCCGACAGCGATTCGCTGATCCTCGCGCTCAACGGCGGGCGGCCGATGTCGCGGCGGCTGATGTGGGAGTTCTCGCGCGCGGCGATGAACGTCGAGCTCAAGCGCGGGCGCGGCGCGGTGCAGCGCTTCCTCGATGCCACCTACGCGGGGCGGCCATGGACGCAGGCACCGCTGCACGCCTGGCTGGCCGGGACCGCTCCCGGCTATGTCATCGATCTCAATCGCGATCTCCAGCTCCAGCACCTCTATGCCGAGCGCCCGCACGTGCTGGTGCGCGGCATCGCCCGGGTGGGGGGGACGGACTACCGCTTCCGCATCCATGTCCACGACGGCTCGGGGTATCGCGAGGTCGATCAGGATGCGGTCGATCCGGCGTTGCCGGTATTGTTCAAGCCGCTCGGCAGCCCCGAGCCGGGATCGACCTATATCGCCTCGGACGCCGATTTCGTCGACTATCTCACCGAGCTGATGGGCGGCTTTGCCATCCCCGCGTTCGTCAAGGCCCGTCGGCGCGGGCTGCGCTATCTGCTGCTGGGACTCAACCTCGATCGCGACACCGAGCGGATGCTGGTCACCGAGCTGATCCACGCCGCCGGCTCGCCCGCGGGCTGGGCGCTGATCCCCGATCCCACCCCCAGGGCGCGCCGCTTCTGCGCGCGTCAGGGCATCACCATCGTCGAGGCCGGGGTGGATGAGCTGCTCGAGGGGTTGGCCTATTTCGATGACGAGGCCTGTGCGACGGCGGGCGCGCTCGGGTGCTAGACTGATCGCGCGACATCTCGACCCGCATGCGCGATCGCGCGATCCGAGCCGACCCCGACCTCTCCTGTCCCGGCGCCGCTCCCGGCGCCACGGGCGGGTCCGCTCACGACCTGCGGTGACGGGCGGTGTCGCCACGGCGCTGACACGGGCGTGAGCCCAACCCCGTCCCTGCCTCCGCCGCGCGGTTCGTGCCGCGGCGCCCCGCGACACGGACCCTGCTCCTGGGCCTGCGGGGCGCGTCCAGCCCCGGATCGACGCGCGATCCGGGGTCACTCGAAGCGGAAGGCTGAATCTCCATGAAGCTGATCGAACTTGCCGTCCCGACCCTGGTGGTCAGGTCCGGCATGACCCTGCGCGAGGTATTTCGCGAGTGCGTGCGCTGCAACGTCGGCGGGCTGCCCTATGCCGATGCCGAGGGGCGGATCTGTGGCCGGGTGTCGCTGCGTCATATCGTCAAACACACCTGCATTCCCGACTTCCTGGTCGGCGCTGCGGACTATCTGGGCGACAACATCGATAACGTCGACCTGCCCGAGGCGCGGCGTCGCGCCATCCTCGCCGAGGAGGCGAGCGGCTACGTGCTCGAGAGCCGGGCGACGATCAGCGCCGGCTCGCCGCTGATCAAGGGGCTGGCGATCATGGAGCGCTACAACAGCTCCTATCTGTTCCTGGTCGACGCCGGCGAGTACCGCGGCGTGGTGACACGGATGGCGGTCGTCGGCTGCATGCTGGCCAGAGACGAGGAGGGCGCGTGAACGAGCTTGCGATGGCACCCCAGTTCAGCGGCCAGATGGCGGCCGCGGGGCTGACCATGATCGCCGCCTATGTGTTGATCTTCGGCGAGGTGATCCACCGTACCAGCGCGGCGCTCATCGGCGCGGTGGTGATGATCGGGGTGGGGATGATCGGCGGCTTCTACGGCCAGGCCGAGGCGGTGATGGCGATCGACGCCAACACCCTGTTCCTGCTCGCCGGGATGATGATGCTGGTGGTGCTGCTGCGGCCCACCGGCGGTTTCGACTATCTGGCCATCCGCATCGCCAAGTGGTCGCGCGGCAACCCCCGGCTGCTGCTGGTCTATCTGGCGCTGGCGGTGAGCCTGATCAGCATGTTCCTCGACAATGTCACCACGGTGTTGATCTTCGCGCCGTTGACGGTGCTGATCACCCGCATCCTCTCGCTCAATCCGCTGCCCTTCCTGATGGCCGAGGCGATGCTCTCGAACATCGGCGGTGCGGCGACCCTGGTCGGCGACCCGCCCAATATCATGATCGGCAGCGCCGGCGGCATCGAGTTCACCCGCTTCCTGGTGCACATGGCGCCGCTGGTCGTCGTCTCCTGGGCGGTCACGGTGGTGCTGATCCTGTTGCTGTTTCGGCGCGAGCTGGCGCCGAGCGGCCCGGGGGCGCAGATCGATCTCGACGAGCGGCGCGCGATCAAGCATCCGCTGCGGCTGCGGCGCGGGCTGATCGCGTTGGGGGTGGCGATCGCGCTGTTCTTCGTCCATCACCGGCTGCACCTGTTCCCGGCCTATGTCGCCTTCATCGCGGTGGCGCTGGCACTGGTGCTGCTGCGCCCCGACCCGGAATCGCTGTTCGGCAAGCTCGAGTGGTCGGTGCTGGTGTTCTTCGCCGGGTTGTTCGTGATCGTCGGCGGGGTCGAGGCCTCGGGGCTGCTCGACTGGGTCGGCTTCCGGCTGGCGCGGCTGGCGCAGGACCCGCAGACGCTGCTGCTCACCTGTCTGGCGCTGATGTGGGTGGCGGCGCTGCTCAGCGCGGTGGTCGACAACATCCCCTTCACCGTCACCATGATCCCGATCGTGCTCGGGCTCGAGCAGCAGGGGGTGAACATCACCCCGCTGTGGTGGGCGCTGGCGATCGGCGTCGGGCTCGGTGGCAACGGCTCGCACATCGGCGCCACCGCCAACGTCATCTGCGTGGCCGAGTCCGAGCGCAGCGGTATCCCCGAGGCGCGCATCACCCCGCTCGGTTGGCTGCGCGTGGGCATCCCGGTGATGCTCACCGGGCTGGTGGTGGCGAGCGCGGTGTTCGTGCTGCTGTTCGACTTCTATCGCGGCTGAGCGCGGCCTCGGCACAGCGCCGAGGCACGCACCAGCGCCTGAGCCTGTTCACGGCAGGCCGTGGCGCTGGTGTGTTCGAGTCCGTCGAGCCAGCGTCGCGGGATGGCCTCGGGACCGTGCAGCGCGCCGACGATCATGCCGAGGATGGCGCCGGTGGTGTCGGCATCGCCGCCACGGTTGACCACGTCGATCAGCGCCGCCTCGAGGCCGTCGGTGGCGAACAACGCCTGCAGCACCGCGCGCATCGTCTCGACGATATAGCCGCTCGGGTTCTCGACCCGGCCGCGATCGAAGGCGAAGCACGGCTCCTCGGCGATCAGTGCCTCGGCCAGCTCGCGCAGGTGCTCGCGGGTAGCGCCGAGGATGGCGCTCTGCACCATGCGCACCACGGTCAGGGTGGCGGCGTCCGAGAGCGGGTTGTGATGGGTGACATGGGCCTGGGTGCGGCATGCCGCGGCGACGGCCTCGGCCTCGGCGCCGAGGGTGAAGAGCGCGATCGGCAGGGTGCGCATGCAGGCGCCGTTGCCGGCGTCGTAGGTGTTCTCCGGGACCTCGGTGGCGCCGGTACGGCGATAGCGCGAGATGCCCCGGCGCACGGTATGGCCGATGTCGACCGGCTTGGTGCGCATCCATGCGCTGAAGGCCTCGGCGATGGGCGCGGCCTCGACGCGGCCATGGTCGAGCAGTGCCTGGCCGAGTGCCAGCGACATCGCGGTGTCGTCGGTGACCTGACCGCGACGCAGCCTGAGCCAGCCGCCGCCGACCAGGTCGCGGTGGACGCCGTGACGGGTGCGGATCTCGGTCGGGGTCATGAACTCCACGGTGGCGCCGAGGGCGTCGCCGATGGCCAGTCCCAGATAGGCACCGCTGGCGCGGGCGTGGATGGTATTGGCGGTGGTCTCGCCGGCGGCGAGCTCAGTCCTCAGGTCCAAAACAAACATGGTAGTCGGCGCACTCCTCGCATGATGGTGCCCGGCACAGATAGACGCCCTCGCGTTCGCACAGTTGCTTGTAGAGAAAGCGTTTCCACTTCATGTCGCCGGTGTTGGCCATGGCCAGGCGCGGGAAGTTGCGACGCATCAGCGCGGTCAGCGCGCGGCGGTTCCACAGTCCGAGGTCCTGCCACAGATGATCGGTCGCCAGGCAGCCGGCGGCAACCACCTCGGCCATCCACAGCTCCGAGTGGGTGTGCCCGGCGCGCTGGCCGCCGAGCAATGCGACCAGCTCCGCGCGCTCGTCCTCACGCGCGGGGTTGGGTGCCACCCCTTCGAGGTTGGAGAGCACCTCGGGCGAGACCCCGGGGAAGTGATAGCCCATCAGCGCATTGAACGCCTCGGGCGCGAGCCCGAGCCAGGGGGGCAGGGCGCCGAGACCGCTGGCGCGGCTGGCGATCATGCAGGCGAAGGCGTGGTCGTTGCCCGCGCCGATCGCCCGGGTCATCAACCGGACGAAGATCCGCTGGATCTCGCGGGTGCGTTCGGGGCAGGGCGTGGCCATGGTCTCGCCTCCATCGGTCTCCTGGTGATGGTGCCGGGTCCGCGGGCGTCCCTGTTGCCGGACCCGGTGATCGGGTCAGCGGGCCTGGATGCGCGCGCGTGTCTGCTCGAGCAGGCGCGGCGGGATGCCGGTGAGCGAACCCGGTGGGTTGAGCGCTGCGCCGCTGGCGTCGACGATCGCGCCCTCGATCGGGCAGATGCTCGCGCACTGCGGGTCGGCGTACTCGCCCGCGCACTCGCTGCAGGCGGCTGGGTCGATGCGAAAGTGTGGGCTGGCGGGCTCGATCGCCGCGCTCGGACAGAGCGGCTCGCAGGCCCAGCAGTTGACGCATCCGCTGGTGATCTTCAGGGCCATCTCGGGGACCTCCGTGGCTAGGCGCTGAGGGTGGCGCGCTGGGGTTCGTCGATGCTCAGGGCGCCCCGCTCGGCGAGTTCGCGGTGGGCCGCGCGCAGCGCCTGCTCGATCGGCAGCATCGCCAGCTCGCCGTTGGGACGGATGCCTGCCGTCTCGAGCCGCTCCCAGGGGGCGAGCCCGATGCGCGAGCACAGCACCATGGCGCAGTCGGCGAGCGCGGCCAGTGCCGGGGCCAGGGCGTCGTCGTCCTCGTCGCAGTGCTCGGCGCCGTTGCAGTAGCGCGCGAGTGGGCGTTCGTCGAGCAGCCGTTCGCCCTGCTCGTCGACCTCGTAGACGAGGAAGCGATCGGCATGACCGAAGTGCTGATCGACCAGTCGACCGTCGCTGCTGGCTACCGCGATGCGTGCCGCGTGGGTGGCGGGGCGGGGGCGGGAGGCGCTCAGCGTGGACAGCGGCACCAGCGCCGGGGCGACGCCCCGGCGCCGCTGCTCGATCGCCTCGCGTACGGCGGTGCGTCGTGCCAGCGCGGCGGCGTCGTCGATCTCCAGGGTGGCGATGCGCTCGAGCGTGAACTCGGCGCTGCGGTCCTCACCGAGCATGCCGACGGCGTCGGCGCGACACTGCTTGCAGTGACGCATGATCGCCATGTCGCCGGCGCACTCGGTCTGCAGCGCGCGCAGTTCGCTGGCGCGCGGCGCGCGCTGGCCCATCAGGCCGTAGAAGGTGCCGTGCTCGGGCTCGGCGATCAGCGGCATCAGGTTGTGGAGGAAGGCCCCCTTGGCCTTGACCGCGCGGCTGACCTCGGTGAGGTGCTGGTCGTTGACCCCGGGGATCAGTACCGAGTTGACCTTGACCAGCATGCCGCGCTCGACCAGCCGCTCGAGCCCGAGCTGCTGCTGCTCGATGAGGATCTCGGCGCCCTTGCGACCGCGCACGCGGCGGTTGTTCCAGAACACCCAGGGGTAGATCTCGGCGCCGATGTCGGGGTCGAGACAGTTGATGGTGATGGTGACGTGCTCGATGTTGTAGCGACACAGGGTGTCGACCGCCTCGGGCAGCGCCAGGCCGTTGGTCGAGACGCACAGCCTGAGGTCCGGGGTGCGCTCGGCGATCAGTCGGAAGGTCGCGAAGGTGCGCTCGGGGTTGGCCAGCGGATCGCCCGGACCGGCGATGCCGACCACCGAGAGCTGGGGGATGTGGGCGGCCACCGCCGCCACCTTGTCCGCCGCCTGCTGCGGTTCGAGCAGCTCGGAGACCACGCCGGGACGTGACTCGTTGGCACAGTCGTACTTGCGGTTGCAGTAGTGGCACTGGATGTTGCAGGCCGGCGCCACCGCCACGTGCATCCGCGCGTAGTGCTGATGGGCGTCCTCCGAGAAACAGGGATGGTTGCGCACCCGCTCGCGGGTCGCGGCGGGGAGCCGGTCGAGCGCGCTCCCGCCACCGCAGCCCCCCGCAGCGCAACCCGAGGTGGGGGTCTTTCGATCGTGACCCGCTTGCTTCGACTCCATCGTCTGGCCTCCACGACTGACGGGGCGTCGGGCCCCGCGGATTCAATGGTTCTGTCGTGCATGAGCAAGCAGCGTGCCTGACTGGGAGGGTCCCGCTAACCGTCTGTTTTTTGGTCTGTCGAATGGTTGGACCGGTGACCCTTGTGGGGATCGCAACAGGCCGTGTCGGCGGGCTTTGTGACAATCGGTACAGTGCGCGGTGGTGTTTCCCGGCGCCGCCAGGCGGTCAGTCACGCAGGTCGGGGGTGTTGCCGAGGCCGCGATAGATCTCCGGGCGGGCGCCGCTCGCGGGCGTCATGTTCACGCCCTCGAACAGATCGGCGTTGCCGTCGGCCCGCGCCCGGTAGGTCTCGAGGCTGCCGACGCGGCTGGCGTGCCCCGCCATTCGCTCGAGATGGGCTTGGTCGGACATCCGGTCCGCGCGCTGGTGGAAGCACAGGGTGGCGACGATGATGACGGGGCCGACAGGTTTTTTTTCGTCGCCCCTGCTGGGCCCTGGCCCGTACGGTGTATACTTATGGATTCCCAACCCTGGCACGCCTGGTGATCACCCGTTCCATCGTCGAGCCGCTGACCGACAGCTTTGCCGGTTGCGCGCGTCCGGGTGCCTGTCGACCAACTCCTTGGTCGCGACCACGGGTCAAGAAGACCATCCCGCGCGTCCATATTCGACGAGATCGGACCCGTTCGGGCGCATCCCTCGCCGTGATGCCCCTGGCGCGGGCCGTGTGGAGTCCGCCCCATAATCCCCGGGCCCAGTGAACACCCAAAGAGGCGCGCGACGCCTCGTCAACGAGTGATAAGGCATTGTCAAGCAACCAAATCGAGAAACTCCGCAATATCGCCATCATCGCCCACGTCGACCACGGCAAGACCACCCTGGTCGATCAGCTGCTGCAGCAGTCGGGCACGCTCGGCGAGCGCTTCGGGCCGGTGGAGCGGGTGATGGACTCCAACGCGCTGGAGAAGGAGCGCGGCATCACCATCCTCTCCAAGAACACCGCGATCCGCTGGAACGACTATCGCATCAACATCGTCGACACCCCCGGGCACGCCGACTTCGGCGGCGAGGTCGAGCGTGTGCTGTCGATGGTCGACTCGGTGCTGCTGCTCGTCGATGCCCGCGAGGGACCGATGCCGCAGACCCGCTTCGTCACCAGCAAGGCCTTCGCCCACGGTCTGCGTCCGATCGTGGTGGTCAACAAGATCGATCGTCCGGGCGCGCGTCCGGACTGGGTCATCGACCAGGTCTTCGATCTCTTCGACCGTCTCGGCGCAACCGATGAGCAGCTCGATTTCCCCATCGTCTATGCCTCGGCGCTCAATGGCTATGCCGGACTCGAGGACGATGTGCGCGACGGCGACATGAGCCCGCTGTTCCAGGCCATCGTCGAGCACTGCCCGGCCCCCGAGGTCAAGCCCGAGGCGCCCTTCCAGATGCAGGTCTCGACCCTCGACTACAACGCCTTCGTCGGCGCCATTGCGGTCGGGCGCATTCGCCAGGGCAGCGTGCGCCCCAATCAGCAGGTGACCGTGGTCAAGCGCGACGGCACCCGGCAGAAGGTCAAGATCGGTCTGGTCTACGGCTATCTCGGGCTCGACCGTCACGAGGTCGACTCGGCCAGCGCCGGCGACATCGTCGCGCTCACCGGGATCGAGGCGCCGAACGTCTCCGATACCCTCTGCGACCCCGATCATGTCGAGCCGATGACGCCGCTGACCGTCGACGAGCCGACCGTGACCATGACCTTCCAGGTCAACACCTCGCCCTTCGCCGGGCGCGAGGGCAAGTACCTGACCTCGCGCCAGCTCAAGGACCGGCTCCAGCGCGAGCTGATCCACAATGTCGCGCTGCGTGTCGAGGAAGGCAACGATCCGGAGAAGTTCCGCGTCTCCGGGCGTGGCGAGCTGCACCTCTCGATCCTGCTCGAGAACATGCGTCGCGAGGGCTACGAGCTGGCCGTCTCGCGCCCCGAGGTCATCTTCCGCGAGATCGACGGCGAGATCTGTGAGCCCTACGAGCAGCTCACCGTCGACGTCGACGAGGAGTGCCAGGGTGCGATCATGCAGGCGCTCGGCGAGCGTCGTGCCGAACTCAAGGACATGGTGCCGGACGGCAAGGGGCGGGTGCGGCTCGACTACGAGATCCCCTCGCGCGGCCTGATCGGTTTCCAGACCGAGTTCATGTCGCTGACCTCGGGCACCGGCCTCAAGTATCACGTCTTCGAGCGCTACCGTCCGGCCACCACCGGCGGCATCGCCGAGCGGCGCAACGGCGCCCTGATCTCCAACGCCACCGGCAAGGCGCTCGGCTACGCGCTGTTCAACCTCCAGGAGCGGGGTCGGATGCTGGTCTCGCCGGGCGACGAGATCTACGAGGGCCAGGTGGTCGGCATCCACTCGCGCGACAACGACCTCACCGTCAACCCGCTCAAGGCCAAGCAGCTGACCAACATCCGCGCCGCCGGTTCGGACGAGAACATCCTGCTGACCCCGCCGGTGAAGTTCACCCTGGAGCAGGCGCTGGAGTTCATCGAGGACGATGAGCTGGTCGAGATCACCCCCAACGCCATCCGCGTGCGCAAGCGTCACCTCACCGAGCAGGACCGCAAGCGCGCCAGCCGCGGTCTCTGATCGGTTCGGGCGCGGGGCGGCTGGCGCGGGCTCAGTCCCGTGGCAACACGATGTTGACCAGCCGCCAGCGCAGTCCGTCGCGCTCGAGCACACAGCGGAGTTCACGCCCGTCCTCGGTCGGCACCCAGACCGAAAAGGTGTCGAGGTCGTCATAGACATAGCGCGCGTCGGCGAAGGGTCGGCGCTCGCCGCCGCCGTCGTCGGGCGCGTCCGCCTCTCCGGCCGGGACCGACGGCAGCTCCGCGCCCGGCTCCGGGGTCTCGCCGGCCATGATCCTGGCCAGCCCCGCCGGGGTGACGAAGGTGTCCACCACCTTGTCGATCAGTTGCGTGGCCAGGCCCACCAGCGCCAGCGCGAGCGGGTTGGACGTCTCGCCGTCGTCCTGGGCCTCTTCGAGCAGACGGACGTTGAGCTGGTCCTTGAGCCCGGCGCGCAGCCGTGGGAAGTCGACGTGCTGTTCGAGCATGACCGGGTCGCGCTCGACGAGACCGGTGCGGATCTGCGCCACGGTCAGGTAAGGGCCGGCGGCGACATAGCCGAGCCCGAGCAGCAGGGCGACGGCAAGTAGCAGGGGGAGGAGCTTCATCACGGACGTCCTTGGTGTACGGCGGTCTGCCGCGCCCCAAGGCTAGCATGGCGTCCGTCGGCGCGGCGGGTGCGTGATCGACGGTGGTTGCGTACCATCGGGGAGTCCTGGCCTCGTGTCGAGTCCACCGCAACCCCGAGCGACCCATGCAGAGCACAGCGCAATTCCTCCACCCCATCACCGACCCCTTCGCTGTCCACCGGTTGGACGTGGGCGACGGGCACCAGCTCTATGTCGAGGAGTGCGGGCGGCGCGACGGTGTGCCCGCCGTTTTCCTCCACGGCGGTCCCGGTGCCGGTTGCGAGCCGGCACACCGCGGTTTCTTCGACCCCGGGCGCTATCGCGCGGTGCTGTTCGACCAGCGGGGTTGCGGACGTTCGCGCCCGCACGCCGAACTCGGCGCCAACACCACCTGGGATCTGGTCGAGGACATCGAGCGGATCCGCGAGCACCTCGGCATCGAGCGCTGGCTGGTGTTCGGCGGCTCCTGGGGCTCGACCCTGGCGCTGGCCTATGCCGAGACCCATCCCGAGCGGGTCGCGGCGCTGGTGGTGCGCGGCATCTTTCTCTGTCGCGACGCCGAGATCGAGTGGTTCTACCAGGAGGGCGCGAACTGGGTCTTTCCCGATCATTGGGCAGGCTTCCTCGACCCCATCCCCGAGACCGAGCGTGGTGATCTGCTGCATGCCTATCACCGTCGTCTCACCGGCGAGGACGAGGTCGCGCGCATGGCTGCGGCCAAGGCCTGGTCGATCTGGGAGGGCCGCTGCTCGACCCTGCATCCCAATCGCACCGTCAGCGATCACTTCGCCGATCCGCATCTGGCGCTGAGTCTGGCGCGGATCGAGTGTCACTACTTCGTCAATCACGCCTTTCTCGCCCCCGAACAGTTGTTGCGCGACGCCGGACGGCTGGCCGGGATCCCCGGGGTGATCGTGCAGGGGCGCTACGATCTCATCTGTCCGATGCGCTCGGCCTGGGAGTTGCATCAGGCCTGGCCCGGGGCGCGCTTCGAGGTGGTGCCCGATGCCGGTCACTCGGCCTTCGAGCCGGGGATCCAGCGCGCCCTGGTGGCCGCCACCGATCGCTTCGCCGTCGAACTCGGCGGGGGGGCGGCGTGATCGGGTTGCTGCAACGGGTGAGCCGGGCGCGGGTGACGGTCGGCGACGAGGTGGTCGGCGCCATCGATCGCGGTCTGCTGGTGCTGGTCGGGGTACAGCGTGGCGACACCGAGGCGCGTGCCGAGCGGTTGCTCGAACGTCTGCTCGGCTATCGCGTCTTTCCCGACGCCGAGGAGCGGATGAACCTCAGCCTGCGCGACATCGACGGCGGATTGCTGCTGGTGCCCCAGTTCACCCTCGCCGCCGACACCCGCAAGGGTACCCGCCCCGGCTTCAGCAGCGCCGCGCCCCCTGAGGAGGGCCGACGCCTGTTCGAGCTGCTGCTCGAGCGCGCCCGCGCCGCGCACCCCGCCGTGCAGTGCGGGCGCTTCGGCGCCGACATGCAGGTCGAGTTGGTCAACGACGGCCCGGTGACCTTCTGGCTGGAGACATGAGGCGGGTGGTTTTCCAGCCGCCAGCCGCCAGCCGCCAGCCGCCGCCAGGATTGGACCGCAAAGCCGCGAAGCACGCAAAGTGAGTTCACGCAAAGTGAGTTGATGTGTGATGTCGGCGTGAGGCCACAGGCGGTCCGCACCCACTGGCGACTGATCGCTGGCGGCTTATTCCCCTTTGCGCCCTTCGCGCCTTCGCGGTTCAATCGTCTGGTCGCTGGTCGCTGGTCGCTGGTCGCTGGTCGCTGGTCGCTGGTCGCTGGTCGCTGGTCGCTGGTCGCTGGTCGCTGGTCGCTGGTAGGAGCCACGAACCCGGCGCAGGCTGTTATCCTAGTGAATTGATCCGTATACCAGGCGTCACCGAGCGATCATCCCATGTCTGCTGAGACCACACACCGCCGCGCGCAGGTCGCGCGCGATACCCTGGAGACCCAGATCCGCGTCACGCTCGATCTCGACGGGACTGGCCAGGGCAGTTTCCGCACCGGCGTCCCCTTCCTCGAGCACATGCTCGACCAGATCGCGCGTCACGGTCTGATCGACCTGCAGGTCGAGGCCGAGGGCGATCTCCATATCGACGCGCATCACACCGTCGAGGACATCGGCATCACCTTCGGTCAGGCGCTGGCCCAGGCGCTCGGCGACAAGCGCGGCATCCGCCGCTACGGTCATGCCTATGTGCCGCTCGACGAGGCGCTGTCGCGGGTGGTGGTGGACCTCTCGGGACGCCCCGGGCTGACCTATGCCGTGCCCTTCACCCGCGCCCAGGTCGGCGCCTTCGAGGTCGATCTGTTCCAGGAGTTCTTCCAGGGGCTGGTCAACCATGCCGCGCTGACCCTGCACATCGACAATCTGCGCGGCATCAACGCCCACCACCAGGCCGAGACCGTGTTCAAGGCCTTCGGGCGGGCGCTGCGCATGGCCGTCGAGCCCGATCCGCGGATGGCCGGGATCACGCCCTCGACCAAGGGTGCGCTGTGAGCGCGCTCGCGCCCCGATCACCGTTTTCCGAACCCCAGCAAGAGACCCAATCCCCGTGTTGCTGATCCCCGCAATCGATCTCAAGGACGGCCGCTGCGTGCGGCTGCGTCAAGGCCGGATGGACGACGAGACCGTGTTCTCCGACGACCCGGTCGAGGTCGCCGCCCGCTGGGTGGAGGCCGGCACCCGTCGCCTGCATCTGGTCGACCTCAATGGCGCCTTCGCCGGCGAGCCGGTCAACGGCGAGGCGATCCGCGCGATCGCCGCGCGCTACCCCGAGCTGTCGATCCAGGTCGGCGGCGGTATCCGCGACGAGCGCACCATCGCCGCCTATCTCGACGCCGGGGTGAGCTACTGCATCATCGGCACCCAGGCGGTGAAGGAGCCCGAGTTCGTCGCTCGCGCCTGTCGCGCCTTCCCCGGGCACGTCATGGTCGGGCTCGATGCCAAGGACGGTCAGGTGGCGATCAACGGCTGGGCCGAGGTCACCGAGCACCGTGTCGAGGACCTGGCGCGACGCTTCGAGGACGATGGCGTCTCGGCGATCGTCTACACCGACATCGGTCGCGACGGCATGCTCAGCGGTCCCAACGTCGAGGCCACCCGCGCCCTGGCCGAGGCGATCCGTATCCCGGTGATCGCCTCCGGCGGTATCACCACCCTCGATGACGTACGGGTGCTGGCCGAGGCCGCCGCCAGCGGCATCAGCGGCGCGATCACCGGGCGGGCCATCTACGAGGGCACGCTCGACTTCGCCGCCGGTCAGCAGCTGGCCGACGCGCTGGAGGCGCAGCGGGCATGAGCGAATCAGCGACGCGCGCCGACGACTGGCTCGATGCCGTCGCCTGGGACGCCAAGGGTCTGGTGGCGGCGATCGCCCAGGAGCGCGGTACCGGCAAGGTGTTGATGATGGCGTGGATGAACCGCGAGGCGCTGCGCCTGACCCGCGAGAGCGGGCATGCGGTCTACTGGTCGCGCTCGCGCGAGCGGCTGTGGCACAAGGGCGAGTCCTCGGGCCATCAGCAGGTGGTGCACGACATCCGTCTCGACTGCGACGGCGACGTGGTGCTGCTCGAGGTCGAGCAGCGCGGCGGCATCGCCTGTCACACCGGGCGCCACAGCTGTTTCTATCGCGCGCTCGACGAGGACGGCGGCTGGCGCGCGGTCGAGCCGGTGCTCAAGGACCCGGACGCCATCTATTCCAAGGGTTGATCCCCACACTTGCAGAGGGTTTTTCACGCTCCATGAACGATGTACTCGATCGCCTGTCCGAGGTCCTCGAGGCGCGCAAGGCCGCCGACCCCGACAGTTCCTATGTCGCCAAGCTCCACGCCAAGGGGCTCGACGCCATCCTCAAGAAGGTCGGCGAGGAGGCCACCGAGACGGTGATGGCGGCCAAGGACGGGGTGCCCGAGAAGGTCGTCTACGAGGTCGCCGATCTGTGGTTCCACACCCTGGTGCTGCTCTCGCACCAGGGGCTGGGTCCGAACCAGGTGCTCGCCGAGCTCGAGCGCCGCTTCGGTCTCTCGGGACTCGAGGAGAAGGCCGCACGCAAGGGCTGAGCCGCTGCGCCGGGGGCTGCCGGGGCCGCGACGATTGCGGTATGATTGCGCGTTGCCGGCGACCCTGGGTGTCCCGAGCGCGCGCTCGGCGCGGCCTGTCCGGCAGTCACCGGCCCCGTTCTTTCCGGGGGGCGGTAAAGGCGGCGGTCGAACGACGCCCCCGCACACGCGTCGCACCCGGGGCACGAATTCCCGATGCGCGCCGACCACCCGCTGGTCGGGCGCGTTTCCACTGAGGCTAGAGTCGACCGCCGCACAGGGGTGGTCCGGAGGAAAAGATGGGCGCAGGCGGTATCAGTATCTGGCAGCTTCTGATCATCCTGGTGATCGTGCTGCTGCTGTTCGGCACCAAACGGCTGAAGAACCTCGGCTCCGATCTCGGCACCGCGATCAAGGGCTTCCGCAGCGCGATGTCCGATGCCGACAAGGAGCAGGAGCGCAAGGACGCAGCGCCCGAGCAGCTGAGCGAGGCCGAGCGCACCGACGCCAAGGCCGCCAACGCCTCGGCAGAGAGCCACAAGCGTCAGCCCTGAGCTGAGCGCCGGATCGGGGAGACCAGATGGTCGACTGGGGATTCTGGGAGTTCATCCTGATCGCGGTGGTCGCGCTGGTCGTGATCGGCCCGGAGCGATTGCCGCGGGTGGCGCGCATGGCCGGGATGTGGGTGGGCAAGGCCCGCCGCACCCTGGCCTCGGTCAAGCACGAGATCGACCGCGAACTCCATACCGAGGAGCTCAATCGCGTGCTCGACGAGCAGCGCCACTCGCGTCCGCTCGAGACCATTCTCGAGGAGTCCGAGCGTCCAGCCGCAGCCTCCGACACCCGGGACGGCGCCGAGCGGACCCCGCCGCGCGGCTAGTCCCCGTCATCCACCCCTGATCCGACGCCATCCGGGGCCCCGGCCCCTCTCGTCCGGATAGAGTCCAGTCATGTCACCTGCGATGCAACCCGATGATCCGGGCGCCGAACAGCCCTTCGTCTCCCACCTGATCGAGCTGCGCGATCGCCTGATCCGGATGGTGATCGCCATCCTGGTGGTGTTCCTGGCGCTGTTCCCCTTCGCCAACGAGCTCTACGTCTATATCGCCGCGCCGCTGATGGCGCAGCTGCCCGACGGCAACACCATGATCGCCACCCAGGTGGCCGCGCCCTTCCTCACGCCCTTCAAGTTGGCGCTGGTGGCGGCGGTGTTCCTGTCGATGCCCTTCCTGTTCTATCAGCTGTGGGCCTTCGTCGCCCCCGGGCTCTATCAGCACGAGCGGCGCCTGGCGGTGCCGCTGCTGCTCTCCAGCGTGCTGCTGTTCTATCTCGGCATGCTGTTCGCCTACTACGTGGTGTTCCCGCTGGTGTTCGCCTTCCTCGCCGGCTCGACGCCCGAGGGCGTGGCGATGATGACCGACATCTCGGCCTATCTCGACTTCGTGCTGACCCTGTTCTTCGCCTTCGGTCTGGCCTTCGAGATCCCGATCGCCACCATCCTGCTGGTGGCGCTGCGCCTGACCACGCCGGCTGCGCTCGCCGCCAAGCGTCCCTATGTGATCGTCGGTGTGTTCATCGTCGGCATGTTTCTCACCCCGCCGGACGTGATCTCCCAGACCCTGCTGGCGATCCCGATGTGGTTGCTGTTCGAGCTCGGTATCCTGTTCGCCCGGATCCTGCTCAAGGGCCGGCTCGACGAGGATGAGGACGACGACGGCACCGATCCCGACGGCCCCGGCGGCTCGCCGGCGCCCGGCAGCGATCCGCGCCCGGGGACCTCGGTCGGCGGCGAGCTCGATCCGGCGCTCGACGAGGCGTCGCGCTGGCAGCCGCTGAGCGAGACCGAGATGGAGGCCGAACTCGACCGTATCGACGCCGAGGAGGCCGCGCGCGAGATGCCGGCCTCCGCGCCGGTGAGCGGCGGGATCAACTCGGTCGAGGAGAAGCTCAAGCGCGCCAACCGGCTGCGGGAACTCGACAGCCTGATTGCTGCCAGACACGTTTTGTACGAGGTGCTCGAGGAAGGGGACGAGGATGCGCGTCGCGTGGCTCGCAATATCCTCGCCCAACTCGACGACTGAGCCGTGCACATGCTGTGCGCCGATCGTCAAAACGTGAGACTTTTCTGGTGGATAACAGGGGTATTGCTTTTATCAATGGCGTTCATCGGCTAATATCGACGCTTGTTGTCGACTGAAGGATGTTCGCCATGGGTTCCGGATCCCAGATCCATTACAAGCAGAACCGGCTCAAGCAGCTGCGCGCCTTCTGTCACGCTGCCCGGACCGGTAGCGTCAGCGCCGCGGCGGAGAAGATCTTCCTCAGCCAGCCGACGGTCTCGCTGCAGATCCAGGCCCTCGAGCGCGAGTTCGGCACCGTGCTGTTCGAGCGCCGGGGCCCCAAGATCAAGCTCACCCCCGAGGGCGATCTGCTGTTCCAGATGGCCGAGCCGCTGGTCGAGGGCATGGACAAGCTCCACGAGACCTTCGCCACCCAGTGCGGTCGGGTCGATCAGGGTGTGCTCAACATCGCCGCGGGCGAGTCGACCATCCTCTACATCCTCCCGGACCCGGTGCGCGAGTTCGTCGACCAGTACCCCGGCATCGAGCTCAAGATGCACAACGTCACCGGCCGCGACGGCCTGGCGATGCTGCGCGCCGACGAGGTCGATCTCGCCGTGGGCTCGATGCTCGAGGTGCCGGACGACATCACCTATCGTCCCTTCGTCACCTACCGCCCGACGCTGATCACCCCGGCCGATCACCCGCTGGCCGGTCGCGAGACGGTCACCCTGGAGGACATCGCCCCCTACGGCCTGATCCTGCCGCCGCGCCATCTCAGTACATGGCGCATGGTTGACCTGGTGTTCAAGCAGCACAATCTCGGATATCGGGTGACCCTGGAGGCCGGTGGCTGGGAGGTGATCAAGAAATATGTCGAGCTCGGACTCGGCATCTCCATCGTCACCGATGTCTGTCTGACCGGGGAGGAGAAGCTCAGCACCATCCCGCTCGATCACTACTTCCCGAAGCGCAGCTACGGCATCGTGCAGCGACGCGGCAAGTTCCTCTCGCCGCAGACCAAGTGCTTCATCAAGACCCTCGATTCCGCCTTCGCCGACCGTGTCGTGGAGCCCCAGCCCCAGACCGTCGGAGAAGCAGAATGGGAAGACGCCTTCCTGGGTTGATCGACCCTCGAAGAGACGCGATCGCCCCCTGATCCATCGTCCTCGGACGGTGGGCCGGGGCGGCGGCGGTTCAGTTCCTCATGCACCTTGGACGTGTGTCGGAACCGGCTCAAGGATGAACTTGACCGCCGGCCTTCGATCATTTTTTCGTACCACCAAACTGGTTAAAAGAATCATTATCACTATGGACCTGACCAAACGTATCGGCCAACGCCTTCGCGCCGCCCGGCAAGAGCAGAAGCTGAGTCTTTCCGACCTGTCCAGCCGGACCAATTCGCTGTCGAAGTCGCGCATCAGCAACTATGAGCAGGGGATCCGTCGGATGGGACTCGAAGAGGCCCACGAGCTCTCGATGGCGCTGCGCACCGTGACCCCCACCTATCTCCTCTGTCTCGACGACAAGGGGCCGCTCGACGCCGAAGAGATGCGTCTGGTGGAGTTCTTCCGGCTCAGCGACGAGCGTGGCCGCGCCACCGTCCTCGAGGTCGCCGAGCGTCAATCGGAGTTCGGGGTCGCCGCCAAGGCCGCCGCGGCCGAGGAGCAGGAGCAGGCGCCGCTCGTCGAGGACGAGCTCTCCACCGCCTGAGACCGTCATCTGACGGTCCCCGTGTCCCGGCTCCCCGGATCCAGGAGACACGCCCCGTCGGCGGAGATGACCATCAGGTCCTGGCCCGTATCCCCGACCGCTACGTCTCGCCACCGTCGGCGTCGAATGGGGAAACGCTGATTTGCTCAGCGTTTCCCGCTTGGTGCGCTACTTGTAGGCGCCGACCCCGCAGAAGAAGCCGCCGTCGTTGCCGATCACATAGGTGGCCTTGTCGCGGATCTCGTCACTGCCCGGATAGGGCCAGCGATAGTCCACCCAGCCCTCGCCCGAATCCTTCACCGTCTCGATCATGTCCCTGAACAGGGTGTCGCCGTACTTGTCGAAGTCGATCAGGTTCTTGCCGACCAGCTCGGGCTTGAGCGGGTGCGCGAGCATCTCGCCCTCGAGATCCATGCAGAACACATAGAGATCGCGATCGCGGAAGCCCCCGTCCTCGGCAGCGAAGGCGGCGAAGGCGGCCTCGGCGCCCTGGCTCTCGACCGCCTCGTGCGCCTGCTCGGAGAGCGCCTTGGCCTCCTCCGGCGTGGCCATGTCGGGGGTCGCGGCGAATACCTGCGGGGTGAGCAGCGCGAGTGCGAGCGAGCCTGCGAACAGTGTGCGGGTCATGGGTTGGTCCTCTTTCTCGTCTGTGGTTTTTTCGTGTACGAGCGCGACCGACCATACCCGAGCCCGGCGGTGCGTTCCAGTCCCCGACGCACTGGTCAAAGTGATCGAGTCGCCGGACAATGCCCCGCCGACCCATTGCCGAAATCACACCAGGAGTCCGTCATGCATCGAGTCCGCGTCGTTCCGTCCAGCCACCAGCGGACTCGCTGATGATCGCGCGCGACCTGCGAGGCCAGCTCATCGCCCTGGCCGTGGTGGCGCTGCTCGGCACCCTGCCGTTCTGGCTCAGCGATCTCGACACCCGCCTGGTGTCGCTGTTCTACCATCCCGGGGCCGACGATCCCTGGTACGAGGCCCAGGCGCCGCTGTGGTCGGCGCTCTATGTCGCCGCGCCGCTGCTCACCGGGCTGATGATGCTCGGCGGGTTGCTGGTGCTGATCGCCGCCGCGTTGTGGCCGCGCTTCAGGCGGCTGCGTATCCATGCGGTGTTCGTGATCGCCACTGCGCTGCTCGGTCCCGGGTTGATCGTCAACGGCGTGTTCAAGGAGCAGTGGGACCGTCCCCGGCCACACCAGACCGAGGCCTTCGGTGGCACCCAGCCGTATCTGCCGCCGTTGCAGATCGGGGATTATGGCGAGGGCAAGTCCTTCCCCAGTGGTCACGCCTCGGTCGGCTTCGTGCTCGGCGTCTTCTTCCTGATCTGGCGTCGGCGTCGACCGCTGCTGGCCTGGATGGCGCTCGCCGGCTCGGTGGCCTTCGGCGTGCTGCTCGGGATCGGTCGCATGGCCGCGGGCGATCACTTCCCCTCGGATGTGATCTGGGCCTGGGTGTTCGTCTATGGCACCGCGCTGCTGCTCTATCACGGCGTGCTGCGGGTGCCGCGGCGCGAGCGTGCCGCGGCGCTCGCGCCGCCGTCGTCGAGTCGGCTGCGTCATCCGCGCCTGACCGCGCTCGGCTACGCCCTGGCCGTGCCGGTGATGATCGCGGTGGTGCTGGTCGCGACCCCGCTCAAGCGGATCGAGTACGAGCGCATCGCCCACGACGAGTTCCTGCCCGCGCCCGAGGTGTTGCGTATCGAGGCCGACGACCTGGACGTCGTCCTGTTCTGGATCGGCGAGCGTGACCGGCGCGCCCAGCTGAGGCTCGAGGCGCGCGGCTTCGGCCTGCCCTGGAGCCGGGTGGAGAGCCGGCTGGTCGCGCGCGACGGGGTGCTGAGCTACGACGTCGTCCATCGCGGGCTGTTCACCGAGCGCGACACCAAGCTCGCGCTCGGCGTGGTCGCCGACGAATGGCGGCGGGTTGAGGTGATCACCGGTGAGGGCGACATCCGCCGCTATCCCGCACCGCCCTCGGTCACGCTGCCCGAGCTACGCCTCGAGAGCGCCCACGGGCGGGTGGTCGAGGGCGCGCCCGGGACCCGCTAGCAGATCCGCGGCAGCTGCTCGCCGGTGAGCCAGTCGACCACCCGCGAGCCGCCGAACCCGGTCTCCATCTGCACCAGCCGCAGCGTGTCCTCGACCACCTCGCCGATGTGGCTGGCGGCGGCGCCGAGCGGGTGGGCGCGCATCGCCGCGAGCAGGTCGTCGATGCGCTCGGGCGGACAGATCGCCACCAGCTTGCCCTCGTTGGCGATGTGCAGCGGGTCGAGTCCGAGCAGTTCGCAGGCGGCGGCGACCTCGGGGTGGACGGGGATCGCCGCCTCGCGGATCTGCATCCCCACCCCGGACTGTCGCGCCAGCTCGTTGAGACAGGCCGCCAGCCCGCCGCGGGTGGGGTCGCGCAGACAGCGCAGCCCCGGCACCGCCGCGAGCATCGCGGCGACCAGCCCGTGCAACGCGGCGCTGTCCGAGCGCACCCCGGTGGCGAAGCCGAGGTGCTCGCGCTGGGCGAGGATGGCCACCCCGTGCTCGCCGATGCCGCCGCTGAGCACGATGGCATCGCCCGGGCGGGCGCGCTCGCCGGAGAGCTCGATGCCCTCGGGCACCACCCCGAGCCCGGTGGTGGTGATGAACACCCCGTCGCCCTTGCCGCGCTCGACCACCTTGGTGTCGCCGGTGACCACCGTCACCCCGGCCTCGCGCGCCGCCCGCGCCATGCTGGCGACGATGCGATCGAGCGCGGCGAGGGCGAAGCCCTCCTCGATGATGAACCCGGCGCTGAGGTGCAGCGGGCGCGCGCCGCCCATGGCCAGGTCGTTGACGGTGCCGTGCACCGCCAGCGCGCCGATGTCGCCGCCGGGGAAGAACAGCGGCGAGACCACGTGGCCGTCGGTGCTCATCGCCAGCCGGCCGGGCGGGACCGCGAAGCGGGCCTGGTCGTTGCCCTGGGCGAGCAGCGGGTTGTCGAGATGACGGCGGAAGATCCCGTCGATGAGCTGGTCCATGGCGCGACCGCCGGCGCCGTGGGTCATCTCCACCCGGCCGTGGTCGAGGTCGAGCGGGGTGTGGGGGCTGGATTGGCTGGTCATCGGGTCGGTTCTCGTCGGTGATCGCGGGCGCGGCGCCCGGGGTGCATGCGGGTCAGCCGGCGGCCGCCCGGTCGCGGGTCCGGCCATAGCTCCAGTAGGCGGCACAGGCGCCTTCGGAGGAGACCATGCAGGCGCCGAGCGGGTGCGCCGGGGTACAGCCGGTGCCGAACAGACGGCACTCGGTGGGGCGCTTCTCGCCGCGCAGGATCGCCGGGCACTCGCAGCCACGGGGCTCGCGCGCCGGCGCGCACTCGACCGGGAAGCGGCGCTCGGCGTCGAACGCGGCAAACTCGGGGGCGAGCTCCAGCGCGCTCTCCGCGATCTCGCCGAGCCCGCGCCAGGCAAAGCGCTCGCGCACCCGGAAGACCCGCGCCATCAGCGCCTGCGCCTTGCGGTTGCCGCTCTCGCTGACCGCGCGACGGTACTGGTTCTCGACCCGCGCCGTGCCGGCGTTGATCTGGCGCACCAGCATCAGCGTCGACTGCATCACGTCGAGCGGCTCGAAGCCGGCGATCACCAGCGGCAGCCGGTGCTGCTCGGGGACGAAGGCATAGGGGGCGGTGCCGATCAGGGTGCTGACGTGCGAGGGCCCGAGGATGGCGTCGATGCGTGCGCCGTCGGCGAGGATGGCGGCGAGCGCCGGCGGGGTGAGCACGTGGTTGCAGAACACCGAGAAGTTGGCGAGTCCCTCGGCGCGCGCCTGCTCCAACGCCACCGCGGTCGGCGGGGTGGTGGTCTCGAAGCCGATGGCGAAGAACACCACCTCGCGCCCCGGCTGCTCGCGGGCGATGCGCAGCGCATCCTGGGTCGAGTAGACCATGCGCACGTCGGCGCCCTCGGCACGGGCCTGGAACAGGGTGCGACGGTCGCCGCCTGGAACCCGCATCAGGTCGCCGTAGGTGCACAGCGTCACCCCGTGGCGTTCGGTCAGCGCGATCGCCTGATCGATCCGCGCCATCGGCAGCACGCACACCGGACAGCCGGGGCCGTGGACGAAGCGCAGCCGCGGCGGCATCAGCTGCTGCACCCCGTAGCGGAAGATGGCGTGGGTGTGACCGCCGCAGAACTCCATCAGCCGGTAGTCGCGCCCGGGGTCGACCTCGGCGGCGATGGTCGCGGCGAGCCGCTTGGCGAGGGCGTGGTCGCGGAACTCGTCGACATATCTCATGGCGCATCCCCCGGGGCGAGCAGCCCGGCCTCGCGCATCGTCTCCAGGGTGCGTTCGGCCTCCTCGGGGTCGATGCGGTTGAGCGCGTAGCCGACGTGGATCAGCACGTAGTCGCCGACCTCGGCGCTGTCGAGCAGGGCGAGCGAGACGCTGCGCGCGACCCCGTCGAGTGCGACCTCGGCGGTGTCGCTGGCGTGGTCGATGGCGGTGATCCGGGCGGGGATGGCTAGGCACATGGCGGGACCTCGCTGGGGCCGGTGAGGGTCAGGTCGAAGGCGACACAGGGGTCGAGGGCGGCGATCAGCAGCCCGGCGCGCCGGCGCAGTTCGGTCTCGGGGACCGGTTCGAGCGCCTCGAGCGCCAGCGCGAGCGCCCCGCGCGGGTGGAAGTTCCACTCGGTGGGGGCGAGGATGCGATAGTCGGCGATGTGGCCTCGCGCGTCGAGCCGGACCAGATGGATCAGCTCGCCGCGCGCGGCGGCGGCGCGACCGACGCCGAGACCGCCGTCGAGCGCGGCGGTCGGTGGCGGCTCGATCAGCGGCGGGGCGGCGACCTCGACGAGCTGCGCGGCGAGCCGCGCCAGCAGCCCGGCGCCGAGCGCGCCGATCAGCGGGTGATGGTGCTGGCGGGTGAGGGGCGTGGTCTCGCGCGGCGCACCGTCCCAGGTCGGGGCGGCGATAAACCCGGGGTCGGCGAGCCGGGGCAGCAGGTCGGCGAGCGCCCGCTCGTCGAGCGCCGGCAGCGGTGCGATGGTGGTGGCGCCGAGCCCGGCGAGGTCGTCGACGATCACCCGCTGGAGCAGTCGCGCCGCCTGACTGACGCCGCTCGCCGCCCAGTCGGCGAGCCGCTCCGGGGTGTCGATGCGGGCGTGCCAGTGCGCCGGGGACATGCCGAAGACGCGCGCCTCGAGCAGGGTGTCGAGGGCGTCGCGGGTCTCGGCGAGCACCCGCTGGTCGGTCGTTGCGGGGCGGGCGCGGGGGATGAAGAGGTCCGCCTCCGGGTCGAGCGCGGCGAGCAGCGTGCGGGTCAGACCGTGGACCCGGGCGAGCGTCAGGTGATCGGCCGGCTCGTCGAGCGCCGCCGGCCAGTCGATGAGGATGCGCCAGAGGTGTTCGCGCCGGGTCTCGCTCGCCACCGCCGCGGCGCGATCAGCGCGGACCGCGGTGGGCGCGGCCTGTCCCTGGGCGTGTTCGAGCGCGGTGGCGCAGGCACACGCCTGGGCCTGGCCGCAGATGCTGTAGAGACGCGGCAGGACCCGCGCCGTCTCCGCCGGCGTGCGCCCGATGAACACCTGGCTGGCGGTCACCGGCCGGGTCGAGTGGATCTCGCAGCATCGCGTCTCGGGGGCGATCCGCAGCCGGATCCCGAGTCTGCCGCCTGGTTCCTGCATGCTCAGCCTCCGTCCACGCTCGTCTGTCTGCTGGTCAAACGTGCGCCGGGATCGGACAATGCGCCGACCACCGGCGATCCCCGCCGGGACGGCGCCGCGCCCCGCGCGGTGACCGGTCGCATCCGTTCAGCTCACGACCCACGCACCATGCTCACTCCCGAACAGCTCGCCGGCCTGCGCCGCGACATCGTCTTCACCGCCGAGCCCGGCGGTGTCCCGCTCACCTTTCATACCACCTGGGGACTGTTCTCGCCGCGCGAGATCGATGAGGGCACCCGGCTGCTGCTGCAGTACGTCGAGGTCGCGCCCGACGCCGATTGTCTCGACATCGGTTGCGGCTACGGCCCGCTCGGCCTGTCGCTGGCCGCGCGCGCGCCCCAGGGCCAGACGCTGATGGTCGACAAGGACTTCGTCGCCGTCGACTACGCCAACGCCAACGCCGCGCGCAACGGGCTCGGCAACGCCCGCGCCCAGCTGAGCAACGGGCTGGCGCAGATCGACCCGGCCGCGCGTTTCGATCTGGTGGTGAGCAACATCCCCGCCAAGGTCGGCAAGGAGTTGCTCGCGCTCCTGCTGCACGACGCCCGTGCCCGGCTGCGTCCCGGCGGACGGCTCTATGTGGTCACCATCAACGGGTTGCGCCAGTACATGAAGCGCAACCTCGGTGAGGTCTTCGGCAACTACGACAAGCTCAAGCAGGGCGCGCACTATACCGTGGCGATGGCCGAGCGCTGAGCCTCAGCCGCCGGCCTGCTCGAGCAGCCCGAGCAGACGGACCGCCTCGCCGCCGATGTCGTTGTCGGGGGCAATGTCGCGGGCGCGCTCGAGCGCGGCGCGGGCGGTGGCGGTGTCGCTGATCTGGAGGTTGATGAAGCCATAGGTCAGCCACATCCGCTGCAGCTCGGGGGCGATCTCCAGCCCGGCGCGCAGCGCCTTGAGGGCGCCGGCGGTGTCGCCGGTGTAGAACAGCGACAGGCCGAGGTCGTTGTAGGCCTCGGGGTCGTCGGGGCGGAGCTCGAGGATGCGCTGGTAGTAGCGCGCGGCCTCGCCATAGCGCTGCGACATGAACAGGCTGTCGGCGCGCTGGTGGAGCTGCTCGGGGTCGTTCCCGGTGACCGGCTCGGGCACGCCCTGATCCGGCGCCGCCACCGGGGCCTGGGCGACCTGGATCGGGTTGCGCAGATAGTAGTCGCGGGTGATCGCGAACACCGCGAAGCCGTAGAAGACGAGGAAGACGACGAGCAGCAGCCACTGCAGGGCGGAGAGTCGGGGCATGATCTGGGGTCGGCAAGATGGATGAACGCCCGATCCTAGGAAGGGGCGCGGGGGCTGTCAAACGATCTCCAGCTACCAGCTACCAGCTACCAGCTACCAGCTACCAGCCGCCAGCCGCCAGCCGCCAGCCGCCAGCCGCCAGTCGCCAGTCGTCAGTCGTCAGTCGTCAGTCGTCAGTCGTCAGCTACCAGCGGCCAGTGGAGGTATCGGTCGATCACGGCGGCGGCCAGCCATCGAGGCCCCCTTGCCGGGGGCTGATGGCTGGCCGCTGGTGACTCTTCGGCGTCTTTGCGGTTCAATCCCTTGATTGGTTTCGACGGGCGGTCCGGCGGTGTCGGTGCGATGAAGCTCAGGCTCTATATCCTGCTGTTCCTGCTGGCCTTCGGGGTCATCCCGCTGATGTTGGCGGTGGCGATCAATCTGCCGCTGGTGCTCGATCGCACGGCGCTGTTCTATCAGCGCGCCTATCTGCAGAACCTGCGCGCCGACTTCCGCGATCTCGACCAGCACCTGGCCAGTCGACACGAGATGATCCGGTTGCTCGCGCGGTTGCCCGAGCCGGAGCTGATCCTCGGGCTCCAGGGCGAGCCCGGGCAGGTGGCGCTGGCGCGTGAGCGCTATACCCGCTGGGTCAACCAGATCCTCGTCGACCAGCGCGACATCATCCAGATCCTCTTCGTCGACGGCAGCGGGGCGCTGCGCTTCCAGCTCGCGCGTGACCGACAGGATCATGAATGGCGTGCCACCGAGCGCCCACCGCTGCTGCCCGAGCCGCGTTTCCTCGACACCGGGTTGTCGTTGCAGCCGGGGGCGGTGCTGGTCAGTCGCATCCGTATCGACCAGGAGGCCGGCGCGCGCGATCAGCGCCAGCTGATGACCCTGAGCCTGATCAGTCGGCTCGGTGACGAGGGCGGGGCGGTGGTGATGGCGATCGATGTCGGCGGGCTGGCGCAGTTCTATCGCGACACCCTGTGGGTCAACCACGACGGCAGCTATCTGCGCCCCGGCCAGCCGGGCGGCGCCTCGGGCGAGGCCTTCGTCGACTTCTCCGGGCTGGAGGCCATCTTCACCGCAGGCAACCTGGCGCTGTGGAAGGATCGCGCCGGGCGCCAGTTGCTGTGGGTGCCGATGTTCCTCACCGAGGACGGTGCGCCGCTGTGGGTCGGGCGCGCGGTCGACCCCTCGCCGATCGATGCCTTCCGCGACGCGCTGATGGTGCGGGTGCTCTCGATCATGCTCGCGCTGGTGGTGGTGGTGATGGTGGTGGCGCGGCTGATCGCCAGGCGGCTCGAGCGCTTCGGCCAGTCGCTCACCCGCGGGCTGACCCAGGTGCTGCGCGAGGGGCGGGCGCTGCGCTTTCACTGGCGCGGGCCGCGCGAGATCCGCGCGCTCGGCGCCCAGCTCACCGCGCTGGCCGAGACCCATGCCGAGCACCTGCGCGCCGAGCAGGCCCAGACCCGCGAGCTGGAGCGCTCCAATCGCTACAAGTCGGAGTTTCTCGCCAACGTCAGTCACGAGCTGCGCACCCCGCTCAACTCGATCCTGCTGCTGTCGAAGATGCTCGCCGCCGAGAGTGGCGGGCTCGATCCGGCGCAGCGCCGGCAGGCCCAGGTGATCCATGCCGCCGGGCGCGACCTGCGGGCGATGATCGACAACATCCTCGACATCTCGCGGATCGAGGCCGGCCAGGTCGAGCTCGATCTCGACAGGGTCGAGCTGCCCCCGCTGCTCGAGTCGCTGGTGGCGCTGATCGAGCCGCAGCTCGCCGACAAGCCGGTGCGCTTGAGCCTGGAGATCGACCCGCGCGCGCCGCGCCAGATCCACTGCGACGGCGACAAGCTGCGCCAGATCCTCAAGAACTTCCTCAGCAACGCGCTCAAGTTCACCGAGCGCGGTCATATCCTGCTCGGTTGCGCGCCGAGCGACGACCCCGAGCTGCCGCTGGCGCTGAGCGTCGCCGACACCGGGATCGGGATCGCCGAGGACAAGCAGGGACTGATCTTCGAGGCCTTCCAGCAGGCCGATGGCTCGACCCGGCGCCGTTATGGCGGCACCGGGCTGGGGCTGTCGATCAGCCGCGAGCTGGCCGCGCTGCTCGGCGGGCGCATCAGTGTCGAGAGCGCGCCCGGGGCCGGGGCGCGCTTCACCCTGCTGCTGCCGCTCACGGCGCCGGGTGGGGCGCCCGATGCGTCGCCGGCGACCGCGGTCCCCCCCGCCACCACGCCAGACACCGTCGCCCCGGTCGCCGTGACGGAGACCGCCTCGCCCGAGGACGGAGACGAGTGGGTGCTGGTGATCGCGCGCGAGGTGCCGCTGCTGGTGCGACTGGCCGCGGCGCTGGGGCGGCGCGGGTTGCGGGTACAGACCGCCGCCGATCTCGAGGAGGCGGGCGAGACCCTGGACGAGGAGGGCGAGGGCTGCATGCTGGTGCTGCTGGCGCTCACCGGGGCGCCCGGTGAGAGCTGTGATAGCATCCACGGCCTGATCGCGCAGTGCCGGGGCGCCGCGCCCGCGGTGGTGCTGCTGGGCGAGGCCGAGGCGTCGCCGCCCGGGCCCTGTCGCGAGGCCGGTGTGCTCGCGCTGCTCGCCAAGTCCGTCGATGACGATCGGCTCGATCGCCTGCTCGCCGAGGTGCGCGGGGCACGGGCCCCATCGACGCGGGATGCACACCAGGCCGGTCGTGCCGCCACCGGATCGGGCGACGCGGCGCGAGGAGAGCGATGATGAGCCACCATGCCGGATTCAAGCTGCTGATCGTCGACGATCACGCGCACAACCTCTTCACCCTGCGCACCCTGATCGAGCGTCATCTCGACTGTGCGGTGCTCGAGGCCAGCTCCGGGCAGCAGGCGCTCGATCTCACCCACGAGCACGCCGACATCGACCTGATCATCCTCGACGTGCAGATGCCGGAGATGGACGGCTTCGAGACCGCCTCGATGCTCAAGCTGCGCAAGCGCACCCGCGACATCCCGATCATCTTCCTCACCGCCGCCTTCAAGTCCGAGGCCTTCCAGCAGCGCGGCTTCGCCGTCGGTGCGGTCGACTATCTGCTCAAGCCGATCGACGACGATCTGCTGATCAACAAGATCGGCACCTATTTCCGCCTGATCGAGAAGGAGCGCGGGCTCAACCGCCAGCTCGAGCAGCAGGTCGCCGAGCGCACCCGCGAGCTGGCCGAGGCGCGCCAGTACCTCGAGAACATCCTCACCTACATGGGCGAGGCGCTGCTGGTGCTCGCCCCCGACGGCACCATCAAGTTCACCAACCCGGCGGCGCGCCACATGCTCGGTTACGAGGAGACGGCGCTGCGCGGGATGGCGATCGGGGACGTCTTCGAGGAGGAGGCCGACGAGCAGGCCGGGGCCTTCATGGGGACCTGGCTCGAGGCGCTGATCCGCACCGGCGCGCTCAGCAAGATCGAGGCGCGGTTCATCGCCAGCGACGGACGCCGGGTGCCGATCCTGTTCTCGCGCACCGCGGTGAGGGATACCCGGGGCGAGATCAGCGATATCATCTGTATTGCCAAGAACATGAGCGGCTATGTCCGGGTCGATCCGGACGATGCCGCGCCCGCGCCGGGGCAGGCGCGGGAACCGTCCTGAGGAGGATGCACGATGACCGATCCGGTTCTGCCCACGGGCCCCGGTGACGAGGAAGACGCCACCCTCACCGCCAACGCCCTCAAGGCGATGGCCCATCCGTTGCGCTGGAAGATCCTCTGCTCGCTCGGCGGGCGCGAGCTCTCGGTCGGCGAGATCGTCGAGCGCGTCGGCACCTCGCAGAGCAACATCTCGCAGCATCTCGAACAGCTGCGCAACAAGAACATCGTGGTCGCCCGCAAGGAGGCCAACCGGATCTATTACCGGATCCGCAACACCCAGCTGCTCGAGCTGATCGGCATCATGCGCGAGGTGTTGTGTCCGGCCAACCTCGACGACCGGCCCTAGCCCCGCGCGTCGACGTCCACCGTCGCGGGGGCCTGACCCCCGACCCCATATCGCAGAGGAATGTCCATGCTCGATCCCAATCAGTGGTTCTCCGAGGTCGTCGCGACCGACGGTTCCGCCTTCTCGCTGAAGATGCGCGCCCGGGTGCACGAGGAGCAGACCCCCTATCAGCGCATCGAGATCTACGACACCGAGGGCTTCGGCCATCTGATGGTGATCGATGGCTGCACCATGCTCTCGACCCGGGACAACTTCCTCTATCACGAGATGATGTCGCACCCGGCACTGTTCACCCATGCCGCGCCGCGGCGGGTGTGCATCATCGGTGGCGGCGACTGCGGTACCCTGCGTGAGGTGCTGCGTCACGACGGCGTCGAGTCGGCGGTGCAGATCGATATCGACGAGCGCGTTACCCGGCTCGCCGAGCGCTATTTCCCCGAGCTCACCGAGGCCAACGCCGATCCGCGTGCGCAGCTGCTGTTCGAGGACGGGGTGCGCTGGATCCGCGAGGCCGCGCCCGCGAGCCTCGATCTGATCATCGTCGACAGCACCGATCCGGTGGGTCCGGCCGAGGGGCTGTTCACCCGCGATTTCTTCGCCGACTGCGAGCGCGTGCTCGCCCCCGGCGGCATCCTCATCCAGCAGAGCGAATCGCCGCTCTATCACACCCAGTTGCTGCGCGACATGCACCGGGCGCTGCGCGAGGGCGGCTTCGACTCCACCCAGACGCTGTGCTTCCCGCAGCCGATCTATCCCTCCGGCTGGTGGAGCGCGACCATGGCCGGCAAGGGGGTCGCGCTCGATCGCTTCCGCCTCGAGGACGCGCGCGCCAAGCCCTTCGAGACCCGCTACTACAACGCCGAGATCCACCAGGGCGCGCTCGCCCAGCCCGAGTTCCTGCGTCGCGCCCTCGCCGCGACCGACTGATCCTCCCGCCGCCCGGGCGTCCGCCCGGGCCTTGCGCCGGTTGCCCGGCGCGCGTCCGTCTCGTCCGTCGTCTCTCGATACAGGGCCCTGTGGGGTGTGCCATGTCGCGTCCCGATTCGGGGGCTGCGCTCCCGATCGGGGCAGCGTGCGCGCGCGTTAATGAGAATAATTGTCATGTACGCGAAATAAGGCGCTGATCGTCCATCTCACCTCGCCAGGATCGGCACGGGACAGGGGCCGAGATCCACCGGATGCGTATCCGTCCGGAGGGTCTCGGTTCCGCGCCATGGGATCAAGACCGCAAGGTCCGTGTGCTCATGACCCCCTGAATCTCTCTGCCGATGTCCCTCGCCGGTCGCCCGAGGTCGTCATGCGCCGGGTCCTCGACCCGCCGGCTGCTCGCGGCGACCAATGGAGATGACTCGTATGCGGTACTCGAACCGGCGCCGTCGGATCGCGGGCGCGATCCTCGGTGTCTCGCTGCCCCTGCAGGGGCTGGCCGCCGGCGCTGACGCGGTGCAGCTCGACACCCTGACGGTAACCTCGCGCCTGAGCGAGGAGTCGCTCGCCGAGATCCCCTTCAGCGTCGACGTGATCGACGCCGGCACGCTCGAGGAGCAGCGTCTGCTCGATCTCGAGGAGGTGTTGCGCCAGACCCCCGGGGTCGACGTCAACTCCTGGGGCGGGGCGAACGACGCCAACATCCGTATCCGCGGTGTCGGCTCGCTCTACCAGGTCAGCGCCGAGGACACCTCGGTGGTGGTCAACCTCGACGGCGTGCCGGTGTCGAGCCGCCATGCCGCGATGGCGACCCTGGACGTCGAGCGCATCGAGGTGCTCAAGGGGCCGCAGGGCACCCTGTTCGGTCGCAACAGCGAGGCCGGCGCGCTCAACGTCCGCAGCCGTCGCCCGACCCAAGAGGCCGAGGGCTATGTGCGCATCGAGGGTGGCGAGGACGGCCAGCAGCTCCAGGAGGCGGCCTTCGGCGGCGCGCTCTCCGAGCAGTGGATGGCACGGGTGGCGATCCGTCACGAGGGCGCAGACAACTGGATCGAGAACCAGCGCACCGGCGATCCGCTGACCTATCGGCGCGGTCTCGCCGCGCGCGCGAGCCTGCTCTGGGAGCCGAGCGCGGCGACCTCGCTGCTGTTGATCTCCGAGCGCCAGCAGCAGGACGGCTATGTCTCCAGCATCCTGCTTAGACCCTATGGCGATCCGCCGGTGGTCGATCTCTCGCCCGGCGCGGTCGACGACAACCGCAAGGTGGTCGAGCGTCACTCGCTGGAGTTCGGACAGCGACTCGGCTGGGGCCAACTCACCGCGATCAGCTCGTTGACCAGCGCCGACATCGAGGTCGCCAAGGCCTACGGTACCCGGGTCAGCGAGCAGGTCTTCGGCATGCCGATCGAGTACGTCGCCACGGATGACGGCGATGAGCGGGTGTTCAACCAGGATCTGCGACTGTCCTCGCTGCCCGGTGCCGAGGTGTTCTGGGTGGCCGGGCTCAACCTGTCGCGCTCGCGCCGGACCTGGGACTCGGCGAGCGCCCTGGAGCAGACGCGCTACGAGCGTCGTTTCGATACCCATGGCGAGGCGATCTACGGCGAGCTGACCTATCCGCTCGCCGACGCCTGGAAGCTCACCGCCGGCTGGCGTCACACCTGGGAGGAGAAGCGCTACGGCGCCACCTATCACCGTCCGACCTCGACGGTCAGCGAGCGGCGGCGTCTCAGCGACAGCTACGACACCGGTCGCCTGGCGCTCTCGCACAGGCTCAGCGAGTCGACCAACCTCTATGCCGTCGCCGCGCGCGGCTACAAGTCGGGCGGCTTCAACGACTTCGCCACCCAGATCGCCGACAGCGAGCCCTATCGCGCGGCCACCGTCGACAGCCTCGAGATCGGCTTCAAGCACCATGCGCTCGACGGGCGCTTCGATCTCAGCGGCGCGCTCTTCTACAACCGCGTCGCGGATGACCATCTGCTCGGTTTCGACTACCTGACCATGGCCACCCAGGCGGTCAACGCCGACACCGAGAGCCAGGGCGCCGAGCTCGAGGGCAACTGGCGCATCGGCGCCGGGCTGAGCCTGACGGCGGGGCTGAGCTATACCGACGCGACCATCACCGAGGATGTCGTCGGGGTCCAGGGCGGACGGGTCGCCGCCGGCAACCGGGTGCCCGACGTGGCGCGCTGGAGCGGGCTGGTGTCGCTGTCCTGGCAGCACGCGCTCGAGTCCTTCCCCGGTGGCGCGGCGCCGTTGCTCAATGCCCGGCTCACCCATCGCTATGTCGGCAAGCGCCCGGCCGATCCCCAGAACCGCATCGACCTCGATGCCTATCACAAGCTCGATCTGCGGCTCGGGCTGATGTTCGGCGCCACCGAGTTCTATGTCTGGGGCGACAACCTGCTCGATGCCGACTACGAGCACTACGCCTACTGGTTCCCGCCCGATATCTCCGTCGGTCTGCCGGCGCAGGGACGCGTCCTCGGGCTCGGGGTGAGCCATCTGTTCTGAACCCAGCGGTCGTCCCCGGCGATGCGCGTCGCGGACGGCCAGTCCAGCCATCCATCTGCGGAGGTCATCGATGAACACCGACCCGGACCAGCCCGCGCGCGCCGCGCCCACCGATATCAGCCCGTGGGCGGTGATGCGCCCGGTCCGTGGCCAGATCGGCGTCGCCATGGCGCTGTCGGCCGCGTCCACACTCTCCACCCTGGCCGCGCTCGGACTGCTTGCCTGGCTGGTGCACGGTCTGATCCAGGACCCCGGCACCATGCCCTGGGCGGCGCTGCTCGGCGCCGCCGGCTGTACCGCGCTCGCCTATGTGCTCAGGGTGCAGTCCTTCTCCCAGTCGCACGCGGCGGCCTTCCGGCTCGAGCAGGTGCTGCGTACCCGGCTCAGTCAGCACCTGGCGCGGATCTCGCTCGGCGAGGCCCAGCGCCTCGGCGCCGGCGCCCTGGCCAAGGTGATGCAGGATGACGTCAAGGAGCTGCACGTGTTCGTCGCCGACAGCACGCCGCTCTATGCCCGCGCCTATGTCGCACCGCTGCTCACCCTGGTGGCGCTGCTGTGGCTCGACTGGCGTCTGGCGCTCGGCGCGCTCGCGGTGCTGGCGCTCGGTTTCGTGGCGATGAACCTGGCGATGCGCGACCGCGCCGAGATCAGCCGGCGCTATCACCTGGCGCGCGAGCAGGTCGGCGCGGCGGTGGTCGAGTTCGTCCAGGCGATGCCGGTGGTGCGGACCTTCGACAGCGGTCATGCCACCTTCGGGCGCTACCATCGCGCGCTGGAGCAGTATCTGGAGATCGTCACCCGCTGGTATCGCGAGGCCGGGCTGTCGGCGCGGCTCGGGCTGGCGGTGCTCAACCCCTTGCCGACCCTGGTGGTGCTGCTGTGGTGCGGCGCCCTGCTGATCTGGCAGGACGCGCTCGCCTTCTCCACCTGGCTGGCGGTGCTGCTGGTCGGCACCGGCATGGCCGAGGCGCTGATGCCGCTGATGTCGCTGCTGCACCTGATCGACAAGGCCAAGCTCAGCATCGGCCGCATCGAGCAGATCGAGCGGTTGCCGGCACTGGCGGTGGCGCAGCGCGGCAAGGAGCCACTCCCGGGCGACACCAGCGTGGTCTTCGAGGAGGTCGAGTTCCGCTACGAGGGCAGCGAGTCGGCGGCGCTCGCCGGGCTCGACTTCCGCGTCGAGCCGGGCACCGTCACCGCCCTGGTCGGGCCCTCGGGCGCGGGCAAGACCACGGTGGCGCGACTGATCCCGCGCTTCTGGGACGTCACCGCCGGGCGTATCCGCGTCGGCGGGGTCGATGTCCGCGAGATGCGTCCCGAGACGCTGATGCAGCAGGTCGCCTTCGTCTTCCAGGACACCTTCCTGTTCGCCACCTCGATCGCCGACAACATCCGCCTCGGCATGCCCGGGACGGACATGGCGGCGGTGATCGCCGCCGCCCGCGCCGCCCAGGCCCATGACTTCATCATGGCGCTGCCGCACGGCTACGACACCCAGGTCGGCGAGCGCGGCATCTTCCTCTCCGGCGGGCAGCGCCAGCGCATCACCATCGCCCGCGCCATCCTCCAGGACCGGCCGATCCTGGTGCTCGATGAGGCCACCGCCTTCGCCGACCCGGAGAACGAGGCGGCGCTGGTGCGCGCGCTCTCGCACCTGATGCGCGGCAAGACGGTGATCCTGGTCGCCCATCGTCTCTCCACCATCCGCGACGCCGACCAGATCCTGGTGCTCGACCGCGGTCGGCTGGTCGAGCGTGGCCGTCACCACGAGCTGCTCGAGCACGACGGTCGCTATGCCCGGCTGTGGCGCAGCTACACCCAGGCCCAGCAGTGGGCGCTGGGCGCGCACGCCGTCGAGGAGCAGGCCCCCACCGCCAGCGAGGAGACCCCCGCATGAACGCCGAGACCCTGAACCCGGACCAGACCGAGCGCCTCACCCTGGTGCCCTGGCGCGAGACCTATCGACGGTTGCTCATCACCGCCGGCGAGCATGCCCGCGGGCTGCGCGCGAGCCTGCTCGGGCTGGTGGTCGCCGCGGCCCTGCAGGGGTTGGCGCTGGCCTGCATCCTGCCGCTGTTCATCGCGCTGCTGCGTCCGCAGCCGGAGTGGTCGGCAGTGTTCGTGTGGCTGGCGACGATGACCCTGCTGGCGCTGCTCGCCACCGTGGCGCGCTGGCGTGCCATGGGCTTCGACTTCGACGGTCGGATGTGTCGCGCCACCCACGCGCTGCGGGTACAACTCGGCGAGCAGCTGCGGCGGATGCCGCTCGAGCGGTTGCAGGACAAGCGCACCGGTGAGCTCAGCGCGATGCTGCTCGGCAACGTCGACGAGAACCTCAACTATGCGCTGACGGTGTTCAACATGATCGCCGCGGCGGTGGTCGCCCCCCTGGTGGCGGCGCTGGTCACCCTGTGGTTCGATTGGCGGGTGGGGCTGATCCTGCTGCTGGTGTTCCCGGCGATCGTACCGCTCTATCGCTGGCGCCGGCCGTTGCAGGATCGCGACAAGCGCCGTGTCGCCGCCGCCCACAGCCGCACCTATGCCGATATCCTCGAATACACCCAGGGGCTGCCGGTACTGCGCGCGGCCTGCTGCGAGGGCGAGAAGGCCGAGCGGCTGCAGCAGGGCTTCGCGCAGCTGCGCGAGGTCCAGGAGCAGGCCGAGCGCGCCGCGGCCAGGCCGGCGATCCTGATCGCCAGCGTGGTCGAGCTGGGGCTGCTGCTGGTGGTCGCTGCCGGTACCACCTGGGTGGTGCTGGGATCGCTCGACCTGGCGGTGTTGGCGGCGGTGATGGTGATGGTGGTGCGCTTCGCCGAGCCGCTGGCCAACTTCATCAACTTCACCACGGTGCTCGGCATCATCGAGGCGGCGCTCGCGCGCATCGAGGCGCTGCTGGCGATCGCGCCGCTGGCGCAGCAGGAGCCGCAACGCACCCCCGATCGCTACGACATCCGCTTCGAGGGCGTCTCGTTTCGCTATGCCCAGAGCGATACGCCGGTGATCGACGGCATCGATGCCGAGCTGGCGCCGTGCAGTCTCACCGCCCTGGTCGGTCCCTCCGGTTCGGGCAAGACCACGCTCACCCGGCTGTTGATGCGTCATGCCGACGTCCAGGCCGGACGCATCACCATCGGCGGGGTGGATGTGCGCGCGATCCCGCCGAAGACCCTCAACGGACTGATCTCGGCGGTGTTCCAGGACGTCTATCTGTTCGACGACACGGTGCGCGCCAATATCCGCATGGCCCGCCCCACGGCCAGCGACGCCGAGGTCGAGGCCGCGGCGCGCGCCGCCCAGTGCCTGTCGTTCATCGAGCGGCTGCCGCAGGGCTGGGACACCCGGCTCGGTGAGATCGGCGGGCGGCTCTCCGGCGGCGAGCGTCAGCGCATCTCGATCGCCCGGGCGCTGCTCAAGGATGCGCCGATCGTGATCCTCGACGAGCCCACCGCCGCGCTCGACACCGAGAGCGAGGTGGCGGTGCAGCGTGCCATCGACGCCCTGGTGCGCGACAAGACGGTGATCGTGATCGCCCACCGGCTCTCCACCATCGCCGGCGCCGACCGCATCCTGGTGATCGACGACGGGGAGCTGGTCGAGCAGGGACGTCATCAGCAGCTGCTCGCCGCCGACGGGCGCTATCGCGCGATGTGGGACGCCCAGCAGGCGACCAAGGACTGGCACCTGAAGGAGGCGCTGTCGGTCTGATCCGGCGCGCCGCTGTCGCCTCGCGGGCGTGCGCCCGTCTCCATTCGTCCGTTCCCGGCGGCGGGATCCGCGTCCTGCCGCCGCTCCAGCGAGTCCTCCACGATGACGACCTCACATGTCCCCAACCTCACCGGCGTCCCCGAGACCATGCTGTGGACGCTGCACAACCGCGCCAGCGAGGCCGCCCGCGCCGACGGGGTGATCCGCGACCCCCTGGCGCTGCGGATCCATCGCACCCTCGACTACGACTACGAGCGTGCCTTCGGGCCCGCCGACTACTCCCACGGCGTGCGCTCGGCGATCTTCGATGCCGAGCTGCGCGCCTTCCTCGCCGCCCACCCCGACGGGATCATCGTCAATCTCGGCGAGGGGCTCGAGACCCAGCGCTTCCGTCTCGACTCGGAGCGCTCGCTGTGGCTGAGCGTCGATCTGCCCGAGGCGATCGCCATCCGCGAGCGCTTCATCACCGCGGACGCGCGTCATCTGCACCTGGCGATGAGCGCGCTCGACACCCGCTGGATCGACCGGGTGCCGCCCGGTCGAGCCGTCTATGTCACCGCCCAGGGCCTGCTGATGTACTTCGACCCCGAGGCGGTGGCCGGGCTGTTGCGCGAGATGGCCGCCCGTCTGCCCGGTGCCTGGTTCGCCTTCGATCACATCCCCGGGTGGCTGTCGCGGCGCACCCTGCGCGGCTGGTGGAAGACGCCGCACTACCGCACCCCGGAGATGCCCTGGGGGATCGCCCGTCACCGGGTCGCGCCGACGCTGCGCGGCTGGGTGCCGGATCTCGCCGAGATCCGCGCGCTCGACTTCGTCGCCCCGCGCGGGGCGGCGCGTCCGCTGTCGTGGCTGGTGGCGCGGCTGCCGCTGGTGCGGCGGATGCTGCCCGGGATCACCCGGGTGCGTTTCGCGGGCGGGTGATAAAAAAAGGGCCCCGGTGAGGGGCCCTGAGTGGCTCAACAACAGAGGAGTGAGCAGCGCGGGAACAACAGGGAGAGACGGTGAGGGTCAGCTGGCGCGACGCGTGGCGGTGAACTCGGGATAGGCCTCGAGACCGCACTCGCCGAGGTCGACGCCGGCATACTCCTCCTCCTCGCTGACGCGCAGCCCCATCACCAGACGGATCAGCAGCCACACCAGCAGCGAGGTGGTGAACACCCAGCCGAGGATGGCGCCGAGCCCGATCGCCTGGGCGGCGAAGCTCGCGCCGGGGTTGGTGATCGGCACCGCCATCAGCCCCCACATGCCGACCACGCCGTGCACCGAGATGGCGCCGACCGGGTCGTCGATGCGCAGTCGGTCGAGGGTGACGATGGAGAACACCACCAGCACGCCGCCGACACCACCGATCAGGGTGGCGAACAGCGGCGAGGGGGTGAGCGGCTCGGCGGTGATCGCCACCAGTCCGGCCAGCGCGCCGTTGAGCGCCATGGTGAGATCGGCCTTGCCGAACAGCAGCCGGGCGGTGATCAGACCGAGCAGGGTGCCGCCGGCGGCGGCCATGTTGGTGTTGACGAAGATCGCCGCCACCGCGTTGGTGTTGTCGAACCCGGTGAGGGCGAGTTGGGAGCCGCCGTTGAAGCCGAACCAGCCGAGCCAGAGCACGAAGGTGCCGAGGGTGGCCAGCGGCAGGTTGGCGCCGGGGATGGCGTTGATCGAGCCGTCCTTGCCGTACTTGCCGCGGCGCGCGCCGAGCAGCAGCACCCCGGCGAGCGCGGCCGCGGCGCCGCACAGGTGCACCAGGCCGGAGCCGGCGAAGTCGTTGAAGCCGACCGCCTCGAGCCAGCCGCCGCCCCACTTCCAGTAGCCCTGGATGGGATAGATCACGGCGGTCATCACGGTGGCAAAGAGCAGGAAGGACCACAGCTTCATGCGCTCGGCCACCGCGCCCGAGACGATCGACATGGCGGTGGCGACGAACACCACCTGGAAGAAGAAGTCGGACATGCGGGCGTGGTTGAGGCCCTCGGCGGTGATGGTCGCGGCGTCGTGGTCACCGCCGAAGAGAAAGCCCCAGTCGAGATCGGGGACGAAGCCGTTGCCCGCCGTCGGGTACATGAGGTCGTAGCCGATCAGCATGTAGGTGGTGCTGGCGATGGCGAACAGGGCGATGTTCTTGGTGAGGATCTCGGCGGTGTTCTTGGCGCGGACCAGCCCGGCCTCGAGCATGGCGAAGCCGGCGGCCATCCACATCACCAGGGCGCCGGTGACGAGGAAGTAGAAGGTGTCCAGGGCATAGACGAGCTGCGTGGTGGATTCCACGGGTGGGACCTCCGAATCGGACTGGGCGCGGCGCTCGGGCGCCGCGCGGGGAGCGGGGCGAGCGGCCGGAGCCGCTCGCCGTGGTGGCGGGGTCAGAGGATATAGCCGCGCTCGTCGTGCAGCGAGAGGTCGAGCCCCTCGGTCTCCTGCTCCTCGTCGACGCGCAGCCCGATGGTGGCCTTGAGTCCGAGCAGCAGCAGCAGGCTGACGATGCCGCCGTAGACCAGGGTGGCGATCACCGAGACGAACTGGATCCACACCTGGGCGCCGATGCCGTCGACGCCGTCGGCCAGGCCCGCGCCGCCGAGCGCCGGGGCGGCGAACACGCCGGTGAGCAGGGCGCCGACGATACCGGCGACGCCGTGCACGCCCCAGACGTCGAGCGAGTCGTCATAGCCGAGCCAGTGCTTGACCTTGGTCGAGGCGATGAAGGCGAAGATCGCGCCGGCGAAGCCGATGACGATCGCGCCCATCGGGCCGGCGGTGCCCGAGGCCGGGGTGATGGCCACCAGACCGGCGACCGCGCCGGTGGCGATGCCGAGCACCGAGGGTTTGCCGTGACTGATCCACTCGGCGAACATCCAGGTCAGCGCCGCGGTGGCGGTGGCCAGCTGGGTGACGGTGAGCGCCATCGCCGCGGTGGAGTCGGCGGCGAGTTCGGAGCCGGCGTTGAAGCCGAACCAGCCGACCCACAGCATCGCCGCGCCCATCACCGTCAGCCCGAGATTGTGCGGCGGCATCGCCGTGGTCGGGTAGCCCTTGCGCTTGCCGAGCACGATGGCGGCGACCAGCGCGGCGATACCGGCATTGATGTGGACCACGGTGCCGCCGGCGAAGTCGAGCGCGCCCATCTCGCCGATCCAGCCGCCGCCCCACACCCAGTGGGCGATGGGGATGTAGACCAGGGTCAGCCACAGCGCCATGAAGATCAGCATCGCCGAGAACTTCATCCGTTCGGCGAAGGCGCCGACCATCAGCGCCGGGGTGATGATGGCGAAGGTCATCTGGAAGGTCATGAACAGCGACTCGGGGATGCTCCCGGAGAGGGTGTCGACCTGCAGACCGGCGAGAAACAGCCGCTCGAAGCCGCCGATCCAGGCGTTGTTGGCACCGCCGTCGGTGAACGCCAGGCTGTAGCCGTAGACCGCCCACAAGAGGCTCATCAGACAGGCGATGGCGAAGCACTGCATCAGCACCGAGAGCACGTTCTTGGCGCGCACCAGACCGGCGTAGAACAGCGACAGGCCGGGCAGGGTCATGAACAGCACCAGCGCGGTGGCGGTCAGCATCCAGGCGGTGTCGCCGGCGCTCAGCGCGGCGTCGTCCTGGCCCCAGGCGAGCAGGGGCGAGAGCAGCAGCGCGACCAGCAGAGGCGCGCGCAGGGTCGTCGAATGTCGCATCGGATTCACCGTTACATCTCCTAGCACTGCCTGGCTCAAAGCGCGTCCGGACCGGTCTCGCCGGTACGGATACGGGTGACCTGGTCGAGGTTGAACACGAAGATCTTGCCGTCGCCGATCTTGCCGGTGCGGGCGGCGGTGCTGATCGCCTCGACCACCTTGTCGACCATGCCGTCGTCGACGGCGATCTCGAGCTTGATCTTGGGGAGGAAGTCGACCACGTATTCGGCGCCGCGGTAGAGCTCGGTGTGGCCCTTCTGGCGACCGAAGCCCTTGACCTCGATCACGGTGATGCCGGAGACCCCGATGTCGCCGAGCGCCTCGCGCACGTCGTCGAGCTTGAAGGGTTTGATGACGGCTGCAACAAGTTTCATCGCGAATGAACTCCTGTGAGGACCGGAATCCCTGCTCCGATCCGGGGTTGGGGGCGGGCGCGCGTGATGTCGCTCAGAACTCCTTGTTCCAGCCCACCCAGACCTTGGGGTCGTCGTCGTAGGTGTCGCGACCGACCTGGTCGTAGTTCAGGCTGAAGGTGCCGAAGTCGCCGGCCTCGCGGCTGATCGAGGCGCCCCAGTGGGCGTAGTCGTTGCCGCCGTCGTTGTACTCGAAATCGGTGTAGCCGCCGTAGACGGTCAGACCGAGGTCGAAGGGCAGGGTGAAGTCGAGGCTGGCGTGGTAGTAGAGATCGCCCTGGATGTAGAGCGCCTCGTCGTTGTTGACCCCCGGGGCGCCGTCGGCCTGGCCGTAGACGGTGTAGGCGATGCCGGCGGTGAGCCAGCGGTAGCTGAGGCTGGCGGCGAGTTCGGCGAAGTCGCTGTCGCGACCGTCGGGATAGGCGTAGTAGATGGCGCCGAGGTCGTAGCCGAGCTCGTCGGTGATGTTGCCGGCGAAGCCGAGATAGGCGTCGAGCTCGTAGCTGGTGTTGTCGCCGAAGTCGACGTTGGAGGCCCAGGTGCCGGCGTAGAAGCCGCTCTCGTGGGCGTAGTCGAGTCCGCCCTGGACGGCGGCCTGATCATCGGTCTGGCTCTGGCCGCGCCAGATGTAGTTGCTGACCACGCCGATGTTAGCGCTCACCGAGTGCGGGCCCTCGGCGCTCGCGCCCTGCCAGGGCATGAGTGCCGCGCTCAGTGCGGTGGCGGTCAGGATGGCGCCGATGCGTGCTTGCTGCATTGACTGATACCTCTGTTTGCTTGCGTTGGGTCGTGGCGGTTGTCGTCCATGTGCGCCGCAGTCGGCTGTGTGGGTTGAGCCGGGACGCGAAAACGTTCAGTGGACATCAGCACATCGCGTGCCAGTTGCCGTTTGGGGCGTGTTGGAGACGCTTTTCGGCATCATGTGCCAAAGTGGCAACAGAAGAGTGCACCGGATTGGTGCCGGTAGGGTGTCGGCGGTCAGATTAGCGCACCAAAAGAAGGCGGCACAGCACCGTCGATCGGCGCAGACGGCACCGTGCGACACACCTATAATGTGGGCCCAAGGGCGCCTCAGCGCGGTTCTTGTCGCCGTCCCGCGGAAGCGGGCGACGGCCTCGTCCAACCTCATCCACAGCGCGCGGGCCGGTGGGTTCGCGCCGAAGGAATCGATCATGTTAGATCCCAAGCAACTCGACGATCTGGTCCAGCGGTTCGCCGCGAACATGCCCAAGGGGCTGCAGGTGTTGCAGGAAGACATCAATCGCAACGTCAAGGCCTCGCTCGAGTCCGGCCTCTCGCGGCTCGATCTGGTGACCCGCGAGGAGTTCGACGTGCAGTCGGCGGTGCTCGCCCGCACCCGCGAGAAGGTCGTGGCGCTCGAGGCCCAGGTCGCGGCGCTCGAGCAGGCGCTCGGCGCGCGTCAGTCGAACGCCGACTGACCCCGGTCGCGACCCGGCGTTGGCGCTCTGCACCCTGCACAGCCGCGCCTGCGTGGGCATCTCTGCCCCGGCGGTGGCCGTCGAGGTCCATCTCTCCTCCGGGCTGCCGGCGCTGTCGTTGGTGGGGCTCCCCGAGGCGGCGGTGCGTGAGAGCAAGGAGCGGGTGCGCGGGGCGCTGCTCAATGCCCGCTTCCGCTTTCCCGACGGTCGTCTGACCATCAACCTCGCCCCCGCCGACCTGCCCAAGGAGGGCGGGCGCTTCGACCTGCCGATCGCGCTCGGCATCCTCGGCGCCTCGGGACAGCTCGGTGCCGCCGAACTCGATGACTGCGAGTGTCTCGGCGAGCTGGCGCTCTCCGGCGCGCTGCGTCCGGTCAGCGGGGTGATCCCCGCGGCGCTGGCCGCGCGCGCGGCCGGGCGCACCCTGATCCTGCCGCGCGCCAATGCCGAGGAGGCGGCGCTGGTCGGCGGGCTCGAGCTGCTGCCGGCCGAGCATCTCGGCGAGGTCTGTGAGCACCTCGCCGGGGTGCGTGCGCTGAGGCCGCACCCGCAGGGGAGCGAGGTCGTCACCGCGCCGACTGTCGCCGACCTCCGCGAGGTGCGCGGTCAGGCGCAGGCCAAGCGGGCGCTCGAGGTCGCCGCCGCCGGCGGCCACAGCCTGCTGCTGATCGGCCCGCCGGGCAGCGGCAAGTCGATGCTGGCGAGCCGGCTGCCGGGGCTGTTGCCGCCGTTGAGCGAGGACGAGGCGCTGGAGAGCGCGGCGATCCGCTCGGTGAGTGCCAGCACGCCGTTCGATCCGGCACGCTGGCGCGAGCGACCGTTCCGCGCCCCCCACCACACCGCCTCGGCGGTGGCCCTGGTCGGCGGCGGGGGCAATCCGCGTCCGGGCGAGATCTCGCTGGCGCACCACGGGGTGCTGTTCCTCGACGAGCTGCCGGAGTTCGACCGGCGGGTGCTGGAGGTGCTGCGCGAGCCGCTGGAGTCGGGTCATATCGACATCTCTCGGGCGGCGCGTCAGGCGCGCTTCCCGGCGCGTTTCCAGCTGGTGGCGGCGATGAACCCCTGCCCCTGCGGTTATCTCGGCGACCCGGGCGGGCGCTGTCACTGCAGTCGCGAGCAGGTCGCGCGCTATCGCGCGCGGATCTCGGGACCGCTGATCGATCGCATCGACCTGCAGCTCGAGGTGCCGCGGGTCGAACTCGGCGCGTTGCTCGCGCCCTCGGCCCCGCAGGCCGAGGACTCGGCGACGGTGCGCGCGCGGGTGTGCGCGGCGCGTGAGCGCCAGCAGCACCGCGCCGGGTGCGCCAACGCCGCGCTCGACCCTGCTGGCCTCGAGCGCGACTGCGCGCTCGAGGCCGCGGGGATACGGATGATGGAGCAGGCGATGGCCAGGCTGGGGCTCTCGGCGCGCGCCTATCACCGGGTGCTCAAGGTGGCGCGCACCATCGCCGACCTGGAGGGCGCGACGCGGATCGCCCCGGCCCATCTCGGCGAGGCGATCGGCTATCGCCGTCTCGATCGCGCCGCCGAGCGGCCCTGAAGACGCATCGCGCGGGTCTCTCGCCCGCGCACCACAGTGTTCGCAACCGATACCGGATCATCATGCTGCAACTTCAAGAGCTCAGCCTGCGCCGTGGCCCCAACCTGTTGCTGGAGGGCGCCGACGTCACCGTCTATCCCGGTCAGCGGGTGGGGCTGGTCGGCGCCAACGGCTGTGGCAAGTCGAGCCTGTTCGCGCTGTTGCTCGGCGAACTCGGCGCCGATGCCGGCGCCGTCTCGCTGCCGCCCGACTGGGTGATCGCCCATGTCGCCCAGCACACCCCGGACACCGAGCGCGCGGCGATCGAATTCGTCCTCGACGGCGACCGCGAGCTGCGCGAGATCGAGCGCGAGCTGGCCCGCGCCGAGGCCGACGGCGACGGGCTGCGCCACGCCGAGTGGCTGGGGCGGCTGGAGGCGATCGACGGCTATGGCGCCGAGAGCCGCGCGGCGCGGTTGCTCCACGGTCTGGGCTTCGCCCCCGGCGACGAGCGCCGCCCGGTCAACAGCTACTCCGGCGGCTGGCGCATGCGCCTGGCGTTGGCGCGCACCCTGATGTGTCGCTCCGACCTGCTGCTGCTCGACGAGCCGACCAACCATCTCGACCTCGATGCGGTGATCTGGCTGGAGGGCTGGCTGCGGGCCTATCCCGGCACCCTGGTGCTGATCTCGCACGATCGCGATTTCCTCGATGCGGTGGTCGGTCAGGTGCTCGCCCTCGAACAGCGCCGCCTGACCCTCTATACCGGCAACTACTCGGCCTACGAGCGTCAGCGCGCCGAGCGTCTCGCCCAGCAGCAGGCCGCCCACGAGCGCCAGCAGCGCGAGATCGCGCACATGCGCGGCTTCGTCGATCGCTTCCGCGCCAAGGCCACCAAGGCACGTCAGGCGCAGAGCCGGCTGAAGGCGCTCGAGCGCATGGAGCTGATCGCCCCGGCCCATGTCGACTCGCCCTTCCGCTTCGCCTTCGCCGTCCCGGAACACCTGCCGCGCCCGCTGTTGCGGCTCGATGCGCTGCGCGCGGGTTATGCCGATCGGGTGATCCTCGACGGGGTCGGGCTGGGGTTCGAGCCGGGCGACCGCATCGGCCTGCTCGGGCGCAACGGTGCCGGCAAGTCGACCCTGATCAAGGTGCTCGCCGGCGAGCTGGCGCCGCTCGCCGGGCGTTGCGAGTGCGCCCAGGAGCTGCGTGTCGGCTATTTCGCCCAGCACCAGCTCGAGGCGCTGCAGGCCGAGGACAGCCCGCTCGCGCACCTGCGCCGACTCGACCCCGAGGCCACCGAGCAGCAGTTGCGCGATTTTCTCGGCGGCTTCGGTTTTTCGGGCGATCGCGCGCTCGATCCGGTGGCGCCCTTCTCCGGCGGCGAGAAGGCGCGCCTGGCGCTGGCGCTGATCATCTACCAGCGTCCCAATCTGTTGCTGCTCGACGAGCCGACCAACCATCTCGACCTGGAGATGCGCCACGCCCTGAGCGAGGCGCTGCAGGGCTTCGAGGGCGCGCTGGTGGTGGTCTCGCACGATCGTCACCTGCTGCGGGTGACCACCGATACCCTGCTGCTGGTCGACGACGGCCAGGTTGCGCCCTTCGCCGGCGATCTCGACGACTATCCCGCCTGGCTCGCCGGACGGGTGGCCGCTGGCACCGGCGCCGATGAGTCGGCCCAGGCGCGTGCCGGCAACGAGCGGCGCGAGCAGCGCCGTCAGGCCGCCGAGCAGCGCAAGGCGATGGCGCCGCTGCGCCAGCGCGAGCGGCGTCTCGAGGCCGCGCTCGAGCAGCTGGCGACGCGGCGCGAGACGCTCGACCAGACGCTCGCCGACCCCGCGCTCTACGAGGAGTCGGCCAAGCCGCGGTTGCTCGAGCTGATGGAGGAACACCGCCGGCTCGAGGCCGAGCTGGTGGCGACCGAGAGTGAGTGGCTCGATGTCTGCGAGGCACTCGAGCAGTTCCAGGAGACCTGTTGAGCGCCGGACTCGCGCGATGATGCCGCTGTTTCCCGATCCCTTCCGTTTTCGCGCCCACTGGTCGGCCGCCCGCTGGCGCCGCCTGGGGGCGGCCCTGAGACCGCTGCTGCTGGCGCTGCTGGCCTTGCTGTCGCTCTATTGCGTCTGGCCCTATGCGACCCTGTGGCGGATCGATCGCGCCCTGGCCGAAGGCGATTGCTCGGCACTCGACGGATTGGTCGATCTGCCGGCGATCCGCGCCGAGATCGCCCACCGGCTCAACAAGGAGCACGAGAGCGTGATCGGCGAGCTCTCCGACGCCTTCATCCAGTGGCTGGAGGCGGGGATTCGGCGCAACGGTCCCGGCGCGCTCGACGAGCTGGTGACCCGCGACTGGGTGTGCGAGCGGTTGCAGGCCGCGACGCCGCCGGGCGAGGCGCTGACCGATCAGCTCGCCGGGGCCTGGTTCGTCGCGCCCCGTGAGTTCGGCGCGCGTCTCGTGTCCGCCGGCGCCGAGACGGTGTACCTCCGACTGCGCCTGCAGCGCCCGGGCTGGCGGCTGGTCACACTGTATTACTGAGTGCCGGTCGCCGCGCTGCGGGTCGCGACTTCATCAACCAGACCCGACCGGCGGCTATGATGATCTGCGGTGAGTCGCGTGTGGGACCGTGCATTCTGGCCCGCGCCTTGCTGACGCTATTGCTCAGAGGATCCGATCGCGATCCGGGTCGTGTTCGGTAGCCGCCGCGTCGCGGTCTGCCCGACGGCCGATCTTCAAACACGACTGAGGACCCATGTGCGCCATGTCCCCCTACAAGACACTCTTGCAGAACCCGCTCAGCGAGCACCTCTTCGACCTGCCCTCTCTGCCGATGGATGCCGCGGGGCTCGCCCGGGACTTCCAACGCTATTACGGCTATACCCTGGGACGCGACAGTGACTCGCTGGCGGCCTACTACCCCTACGCGGCGCTCGCCATCACCCTGCGCGACCGGCTGATGGAGCGCTGGAAGCGTACCCGCCAGGCCTATGACGGCGACAAGTGCCGCCGCGTCTACTATCTCTCGCTGGAGTTCCTGATGGGGCGGGCGCTGTCCAACGCCATGCTCAACCTCGGGCTCGAGGATGCGCTCACCAAGGGACTGCACGATCTCGGCGTCCAGCTCGAGGAGCTGGCCGAGAACGAGCCCGACCCCGGGCTCGGCAACGGTGGTCTGGGGCGGTTGGCGGCCTGCTTCCTCGACTCCTGCGCCACTCTGCAGCTGCCGGTGCGCGGCTACGGGCTGCGCTACGAATACGGCATGTTCCGTCAGGTGATCGAGCACGGCGCCCAGGTCGAGGAGCCCGATCACTGGCTGCGCGACGGCAACCCCTGGGAGCTGGAGCGCCCCGAGTTCACCCAGCGGGTACAGTTCGGCGGGCGCACCGAGCGCTATCTCGATCATCAAGGTCGCGAGGCGGTGCGCTGGGTCGATACCTGCGACGTGCTCGCCGTGCCCTATGACCTCCCGGTGCCCGGTTATCGCAACGATACGGTCAACACCCTGCGGTTGTGGAAGGCGGCGGCCACCGACGACTTCAATCTCGACGAGTTCAACGCCGGCAGCTACACCGAGGCGGTGGCGCAGAAGAACCAGGCCGAGCACATCACCATGGTGCTCTATCCCAACGATGCCAGCGAGAACGGCAAGGAACTGCGCCTGCGCCAGCAGTTCTTCCTCGCCAGCGCCAGCATCAAGGACGTGTTGCGCGATTGGGTGCGGCTGCACGGCGAGGACTTCTCGCGCTTTGCCGAGTTCAATTGCTTCCAGCTCAACGACACCCATCCGGCGGTCTCGGTCGCCGAGCTGATGCGCCAGCTGGTCGACGAGCACCAGCTCTCCTGGGACACCGCCTGGGGCATCACCCGCGAGACCATGGCCTACACCAACCACACCCTGCTGCCGGAGGCGCTGGAGCGGTGGCCGGTACGACTGTTCGAGCAGCTGCTGCCGCGCATCCTCGAGATCATCTACGAGATCAACGCCCGTTTCCTGATGGAGGTCGAGCGGCACTGGCCGGGCGACAACGAGCGGCTGCGGCGGATGTCGCTGATCGAGGAGGGGCACGAGCCGCAGGTGCGCATGGCCTATCTGGCGATCGTCGGCAGCTTCTCGGTCAACGGGGTGGCGGCGCTGCACTCCGAACTGCTCAGACAGGGGCTGTTCCACGACTTCTACGAGCTCTGGCCGGACAAGTTCAACAACAAGACCAACGGCGTCACGCCGCGCCGCTGGCTGGCGATGTGCAACCCGGGGCTGGCACGGTTGCTCGACGCCGAGCTCGGCGGTGACTGGATGTGCGATCTGGAGCGTCTCGAGGGGCTCGCACCGCTGGCCGAGGATGCCGCCTTCCGCGCGCGCTGGCGCGAGATCAAGCAGGAGAACAAGCGTCGTCTGGCCGAGGTGGTGGCGCAGATCTGTCACGTCGACTTCCCGCTCGAGGCGATGTTCGACGTCCAGGTCAAGCGCATCCACGAGTACAAGCGCCAGTTGCTCAACGTGCTGCACGTCGTCCATCTCTACAACCGCATCAAGCAGGGCGACACCCAGGACTGGACCCCGCGCTGCGTGCTGCTCGGCGGCAAGGCCGCGCCCGGCTACGTGATGGCCAAGCAGATCATCAAGTTCATCAACAACGTCGCCGCCGTGGTCAACGCCGATCCCGATACCGCCGGCCTGTTGCGGGTGGCCTTCGTGCCCGACTACCGGGTCTCGCTGATGGAGGTGATCGCCCCGGGCACCGATCTCTCCGAGCAGATCTCGACGGCGGGCAAGGAGGCCTCGGGCACCGGCAACATGAAGTTCATGATGAACGGCGCGGTGACCATCGGCACCCTCGATGGCGCCAACATCGAGATCCGCGAGCAGGTCGGTGCCGACAACTTCTTCCTCTTCGGACTCACCGCCGAGGAGGTCGTCGCGGCCCGCGCCCATTACGATCCCAACGGCATCATCGCCGCCGATCCGGCGCTGCGCGAGGTGATGGCGCTGATCGAATCGGGTTACTTCAACCGCTTCGAACCGGGGATCTTCGACGCCATCACCCTGTCGATCCGCAACCCGCACGACCCCTGGATGACCGCGGCTGACTTCCGCAGCTATGTCGACACCCAGGAGCAGGCCGCGGCGGCCTATCGCGATCCCGAGCGGTGGTGGCGGATGAGTATCCTCAACAGTGCACACAGTGGCCGCTTTTCTTCCGATCGCACCATCGGCGATTACAATCACGACATCTGGCGACTGCAGACGATCACGCCGCGCGACTGAGCGGCCTGGCCGTTTTCCGTGTTGCAAGCGGGGATATTTCCGAGGAACCTTGTCGGTGGCCGACCCCACGGCCACCGTCGACCAGCCCCCTCGGGGGGCTGGTCGGGTGTCCGGGGCGGTCCTGTCCCCGTGCCGAGCACGCCCCTGTGGTAGGGCTCGGCGGTTATCGCTGGAGCCGTCATGACCGACACCCAATCCTCGCAGTCCACCCCGCTCGCCGATGAACTCGATCCCGAGCGCATCCTCACCGAGCAGTTTCATCGTGCCCGCACCCACCTCAGTGAGGTGCCGCCGGGGCTGGTGGACTATCTGCGCCTGCCGCGGCGCACCATCAACGTCAGCGTCCCGGTGGAGATGGACGACGGACACATCCGCCACTTCGAGGGCTACCGGGTGCTGCACAGCCGCATGTTCGGCCCCGGCAAGGGGGGCATCCGCTATCACCCGGCGGTGAGTCCGGGCGAGGTGAAGGTGCTCGCGGCGCTGATGAGCTGGAAGTGCGCGCTGCTGCACCTGCCCTTCGGTGGTGCCAAGGGCGGTGTGGCCTGCGATCCCAAGGAACTCAGCGAGGGTGAACTCCGACGCATCACCCGGCGCTTCATCTCCGAGCTCGGCGACAACATCGGCCCCTATACCGATGTCCCGGCCCCGGACGTCTATACCGACGCCCAGACCATGGCCTGGATCTACGACACCTACGACCAGCTCCACCCCGGCGAGAACAACCTGCCGGTGGTCACCGGCAAGCCGCGTGAGCTCGGCGGCTCGGCCGGTCGCACCGAGGCGACCAGCCGCGGCTGCGTCTACACCGCCGAGCGGCTGATCGCGCTCGGCGGCGTGCCCGGGCTCGACAGCCTGCAGGGCGCGCGGGTGGTGATCCAGGGCTTCGGTAACGTCGGTCGCATCGCCGCACGGTTGTTCCAGGAGATGGGCGCGCAGGTCTGCGCGGTGAGCGACTCCGGCGGCGCGATCCTCGCCGAGAACGGTGCCGCGCTCGACCTCGATCTGCTCGACACCCACAAGGATACCCACGGCACCGTGGTCGGTCTGCCCGGTAGTCGCACCATCACCAACGACGATCTGCTCGCGCTCGAGTGCGACATCCTGGTGCCGGCGGCGCTCGGCGGTCAGATCCACAGCGGCAACGCCGAGCGAGTGGCGGCGCGGCTGGTGGTCGAGGGCGCCAATCGCCCGATCACCCCGGAGGCCGATGACGTGCTCGCCGCGCGCGGCATCGTGGTGCTGCCCGACATCCTCGCCAACGCCGGTGGCGTGACCGTGAGCTATTACGAGTGGGTGCAGAACATCGAGCATCACAGCTGGTCGCTCGAGGAGGTCAACAACCGGCTGCGTACCCGCATGTTCGATGCCACCGACCGGGTGGTTGCGCGCTGGCGCGGCTTCCCCCAGGATTGCGCCGAGCAGGGGCTGTGCGGCGATCTGCGCACCGCCGCCCTGGTCGAGGCGCTCGATCGACTCGCCAGGGCGACCCTGCAGCGCGGCATCTGGCCCTGATCGGGGCCGCGACCGCCGGGCTCCGGCCCGGCGGTCGGCCATCATCATTCTGGAGCGAGGAGACAGGCGCGGTGGATCAAGCGGCCCGACGCTGCAACGAGATCTATGCCATCGACCGTTGGGGCGAGGGCTATTTCACCATCAACGGGGCGGGGCACCTGTGTGCCCGTCCCGATCCCGAGGGCGCGGTCGAGATCGATCTCGCCGCGCTCGCCGCGCAGCTCGACGCCGAGGGGCTGTCGCTGCCGGTGCTGGTGCGCTTCACCGATATCCTCCGCCATCGTGTCGCCGCGCTCGCCGCGGCCTTCGCCGCGGCCGGTGCCGCCTGCGGTTACCGGGGCGGCTACCAGCCGGTCTATCCGATCAAGGTCAATCAGCAGGCCGGGGTGGTGCGCGAGATCCTGCGCTCCGGCCAGGCAGGGCTTGAGGCCGGCAGCAAGCCCGAGCTGATGGCGGTGCTGGCGCTCTCGCCCCCCGGCGGGCTGGTGGTCTGCAACGGCTACAAGGATCGCGAGTACATCCGTCTGGCGTTGATCGGGCAGCGGCTCGGGCTGCGCGTGCACCTGGTGATCGAGAAACCCTCGGAGCTGGCGCTGATCCTCGACGAGGCCGAGCGCCTCGGCGTCGAGCCGCTGCTCGGGGTGCGGGTGCGGTTGGCCGCGGCGGCCGCCGGCAACTGGCAGAGCAGCGGTGGCGAGAAGGCCAAGTTCGGGCTCTCGGCCAATCAGGTGCTGGCGCTGGTCGAGGCGTTGCGCGAGGCCGGTCGGCTCGACTGGCTGCGGCTGCTGCATGCCCATCTCGGCTCGCAGATCCCCAGCGTCCAGGACATCCGCGCCGGCGTCGCCGAGCTGACGCGCTTCTATGTCGAGCTGCGTCGATTGGGCGCGCCGGTCGGCTGTCTCGATGTCGGCGGCGGGCTGGGGGTCGACTACGAGGGCACCCGCACCCGCAACTACTGCTCGGTCAACTACGGCTTCGCCGGCTATGCCCGCGCGGTGGTGGAGACGGTGGCCGCCGAGTGTCGTCGCGCCTCCCAGCCCGAGCCCGACCTGCTGAGCGAGTCGGGACGGGCGCTGACCGCCCACCATGCGGTGCTGATCACCAACGTCATCGATCGCGAGCGCGCCGCCGGGCTCGGCGTCGAGCCGCGCGCCGAGGAGGGCCAGCCGCTGCTCGATGCGCTCGCCGAGCAGCTGCGCGAGGCCGGGCGCGGTGCCCCCCAGGAGATCTATGCCGAGTCGCGCGAGCTGCTCGAGGCGCTGCGCGCGGGCTTTGCCGACGATGCCGTCGATCTCGCCACCCGTGCCCGTGCCGAGGAGCTGTTCTTCGCCGTCTGTCGACGCCTGGCGGCGCGGCTCGATCCGGCGGTGCGGCGTCACCGCGAGTTGGCCGATACCGTCAACGCGCTGCTCGCCGACAAGCTGTTCTGCAACTTCTCGCTGTTCCAGTCGATGCCCGACGTCTGGGCGCTCGATCAGCTCTTCCCCATCGCCCCGATCCAGCGTCTCGACGAGTTGCCCGAGGCGCGCGCCCTGGTCCACGATCTCACCTGCGACTCCGACGGCTGTATCGAGCACTATGTCGACGAGGGCGGGGTGGAGACCAGTCTGCCGATCCATGCCGACGCCGCCGAGGGCGCGCCCTATCTGCTCGGGTTCTTCATGGTCGGCGCCTATCAGGAGATCCTCGGCGACATCCACAACCTGTTCGGCGACACCGATGCGGTCAACGTCGAGCTCGACCCCGAGGCCCCGTCTGGCTATCGGCTGTGCGAGGCCGAGCGTGGCGACTCCACCGACGAGCTGTTGAGCTACGTGCACTTCGAGCCGCGGACCCTGCTCGCCCACTACCGGCGCAAGCTCGATGCCGCCGGACTCGATCGCGATACCCGCGAGCGGCTGTTCGTCGAGCTCAAGGCCGGGCTCTACGGCTACACCTATTTCGAGGGCGGGGGCTGATCCCGCCGCGACGCGCGGAGGTTGCGGGATGCATGAACTCTCCATCTGTCAGGCGCTGCTCGATCAGGTCGAGCGGATCGCCGACGAGCACGGCGCCACCCGGGTCGAGCGCATCCTGTTGCGTATCGGGCCGCTCTCCGGGGTCGAGCCCGACTTGCTCGAGCGCGCCTATCCGCTGGCCGCCGCCGGGACCCGCGCCGAGTGCGCGACCCTGGCGATCGAGTCCGCGCCGGTGCGGGTGCGCTGTCTCGACTGTGGCGCGGAGAGCACGGTCGAGCCCAACCGGTTGCTGTGTGCGGCGTGCGACGGTTATCGCACCCGTCTGATCAGCGGCGACGAGATGTTGCTGGCCAACCTGGAACTGTCGATCCCCGACGCCCCGGCGTCATGACCGGATTCTGACTAACCGGTGACGGTCGCGATGACATACACTCACGCCAAGGCTTGGATTCAGGAGACGTTGGCGCCAGCATCCGGTGGATGGATGACCCGGACAGGGTTCGCGCGACCGCTGCCAAGACGTCGCGCCATCGTCCCAACAGCGCATCCCTAGCGGAGATCTCGTCATGTGCGATACCTGTGGCTGCAACATCACCCCCGGCAACGAGCACCTGGTGCGCGATGGCGGACGTCACGCCCGGACCGAGGACGGTCGCGCGGCGGTCAGCGTGCTGCGCAACCTGCTCACGGAGAACGATCATCAGGCCCGTCACAACCGTGAGCACTTCGACCGTCACGGCGTGCTGGCGATCAACCTGATGTCCTCGCCGGGCGCGGGCAAGACCCGCCTGCTCGAGGCGACCATCGAGGTGCTCGGGCCGAGTTGCCGGATCGCGGTGATCGAGGGCGATCTCGAGACCGAGAACGATGCCGAGCGCATCCGCGCCAAGGGCGTGCAGGCGGTACAGATCGCCACCGGCAGCGCCTGTCATCTCGATGCCCACATGGTCCATCAGGCGCTGCATCAGATCGATCTCGACGGCATCGACCTGCTGTTCATCGAGAACGTCGGCAACCTGGTCTGCCCGGCGAGCTTCGACCTCGGCCAGCACCGCAACGTCACCCTGCTGTCGGTGCCCGAGGGCGACGACAAGCCGGCCAAGTACCCGGTGATCTTCCGCGCCGCCGATCTGGTGCTCTGCACCAAGGGCGATCTGCTGCCGGTGCTCGAGGACTTCGACCCCGAGCGCGCCGAGCGTCATCTGCGCGCGCTGGCAAGCGTGGCGCCCTTCGACGTGGTCTCGACCCGTCGACCCGGCGAGCTCGAACCCTGGCTGCTCTGGCTGCGCGACGAGCTGCAGGCGCAGGACACCAGACGTGCGCTCGGGCGCACCATCCACCCGCTGATCCAGCCCGACGGCGCCTTGTTGCACGGCGACGCCCAGGAGGGCGAGCACCACGGCCACGGTCACTTCCATCAAGCCGCGCAGAGTCACGGCTGATCCCGTCGACACCTTGCCCGGTCCCGGACCCCGTCAAGCCACGAGGAGGAACCTCCGTGTCAGTCCCAATGTTCACCAGACGTTCCGCGCGCGCGATCGCGTTGCTCGCCCTGCTGGCGCAGGTGCCGGCGGTGTCGGCGTTCAACTTCGGCGACATGATGAACCCCAGCCGCTGGATGGGCGGTGACCGCTACGACGATGACTATTACGACGGTCCCTACGGCCCCTATGCTCCGCCCTATGGTCCCTATGGCGGTCCGGGATATGGCGCGCCCTATGGTGGTTACGGCATGCCCTATGCGCCGCCCCCGGCCTATCCCGGCGTGCCGGGGACCACGCCGGCGTCACCGGTCGCGCCTGCGGCGGCTGGTGCGCCCGATGCCACCGCCGAGGAGATCGAGGCGCTCAAGCGTCGGGTCGAGGAGCTCGAGGCGCGTCAGCGCGGCGCCCAGCCGCCGCGGCAGACCCCGTCCCCTGGTGACTGGCCCTCGCCGCCCGGCTTCCGCCCGATGAACCAGTACTGATCCCGGTCGTCGGACGCGACCGGCCCCGTCGCCGCGGGGCCGGCGCTGTGCCCGGTGGGCGCGGCTGCTAAGATGCGGCTCGTCAACTGGGCTTCATCGACCGGAGGTCGCGTCCGATGTCACGGATCACTCGCGCGCTCTGCGCGCTGGCGCTGCTCTGCGCCCCACTGTCTTCGCCGCTGGCCGCGGGCGGCGCCGTCGTCCACCAGGCCGAGACCAGCCTCGAGGCCGCGCTCGACGGGCTGCAGGCGGCGATCCTCGAACGCGGTCTCTATATCAACAACGTCCTCGATCTGGGCGAGATGTTCGCCCGCACTGGCGCGGACCTCGGTTTCACCGAGCCGGTCTACGGTGAGGCGCGCTCGGTCGAGTTCTGCAGCGCCGTGCTCTCGCGCGAGATGATGCGCGAGGACCCGACGCGGATCGTCAACTGCCCCTTCGTGGTCAGTCTCTATACCCTGCCGGGCGACCCCGCCACCGTCCATGCCGCCTATCGCGCGGTCCCCGCCGAGCTGCAGGCCGCAAGCCTGGTGATGCGCGAGGTCGCCGAGTTGCTCGACGCGCTCGCCCGCGCGGCGCTGGCTTGGTGATGGCGACCATGGCGATGCCGCAGGGGCTTATCCGCCTGCTCGATCTGGTTCGTCGCTACGGTCCGCGCGCGCTGCACGTGCTGCGTACCGAAGGCCCCCGGGTGCTCGCGCGCAAGCTCGCGCGGCGGCTGCGCACCACGCCGCTGCGCATCCCCGATCCACCCGTCCTGCTCGCCTTCGACGAACCCTTCGAGCCGATCGCGCTGCCCGCGCCCGAGCACCCACGGGTGTCGGTGGTGATTCCGATCCACGGTCAGTTCGGCTACACCCATCATTGTCTGGCCGCGCTCGCGCGCTGTGGCGACACGGCGCGCTTCGAGGTGGTGGTGGTCGACGATTGCTCGCCCGACGACAGCGCCGCGCGGCTCGCCGCCTATCCCGGGGTGCGGCTGATCCGCAACCCCGAGAACCTCGGTTTCGTCGGTACCTGCAACCGTGGCGCCGAGGCCGCGCGCGGCGAGCTGCTGGTGTTCCTCAACAACGACACCCAGGTGCAGCCGGGCTGGCTCGACGCCCTGCTGGCGACCTTCGATGACTATCCGGACGCGGGCATGGTCGGTGCCCGGCTGGTCTATCCCGACGGTCGTCAGCAGGAGGCCGGCGGCATCCTCTTCGCCGACGGCTCGGCGTGGAACCATGGTCATCTCGACGATCCGCATCGTCCCGAGTACGGCTATGTGCGCCCCGTCGACTACTGCTCGGGCGCGGCGCTGGCGATCCCGCGCGCGCTGTTCGAGCGTCTCGACGGTTTCGACCGCACCTTCGCCCCGGCCTATTACGAGGACACCGATCTGGCGATGCGGGTGCGCGCCGCCGGGCTCCGGGTCTACTACCAGCCGGCGGCCTGGGTGGTGCACTTCGAGGGGGTGAGCGCCGGGCGCGACCCCGAGGCGAGCACCGGGCTCAAGCGCTATCAGCGCATCCACGCCGAGACCTTCCGCGCGCGCTGGGGCGAGACGCTCGCCGGGTTCGGCGCGCGCGACGCGGCGCTCGACCGGGTCAAGGACCGCGCCCTGGCGCGCCGTGCCCTGGTGGTCGACAACTACATGGTGACGCCGGACCGCGAGTCGGGCTCGCTGCGCATGGTCAACCTGTTCGCCATCCTGCGCGGGCTCGGCTATCAGGTGACCTTTGCCGCGGCCAACCTGGAGGCGCCCGAGCCCTATGTCGGCGCGCTCCAGCAGCGCGGGGTGGAGGTGCTCTATCGTCCGCACGTGCCCTCGGTCGCGCGTCATCTGGCCACCCAAGGCGCGCGCTACGATCTGGTGGTGCTCAGCCGCGCCGATGCCGCCGCGGCGCTGATGGAGGCCGCGCGGCGTCACTGCGCGCGGGCGCGGATCGTCTTCGACACCGTCGATCTGCACTTCCTGCGCGAGCGCCGGCTCGCCGAGTTGCGCGGCGACGCGGCCACCCGCCGGATCGCCGCGCGGCGTCGCGATCAGGAGCTGGCGCTGATGCGTCGCGCCGACCAGACCTGGGTGGTGAGCGAGGCCGAGCGCGCGCTGCTTGCCACCGAGGCGCCCGATGTCGAGGTGCATCTGGTCTCCAACATCCATCGCATCTTCGGCTCGGCGCGTCCCGCCGCCGAGCGTCACGGTCTGCTGTTCATCGGCGCCTTCGCCCATCCGCCGAACACCGATGCGGTGCTCTTCCTCGGTCGCGAGCTGATGCCGCTGCTGCGCGAGCGCCTGCCCGGGGTGGTGCTGCGGGTGGTCGGCGCCGAGCCGCCGCCGGAGGTGCGCGCACTCGCCGCGCCGGACATCGAGATCCTCGGCTATGTCCCCGATGTCGCGCCACTGTTCGCCAGCTCGCGGGCGTCGGTGGCGCCGCTGCGCTACGGCGCCGGGGTCAAGGGCAAGATCAATCAGAGCCTCGCCCACGGGCTGCCGGTGGTGGCCACCGCGGTGGCCGCCGAGGGCATGCATCTGGTCGACGGCGAGTCGGTGCTGCTCGGCGAGGACGCCCGCGCGCTGGCTGACGCCATCGCCCGGGTCTGTGTCGACGACGCGCTCTGGCAGCGCCTTTCCGACGGCGGGCTGGCGGTGATGGAGCGCCACTTCGGTTTCGCCGCCGCCGAGCGCGCGGTGCGGGTCGCGCTCGACGAGGAGGTGAGCCGATGAGCGCCATGCCGCTGGTCAGCGTCATCGTCGTCAACTACAACGCCGGGGCGTTGCTCGCCGAGTGCGTGACGGCGGTGCTCGGCTCGACGCTCGCCGTCGAGGTGATCGTCAGCGACAACGGCTCGGTCGACGACAGCCTCACCCGGTTGCGCGCGCGGGTCGGTGCCGATGCGCGGCTGCGGATCGTCGAGAACGGCGCCAACCTCGGCTTCGCTGCGGGCAACAACCGCGCGCTGCCGCTGGCCGGCGCGCCCTGGCTGCTGTTCCTCAACCCCGACTGCATCGTCGCCCCCGATACCCTCGGGCGTATGGTCGAGGCGCTCGAGGCCCATCCCGAGGCGGGGATCGCCGGGTGCATGGTGCGCGATCCGGACGGCGCCGAGCAGGTCGCCTGTCGGCGCGCCATCCCCGATCCCTGGATCGCGCTGCGCCGTCTGCTCGGACTGGAGCGGCTCGGTGGCGCCGGACTCGATCAGCGTCATCTGCCGCCGCCGCGCGAGCCGGTGACGGTCGAGGCGACCTCGGGCTCGTTCATGTTCGTGCGCCGCGCCGCGCTCGAGCAGGTCGGCCCGCTCGACGAGGGCTATTTCCTGCACTGCGAGGACCTCGACTGGTTCGTGCGCTTTGCTGAGGCCGGCTGGCGGGTGCTGCTGGTGCCCGGGGTCGAGGTGGTGCATCACAAGGGCGCCTGCAGCGGTGGTGATCCGCTGGCCGTCGAGCGCCACAAGCATCGCGGCATGGAGCGCTTCTATCGCAAGTTCCAGTACCGGCGCTATCCGCGTCCGTTCAGCTGGCTGGTGATCCTCGGTATCCGTCTGCACCTGGGGCTGCTGGTCGCGCGTCAGTGGCTGCGACGGGGGCGGGCGACATGAGTCTGCGCGCGGATGCACTCGGACTGGTGCTGGTCACCGGGGCTACCGGCCGGGTCGGTCGGGTGCTGGTCGAGGCGCTGCTCGCGCACGGTCAGCGGGTGGCGGTGGTCAGCCGCGCACCGGCGGTGGTCGAGCGGCTGTGGCCGGGGCGGGGGGTGGAGACGCGTCGCGCCGATCTCGCCCGTCCCGAGACCCTCGCCGGGGTCTGTGCCGGGGTCGAGACCCTGATCCATCTCGCCAGCTATGCCCCGGCCGCCGACGAGCCCGACATCTACGAGGCCCCGGGACACTGGACGGTGACCGCCGAGGGCACGCGCGCACTGATGGCCGAGGCGCGCAGCGCCGGGTCGCTGCGGCGGATGCTCTATCTCAGCACGGTCAAGGCGATGGGGGATGCGACCGGGGCGCGCGGCCATCCGGCCGGCCCCGACGAGGTCGAACCCGCGCCCGAGACCGGCTATGGTCGCGCCAAGCTGGTCGCCGAGGGCGAGTTGCTGGCGAGCGCCGCGGCGCTCGGCATCCCCGGCTGCGTGTTGCGCCTGCCGATGGTCTACGGGTTGGCGGGGGAGGGCAATCTGGCGCGGATGATCGCCGCCGTCGCCGCCCATCGCTTCCCGCCCTGGCCACGGATCGACAACCACCGCTCGGCGGTGCACGTCGAGGATGCGGTGGCTGCGGTGCTGCTCGCCGTCGCCCACCCGGCGAGCGCCGGGCGCACCTATTGCGTGACCGATGGCGGCGCCTATTCCACGCGCTGGATCTACGAGCGCATCTGTCGCGCGCTCGACCGTCCGGTGCCGCGCTGGACGGTGCCGCTGTGGGCGCTGCGCGCCGCCGCCGGGGTCGGCACGCTCGGCGAGCGTCTGCTCGGTCGGCGCATGCCCCTGACCCTGGAAGGGCTCGACAAGCTCGTCGGCGATGCCTGGTTCTCCTCGGCCACGCTCGAGCGCGAGCTGGGGTTCCGTGCCCGGCTCCGGCTCGATGAGGAGATCGAGGGGTTGGTGCGGATGGTTCGGGGCGGGGATCGGGAGGGGCCTCGCCCCCCCGACTCGTCGGTCGTCTGATCGGGTGCGACTGGCGGTAGCGGCGGCCGTGCCGTCGTCGGTGAGGCGCGACGACGGCGTCGTGGTCCGGGTCAGGTTTCGGGGTCGGTACGGCGCTCCAGGACCTGACTGACCGCACGCTCGGTGAGCGGGTCCTGGCTGAGCAGTCGGGCGCTGCCCTGGCGCAGATGATTGGCGAGGCTGGTGGTGGCGAGCGTGAGGGCGTTGTCACCCTGACGGTTGGTGAACAGATAGACGCCACGATACTCACTGACCCAACTCAGTCGCAGCGTCTTGCGGGTCCCGCGCACGCTCTTGAACTCGACCCAGGCGCCGACCTCGAGGGCGCGCGCGAGACGCAGATGGTGATCGGTCTCTGCGTCGTCGGCATCATCGGATGCCGATGCCGATGCCGATGCCGATGCCGATGCCGATGCCGATGCCGATGCCGATGCCGGGGCGGTGGTCGTGTCCTCGACGTTGTCCTGCGCTGGCGGCGAGTCGTTCACGCCCTCGCGATGCAGGGCCGCCATGTGCAGCCGGATCAGCTGACCGAAGAAGCTGTCCCAGGAGGTCTCCTGGTCGATACGCTCGAGCCCCTTGCGCAGCCGGGTGATGAGGTCCGGGAGCAGGGTGAGCAGACGGTCGCGCTCCTCCTGGGTGAGCTTGGGCTCGACCGACCACAGCAGGTCGTCCATCAGCTGCACCGCTTCCCGCCAGTCCTCGCCGTCCTCGCCGGTGTCGATGAACACGTCGACCAACACCTGTCGCCAATGCTCGCCGACGAAGCCGCTGATCAGTGCCGGGGCCTCCGGGTGGGCGTGCTCGGTGATGACGGCCTCGACACGTCGCTCGGCGACCTCGCGCCGATCGCGTCGGGCCAGCTCGCCGAGCACCTTGCTCGCCTTGCCACGGGCCCGCGTCTCTTCCTCGTCGAGGAATTGCTCGAACGCCTGGAGCTGGCGGGCGAAGACCTCGACGTCGTCATCGAAGCCATCGACCACGCCATCGACGATGGCACGGATCCGCTCGATCAGACGCGGTTCGTCCTCCTCGCTGCGGCCGAGGCCGGAGCTGGCGATGAGATCGAGCAGTCGGCGTGCGGGGTGGCGTCGCTCGGAGAAGAAGTGCTTGTCGATCAGCGCGACCTTGAGCACCGGGATCTGCAGCTTGGCCAGCTCGGCGCGGATCGCCGCCGAGAGTTCGGGGTCCTTGAACATGGCGTCGAACAGCATCGAGACGATGTCGATGGTGAGCGCGTCGACCGGGTGCGACCAGTCGGCCATTGGGGTGGCGCGGATTCGTTGCAGTGCGTCGTTCTGCGCCGGGTCGATGGGGGATGCGCCGAGTCCCGGCAGCTGACGGACGTCGCCGCCGCCGCGTTGCAGCCCGGTGAGGGCCTGGATCAGCTCGGCGATGTCGAGCGTCTGCTGGCGCGGTTGTGATGGTGCCGCCCGGGGCGTCGGTGGCATGCCCTGGTGGAACTGGCCGGTGGCCGCTGGGCGCTGGGTGGCGGCTGCCTGCAGCGCCTGGGCGAGCTGTTCGAAGACGTCGCTGTTGCCGTGCTCGCCCTGGTGCGGCGCCGATGCGGCAGTCTGCCGGTGCTCATCGAGCGGTGGGTGAGCGTCAGCGGCGTCGAGTGGTTGGCTGCGTAGTGCGCGCTGGGGGCCGGCGAGCGGGATGTTGGGGAGGATGCCGGCCTCGGCGAGAAAGCGGTTGAGGTCGGCATAGATGCCCGGCAGCTCGGCCGAGGTCTGGCGCTCGAACTCCTGCAGCAGGATCAGTCCGAGCTGTTCGCCGACGTCGAGTGCGCCGAGCGCGTCGAGCATCGTGGTGAAGAGCGCGCGCGGGTGCAGCGGGTTGTCGTCCTGAGCGATACGCGAGAGTTGCAGCAGTGCGGCAAAGCGTCGATCGAGCGCGGTGAGCTGCTGCGCGCAGTTGCACGCGGCGCGGGCCGAGAGCTTGGCGATTGCCAGGTCGCGCTCGAAGTCGTCGGTGTCGATCAGGCTCAGCTCGCGCGGCTCCTGGTTCGCGCGCCCGCCTTCCACGGTGGTGCCGCGCAGGGCCGCGACCGCCGCTTCGAACTGCGCGACATAGGTGCTGCGGAACTGTTGCAGCAGCAGCTGGCCATGGCCGGTGAGGAAGTCCATGGCGGCGAAATAGAGTTGTTGCTGCTCGAGGCTGGTGGCGCGATCGGCCATGCCGAGGAAGTCGTCGTTGGCGCTGTCGAGATGCTGGGCGAAGACGGTGGCGAGACCGTGCGCGAGGCGGTCGCGACAGGCCGCGAGCAGGGTGGCTGGATCGGCCGATGCCGGGGCCTCTGGCGGGAGGCCGCGACCGGCGAGCGGGACGACGTTCGATGAGGATCTGTCGGCCATGGTTGGTTCCAGAAGGCAGGGACGGCGCAGCGCGTCCGGTCGCGCGCGCCCGAGCGACGGGGACGATAAGGCGGTCGGCTGTGGCTCAAGTTCGCGGCCTGCAGACCCGGTCCCCTCCTCCCGGGTCTGTTCCTTCTTACGCAGAGTATATGCCGACGTGATCTTGCCGCTGTCAACTCGATCACAGCGGCGAAGGGGATATGTCTACTCGACGGTCACCGACTTGGCCAGGTTGCGCGGTTGATCGACGTCGGTGCCCTTGAGCACGGCGACATGATAGGCGAGCAACTGCAGCGGGATGGTGAAGACCAGCGGGTCGAGCAGGTCGTCGGTCTCGGGCAGACGGATGACATTAACCCCATCGGTCTCGTCGAGCGGGACCTGGAAGTCGGCGAAGACATAGAGTTGGCCGCCGCGCGCCCGGACCTCCTCGAGGTTGGACTTGAGCTTCTCGAGCAGGGCGTTGTTGGGCGCCACCGCGACCACCGGCATCTGCTCGTCGATCAGCGCCAGTGGGCCGTGCTTGAGTTCGCCAGCGGGGTAGGCCTCGGCATGGATATAGGAGATCTCCTTGAGCTTGAGCGCGCCCTCCATGGCGATCGGGTACTGTTCGCCGCGCCCGAGGAAGAGGGTGTGGTGCTTGTCGACGAAGGACTCGGCGAGCATCGCGATCTGCTCGTCGAGTCGCAGCACCTCCTCGATCTTGAGCGGCAGCGAGCGCAACAGCCCGACCAGCCGTGCCTCCTCGGCCTCGTCGATGCCACGTCCGCGCCCGAGCGCCAGGGTCAGCAACAGCAGGGCGACGAGCTGGGTGGTGAAGGCCTTGGTCGAGGCCACCCCGATCTCTGGACCGGCATGGGTGAGCAGCACCAGATCGGACTCGCGCACCAGCGAACTCTCGGGGACGTTGCAGATCGCCAGGGTGGCGCGATAGCCGCTCTGCCTGGCCTGGCGCAGCGCGGCCAGGGTATCGGCGGTCTCGCCCGACTGCGAGAGGGTGACGAACAGCGCCTGTTCGGGGACCACATGCTGGCGGTAGCGGTACTCGCTGGCGACCTCGACGCTGCACGGCAGCCCGGCGAGGGCCTCGATCCAGTAGCGGGCGACCTGCGCGGCATGATAGCTGGTGCCGCAGGCGACGATGGTGACCGCCTTGATCTCGGTGAACAGCGCCTCGGCCTCGTTGCCGAAGCACTCGGGGCGCAGTCGGTTGCCGCTGAGACGGTCGTCGAGGGTATCGGCGATCGCCTGTGGTTGCTCGAAGATCTCCTTGAGCATGTAGTGGCGGTACTCGCCGCGCTCGGCGGCGTCGAGCGCCAGGCTGGAGGTCTTGATCGGACGCTCGACCTCGCGCCCGTCGCGGTCCCAGATGCGCACCCGCTCGCGGGTGAGCTCGGCGATATCCCCTTCCTCGAGGAAGATGAAGCGGTGGGTGACCGGCAGCAGGGCGAACACGTCCGAGGCGATGAAGTGCTCGCCGAAGCCGATCCCGATCACCAGCGGGCTGCCCTCGCGCGCGGCGATCAGGCGCTCGGGGTCCTGGGTGTCGATCACCCCCAGGGCATAGGCGCCCTGCAGCTCGGCGGTGGTGTTGCGCACCGCTTCGAGCAGTCCGTGACCGGCGGCGAGCTGGTCATAGATCGCATGCACCACCACCTCGGTGTCGGTCTCGGAGGTGAAGCGGTGACCGGCCTCGCGCTGGGCGGCGCGCAGCTGCTCGTGGTTCTCGATGATGCCGTTGTGCACGATCGCGCAGCGGTCGCGACAGACGTGCGGGTGGGCGTTGTGGGCGGCCGGTTCGCCGTGGGTCGCCCAGCGGGTGTGGGCGATGCCGAGCAGCCCGGGCAGTGGGTGTGCGTCGACCTCCTCGGCGAGACGCGCGACCTTGCCGAGGGTGCGGGAGCGGTTGAGCTGCCCCGGGCCCTCGAGGATGGCGATACCCGCGGAGTCGTAGCCGCGGTATTCGAGTCGCTTCAGCCCCTCGAGCAGGATGGCCGCGACCGGGCGTTGGGCGATGGCGCCGACGATGCCGCACATAGACTGGAACTCCTTAGGGTTTCGGCTGTTTCTGGGGGCGCTGCCAGCCGTTGACGCTGTGCTGGCGGGCACGCGAGAGGGTGAGCTGCTCGGCCGGCGCGGTACGGGTGATCACCGATCCGGCGCCGATGGTGGCCCCCTCGCCGATGCTCACCGGCGCCACCAGCGCGCTGTTCGAGCCGATGAAGGCGCGGTCACCGATCTCGGTACGCGACTTGTTGGCGCCGTCGTAGTTGCAGGTGATGGTGCCGGCGCCGATGTTGACCCCGGCGCCGATGGTGGCGTCCCCCAGATAGGTCAGATGATTGGCCTTGCTGCCGGCGCCGAGGCGGGTGTTCTTGGTCTCGACGAAGTTGCCGACATGGGTGGCATCGCCCAGTTCGCTGCCCGGACGCAGCCGCGCGAAGGGACCGATGCGGGCGTCGGCGCCGACCCGGGCGCCCTCGATCACGCAGTTGGCGAGGATCTCGGTGTTGGCGCCGATGGTGCAGTCGCGCAGCACGCAGTTGGGGCCGATGTGGACCCCCGCGGCGATCTCGACCTCACCCTCGATGACGACATTGACGTCGATGGTGCAGTCGCTCGCGGCGGTGAGCCGGCCGCGCAGGTCGAAGCGCGCCGGGTCCTGCAGGGTGACGCCGGCGCGCATCAGTCGCTCGGCCTGCTGGCGCTGCCAGGCGCGTTCGAGCGCGGCGAGCTGGACGCGGTCGTTGACCCCGGAGACCTCGGTGAGGCTGTCGGGACGGGCACTGGCCACGTCCACGCCGTCGGCCGCGGCCAGTGCGGTGACGTCGGTGAGGTAGTACTCGCCCTGGGCGTTGTCGTCGTCGATGCGCGAGAGCCAGTCGTCGAGACGGGCGCGATCGGCGATCAGGAAGCCGGTGTTCGACTCGCGGATGCGGCGCTGCTGTTCGTCGGCGTCGCGCTCCTCGACGATGCGCTCGATGCGTCCCTCGGCATCGCGCAGGATTCGGCCATAGCCGGTGGGGTCGGGGAGTTCGGCGGTGAGCAGCGCCAGCGGGCTGCCGTCGGCCGCGGCGATCAGTCGCTCGAGGGTGGCCGGCGAGATCAGCGGCACATCGCCATAGAGCACCAGCACGCGGTCGAGATCGGCGAGTGCGGGCATCGCCTGCATCACTGCGTGCGCGGTGCCGCGCTGCTCGGTCTGCTCGACCCAGGTGCAGGAATGGCCATCGAGGGCCGCACGCACCTGATCGCCGGCATGGCCGTGGACGACCACGATTCGTGTCGGCTCGATCGTCTCCGCCGCCTCGAGGACGTGCGCGAGCAGTGGCTTGCCGGCCAGTGGATGGAGGACCTTGGGGAGTCTCGAACGCATCCGCTTGCCGAGCCCGGCGGCCAGTATCACGACGCCTAACTTCATGCCTGAGTGATCCTTGCTGGAGTTGTCGATAGGGAGAGACGCCCATCATCCCTGGAGAGGATGCTCCGCCGGGAGCGGTCACGGGCATCGCGCTCGGTGGCTATCCTAGCCGTCTGGGGCACGTGTCGCGAGCACTGCTGTGTGCGCGTCGTCTTTGGGTGTCATCGCCATATGGCTCGCAGGGAGCATGCGCCGGGCGTTTCGTCAGCGTCAAGCGCACCGTTGGCGAGAATAAGGCCCCTTGGCCGATAAAAAAACGCCCCGACCTTGCGGACGGGGCGTTTTCCTCGTGCAGCGCGCCGGACGTGGCGCGAGCGAATCAGCCGCGCTTGGTCTTGCGCAGCTTCTCGATCGCACGCAGCTGGGCGATCGCCTCGGCCAGCTCGGCCTGGGCCTTGGCGTACTCGAACCCGGCCTGTTGTCCGGCCAGTGCCTCCTCGGCGCGACGCTTGGCGTCCTGGGCCGCCGCCTCGTCGAGGTTCGCGGCCCGGACCGCGGTGTCGGCAAGGACCGTGACCACGTTCGGCTGGACCTCGAGCATGCCGCCGGAGACGTAGAAGTGCTCCTGCTCGCCCTGCTCGTTCTCCACTCGGACGTCGCCGGGCTTGAGACGGCTGATGAAGGCGGTGTGGCGGGGCGCGATGCCCACCTCACCCACTTCCGCGCTGGCGTACACCATGGTCGCCTGCCCGGAGTGGATGGCGCCCTCTGCGCTCACGATATCGACGTGGATCGTCATTGCCATGGGTGGTCTCCGTTAGTTGGCCATCTTTTCGGCCTTGGCCACCGCTTCCTCGATGCTGCCGACCATGTAGAAGGCCTGCTCGGGCAGGTGGTCGTACTCGCCGTTGACGATGGCCTTGAAGCCGGCGATGGTGTCCTTGACCGAGACGAACTTGCCGGGCGCGCCGGTGAAGACCTCGGCGACGAAGAACGGCTGCGACAGGAAGCGCTGGATCTTACGGGCGCGGGCCACGGTCAGCTTGTCCTCGTCGGAGAGCTCGTCCATGCCGAGGATGGCGATGATGTCCTTGAGCTCCTTGTAGCGCTGCAGGGTGCCCTGCACCGCACGCGCGGTCTCGTAGTGCTCCTGGCCGACGACGTTGGGGTCGAGGATACGGCTGGTCGAGTCGAGCGGGTCGACGGCGGGGTAGATGCCCAGCTCGGCGATCTGACGCGACAGCACCAGGGTGGCGTCGAGGTGCGCGAAGGTGGTCGCCGGCGACGGGTCGGTGAGGTCGTCGGCAGGCACGTAGACGGCCTGGAAGGAGGTGATCGAGCCGGTCTTGGTGGAGGTGATGCGCTCCTGCAGGGCGCCCATCTCCGAGGCCAGGGTCGGCTGATAACCCACCGCCGAGGGCATGCGCCCGAGCAGTGCCGAGACCTCGGTACCGGCGAGGGTGTAACGGTAGATGTTGTCGACGAACAGCAGCACGTCACGGCCTTCGTCGCGGAAGTACTCGGCCATGGTCAGGCCGGTCAGGGCGACGCGCAGACGGTTGCCGGGCGGCTCGTTCATCTGGCCGTAGACCAGGGCCACCTTGTCGAGGACGTTCGACTCCTTCATCTCGTGATAGAAGTCGTTACCCTCACGGGTACGCTCGCCGACACCAGCGAACACCGAGAAGCCGGAGTGCTCGGCGGCGATGTTACGGATGAGCTCCATCAGGGTGACGGTCTTGCCGACGCCGGCGCCGCCGAACAGGCCGACCTTGCCGCCCTTGGCGATCGGCATGATCAGGTCGACGACCTTGATGCCGGTCTCGAGGATCTCGGTGGTGGTCGACTGGTCCTCGAGCTTGGGCGCGGGACGGTGGATCGACCAGCTTTCCTCGGCGCCGATGTCGCCCTGCTCGTCGATGGCGTTGCCGAGCACGTCCATGATGCGACCGAGGGTCTTCTGGCCCACCGGGACCTGGATCGGGGCGCCGGTGGCGGCGACCTCGAGGCCACGCTGCAGGCCGTCGGTCGAGCCCATGGCGATGGTGCGGACGACGCCGTCGCCGAGCTGCTGCTGCACCTCGAGGGTGAGGCCGACGGACTCGATCTTCAGTGCTTCATAGACCTTGGGCATCTCGCCGCGCGGGAACTGTACGTCCACCACCGCGCCGATGATTTCCACCACGTTACCGGAACTCATAGTCTTTTCCTCTTCTGCCTTGCGGCGTCTAGCGATTCTGTCTGGGTCTGATCCTGGCCGGGGTCGCCGGGGTCAGCCGGCGGTGGGTCAAACCGCCGCGGCGCCGCTCACGATCTCGGAGATTTCCTGGGTGATAGCGGCCTGGCGCGCCTTGTTGTAGACGAGCTGGAGTTCGTCGATCAGGTTGCCGGCGTTGTCCGAGGCGGCCTTCATCGCGACCATTCGCGCGGCCTGCTCGCAGGCGACGTTCTCGACCACGCTCTGATAGACCAGCGACTCGATGTAGCGGGTGAGCAGGGCGTCGAGGACGGTGTGCGCATCCGGCTCGTAGATATAGTCCCAGTGGTAGGGCAACGCCTCCTCCTGCTTCTCGGCGGGGGCGATGGGCACCAGCTGGCGGATCTCCGGGCGCTGCGTCATGGTGTTGACGAACTCGTTGCTGGCGACATGGATCGCGTCGATCTCGCCAGCCTCGAAGGCGTCGAGCATCACCTTGACGGTGCCGATCAGATCCTCGATGTGCGGGGTGTCACCAAGATGGGTCGCCTGCGCCAGCACCTTGCCGCCGAAGCGCTTGAAGAACCCCAGCGCCTTGCTGCCGATGGCGCAGAAGACCGGCTCGATGCCAGCGGCCTGCTGCTCCTTGATCTCGGCACTCAGACGGCGGAACAGATTGCTGTTGAGGCCGCCGCACAGGCCGCGATCGGAGGAAACCACGATATAACCGACGCGCTTGCGCGGGCGTTCCGTGGCCATGAAGGAATGACGGTACTCGGGCGTCGCTTGCGCCAGATGGTGGATCACCTGGAGCATCTTGTCCGCGTAGGGCCGGGAGGCAGACATGCGATCCTGCGCCTTGCGCATCTTCGATGCTGCAACCATCTCCATGGCGGAAGTGATCTTCTGCGTGCTCTTGATGCTCGCAATCTTGGTGCGGATTTCTTTGGCGCCTGCCATTTGATCAAGCTCCCAGCTTCCAGCGCCCGATCCCCGACTCGAAGGTCGGTCGCGGCGCCTGTTTGATTCGGGTCGGTTGTAAGGTCTCGACAACGCCCAACCGCCGCGGGGCGGCGGTTGGGCGCATGTGGATGCGGGCGCTTACCAAGTATTGTTCGCCTTGAAATCCTTGAGCGCCGCGTGCAGACCCTGCTGGATCTCGTCGTTGAAGCCGCCGGTCGAGTCGATCTTGCTGAGCAGCTCGGCCTGCTGGGACTTCATGTAGCCCTGCAGCGCCGCCTCGAAGTCGACGACCTTCTTGACGTCGACGTCGTCGAGGTAGCCCTCATTGGCGGCGAACAGCGAGACGGCCATCTGGCCGACGCTCATCGGCGAGTACTGCGCCTGCTTCATCAGCTCGGTGACGCGCTCACCGCGCTCGAGCTGCTTGCGGGTGGTCTCGTCGAGGTCGGAGGCGAACTGCGAGAAGGCTGCCAGCTCACGATACTGCGCGAGTGCCAGACGGATACCACCGCCGAGCTTCTTGATCGCCTTGGTCTGGGCCGCGCCACCGACTCGCGACACCGATAGACCGGCGTTGATGGCCGGACGGATACCCGAGTTGAAGAGGTCGGTCTCGAGGAAGATCTGACCGTCGGTGATCGAGATCACGTTGGTCGGAACGAATGCCGAGACGTCACCGGCCTGGGTCTCGATGATCGGCAGCGCGGTGAGCGAGCCGGTCTTGCCCTTGACCGCACCGTTGGTCGCCTTCTCCACGTAGTCGGGATTGACGCGCGCGGCGCGCTCGAGCAGACGCGAGTGCAGGTAGAAGACGTCACCGGGGTAGGCTTCGCGACCCGGCGGACGACGCAGCAGCAGCGACACCTGACGGTAGGCCCAGGCCTGCTTGGTGAGGTCGTCGTAGACGATCAGCGCGTCCTCGCCCTTGTCACGGAAGTACTCACCCATCGAGCAGCCGGCATAGGGCGCGATGAACTGCATCGCGGCCGAGTCGGAGGCGCTGGCGGAGACGATGATGGTGTGATCCATCGCGCCGTGCTCTTCGAGCTTGCGCACCAGGGCCGCGATGGTCGAGTTCTTCTGACCGACCGCGACGTAGATGCACTTAACGCCGGTGTCCTTCTGGTTGATGATCGCGTCGAGCGCCACCGCGGTCTTACCGGTCTGGCGGTCGCCGATGATCAGCTCACGCTGGCCACGACCGACCGGCACCATGGCGTCGATCGCCTTGAGACCGGTCTGCATCGGCTCATCGACCGACTGACGGGCGATGACGCCGGGGGCCTGCTTCTCGATCGGCGAGGTGGCTGCGGCCTCGATCGGGCCCTTGCCGTCGATCGGGTTGCCGAGCGCGTCGACCACGCGGCCGAGCAGGCCTTCACCGACCGGCACCTCGAGCACGCGCCCGGTGCAGCGCACCCAGTCGCCCTCGGAGAGGTTGGTGTAGTCGCCGAGCACCACCGCGCCGACCGAGTCGCGCTCGAGGTTCAGCGCCAGGCCGTAGGTGTTGCCGGGGAACTCCAGCATCTCGTAGTACTGAGCGTCGGACAGGCCGTGGATACGCACGATGCCGTCGGTCAGGCTGACGATGGTGCCCTCGGTCCGGGCCTCGGTTTGAAGATCGTATTTCTCGATCTTCTGCTTGATGAGATCACTGATCTCGGATGGATTCAGTTGCATGGCGGTGTCCCGTTCAGAATTGCAATGCGTTGGCGAGTCGGTCGATCTTGCCGCGGACCGTGTCGTCGATCACCAGGTCCCCGGCACGGATCTCCAGCCCACCAATCAGCGCGCTGTCGGTCTCGACCGTGAGCTCCACCTGCCCGCCAAGACGCGAGGACAGTGCAGTGGCGAGCGCCGCGCGTTGCGCCTCGTCGATCTCGAACGCACTGCGTACGGTCACGCGCCGCATGCCCTCGTCGGCGCTGCGGCTGACTTCGAACAGTCGGGCGATCTCGGGGACGGCCGCCAGGCGTGCGTTGTCGGCGAGCAACCGGAGCAGGTTGGCAACCTCCTCCGGCAGGTCCTCGCCACAGACTTCGAGGGTGATGTCGCGGATGGTCTCGCGGGACACGTTGGGGTTGGCGATCAGCGCGACCATCTGCGGGTCGCCGGCCACCGCGGCCAACCGCCCGAGTGCGTCGGACCATGCCTCGACCTGTCCGGTTTCCTTCGCGCGCTCGAAGGCCGCTTCGGCATAAGGCCGTGCGATGGTGGTGATGTCTCCGGCCATGGGTATTCCCTAGAGCTGCTTTGCGAACGAGTCGACGATCGACTTGTGGGCGTCGACGTTGATCTCCTTCTGGAGGATCTTCTCCGCTGCCGCGACGGCGAGCGTGGAGACGCGCTCACGCAGCTCTTCGCGTGCGCGGTTGGTCTCCTGATCGATCTCGGCGCGCGCCGCGGCGAGCAGCCGATCGCCCTCGGTCCGGGCGTCGCTCTTGGCCTCCTCGACGATGTCGGTGGCCCGCTTCTGGGCCTGACCGACGATCTCGGCGGCGGAGACCTTGGCCTCCTTCATCAGCTCGAGTGCGCGTTGCTCCCCGAGGGCCTGCTCCTGATGGCCACGTTCGGCGGCGGCGAGGCCTTCGGCGATCTTGGCCTTGCGCTCCGCCAACGCGTTGACGATGGGCGGCCACACATACTTCATACAGAACCCGACGAACACCGCGAAGGTGATCATCTGGGCAAACAGAGTCAGATTGATATTCATACCTATGCCTCTTGCCTGAGCCTCATGTGGGCGAGGAGTCTTCTCGGCCCGCGGGAGGGAGCAGGATGCGCGCTAGGCAGCGAACATCAGGAACAGACCCATGGCGATCGCGATGACGGGCAGTGCGTCGACCAGGCCCATGACGATGAAGAACTGGGTGCGCAGCATCGGGATGAGCTCGGGCTGACGGGCAGCGCCCTCCAGGAAGCGACCGCCGAGGACGCCGATGCCGACGCCGGCGCCGACTGCGCCCAGACCCAGCATCAGGCCAGCGCCGATGTACTTGATGACCTCTGCGAATGCTTGTGCGACTTCGAGTTCCATAGTTCTCTCCAGGATTGAAGGTCAGAGCCTTGATTGAAGGTCAGAGCCTTGAAAAACGGGGTTTAGTGATGCTCCTGGTGTGCCATGTCGAGATAGACGATGGTCAGCACCATGAAGATGAACGCCTGCAGCGTGATGATCAGGATGTGGAACACGGCCCACACGAACTGCAGAACGCCGCCGGTGGCGTTGAGCACGAAGCTGCCACCGTAGAGCAAGGCGATCAGGATGAAGATCATCTCGCCGGCGTACATGTTGCCGAACAGTCGCAGGGCGAGCGAGATCGGCTTGGAGATCAGACTGATCCCTTCGAGCACCAGGTTCGCGGGCATGCCCCACTTGCCGAACGGCTGCAGGGTCAGCTCGCCGAGGAAGCCACCGACGCCTTTCATCTTGACGCTGTAGTAGAGCACCATGATGAAGACCATCAGGGCCATGCCGAAGGTGGCGTTGGGATCGGTGGTCGGCACGATCTTGAGATAGACATGGTGCGGATCGGCGCCGAACAGGGCCATGAACTGGCCGAACAGATAGGGCACCAGATCGACCGGCAGCAGGTCCATCAGGTTCATCAGGAAGACCCAGGCGAAGATGGTCAGCGCCAGCGGGGCGACCATCGGGTTCTTGCCACTGAAGGAACCGCGGACGTTGTCCTCGACGAAGTCGACGATCCACTCGACGAAGTTCTGCGCCGCACCCGGCACGCCGGCGCTGACGCGTTCGGCCACACCCTTGAAGAACCAGAGGAACAGGCCGCCGAGCAGGATCGAAAAGAACATGGTGTCCAGATTGATCGCCCAGAAGCCCATCTCCGCGGCCTCCGCGCTGTTGTGCGCGAGCCCCAAGCCGTGCTCGGGGTGTAGACCGAAGGTGAGGTTGGTCAGATGGTGTTGAATGTATTGTTCAGCGGTGAGCGTTTCGGTAGCAGCCATCGATCATTCTCACTTCGTGTTTCGTTTGGCCTGTTGGGCCGCGATCAGGATCGGCATCACTTGCATGAGGAAGTAGGCCCCCAGCAATGCCGGTATGTTCAGGTCGTCGAATGTTGCGAAGGCAACGACGAACAAACCCAGGACCAACGCGATCTTTGCGACTTCGGCACGATAAAAACGCATGACCAAACGCTCAGGCGCCTGGGCGCGATAGGCGCGAAAGACCCAGGCCGCGAGCATGGCGTTGGCCAGCAGGCAGGATCCAGAACCTATGAGGACCGATAGTGCAACGGAGCGACCGAACGGCAGGGCGAGTAGCACCGACACCAGGCTGAGGATCGTCTGTATTTTCAGGACGTTCCCGGCCTGAAGCGCATCCGGCTGTTGCATCAGATCATCGTGGTTTGGTTGAGCGCGTCGCTCACCGGACGCGAAGTATAGGGGATCGCTAATATCGGGTCAATGTAACCGCGGGGTGCCCGGAGCCTTGCGCGGCGCGGGTTTCGGGCCGATGACGAAGGTCTCGACGAACCCGTTCCCGGGGCTGGATCCCTTTGATCGAGCCGGTGTTTCAGCATCCTTCTCGGGGGGGCGGCCTCGCCCGGCACACTGCTCAACGGATATGGCCGAGGATGCCGTCGAGCTCGTCGAGGCTGGTGTAGCTGATCACCAGCTTGCCGCTGCCGCGGCTGCCGTGCTGGATCCGCACCTCGGCGCCGAGCCGGTCGGTGAGATCGTTCTGCAGTCGGCGGATGTCGGGGTCGGTCACTCCCTTCCGATCCGCTGCCGCCACCGGGCTCTCGCCCTGCTGTTGCCGTCGCACCAGTCGCTCGGTGTCGCGCACCGAGAGACCGCCGGCGACCACCTGTCGGGCGAGCGCGCACTGCATCTGGCCCTTGACCCCGAGCAGGGCGCGGGCGTGGCCCATCTCCAAGCGGCCATGATCGAGCTGGTCCTTGACCTCGGGCTCGAGTTCGAGCAGGCGCAGCAGGTTGGAGATGGTGGTGCGCGACTTGCCGACCGCCTCGGCCACCTCTTGATGGGTGAGCTCGAACTCCTCGACCAGACGGTGCAGCGCGGTGGCCTCTTCCAGCGGATTGAGATCGGCGCGCTGGATGTTCTCGATCAGCGCGATGGCCAGCGCGCTGGTGGCGTCGAGTTCGCGCACCAGTGCCGGGATCTCGCTGAGGCCGGCCTGTTGACAGGCGCGCCAGCGCCGCTCGCCGGCGACGATCTCGTAGCGCCCCTCGGCCAGCGGTCGCGCCAGGATCGGCTGCAGCACGCCCTGGGCGCGGATCGACTCGGCCAGCTCGCGCAGCGCCTCGGGGTCGAAGTCGCGGCGTGGCTGATAGCGCCCGCGCTGCAGCTGCTCGAGCGGCAGGCGCACGATGCGATCGCCGGGCTGAGCGGTGGCGACGGCCCCGGACTGGGAGGCGGTCTCGGCACCGCCACGGGTGGCGCCGAGCAGGGCGTCGAGTCCGCGCCCCAGCCCCTTCTTCTTGTTCGGTCGGGTGGTTTCCTGGTCCATGTCAGGCGGCGTTGCGGCCCTTCTGCTGGCGGCGCAGCACCTCGCTGGCCAGCGCCATGTAGGCGATCGCGCCCTTGGAGGACGGATCATAGAGCTGGGCCGGCATGCCGTGGCTGGGGGCCTCGGCGAGGCGCACGTTGCGCGGGATGATGGTGCGGTAGACCTTGTCCTTGAAGTGCGCGATGAGCTGGGTCGAGACCTGGTTGGCGAGGTTGTTGCGCGGGTCGTGCATGGTGCGCAGGATGCCCTCGACACGCAGCGTCTCGTTGCGGTTGGCACGGATCTGCTCGATGGTGTCGAGCAGCGCCGAGAGCCCCTCGAGGGCGTAGTACTCGCACTGGATCGGGATCAGCACCCCGCGCGCGGCGACCAAGGCGTTGACGGTGAGCATGTTGAGCGAGGGCGGGCAGTCGACGATCACCAGCTCATAGGCCTGGGCGGCGCGCTCGAGCACCCGCGCCAGACGGTGCTCGCGGTCGGGCGAGTCGATCAGCCCGACCTCGGCGGCGGTGAGATCGGCGTTGGCCGGCAGCAGGTCGAAACCGGGCGAGGGCTCGGTGATGCGCTGCAGACAGTCGGCGATGGGGATGTCGCTGAGCAGCAGGTCGCAGCTCGAGTGCTCGAGCGCGTGCTTGTCGACGCCACAGCCCATGGTGGCGTTGCCCTGGGGGTCGAGATCGACCAGCAGCACGCGTCGCTTCATCGCCGCCAGACAGGCGGCGAGGTTGACCGCGGTCGTCGTCTTGCCGACTCCGCCCTTCTGATTGGCGATGGCGATGATGTTGACCATGCTCGACTCAGTCGCTCCGAAATTTCGATCCGTTAGCCAGCCGTTGCGATGAGTGCGCGCCCCATGGTGGCGGTCGGATCAAGGCTCGTGCCGCGTTTGCGGTAGATGCGAGGCAATGGTACTGAATTTTCAGCTCGCCCGGTATCCGGGCTTGGAACGCACTTCAAGTCATCGCCACCTCCGCCGCCTGGCCGAGGGGGGAGGGCTAGGAGTTCGTGTGTCGGCGCCCGGCCTAGTGTGGTGCCGTGGCGGGATGCTGGCGATACCACTCAGCGAAGGCGCCTCCGGTCATCGGCTTGCCGAGGCGGAAGCCCTGAAGATGGTCGCAACCCATCGCGTGGAAGAACCGCTGATCGGCCTCGCTCTCGATGCCGACGACGGTAACGTCGAGTCCTAGGGCCCGCCCGAACTGGATGATGGTGTCGATGATGGCTGGCATGCCGCGCGCCGTGTGTAGCTGTCGTACCAGCGCTTGGTTGATCTGGAGTCCGGTCAAGGGTAGTTGATCGAGCTTGCTGAGGCTTGAGCAGCCCAGGCCGAAGTCGTCAATCACTAGCTTGACACCGAGAGCCCTGAGAGCGGCGAGTTGATCTGCGCTGCCGTCTGGGTAATCGAACAAGGTAGATTCACTTAGGTGTAGCACTAGCGCGGAGGGCTCTGTCCCCGCGTCTTGGCAAGCGTCGCATAGTCCTTGAATGAAGTGCGGATGAAGAAACTCTCGTGTCGAAACATTTACTGAGATTGGTATCGGGGGTAACCCCGCAACTCGCCATGACTGATGTTGTCGGCACACTTCCCGGATGACCCAAAGTCCGATCTCATGGGTGAGGTGGAGTGATTCGGCTACAGGTAGAAAGGTTGAGGGTGGGATTGGTTCCTGGTCGTGCTGCGGCCATCGCAGTAGCGCTTCAGCCCCATGCAGACACCCTTGCTTCAAGTCCAGGACCGGTTGATAGACGACACGAAACTCTTCCTTGGCGATTCCTTGACGCAGCTGTCTTTCCAGCGTGGCACTGCTCATTACCTGCTCGTTGAGCGCAGCAGTGACGAATTGATAGTGTCCCGGGCGGATTTGTTTTGCGTGGTACATGGCCAAATCGGCGCTTTGCATGAGCTGCTCGATCGTCTCGCCATCTTGTGGATATAGGCTGATACCGAGGCTGGGTGCGCAGTGTAGTTGCAGCTGACCGATAGTATACGGAGGCGCCAGGGTCGCGATGGCCTTGCCCGCTGTGCGAGCGACGTCCGTGGCGTCGTCGATCTTGCTTAGTACGGCGACGAACTCATCGCCCCCCAGGCGGGCGACGATATCCTCTGCTCGGAACAGTGTCAGCAGTCTCTGGGCCACCGCTTGCAGCAACAGGTCGCCGACCGCGTGACCGTACATGTCGTTAACCGCTTTGAAATCGTCTAGGTCGAAGAACAGTACCGCCAGTTGGCGCTTGCTGCGCCTTGCGCTCACTAGCATTTGATTGGCCAATTGGTCGAGTAGTCGACGTGTCGGCAGGCCGGTCAGTGGATCGTGCTGGGCCAGGCGGAGTGCGTGTAGCTCAGCCTCCTTGCGGCGGGTGATGTCCTGCTGCGCCAACAGGATACGCTGATATGTGTTGTTGGCGTCCTGGATGACCTCGGGTCTGGCCTGGAGCCAGCGGTAGGCACCATCCTTGCAGCGTAGCCGATATTGTATTTCGCACGATTCTCGGTTGGCAGCGAAGCCACGCAGCTTTGCAAGGCTGGGCTCGCGATCATCAGGGTGTAGCAGTTCGGCCCAGTCGTCGAAGTTCTTCGGCAAGGCGCCCTGGTCGTACCCCATCTGCCGCTGCCACTCTAAAGGAAATATCACTTGGTTGGTGTGCGGCGTCCATTCCCAGAACGCCAGCTCGGCGAGTGTTGCTACCAAGTGCAGCCGTGCCTGGCTATCGATGATCTTTTGTTCATCACGCTTGCGGATGGTGATGTCCGTCATGATCAGGCGCCAGTCGTGATGAGCCGTGTCGGTGGTCGTCTCTGGCACCAAGCACGCATCCAGGCTGACCCAGATGATCGGTGTGGCTGTTGATGGGCGAAGGCGAAGCTCGTAGTGCTGAGTCCTTCCTGTCGACCACAGCGCACGCCGGTGCTGGTAGTGGATGTCTTGGTCTTCGGGGAGGATGAATTGCGACAAGGGTTTTCCGACCAAGCCGGCGCGTGATAGTCCCAGCAGGGTTTCTGCGGCAAGGTTTGCCTGCTGGATAATACCTGTCTCACTCAGGGTGAGATAGCCGACGGGGGCGAGGTCGTAGAGGTCGAAGTAGCGGGCGCGGGACAACTCTAGGGCTTCTTGCGTCCGTCGCAGTTCTTCGTTCTGCAGCTCGAGTTCGATCTGATGGACCCGTAACTCGTGATTGCTTTGATTGTCGGTTACAAGTGCTGCGTCACGGATGGCGCAGAGCTGCGCTTCGGCGCGTTGACGCAGCTCTTTGAGGGGAATCGGTACCCCTGGTGGAGGGCGCGCCGGCTGTTCTCGATCTGTTCGATCAGGCATGGATGCAACTCCCTCGAATTAAGCAAAAGACTGGAATCCTCTTTTATCTACGTGTTTGATGCTTAGAAATATAAGGTTGTGCTTGATGGTGCGGTGAGTTGGCGCCAGGTCTTGATGGAGACGGGCCTGACTTCTGCCCTCAACACACGACCGAGAGAGCTGTCGTCGCTGCGTTCGGACTCTTTCCTGTCTATGGCGATTTGGGCGTGTCCACTCGGGGCGAGGTGTCCTTGATGGTGATCAAGACGTTGTCGTGATCGGCGTCTGGATGGACGATCCGTCTAGCGTTGAGGCTGAGAGAGCACGACCCGGTTGCCGCCGACTCATAACCAATCACATGGTCTTCTAGTGCCTTTCCTTTAGCGATAGTCTCCAAGAGTTGCCGACGCAATTCAGGATCGTTCCAGCGGTGCTCGTCAAGGTCGCTTAGTGGTTGATCGATGATCTCGGACTGGGGCAGTTGGAAGAATTGCTGAAACGCATGATTGGCCGAGATCACGTGAAGGTCTCCGCTCAATACCAGTAATGGTTCGCGCACGGCGTCTACGATCCCTTCGGCAAAGGCGCGTGCCTCCTTCAGACTCTCCTCCATTTTTCTGCGTGCGGAGATGTCCATGAAGGTGATAACTGCCCCCTCGATGACATTGTTAAGAGTGCGATATGGACCGATCCTTAGGACATACCAGTCTCCCTGCCTGGTGCGGACCTCTTTTTCCGCAGGCTGCAGGGTATTGAGGACCTGTGCTAAATCCTCTGTCAAATCATCGTAGTTTGTCAGATTGGAGACAATATCCCCCACCGGTCGCCCAACATCGGACTGGATCAGGTTGATCAGCCTGGTTGTTGCCGGTGTGAAGCGGGTGATCCTGAGCTGATGATCGACGAACAGGGTGGCAACACCCGTGCCGGCGAGCAGATTGTTCATGTCGTTGTTGACCCGGGAAAGGTCGGCCACCTTGGCTTGAAGCTCCGTGTTGACCGTTGCCAGTTCCTCGTTGACCGATTGCAGCTCTTCTTTTGACGTCTCCAGTTCCTCATTGGTCGATTGCAACTCCTCGTTGACCGACTGCATCTCTTCGTTGGTCGACTTCAATTCCTCGTTTGATGTCTCCATCTCCTCCAGCGTGGTCTGGAGGTATTCCTCCTTGGTCCGCAACTCTTGCTCCAACTCGGCGATTCGCGAATCGGATTCTCCTGTTTTCGACCTTTTTTCAATGTTTTGGCCGGGTCCGTCCTCGACGGAGCCTGTAATCTCCAGGATCGCAAGATACAACGGTTCTGTATCAACGTGGCCTGTCCGTTGCTCGGGATGCACGCTCAGATCGGCCAGGGTGAAGTCGCCGTTTGTCTTGACTCTCAGTCCCTTCAACCGTACTGAATCCCCGGTCGTGACGACGCGCTGTAGGGCGTTCCTCATGGCATGACATAACCCTTCTCGAGCCATGCTGAAGACATTCATTGTTGGATCCCCCGGTGCCGGCTCGAGGAATTGCCCTGTGCGACCGTAGATATAGCGGATGTCGCCGCGCCCGGTGACCAACAGGGCCGTTGGGTCATAGTGACGAAGCAGCGCCTGCTCGGTTCGTTTCCGTAGATCGGACTTGCCTTTGCTGCGTGACATGCTTTCAGGATCGGAGGAGGGTGTATGGGGGCTGGAGATGGAAAGCATGTGCCTCTGAGGCAACAGGGGCGTCAGGGTAACGTCTTGCTGTTCCTTGATGGCGAAGAGCTTCCATTTGCGGTCGACCGGCGTGAACAGTGGATGAGCGTCACCGATGGTTTCAGAATTTCCCAGGAACAGGAAGCCGCTGCTTTTCAGTGCATAGTGAAAGAGAGGTATCAGGCGTCGCTGTAGATCTCCGTTTAGATAAATCAGCAGGTTTCTGCAGCTGATCAGGTCAAGCCTGGAGAAGGGGGGGTCCTTGATCAGATCCTGCTCGGAGAATACCAGTAGATCGCGGATTTCCTTGTTGATGCGGTAGCAGCCTTGCTCTTGGCTCATGACAAAGAAGCGTGCTAGCCGTTCGGGAGAGATATCGGTCGCAATATTAGCGGGGTAGATACCGGAACGTGCCCGCTCGATCGCATTGGCGTCGATGTCGGTGGCGAAGATCTGGAGCCGATAGTCTTGCTTCAGGGTCTCCAGATGCTCCTTGAGCAGGATTGCGATGGAGTAGGCCTCTTCGCCGGTGGAACAGCCGCAGATCCATACCCTGACTGGTGACCCGGCCGGTTTCTCATGGAACAGCCGAGGGATAACCTCGCGCTCTAAGATGGCGAAAGCCTCGGGGTCACGGAAGAAGCTGGTGACCCCGATCAGCAGGTCATGGAATAGCGCATCGATCTCCAGCGGATTGTGTTGGAGATATCGTACGTAATCGCGTTGTTGCTCGATCTGGTGTAACGCCATGCGCCGTTCGATGCGCCGTATTAGCGTACTCTGCTTGTATTGCGAGAAATCGTGGCTGCTCTTGTCTCGCAGCAGCAGGCAGATCTTCGTCAGCGTATCCACGCTTTTGGATGAAGGCTCAGAGGTATGCGCTTCCCTGCCGAAGGCATGGGTCACATAGGCCATGAGCTGTGCCGGCATTTCCGCGGGTGGGAGCACGAAATCGACCAATCCGGTGGCGATGGCACTACGTGGCATGCCGTCGTAAGCGGCGGTCTTGGGCGCCTGGGCCATGACCATCCCGCCCTCGCCCTTGATCGCTCTGGCACCGAGCGTGCCGTCACTGCCGGTGCCAGAGAGCACCACACACAAAGCCCGCTCGTGTTGATCCTGCGCCAGTGAGCGGAAGAAGAAGTCGATCGGTAGTCGCTGTCCGCGTGGCGCCGCTGGCTCCAGTAAATGGAGGAGGCCATTGAACAGAGCCATGTCGACATTGGGTGGGATGATGTAGACGCAATCGGGCTTGATGCGCAAGCCGTCAACGATTTCATGCACCTGCATGCAGGTGTGGCGCTTGATTAGTTCGGCGAGGATGCTCTTGTGGTTGGGGTCCAGGTGCTGAACGAGTACGAAGGCCATACCGGTCTGTGTGTCCGGTGGAATGGCGGAGAAAAATGCCTCGAATGCCGCCAGTCCCCCAGCCGATGCGCCGATGCCGACGACCGGAAAGCTCAACTCCGCGGGCGATGCGGACTGTTCCGCCTCGGGTTGTGGTGACTGGGCGGCTGGATCGTCCGCCGTCTGGGGTGCTCCTGCGGGGGGTATGTTCATCATCGGTCCTTGGTGGCCGATTGGGCGGAGTACTCGATCGAAGGGATCGGTCGCGTTATGTCGATCGGCGTTCCTTGGTGACGAGACGCGGAGCATGCTGCGACGTGTCGTCTGATCTCAGATCAGCATGGCACATGTCGTCGCATCTCGCGTTGCGGCTTGTGGCGGCGCGGGCGAATGATGGTGGGTTGATCGTCGAGCGTCGTTGCCTGTTTGTGCGGTGTCTGCGGCGGGTCGCCGTCTTGGCTGGGACGCTCAATTAATCGTTACGGATCTCGACCAAGTGACGCGGTTCATCGAGGAAGGGGACGCGCAAGACATGCACGTGGCTGTCTCCGGTCGCGTGCGTGGCCGGGAGTGGGGCCTCTTCGGGGTGGCGTCCGCGCATCAGCAGCATCCGTCCGGGTTGTTCGAGCAGGCATCTCTCCGTGGCGAGCAGTACGTCTGCAGCCGTCACCGCGCGGCTCACGATCGTTTTGAAGCCGTGGCCGGGCCGATAGTCGTCGCTGCGGGCCTGAACCGGTTCGACGTTGGTGAGTCCGAGCTCGAGCACCGCCTGACGCACGAAGCGCACCTTCTTGCCGTTGCTGTCGAGCAGCCAGAAACGGCGCCTGGGCTCCATGATCGCCAGTGGTATCCCCGGTAGACCAGCTCCGGTGCCGATGTCGAGCAGGGTGTCGCCGAACAGGAAGGGGCGGATTGCCAGGCTGTCGAGCAGGTGACGCACCACCATCTCGTCGGGGTCGCGCACCGCGGTGAGGTTGTAGGCGCGGTTCCAGCGCAGCAGCAGCTGCAGGTAGTCGATCAGTTGCTGGTGCTGGGCCGCCGTCGGCTCGATCCCCAGCGCCGCGCAGCCGGCCTGCAGCCGCTCGCCGAGATGGGTGCGCTGGTCCGGGGTGAGTTCGGTGGTCGCGGTGTTCATGCCGGGTGTCGCTTGAGGTGGATCAGCAGCAGCGACACCGCCGCCGGGGTCACCCCGGGGATGCGCGCGGCCTGGCCGACGGTGGTGGGGCGGGTGCGGCAGAGCTTCTCGCGCACCTCGGCGGAGAGACCGCGCACCGCGGCGAAGTCGAAGGTCTCGGGCAAGGGCTTGTCCTCCTGGGCGCGCTGACGGGCGATCTCGTCGCGCTGGCGAGCGATGTAGCCGGCATAGCGGGTCTGGATCTCGACCTGCTCGGCGACCTCGGGAGCGACCGGGTGATCCGCGGTATCGATCAGGACGTTGACCCCGGCGTGATCGACGCCGGGACGGGCGAGCAGGTCGAGCGCGCGCGTCTCGCGCCGCAGCGGCTCGCCGAGCACCGCCTGCATGGCCGCCGGGTCGACCCGGTCGGGACGGACGATGGCTGCGGCGAGGCGCTCGCGTTCGCGCTCGATCGCCTCGCGCTTGGCCGCGAAGCGCGCCCAGCGTTCGTCGTCGACCAACCCGAGCGCGCGCCCGGTCTCGGTCAGGCGCAGATCGGCGTTGTCCTCGCGCAGCATCAGCCGGTACTCGGCGCGGCTGGTGAACATGCGATAGGGCTCGTTGGTGCCGCGGGTGACCAGATCATCGACCATCACCCCGATGTAGGCCTCGTCGCGACGCGGCACCCAGGGCGACTCTTCGCGCAGCCGGCGCACCGCGTTGATGCCGGCGAGCAGCCCCTGGGCGGCGGCCTCCTCGTAGCCGGTGGTGCCGTTGATCTGACCGGCGAGGAACAGCCCCTGGAGCTGGCGCGTCTCCAGCCCCGGGGCGAGGTCGCGCGGATCGAAGAAGTCGTACTCGATGGCATAGCCGGGGCGGGTGATGTGGGCCTGCTCCAGCCCCGGGATCGAGCGCACCAGCGCCTCCTGCACGTCGTAGGGCAGGCTGGTGGAGATGCCGTTGGGATAGACCTCGTGGGTGTCGAGCCCCTCGGGCTCGAGAAACACCTGGTGCGAGTCCTTGTCGGCGAAGCGCACGATCTTGTCCTCGATCGAGGGACAGTAGCGCGGGCCGATGCTGTCGATCACCCCGGTGTAGAGCGGCGAGCGCGACAGCCCGGCGCGGATGATCTCGTGAGTGCGGTCATTGGTGTGGGCGATGTGACAGCTCACCTGCGGCGGGTGTTCGGCGGCGCTGCCGAGGAAGGAGAACACCGGCACCGGGTCGTCGCCGGGCTGCTCGGCGAGCCGCGCGTAGTCGATGCTGCGCGCGTCGATGCGCGGCGGGGTGCCGGTCTTGAGCCGCTCGATTCGCGGCATCAGTTCACGCAGTCGCGCGGCCAGGGCGTTGGACGGTGGATCCCCGGCGCGCCCGCCCTCATAGTTGCTGAGACCGATATGGATGCGCCCGCCGAGAAAGGTGCCGACGGTGAGCACCACCGCCCGGGCGCGAAAGCGCAGCCCCATCTGGGTGCTGACCCCGGCCACCCGCTCGCCCTCGACGATGAGGTCGTCGACGGTCTGCTGGAACACCCGCAGTCCGGGCTGGGACTCGAGCGCCGCGCGCACCACGGTGCGATAGCGGATGCGGTCGGCCTGGGCGCGGGTGGCGCGCACTGCCGGACCCTTGCTGGCGTTGAGGGTGCGGAACTGGATCCCGGCGCGGTCGGTGGCGCGTGCCATCAGCCCGCCGAGGGCATCGATCTCGCGCACCAGATGGCCCTTGCCGATACCGCCGATGGCGGGGTTGCAGCTCATGTTGCCGAGGGTGTCGATGTTCTGCGTCAGCAGCAGGGTGCGTGCACCCGCGCGCGCCGCCGCGAGCGCCGCCTCGGTGCCCGCGTGACCGCCTCCAACCACGATGACGTCGTACTGATCGCTCGCAAACATGTCAGGGAACCCGATCCGATGAAGCCCTTCAGTTTAACCCATATCCACGCGCGCGCGGCGGCGCCGGGAGCCTCGCCATGAACCGACCCGAACCCCGCCCCGTCCCCGCGTCGCCGGTCGATCGCTGCGGCGCGGTGCTCGAGGCCGCCGCCGCGGTGATCCTCGGCAAGGAGCACGAGTTGCGCCTGGCGCTGACCTGCCTGCTCGCTCGCGGCCATCTGCTGATCGAGGATCTGCCCGGGGTCGGCAAGACCACGCTCGCGCACCTGTTGGCGCGACTGCTCGGGCTGGACTACGCGCGCATCCAGTTCACCAGCGACCTGCTCCCGGCCGACGTCATCGGGGTGGCGGTCTATGACCGCGCCAGCGAGTCCTTCCGCTTCCACCCGGGTCCGGTGTTCTCCCAGCTGGTGCTCGCCGACGAGATCAACCGCGCCACCCCCAAGGCGCAGAGCGCGCTGCTCGAGGCGATGGAGGAGCGTCAGGTCACCGTCGAGGGCGAGACCCGCGCGCTGCCCGAGCCCTTCTTCGTCATCGCCACCCAGAACCCGCTCCACCAGATCGGCACCTTCCCGTTGCCCGAGTCGCAGCTCGACCGCTTCCTGATGCGTATCGAGCTCGGCTATCCGGCCGCGCACCAGGAGAAGCGGCTGCTCGCCGGCGAGGACCGTCGCGCGCTGGTGGCGCGCCAGGCGCCGGTGCTCGTCCCCGCCGAGCTCGCCGCCCTGCAGGAGCTGGTGGTGGCGGTGCATGCCGCCCCGGCGGTGATCGACTACGTCCACGACCTCCTCGCCTTCACCCGCGCCTCGGGGCGCTTCGCCTACGGGCTCTCGCCGCGCGCCGGGCTGGGGCTGGTGCGTGCGGCCAAGGCCTGGGCGCTGCTCGGCGGGCGCGACTATGTGCTCCCCGAGGACGTGCAGGCGGTGTTGCCGGCCTGTTGCGCCCATCGTCTGGTCGGCAGTGGCGAGGGCGCTGTGCTCGACGCCTGCCGGGTCGACGCCGAGATCCTCGCCCATGTCCCGGTCCCCTGAACGCGTGCGCTGGCGCGGCTGGCTCGCCGCGCGCTTCGACGCCATGCTGCGCCGCGCCCGCAGCGATCCCGACGGCGTGGTGCGCATCGGCGCGCGCCAGATCTATATCCTGCCCACCCGCTTCGGGCTGGTGTTCGGCGCCGTGCTGCTGGTGATGCTGCTCGGCTCGCTCAACTACCAGAACAACCTCGGGCTGCTGTTCACCTTCTTCCTCGCCGCGGTGGCGCTGCTGGCGATGCACCACGCCTGGTTCAATCTGCTCGGGCTGGAGCTGCAGGCGCGCCCCGGGGCGGCGGTGTTCGCCGGCGAGTCGGCGCGCTTCACCCTCAGCGTGCGCGGGCGCGGTCGTCGCACGCGTGCCGACCTGCGTCTGAGTGGTGCCGAGGATGCCGCCGCGCCGCTCGCCGTCCCCGCCGGTGAGCAGAGCGGCTGCGCTCTGGTCGTCACCACCAGGCGCCGTGGCTGGCAGCCGCTCGGCGAGGTGCGGGTCGAGACCTGCCACCCGCTGGGGCTGTTCCGCGCCTGGTGTCACACCCTGCCGCGTGCCGCATCGCTGGTCTATCCGGCGCCGGCGTCCCTCGCGCCGCCGCCGCCCGGCGCCGGTGCCGGCGCGCGTGCCTTGCCCCGGGGGGCGGGGGCCGGGCTCGAGGACTATGCCGGCGCGCGCGACTATCGTCACGGCGACTCGCCACGCCATCTCGACTGGAAGGCCTATGCCCGCGAACGCGGTCTGTTGACCAAGCAGTTCGAGGGTGAACAGGGGCATGAGCTGTGGATCGACTGGGCGGCGCTCGCCACCGTCGATCCCGAGACGCGGCTCGCCGAGCTCGCCCGTCAGTTGCTCGATGCCGCGGCCGCCGGGGCGCGTTTCGGACTGCGCCTGCCCGGGGTGGAGGAGCCGCTGGCCGCCGGCGAGGCGCAGCTGCAGCGCTGTCTCACCCGTCTCGCGCTGTTCGGCCTGGAGGGCGGCGATGGCCACTGAGCGCGCACACTGGCCCGAGCCCGTCCCGGACCGTCTCCAGCGGCTGTGGTTGACCCTGCTGGTGATCGCCGGCGCCCTGCCGTTGCTGCCCCGGCTCGACTGGCGCATCGGCGCCTTCGCCAGCGCGCTGTTCGCGTTGCGTCTGCTCGCGCTGCGCTGGCACGGGGTGCAGCCCGGGCGCTGGCTGCTGGTGCTGCTCACCCTCGTCGGCATCGCCAACTGTCTCCATGTCTACGGCAGTCTCAGCGGGCGTCAGGGCGGGGCGGCGCTGTTTCTCACCATGCTCGCGCTCAAGCTGCTGGAGCTGCACGCGCGGCGTGACCTGCAGATCGCGGCCATCCTGCTCGGCTTCCTGGTGGTGGTGCAGTTTCTCTTCGACCAGTCGCTCGGCCTCGCGCTCTATCTGGCGCTGGTGGTCGGGGCCATGCTCACGCTGCTGGCCGACCTCAACGCTACGACAGGGGGCGGGCGGCTGCGCCCGGCGCTGACCACGACCACGCGGCTGGCGCTGCAGGCGCTGCCGCTGACCCTGGTGCTCTTTCTGCTCTTCCCGCGCCTGAGCGCGCCGCTGTGGGACCTCGGGCTCGATGCCGAGCAGGCCCGCACCGGCTTCTCCGACACCATGGAGCCGGGTGCGGTCAGCGAGCTGGTGGTCAATGGCGAGCTGGCCTTCCGGGTGCGCTTCGATGCCACCCCGCCGCCGCCCGATCAACGCTACTGGCGCGGTCTGGTGTTGTGGCAGACCGATGGGCGGCGCTGGACGGTGGGCGAGCCGCCGCGCACCGGACCGGCCTCGCTGGCGCTCGCCGCCGCGGCCGATCGGCTCGACTACGAGGTGGTGCTGGAGCCGACCGACCGGCGCTGGCTGTTCGCGCTCGACCTGCCGGTCGCGGCCGAGGGGGTGGTGCTCGCGCCCGATCATCTGTTGCGTGCCAGCCGCGCGGTGGAGAGTGCGCTGCGCTATCGGGTGCGCTCGGCGCTCGACGCTCGCACGCCCGCGCCGAGCGCGGCGCTGCGTGACTATGCCCTGCGCCTGCCGGCCGGCACCATCACCCCGCGGATGCGCGCCCTGGTGGCGAGCTGGCGTGGCGAGGGCGCGGACGACCAGACGGTGGTGAGACGCACGCTCGCCTACTTCAACCGCGAGGCCTTCCACTACACCCTGCTGCCGCCGCCGCTCGGGCCGAATCCGGTCGATGCCTTCCTGTTCGAGACCCGGCGCGGCTTTTGCGAGCACTATGCCAGCAGTTTCGCGACGCTGATGCGGCTGGCCGGGATCCCGTCGCGGGTGGTGCTCGGCTATCTCGGCAGCGAGCCCAACGCCATCGGTGGCTATCACATGGTGTGGCAGTCCGATGCCCATGCCTGGGTCGAGGTGCTGCTGCCCGGGCGCGGCTGGGTGCGGGTCGATCCCACCGCGGCGGTGGACCCCTCGCGGATCGACAACCAGAGTGCCTCGCGACTGCTCGGCGCCGGCAACCCGGTGCGCTTCGAGCTGGCCCAGGATGCGTGGCTCGCCCGGCTGGCGCGCGGTGCACGCCAGTTCGCCGACAGTATCGATGCGGCCTGGCAGCAGTGGGTGCTCGACTTCTCGGCCGAGGACCAGCTCGGCCTGCTGCAGCGGCTCGGGCTCGGTGGGCTGGGTGAGTACGGGCTGGCGGTGCTGATGGTCGTGACCTTCTCGCTGACCCTGGGCGCGGTGCTGCTGGGGCTGGTACGCGCGCCGCGCGAGCCCGATCCGCTGGTCGCGCGTCATGCCCGTTTCTGTCGCCGGCTGGCGCGTATCGGGCTGGCGCCGCACCCCGGCGAGGGCCCGCAGGACCATGGCCGACGGGTGATCGCCGCGCGTCCCGACCTCGCCGCCCCGGTCTCGCGCTTCCTCGCGCTCTATCTGCCGGCGCGCTTCGGTCCTGCGCCCGACCCCCGGACCGTGGCGCGGCTCGATGCCCTGTTGCGCGGCTTCCGTCCGCGCCGTCGTCGCTAGTCGCGCGGCGCGGGGACGCGCTCGACCAGCTCGCCGAGCAGGGCGTCGGCGCTCACCCCCTCGATCTCCAGCTCGGCGCCGAGCCGCAGCCGGTGGCGCAGTACCGCCGGGAGCATGCAGCGCACGTCGTCCGGGGTGGTGAAGTCGCGCCCCTCGATGAGTGCGTGCGCCCGCGCCGCGCGCACCAGCGCGATGCTGGCACGCGGCCCGGGACCGCTGTCGACCCCCGGCCAGTCGCGCGCGGCGCGCACCAGCGCCACCGCGTAGTCGAGCACGCGCTCATCGAGTCGAAGCGTGGTGGCGCTCAGCTGCAGGCGTTGCAGGGTCTCGGTATCGAGCAGCGGACGCACCGCCGAGGTGTCGAGCCGGTCGCCGATGCGCCCGCTGGTGGCGGCGCGTACCGCCGCGCGCTCGGCCTCGGCGCTCGGCGGCGCCACCGCGATCTTCAGCAGGAAGCGATCGAGCTGGGCCTGGGGCAGCGGGTAGGTGCCTTCCTGCTCGATCGGGTTCTGGGTGGCGAAGACCAGAAAGGGGGGGGCCAGCGCCAGCGCCTGGCCCTCGATGGTCACCTGTCCCTCCTGCATCGCCTCGAGCATCGCCGCCTGGGTCTTGGCCGGGGCGCGGTTGATCTCGTCGGCGAGCAGCAGGTTGCAGAAGATCGGTCCGCGGCGGATGCGGAAGGCCTCGCGCTTGAGGTCGAACACCGCGTGCCCGGTGACGTCGCTCGGCATCAGGTCGGGGGTGAACTGGATACGCGCGTAGCGCCCCTGTACCGCGGCGGCGAGCGCGCGCACCAGCAGCGTCTTGCCCACCCCGGGCACGCCCTCGAGCAGCGCGTGCCCGGCGGCGACCAGCGCCACCAGCAGCTCGCGGATGGCCTGGCGCTGGCCGCTGACGGCCTGGCCGATGTCCTGTTCGAGCCGGTCGAGCTGGATGACCGCCTCGGTCAGCGGCAGTGGGGTCTGGGTCATGGATCGGTGCTCTCGCGGTTGCCTCCGGGCGATCGGGCCTGCTGCTCCAGTCGCGCCAGGGTGTGGGTGAGGGTGATGAGCGCGCGGGCGCTGCGGGGTGTCTCCTCGAGCGCCTGGGCGAGGCGCGCGCGCGACTCGCCGCTGGCCGCGGCGAGTCGGGTCAGCCGCTGTTGGCGGGGTGCGCGCGCGAGTCCCGGCAGGCGCCTCGCCCACAGCCGCAGCACCCGGGCACGGCTGGCTGCGAGCAGCGCGCGGATCCGCCGATGGCGCCACAGAAAGCGCGCCCCGGCCTCGAGATGGACGAGCCGGTCGCGCGCCGGTGGCGGAGCCGGGGCGAGCGTCGGACCGAGCCGCGCGCCGAGCGACCACAGCCACACCGCCAGGGTGAGCGCTGCGGCGATCAGTGCCAGCGGCGCCCGCGCCCACAGCCGCGCGAGCAGCCCCGGCGGGGGCTCGGCATACAGCAGCCATACCGTGCCGCCGGGTGCGGGGGCGACCAGACGGGCGCCGAACAGGGCGTGGTCGCGCTCGCCGATGCGCTGGCGTGTGAGGATGTCGAGGTCGGCGAGCACGCTCAGCCGGCCGGCGCCGATCTCCCGGTGCGTCAGCGGTTGTCCGCACCGCTGTTTGTCGCCATGGCTGACGCACAGGGTCCGCCCGGGGTCGAGGGCGACCTCGAGTGGCGGCGCCCCGGGCGTCGGGCGCAGCCGGACCGGCGTCGGTGGGCCCGACTCGGTCCAGCTCTCGGGGTGGATCCCGAAGGTCTCGAGCAGCGCGTGGCGCGGCCCCGTCCCCGGCGTGGTCACCAGCCGTCCGCCGGCGGCGATCCAGTCGCGTAGCCGGTCGCGTTGGCGTGGCGACAGCGGGCCGGGTGCGCGCACCACCAGGGTGTCGCCGGGGGGCGGTGGGGCGGCGAGCAGGCCATGATCGGGGCGACTCTCGACGGTGATGCCGAGCCCGATGAGGAAGCGCTCGAAGGCGAGCAGCGGGTTGGCTCGAGCCGCTGCCGAGGGACCGACCGGTACCTGTTCGACCCGGCGCTCGAAGTGGGTCAGGAACCAGCTCGCCAGCGCTGCCACGAGGACCAGCCCGGTGCCGCCGAGGGTGAGCGCGAGCAGGCGCTGTTCAGTGCGCATCGGTCCGTCCCTGCCAGCGACGCCAGTGGCTCAGCAGTCGCTCGACGTGCGCCGCGCTCGGGTCCCGATCGCCGTAGGCCGCGTGCTGGCGCGCCGCGGCGATCGCGGCGAAGGGGACCCCGACCCGGCGTGGCAGCCGGGCGCTCGCCCGCTGCACGCAGCTCCCCTCGGTGGCCCCCGGGGGGAGCGAGAGACCGAGCCGGTCGAGTCTCTCCAGGCTGGCGCGATAGAGCGCGCCGATGGCCGCGCCCCGCTCGCCGGCAGCGAGCAGGCGACGGATCTCGGTCTCGTGATCGATGGGCGATGCGCTGTGCGGCTCGGGCGCGGCCTCGTGCTCCGTCCTGGCCGATCTGGGCAGGCGTGGCGCGCGTTCGCGCCACAGTGCGCGGATGAGTATCAGCAGGGCGATCGCACCGAGCGTCACCAGTCCCCATTGGATGGTGCCGGCGAGCCAGGGGGGCGGGGTCGCCGACCAGGTTGCCTCGGCGTCCTCGGTGCTGCGCTGTGCGGGGTCGGCCACCGGCAGCCACAGTTCGACCTCGCGGGTGGTGCCGAAGTCGGGCGAGTCGAGCACCTCGGCGATGCGCGCGCGGGCCGCCTCGGGGGCCAGCCAGGTCTCGGCCTCGGCCGGTGGCGGGGCGAGCAGCAGCGGCGCGAGCAGCGCCAGCGCCGGGAGCACGGCGGCCGGTGGCGGCGGGGCGCGGCGGAAGGCGAGCTCGATGTCCCAGCCCTCGAGTTCGGTGCGGCGGCTGAGATAGAGCGCGAACCCGGCGCAGACGTAGAAGGGCGCGATCAACGAGCAGGCGAGCAGATAGCAGGCGCTGCTGATCCAGTAGGCCGGCGCGGCGCTGTCCTCGAGTGCGGCGATCAGGTCGATCCCTGGCAGCCCCTCGGGGATCAGCAGATAGAGCCCGAGCAGCATCCCGCCCCAGAGGATCGCCTCGAGGTGATAGCAGACCAGGGTCAGCCATCCGCTGGCGCTGCCCCCGGCGAGGGTGCGCAGCCGCGCCCGTCGCGGCAGCCCTTCGAGCAGCAGCAGCGGGAGCACGAGCGCGCGTCTCGGGCTCAGTCGGCGCCACAACAGCAGCGGCAACAGGCGCGGACGCAGCCCCGCGCCGAGCATCCCCGGGAGGGCGCCGCGTCGCGGGCGCTCGTCGAACAGCGCGCGGCTCGCCCACAACAGCAGCGGGGCCTCGTAGAGCGGCTTGCACCACCACAGCGCCAGCAGCCAGAGGTCGCTGTGGAGCCAGGCCAGCGCCAGCACGATCAGGGTCAGCGGTAGCGCGGTGCACCACCACAGCGCCCAGAGCGCCGGGAACCAGGCGCGGGCGAGGGCGAAGCCGAGATCGATCGCCTGCCAGGCGGGGCAGGGGCGCAGCCGGGCGGTGAGTCGCTCAAGACGCATCGTCGCCACGTCCGGCCAGGGCGATGTAGAGCGCGAGGAGGGTCCAGCCGGCGGCGCCGACGGCGTATTTCACCGCCACCGGCGCCGCGCCGGCCGACCAGAAGGCCTCGATCAGCGCCGCGCCAACGAGCATCAGCGCCGCGCCGGCCACCAGCACCAGGGCATCGCGGGCGTTGACGCGCAGCGCCGCGAGCCGCGGCAGCCGTCCCGGGGCGAACAGCGCCTTGCCGAGCAGCAGTCCGGCGCCGCCGCAGATGGCGATCGCGCTCAGTTCGAAGGGGGCGTGACCGCTGACGAAGGGCCAGAAGGTGATGCCGTGACCGATGGCGCTGAGGTGACCGGCGGCGGCGCCGATGAACAGCCCGTTGAACACCAGGATGACCACGCTGCCGATGCCGAACAGCACCCCGGCGGCGAAGCTGCGAAAGCCGATGCCGACGTTGTTGCGGACATAGAAGCCGAACATCGCCAGATCGCTGTCGGCCGGGCGCACCTGCCCGGGATGATCCCGGGCCGGGTCGTAGAGCGCCTCGAGTTCGGCGAGCTGCTCGGCGTCGACCAGCGTCAGGATCAGCCCGGGGTCGTGATAGGCGCCGAGCGCCATCGCCGCCATCGGTACGAACAGCAGCGCGGCGGCGAGCCACAGCGGCGCGGCGTGACGGCGCAGCGCGCGCGGGAAATCGCGTGCCATCAGCTGCAGTGCGCGGGCGCCGAGGCGCAGCGTGGGGCGGTGGAGCTGGGCGTGACCGCGCCGCACCAGCTGCTCGAGTTCGGCGATCAACCCGGGGGTGTAGCCGCGGGTTCGGGCCAGCGCATAGTGCGCGCACACTCGGCGATGCAGGCCGGGGAACTCGGCGAGCTCGGCGCCGCGGCGCCGGCGCTGCTCGAGCTGCTCGAGCAGCGTGCGATAGCGCGCCCAGTCGGCGGCGTGCTGGTGCTCGAAGCGCTGCTGTCTCATGCCGCACGTCCGTCGGGCGCGCCGCGGTCGAGCCAGGTCGCCCAAGCGGTGATCAGTGCGGGCGCGGCACCGCCGCGCACCCCGCGCGGGGCGGTCAGGACCTCGGCGAGTTCGATGCGCCGCGCCTCGGCGAGTGCGGGCGCGCGCTCGGCGAAGGCGAGGATCGCCGCCCGGGTGGCGGCGTCGAACTCGGGCGGCGGTCGCCGGCCGGTGGTCGATGCCGGGCCCCGGCGTGGCGCCGGGCGGTCGTCGTGCACCACCAGGGTGGCGGCGGCGAGGTCGCCGATGCGGCGGAAGTCAGGGTCGGCGAGGCTCACCACCAGCCCCAGGGCATAGCCTGCGGGGAGGAAGTCGACCGTCCGCAGCAGGTTGCGCAGGGTCGAGGCGGGGAGCCCGACCGGGGTGGCGTCCTCGTGCACCACGCGCAGCCCGAGTGCCCGCTTGCCGGGGGTGGCGCCGCGCCAGACCTCGAACACCACCGGATAGAACCACTCGATGGCGAACACCGCGAGCAGCGCCAACCCGACCCCGAGGTCGGCGAGTGCGAGCAGCGGGAGCAGCAGCAGATAGAGCCCGAGACGGATCAGCAGGTCGAGCGCCAGGGCGAGCGCACGCGGTACCGCTCCGGCGACACGCAGCCCGAGGTCGATGCCCTCGGGGGTCTCGCGCAGGCGCAGGGTGTCGAGCGGCGGTGGTGGCGTGGCAATGTCCCGGCGTGGCGCATCCATGGCACAAAGATGCGGGATTCGCCCGGCGCGGGCAAGCCGGTGGGATCGGTGGTGCCCGCGCCGCGCAGGCGCGCGGCACGGGGCGGGCGATGGTGCGTGATCAGATGCGCTGTGGCGCGCGTTCGAGTTCGGCGAGCTGACGCAGCGAGTGCCTGACCATCTTCAGCGGGATGCCGAAGAACCAGATCGAGGCGACCAGCACCATCACCGGGTCGGCGTAGCGGGCGAGGTGTGCCATCGGGGTCAGCTCGGTGAGCTTGGCGATGACGAAGCCGCACATCACCGCGCCGCTGATCACGGTGTCCATCAGCCACTGCTTCTCCTCGGCGTTGATCAGCCCGGAGCCGCCCTGCTTGCGGTGCTTGGTGATGTACCACCAGCTCAGGGTACAGCCGATCACGTTGATCAGGCCGAAGAGGATGGCGAGATCGCCGTCGGTGTCGCGACCACCGTCGAGGATGGCGCGCACTGCGAGCACCAGCGACAGGGTGCAGAGCAGGATGATGACTGCACCCTTGAACAGGATCACCCGATGCTCGATACGGGCCGCGGCCTGGGTGTTGAGCAGTCGTGACTGGCGATGGATGTAGTAGAGGGCGAGCAATGACACCAGGGTCATGAACAGGCCGATCAGGGAGTACAGGCCGTCGAAGATGACCACCATCGAGTTGATCCAGAGACCCCAGATCACTCCCATGATGGCAAAGGCGAGGGTAGACAACATCGAGAAGATCAGGATCTGACGTTCTCTCCGAGTCTGGGCGGACATGATGACCTCAACAGAAAGATGATGCGTGTTTGATAGGTGAAGCGCGCGCCGGTCTGGTCCGGGTGTGGAACCGTGCGGCACACGTCAGGGTGCGAGCCTGTGGGGCGAGCGATGCGCGGTGCTGTCTCCATGCAATGATCCGGTGGTGTTGACGGTGACGACCTCCAGCGCGATGGCGCTGGAGGCCGGTGAGGCGGCCCCGGCACCGGTTGTCCGGGGGCGCTGGATATGGTCGTCGAGCCGTATCGGCGCGCTCGGGCACGGCCCTTCCGGGCGCGCTCGACGGATGGGGGTGCTGGCGTCAGCGTTGCGGTGGCGCGGGTCGCGCACGGACGGTCGGCGATGATGATGCGGACGCGCACGGGCGACCGCTCACCCTGGGGCGGGAGACGGCATCGGTGTCAGGCACCGATGGTATCGGCGGTGTTCGGGGCGCCGATCACGGGCTGGTGTGCTGGGGGGAGCGCGTGAGAAGCACACCAGTGCTTCCCGGGGTGCGAGCCATCACCGCGTCGCGTGTCGCGCGGGCGGCTGACCGCATTGATCTGGGGCGATGTCTGTATGCTCTAGGCTGCTTGCGAGTTGGCGGGGTGGTGCGTGACCACGCCCTGACCTCCCCATCTGCGTAGCGTCGGCAGGATCATGAACGTGTATTCATTCAAACACTTGTTCAAGGGCTTTGCAAACGTCGCCCGGTGAGCGGCACGCATCATCGCGACGCCCGTCGCCATGTGGCGGTGGGCGTATCGGCTCAGCGATAGAGCGCGAGGGGGAAGTACTCGGTGATCAGGATCACCGGGTGGCGCTCGATGATGATGCGGTAGGTGCGGTAGACCGCGCTCGGCTCGGCGCCGTCCTGGACCAGACCGACGTCGAGTACCTCGCGATAGCTCTCCAGTCCACTGTCGCGGATCAGCACGCCGATACCGATCTCGCGATCGATCAGGCGCTGGCGGAAGTCGGCGGGGATCAGGTCGGTGCGGATCAGCGAGAAGGCCTCGGCGAAGCTGCGACCGCTGTCGTCGCCGCGCAGCCGCGCGTCGCGCAACAGGCAGCGATCGCCCTCGGCGACCTCGACCCAGGGGACCGTGGCGGCGGCGTGCTCGAAGCGTTGCTCGACGGTGTCGACCGTCACCGGTTCCCAGAAGTAGGCCTCGAGGATCTTGGTGACGGTACCGTCGGTAACCAGCAGGGCGCGCAGGAAGGGGGGCAGTGCGGCGAGCGCGAGGCTGGCGCCGTTCGGCGCGCGCAGCTGACCGTTGCGCAGGAAGCCGTCGCAGCGGAAGGTCGATTGTGCCGGGCCCTGGTCGGGGAGTCCGTAATAGCGGTGCATGGACGGGGCCTCAGCACGCGCGCCACGGGCGGGCGGTGAGGGGGAGGGGGGATGCGGACATGGATGCTTGCCTTGATCGGTTGGATGGTCTGTGGTCGCCGGCCACGGCGGTGGCGGAGAAAAATAGCAGAACTTGGCCGTGATGGGCTTGATGTTGAGTCATGCTTGACGCACTCTCAGAGCACGGCGTCCGGTCGCCTCTCTGGAATGGTGGGACCGGGGCCGGCACACTGGACCTTAAGGGTCAGAGACCACTTCGCCAACTCGGCCAGCCCCGGCCTCGGGACTGGCCGGTCCGCGCGCGGAGGTCAGTCCCGGGTAAATGTGTTATACCAACAAAGGCCTTGAGCCGATCAATGGAGACATTACCAATGACCAAGACCGTCAAGCTCGCTTCCCTGTCCCTCGCTGCTCTCCTTGGCGCATCGCTGCTCGGCGGTTGCGCGACCGACCAGACCGCTCGCGACATGGCGCAGCAGGCGCTCGACACCGCCAACAGCGCTCAGGCGTGCTGCAACGCCAACACCGAGCGCCTGGATCGCATGTATCAGAAGATCATGGGCAAGTAAGGCGCTTGATCTGAGTGCGTCCGGTGTCCCACGGCCCGTGGGACACCGGTGTTCTCGTCGATGGCGCGCTGCACCTCGCGCCAGTCGATCTCCACCCCCTCGGCCTCGGCGAGCGCAGTCGGGACCGCCTCGCGGGCCGTGACCCGCTTGCCCTCGCGATTGACGTGCACCTCCAGATAGAGATCGTCGCCGCGCCAGCCGAACTTGTAGGGCTGGTCGACGATGGTGACCTGGGTGCGCAGCTCGGTCAGCGAGAACAGCTCCTCGATCCCCTCCGGGTAGAGCCGGATACAGCCGGCGCTGACCTCCATCCCCAGCCCCCAGGGCTTGCTGGTGCCGTGGATCAGGTACTCCGGGTTGCTCAGCCGCATCGCGAACTGTCCCAGCGGGTTGTCCGGTCCGGGCGGCACCACCGCCGGCAGGATGTCGCCATAGGCGGCGTGGGCGGCGCGCACATTGGGGCCCGGAGTCCAGCTCGGGTCGCGCTTCTTCTCGATGATGGTGAAGCCGCCCAGCGGTGTGTCCATGCCCTCGCGACCGACGCTGATGGCGTAGGAGCGGACCTCTTCCGGGTCGTCCGGGGGATAGAAATAGAGCCGCTTCTCGGGGCGGTTGATGACGATGCCCTGGCGCGGCGCATCGGGCAGCACGTAGAAGGTCGGTACCATCACCTCGGTGCCCGCGCCCGGGACCCACATGTCGACCTCGGGGTTGGCGCTGCGCATGTCCTCGAAGCCCTGGTTGTTCTGGCGGGCGACATCGAGCAGGGTGTCGTCGGCGCGGGTGGTGAAATAGAACGGGAAGCCGATGACGCTGTCGCCCGGGTGTTCGAGCCGATAGGTCTCGGCGTGTCCGGCCCCGGCGATGGTCAGCGCCAGGGCGCCGGCGAGACTGGCCGCCAGTGTGCGACGAGCGTTGGTGAATCCCCGTTTCATCAAGACCTGTGTCTGCATCTGTATCCGCCCAAAGAAACCTCGATCGAGTGTTGAACGCCCGACTCGCTGGGGCCGGGGTGGCGCATCCTCTGCCAGTTCGCCTGCTCCCGCAAGCGGCATCCCGGCGCGACCGGCCCGGTCGCGGCGCTCGCCTGTTCATCAACATGGATCGTCCGGGGCGGGTTTTCGAGCATGCGTTGTCCGCCGCGCCCGTCGCCGGCCGATTGATCCCTCCGATCAGCCCGTTGCGCCCCGGGTTCCCCAGGGCGGTGGCGTCGGCGTGACTGCGGCGCAGGCACGGTTCGGGTTATGCTTCGATGATCGACCCGGCTCGATTGATTCGCAGTCGCAGCCGCCCCTCGTTATCGGTCCAGACCCATCAGCCATGTCGCATACCGCATCGCCCATCCCCCTGTCCGAACTCCAGCACGACACCCCGGCACGTATCGTCGATATCCAGGGTGGACGTCACCTGACCCGCCGTCTGCTCGCACTCGGGCTGCGCCAGGGCAGCCAGCTCAGCGTGGTACAGCGCCGCGGGCAGGGACTGGTGCTCGCCACCGGCGGTGGTCGGATCGCCATGGGCTTCGGGGTGGCCGAGAAGGTGCGGGTGTGTGTCGACCCCGAGGCCCGCAACGACAACGACCTCGACTGAGCGCGCGATCAACACCCCGCGAGCCCCAACACCAGGATCGAAGCGATGACGGCGACCCTTACCCCTCTCGATGATCAACGTCCGGCCCCGCTGACCCTTGCCCTGGCCGGCAACCCCAACTGCGGCAAGTCGGCGCTGTTCAATGCCCTGACCGGGATCCGCCAGACCACCGGCAACTGGCCCGGGGTGACGGTCGAGCGCAAGGAGGGTGCGCTCGAACTCGATGGTCGGCGGTTGCGGGTGATCGACCTGCCGGGGATCTATTCGCTCGATGCCAGCTCGCTCGACGAGCGGGTCACCCGCGACTATCTGCTCGCGCGCGAGGCCGGGCTGATCGTCAACGTGATCGATGCCGCCAACCTCGAGCGTCATCTCTATCTCACCGTACAGCTCCTGGAGATGGGCGTCGACCTGGTGGTCGCGCTCAACATGATGGACGTGGCGCGCAAGCGCGGGGTGGAGATCGATGTCGCCGCGCTCGCCGCCGCGCTCGGCTGTCCGGTGGTGCCGGTGGTGGCGGTCACCCGCGAGGGGCTCACCGAGCTGCAGGCGCGGGTGCTGGCGGTGGCCGAGGGGCGTGAACCGGGTGGACACGCACTCGCCCAGGGCGACTGCGTCGAGGAGGCGATCGAGCGTCTGGCGGCGACCTGTGACCCGGCGCAGCCGCGCGCCAACGCCCGCTGGCTCGCACTCAAGCTGCTCGAGTCCGACCCCGATGCCGAACATGCCGCCACGCCCGAGGCGCGCGCACTCGCTGCGCAGGCACGCGCCGAGATCGCCGAACGCGTCGGCGACGAGGCCGATCTGCACATCGCCGACACCCGCTTCGGCCATGCCCACGCCCTGGCGCAGCGGGTGTCGCGCGCGCGCGGCGCGGCGGCACGCAACCTCTCCGATCGCATCGACCGGGTGGTGCTCAGCCGCGCCTTCGGTATCCCTTTGTTCCTGTTGATGATCTATCTGATGTTCATGTTCACCATGAACGTCGGTGGTGCCTTCATCGACTTCTTCGATCTCGCCGGCGGTGCACTCTTCGTCGACGGTACCGCCGCGCTGCTCGGCGCGCTCGGCGCCCCGGGCTGGCTCGAACTGGTACTCGCCCAGGGCATCGGCGGCGGGTTGCAGGTGGTCGGCACCTTCATCCCCATCATCGCCAGTCTCTACATCGTGCTCTCGATCCTCGAGGACTCGGGCTACATGGCGCGCGCGGCCTTCGTCATGGATCGCTTCATGCGCTCGATCGGGCTGCCCGGCAAGGCCTTCGTACCGTTGATCGTCGGCTTCGGCTGCAACGTCCCGGCGGTGATGGCCACCCGCACCCTGGAGCACGAGCGCGAGCGCAAGCTCACCATCCTGATGAACCCCTTCATGTCGTGCGGTGCGCGGCTGCCGGTCTATGCGCTGTTCGCCGCCGCCTTCTTCCCGCACTCGGGGCAGAACCTGGTGTTCGCGCTCTATCTCGTCGGTATCGCCGCGGCGGTGCTCAGCGGGCTGGCGATGAAGCACAGCCTGCTGCGCGGCGAGAGTGCCGGGCTGCTGATGGAGCTGCCGCCCTACCACCTGCCGACCCTGCGTGGCGTGGCGCTGCGTACCTGGGACCGGGTGCGGCTGTTCCTGCGCGGGGCGGGCAAGGTGATCGTGCTGATGGTGCTGGCGCTCAACCTGCTCTCGAGCGTCGGCAGCGACGGCAGCCTCGGCAACGAGGACAGCGACCAGTCGGTGCTCGCCGCCGCCAGCCGCGCCGCCACCCCGTTGTTCGCGCCGCTGGGGATCGAGGAGGACAACTGGCCGGCGGTGCTCGGGGTGATCTCCGGGGTGCTCGCCAAGGAGGTGATCGTCGGCACCCTCGACTCGCTCTATGGCCGGCTCGCCGAGGAGGAGGGCGCCGCGGCGGCGGACGATGATACCTTCGCGCTCGGCGCCCGGCTCGGCGAGGCGGTGGCCAGCATCGGCGACAACCTCGGCGCGCTCGGTGCGCGGGTGCTCGACCCGCTCGGGCTCGACGTCGGCGAGCTGGCCGACAGCGCCGAGGCGGCCGCCGTTCAGGGGGTGCGGGATGCGACCTTCGGGGCCATGATCGAGCGCTTCGACGGCCAGGCCGGGGCCTTCGCCTATCTGCTGTTCGTGCTGCTCTACTTCCCCTGCGTCGCCACCATCGGCGCCATCGTGCGCGAGGCCGGGGCGCGCTGGGCAGTCTTCGTCGCCGCCTGGACCACCGGCGTCGCCTATCTGGTCGCGGTGATCTTCTATCAGGCCGCGACCTTCGCCCGCGATCCGCTCGGTGCCGGGCTGTGGATCGGCGGCGGTCTGACGGCGCTGGTGGCGGTGTTGCTGGGGCTGCGACGTTGGGCGGGGAGGCCGGAGATCAGTCGGCGAGCTGACGCGGCCGGGTGAGCGCGAGCAGATTGGCGCAGCCGGGTTCGAGCCGCGTCCAATCCGCCGGCATCTCCAGCCGGACGAGTGCCGCGGTGGGCAGCAGCTTGCCGTGTTCCGGCGGCTCGAGATCATCTCCGGCGAGATACTGGAGCAGCTGCTCGAGGCCGGGGTTGTGGCCGACCAGCAGCACCGTAGCGGCCGCTTGCGGACACTGTGCGAGGATCTCGAGCAGGGCGGGCAGGTCGGCCTCGTAGAGGCCCGGTTGCCAGAGGATGCGACGCTTGTCGAAGTCGAGCCGCTTGCAGACCATGATCGCGGTCTGGCGGGCGCGCTCGGCCGGCGAGCTGAGGACCTGATCGGGGACCAGTCCCTCGCGATAGAGCCAGGCGCCGATCCGCGGCGCGTCGCGTCGTCCGCGCTTGGCCAGGGGGCGGGCGAAGTCGGTGGCGGCGCCGGCGTCCCAGTCGGACTTGGCGTGACGCAGGATCAGCAATTCGCGCGGAGTACGGAAGGCGTCTTGATAGTTCAAGCCGGGGTCCAGGCCAGACTGCGGTGACTTGGGCGCACTTTTAACACAGTCGTCATCTCGACGACAGAGGGTGGGCGCAAGCGTCGACCGTTCAGCCCAGCTCGGCGAGCAGCTGCTCGATCATCCCCTGGGCCTGCTGGCGATAACCGCCGCCGAACAGGTTGAGGTGGTTGAGCACGTGATAGAGGTTGTAGAGGGTCTTGCGTACCGCATAGCCCGGCGCCAGCGGCCAGGCCTCGCGGTAGGCGGCGTGGAACGCCGGACCGAAGCCGCCGAACAGCTCGGTCATCGCCAGGTCGGTCTCGCGATCGCCGTGATAGACGGCGGGGTCGAAGATCACCGGGGCGCCGTCTGCGGTGGCGCCGATGTTGCCGCCCCAGAGGTCGCCGTGCAGCAGCGAGGGTGTCGGTGCGTGATCGAGCAGGGCGTCGACCCCGAGCAGCAGGCGCTCGCCGGCGCGCTGCAGGGCGCCGCCGTGCCCCTGGGCGGCGGCCAGCTCGAGCTGCGGGCGCAGCCGTCGCTCGCGCCAGAACTCGGCCCAGTCGGCGCAGGGTGCGTTGTGCTGCGGGGTCGAGCCGATGGTGTTGTCGCGATGCCAGCCGTGGCGCTCGGCGCTGGTGCGGTGCAGCGCCGCCAGCCCGTGGGCGGCGCGCACCGGGTCGAGCCGACCGTCGAGCGCGAGGTACTCCATCGCCAGGAAGCTGTGCCCCTCGGCCAGACCGCAGCAGATCGGTCGCGGCACGCGGATCGCCGCGGCTCCGGCCAGGGTCTCGAGCCCCTCGGCCTCGGCCTCGAACATCGTCAGTCGCTCCGGGCTGTTGAGCTTGACGAAATAACCGCGTGCGCCGGATTCGAGCACCAGCGCATGATTGATGCAGCCGCCGTGCAGGGTGCGCCGGCGCTCGGGGTGGAAGGGCTGGCCGCTGGCCGCGCCGATGCGCGCGGCCAGCGCCTGCTCCAGGCTCAGGCTCACTGCGTTCCTCGCGTGAGGATGCGTCGGTGCAGCGGGCTGGTGCGTGGGAAGTGGGCGCGCAGGAACTCCATCTGATCGGCGAGGACGTGACGGCCCATCAGATAGATGTACTCGGCATGATTGGGGGTGAAGGGCACCGCCAGCAGCTCCATGCCGGCGTCCTCGGGCGAGCGCCCGGCCTTGATGTTGTTGCAGCGCATGCAGGCGGTGACGACGTTGTTCCAGTGGTCCTCGCCGCCCTTGCTGGTCGGGCGCACATGGTCGCGCGAGAGATGGCGTGTCGAGAAGCGCTGGCCGCAGTAGAGACAGATGTGGTCGTCGCGCTGGAACAGGGTGCGATTGGAGAGCGGCGGCACATAGTCGTCCTTCTGCTTGACCATCGCCTGATGATTGCCGTAGGTGGCGATGATCGAGTGGATCACCAATTGACTGCGCAACCGGGTATGCGCATTGACCCCGCCGTAGAGCCGGAACAGGGTGTGGCCGCAGGCATAGGCGACCTGCCCGAGATAATAGAGCCGGGCGGCGACGCGATAGTCGATCCACTCGAGTGGCATGCCTGCCAGATCCGTTCGCAGTACCTGTTGATTCAATGACAACATAGCGGGAATGCGGCTCGGAATTTGCCTGCATGATACAGACTTGATCGTCCTGCGCAAGTCATTGCGCGCAGACCGTTATCCTTTCTGCAAGCAAGGTTTTACCTCTTCCTGGGTGGATTGCCGGCTGGATCCAGAAGACGAGCCGACAGACGGTCATCTTCAATGACCTCTGGATGACCGAATGGTTGCCGACGCCAAGCATCCGTTGATCCACGGCGGACGAATGATTCGGGCGCGCTCGAGCGTTGTGCGCACTCATTGAAACGTCTGTCGTGCTGGGGATGAATGGCGCCACCGAGGTTGCTCAATGAGTGTGTCATGGGATGCTCTCCGACCCATCGCGGCGGCTCACTAGCGCCGTCGGGAGAAGACTTCATTCACAGAGCGGCGGGCTGGTGTCGGTCTTGATGATATGGTTGGGTTCATTTCCGGTAAAATTCACGAATGATTTTTAACTCAATGATTTTTAAGACAGTTTTTTTGATGGTCAAAATCTGTTCAAAACCCTCGGGTCACCGTGGTGATGCTGTTTGATAGGCGCTCGTCGCCGTCTGTCCCCAGACTTATCCACAGGTGCCGGGGCTGCGGAGCGACGCGGATCGATGTGGGTGACGAGTCGGTCGACGAGGTCGTGTCGTGACCGAGGCGAGGATCGCACGGGTGGCGTTGCCCGGTCCGCTCGACGAACTGTTCGACTATCTGCCCGGCGCGATGGGGCAGCCCGAGCCGGGGACCCGGGTGCTGGTGCCCTTCGGTCGTTCACGTCGGGTCGGCATCCTGGTCGAGTACGCCGCCGAGTGTGGCTGTGACCCGAGTCGGCTCAAGTCCGTCGAGCGCGCGCTCGACCCGCGACCGCTGTTCGGGCCAGCCGATCTGACGCTGATCCGCTGGGCCGCCCGTTATTATCGTCACCCGCTCGGCGATGCCCTGTTCACCGCGCTGCCGGCGCGGTTGCGTGAGTCCGGTCCGCTGCTCGCGAGTGGTGTCGCCGGTATCCGTCTCACTGCCGCTGGTACGGCCCTGACACCCGCCGAGCTGGCACGGGCGCCGCGTCAGCAGGCGCTGCTCGCGCGTCTGCTCGAGTCACCCGAGGGCCTCGCGCAGCGCAACCTGGAGGAGGAACTCGGCGGCATCACCAGCGCGCTGCGCGCACTGCGCGCCAAGGGGTTGGTCGAGTCCTGTCGGCTGGAGCCGGGTGCGGTGGCGTCGGCGGACTCGTCTGCGGTGCTGGCGGCCCCCGAGCTCAACCCCGAACAGGCCGCGGCGCTGGCGGCGGTGAGCGAGGCGCTCGGCGGTTTCCGCCCCTTCCTGCTCGACGGCATCACCGGCAGCGGCAAGACCGAGGTCTATATCCGCGCCATCGCCGAGGTGGTGGCCGCCGGCGGTCAGGCGCTGGTGATGGTCCCCGAGATCGGACTCACGCCGCAGCTGCGCGAACGCTTCCGTACGCGTCTGCCGGGGCCCCTGGCGGTGCTGCACTCGGCGCTCGCCGCCGGCGAGCGCGAGCGCGCCTGGCACCAGGCGGCCAGCGGCGAGGCGCCGGTGGTGCTCGGTACCCGTTCGGCGGTGTTCGTGCCGCTGCCGCGGCTGGCGCTGATCGTGGTCGACGAGGAGCACGACCCCTCGCTCAAGCAGCAGGAGGGGTTTCGCTACTCGGCGCGCGACCTGGCGGTGCGCCGCGCCCAGCTCGTCGGCTGTCCGGTGGTGCTCGGCACCGCCACGCCGGCGCTCGAGACCCTGCACAACGTCATCGCCGGTCGCTACCATCGTCTGGCGCTGCCGCGCCGCGCCGGCGGTGCGCGACCGCCCACCATCAACCTGCTCGACATCCGCAACCAGCCCTTGCGCGCCGGGCTCTCGCCGGTGCTGCGCGAGCGCATGCACGCAGCCCTGGCGGCGGGCGGTCAGGTGTTGCTGCTGCTCAACCGCCGCGGCTATGCCCCGGTGCTGACCTGTCACAGCTGTGGTTGGGTCGGCGTCTGCCCGGATTGCGACGCGCGCATGACCCTGCATCTGGGCGAGCGGCGGCTGTGGTGTCATCACTGTGGTCGGATCGAATCGGTACCGCGTGACTGTCCGCAGTGCGGGGGGCCGGATCTGCGCATGCTCGGGCGCGGCACCGAGCGGCTCGAGGAGGGGCTGACCGAGCTCTTCCCCGGCGTGCGGATCGCGCGCATCGACCGCGACAGCACCAGACGCAAGGGCGAGCTGACGCGGTTGCTCGCCGCGGTGCATCGCGGCGAGGTGCAGATCCTGCTCGGCACCCAGATGCTGGCCAAGGGGCACGACTTCCCCGGGGTGACCCTGGCCGGGGTGATCGATCTCGACCACGCCCTCTATGCCAGCGATTTTCGTGCCCCGGAGCGCACCGCCCAGCTGATCGTCCAGGTCGCCGGTCGCGCCGGGCGGGCCGAGCGCGCCGGCGAGGTGGTGCTGCAGACCCGCCACCCCGAGCACCCGCTGCTGCAGTCGCTGCTGCGCGAGGGCTATGGCGGCTTCGCCCGCGCCGCGCTCGCCGAACGCGAGGCGGCGCAGTTGCCGCCCTTCACCTATCTGGCGCTGTTGCGCGCCGAGGCCCCGGAGCAGGAGGCCGCGCTCGCCTTCCTCGCCGCGGCGCGCGCACACGCCGAGCCCTTGTGCTCGTCCGAGGTGGAGCTGCTCGGTCCGGTGCCGGCGCCATTGTCGCGTCGCGCCGGACGCCATCGCGCCCAGCTGCTGGTCCAGTGCGCGCAGCGTCCGGCGCTGCAACACTTCCTCGCCCACTGGACCCCGACGCTGCGTGCCCTGCGTCGCGTCAAGGGGGTGCGCTGGTCGCTCGACGTCGACCCGCAGGAGATGGTCTAGGAGGCGGCTGTCAGGTCTCAAGGGTTCTTGAACCGCCAAGACACAAAGATCGCTAAGGAAGGGGACGAACAGTCGGCTTGTCAGTTCTTGTGGAGACGGTCGTTTGTCTCCGATCGCGGTGGTTGCAGGCGCCGACTGCAGGCTGCCCGATTCAAGCTAATCGCTTCCTTTGTGCTCTTTGTGTCTTTGCGGTTCGGATCCGTGATCCAGCTGGTCGCTGGATCGCGGCGGCTCAGGGCAGGGTGGGGCGGTTCATGCATTCGAGCACCGGGCCGTTGGCGCCGTGGCGGATACGGGTGATCCCGGCGTAGTCGGTCTTGGTGCGATACCAGTCGTGCGGACCGAGTCCGAGTACCTCGCCGAGGATGGCGCGGGTGGTCCCCGAATGGCAGACGATCAGCAGGTGCTCGCCGGGGTGGCGTTCGAGCCGGGCACGATAGGCGCTGACGACCCGGTCGAGGAAGGCCTCCAGGGGTTCGGCGCCTTCTGGGCGGCAGCCGACCGGGTCGTTGCGGTAGGCGCGATGACGCTCGGGCTCGCTGACGGCGATCTCGTGATGGGCGCGTCCTTCCCATGCACCCATGCCGACCTCGGCAAACTCGGGGACGATCTCCAGCGGCAGGCGATGATGCTCGGCGAGTTCGCGGGCGAAGGCCTGACAACGTTGCAGCGGCGAGCTCAGGACCCGCGTCCAGGGCGCGGCGTCGCCGACGGCGTGGCGCATCTGCTGCCAGCCGGTCTCGGACAGGGGGTCGTCGACGCCACAGCCACGGTAGCGCCGTCCGCCCACGGGCTCGCCGTGGCGGATCAGGTCGATGAGAGTTGCGGACACGCTTGGGGATTCCTCGGGAACGGACGGGCGCGCCGCTGGTGAACGGGCGCGCGGGAAAAGCCCTCAATTCTAGCTCGACTCCATGGCGATGGCATCAGGGGCGAAGGCTGGCAGCTCGTCACCTAACAGCGCTCAGCCGATTGAGCCGTCAAGCGCGAGAAGATGAGGAAAGGCTTCCAGCCTTCAGCCTTCAGCCGCCAGCCGCCAGCGGGCGTTTTTCCTCACCGTCGCCGCGAACACCAGGCGTCATCGACGTAGGATGGGCAAAGCGCAGCGTGCCCATCGTGGGATTGGCGACCAGCGCCTAGCCTTCAGTCGCCAGCCTTCAGTCGCCAGCCTTCAGTCGCCAGCCGCCAGCTGCCAGCCTCCAGCGAGGGGGGCAGGGTTGTCTCGTTGCGTCGCGGTTGACCGCACACCGACACCGGAGGCTGTTTGCTGGAGGTTGGTCGCTTTCTTCGCGTCCTTTGTCTCTTTGCGGTTCCATCTTCATTGAGCCGCAAGGCGCCAAGAGCGCGAAGATGAAGAAAGGCTTCCAGCTGCCAGCCTCCAGCGAGGGGGGCAGGGTTGTCTCGTTGCGTCGCGGTTGACCGTACGCCGACACCGGAGGCTGTTTGCTGGAGGCTGGTCGCTTTCTTCGCGTCCTTCGGGTCTTTGCGGTTCAATCTCCTGGCCGCTGGCCGCTGGCCGCTGGCCGCTGGCCGCTGGCCGCTGGCGACTGGCGCCCCTTTGCGGTTCAATCGTCGCTGACCACCGACTCTCAATCCAGCAAGGGATCACGCCATGTCTGTCAAACGCTATGCCGGTATCCACAATGAACTCCAGGGCGGGATGACGCCGACGGCCAACATCATCCGCGACGCCTGGGTGTTCGGCCTGATCCCCGAGGAGGAGACCTGCGAGGGCTGGACGGTTCAGGGGATCGATGACCTCTATGACAAGGTCAGCGCGGCCTGGGCGCCTTATGGGCATCTGGTCTCCAACCTGCCCGCGGAGCTGCGCGAGCGTCATGCCCGGATCTACGAGGTCGCGGTGAGCCGGGCGCGTGCCGCCGGCTGGGACCCGGACCAGCTCGAGGAGGATTGAGACATGGACAGTTCCGGGCCTGGTTTCGTCTTTTATCGGCCCGGGACCGTGATCGCGCGTGAATCGACGACCCTGCCCGCGCCGCTGCACAACGCCCTGCAGCTGCGCCGCATGCACAGCGGTATGGATCGGGTGCTGCTGCCGATCCGCTCCATGCAATATCTCGTCCTGATCGAGCGTGCCGAGATCGCCTTCGTCGACGTCCAGAGCCGCTACGACGAGGGTGGCGGGACTGGTGGTCGTCCCATCCGGGTCGCCTGGCGGCCGCTGGCCGGCCGATGCTCGCTCACCGACCCCGTTGGCTATGAAATTATCTATTATTGCAGGGACATGGCGCAGACCCAGCACCGTCTGATCGCGGAGCTGGGAAAGCTGCTCCTGGCCGGGGGGACCGGCAGAGGTCACGCGACCCGCTGTCCCGTGCTGCCCTTCCCCGGTGCATGAGGTGGGTGCCACGCCAGACCCGTCACGCCAATCAAGAGTCTCGCAAAGGGACCCGTTCGAATCGTCTCGTTGTCCAGTTCGTGGGGCTGTGCGCCGTCGTCGGCGCGCATCGGGTCAAGGGTATGGCGATCGCACAGTGCCGCTCGGGCGCCGGTGGTGCGTCCGCAATCATGACGAGAGGCCCTTATGTCCAAGCTACCCAGGTGGCGAGAGGAGTGGTCGTTGAACATCGACGTCATCGATCAGGAGCATCGTGCGCTGATCGAGCGCCTCGCCGACCTCTGCCTGAGGTTCTGTCCCGAGGCCACGCCGACACGCAGCGGCGAGGCCCATGCCCTGATCGAGGCGCTCGCCGAGCTCGGCGAGCAGGCGCGCGCCCACTTCCAGCACGAGGAGCGGTTCATGCGGGCGATCGGCTTCGATGAGCTGCCCGAGCACCAGCGCGAGCACGCCCTGATGATGGCCGAATACACGGCGCTGTTGCGTGAATGGCGTGCCGAGGGGGTGACGGTGTTCTCCCCGGTGATTCAGGAGACGGTGCGTGAGTGGTTGCTGGCGCACATCCTCGGCGCCGATCGCGAGTTCGCCCGTGCCTATTTTCAACTCTGCGGCGGTGACGACCCGGTCGCCCCCAGGCCGTCGCGGAATCTCCAGCTGGGGTGAGCGCGCGGTACGGATGACGGACCGGGTCAGGACGACCCGAACAGGTCCTTGAGCGCCTGGATCGTGGTCTGACGCCCGAGTTCGCCGATCGCGGTGGTCAGCGGGATCGCCTTGGGGCAGACCCGTACGCAGTTCTGGGCGTTGCCGCAGTCGCTCAGCCCGCCCTCGGCCATGATCGCGTGCAGCCGCTCGGTCTTGTCATGACGCCCGGTGGGATGGGCGTTCATCAGTCGCACCTGCGCCAGCGGCGCCGGGCCGACGAAGTCCGCGCCGGCGCCGAACTGCGGACAGGCGGCCATGCAGCAGCCGCAACTCATGCAGCGGCTGTAGAGATAGTCGGCGGCCCATTGTTGCGGGGCGATGCGCGGCGGCGGTTCGTGGGTGTCCCAGGCGCCGTCGATCTCGATCCAGGCGTGGACCTTGCGTAGCCCGGCGTCGATGGCGCTGCGATCGACGAGCAGGTCGCGTACCACCGGGAACTTGGGCAACGGTTCGAGCACGATCGGCTGTTCGAGCTGGTCGATCAGCGCCGAGCAGGCCGGACGCGGAACCCCGTTGATCAGCATCGCGCAGGAGCCGCACACCTCCTCCATGCAGTTGTGATCCCAGCACACCGGATCGACCCGCCGCCCGTCGTGGGTGAGCGGGTGCTCGCGCAGTGCCATCAGCACCGAGACCACGTTGTGATCGGGCGCATGAGGCAGCACGAAGGTCTCCCAATAGGGCGGCGTGTCGGGGCCGTCCTGACGACGGATACGCAGCTCGATGGTGGAGGGTGTTTCGCGCATGACGGGGACTCTCACTCTCAGCGGTAGTCGCGCGGCTCGCTCGGCGGGCAGACGCTGAGGTCGACCGCCTGGTAGTGGATGCGCGGGCGCGGCGCGGCGTACTCGGCCAGGGTCGTCTTGAGCCAGCGCGTGTTGTTCTCGCGCCAGCGGGCGCGATAGTCCTCGAACTCGGGGTCGCCCGGGAAGCTGCCCTCGGGGATGGGGAGTTCGAAATCCGGTTTGTGATGGGCGCCGCGACACTCGTCGCGGGCCAGGGCGCTGGCCGTCACCGCCTTGGCGAGCACGATCATGTCGGCGAGCTGGCGGGTGAAGATCAGGGTCTGGTTGGCCCAGCGGTTGGCCTCGCCGAGACCGATCCGCGCCAGTCGCGCCTCGAGCCGGTCGAGTTCGTCGAGGGCCTGCTCCAGCCCGGCGTTGTCGCGCACCACCCCGACCCGTTCGGTCATCAACGCCCCCAGCGCCTGGTGCAGGGTGTAGGGGTTTTCCTCGCCGTCGGCGCCCAGCAGGCGCTGGTTGATCGTCTCCTGGCGGCGCCGCTCGGCTTCGATCACCGTCTCGGCCAGCGCCGGTCGCGCCGGGTCGAGCCCTCGCAGATAGTTGGCCGCCGCCTCGCCCGCGACCCGCCCGGAGAAGCTCGCCGAGAGCAGCGAGTTGGCGCCGAGCCGGTTGGCGCCGTGATAGGCGTAGTCGCACTCGCCGCAGGCATAGAGCCCGGGGATACTGGTGGCATGGTTGCGTGCGCTGCCCGGGCGCATGCCGCCGTCGGCATCGCGCTCGAAGTCGACCCACAGCCCGCCCATACCGTAGTGGGCGGCGGGGAAGATCTCCATCGGGGTGTCGAGCGGGTCGCTGCCGGCGAACTTGCGATAGATCTCGAGGATGGCGCCGAGGCGGGTGGCGACGAAGCGCCGATCGAGATGGGTGAGGTCGAGATAGACCCGGTCGCCGCCGCCGATGCCCAGCCCGAGTTCGCGGGTGACGCGCCAGATCGCGCGTGAGGCCTCGTCGCGCGCCACGGTGTTGCCGTAGGCGGGGAAGAACTCCTCGAGGAAGTAGAAGCGTTCGCGCTCGGGGATGCGGGTCGGGTCACGGCGGTCGCCCGGGGTACGCGGCACCCACACCCGACCGCCCTCGCCGCGGGCCGCCTCGCTCATCAGCCGGGTCTTGTCGTGCCCGAGCATCGCCGTCGGGTGGAACTGGAAGAACTCGCCGTTGGCGAACCAGGCGCCCTGCTGATAGACGCGGCTGGCGGCGGCGCCGGTGGAGTTGGTCGAGGTGGTGGTCTTGGGCGCGTAGAGCTGGCCGAAGCCGCCGCTGGCGAGCACCACGGTCTCGGCGGGGAAGGCGCGCACCTCGAGGCTGCGCAGGTCCATCGCGAGGATGCCGCGACAGCGCCCGTCGGCGTCGATGAGCAGTGACAGGAACTCCCACCACTCGAACTTCTCCACCCGTCCCAGACTCTCGAGCCGGCGCACCTGCTGGTCGACGCCGTAGAGCAGTTGCTGGCCGGTACTGGCGCCGGCGAAGCAGGTACGCCGATGCTTGACGCCGCCGAACAGACGCAGGTCGAGCCCGCCCTCGGGGGTGCGCGAAAAGGTCACGCCCATGCGCGCGAAGGTGCCGATCAGCCCCGGGGCCTGCTCGCACAGACTCTTGATCGGCGGCTGATTGGCGAGGTACTCGCCGCCCTTGATGGTGTCGAGGATGTGCTGCTCGATCGAGTCGCGCTCGCCCTTGGTGTCGAGCACCGCGTTGATCCCGCCCTGGGCGCACACCGAGTGGCTGCGCTTGACCTCGAACAGCGAGAACAGCCGTACCGGGAACCCGGCCTCGGCCAGACGCAGGCTCGCCCACAGCCCGCCGAGCCCGCCGCCGACGACGATCGCCCCCGGTGCGCTCATGACAGGAACCCCAGCATGCCGTGCACCCCGAGCGCGGCGAGCAGCACCCCGAACCCGGCGCAGGCCCAGGCGAAGCGCCGTTGCGCCGCCGCCGAGGTGGTCAGTCCCCAGACGATGGCCATGGTCGACAGGCCGTTGGCGAGGTGGAACACCGAGGCGAGCAGCCCGACGAGATAGAGGACGAAGAACCCGGGGTTGGAGAGCAGGGTCTGCATATGGCCATAGAGATCGTCGCGGATCGCCGGCGTCCACAGCCCCTGGATGCGGGTCATGCCGACATGGAGGAGGAGGAAGAGGAGGATCACCACCCCGGAGAGACGCTGCAGCCAATAGGCCCAGTTGCGCGCATAGCGGTAGCGGATGGGCTCGGCGCGCATCTCGCGGGTGATCGCCAGCCCGATCACCGCGTGCAGCAGCAGCGGCAGCGCGATCACCAGGAGTTCGATCGGCACCAGATAGTTCAACCCCTGGAGCGCCTCGACCACCTCGCGGTTGTAGTGCTCGGCGCCGAAGCGCGACTGCGAGTTCTCCCACAGATGGAAGATCAGGAAGGCGCCCACCGGGAGCAGCCCCAGCAGCGAGTGCAGCCGGCGCAGCACGAAATGGCGGTTTCCGATGGAGGCGGTCATCGTGCGGCCCGTGGTTGGCATCCGAGTCCAGAAGATAACGCGATGGGCCGGTTGCGGGGTTGATCAGGCTCAGTCGCGGTGCGCGCGACCCGGGGCGGGTCCGCGCGGCGACACTCAGCCCTGTTTGTCGTCGTCGTTGCGGTCGTCGCGGTTGCGGCTGCGGTACTGGGTATAGACCAGCCAGCCGACCAGACCGAGGAACAGTGTCAGTTCGAGCGCGGCGAGCGAGCTGCCTTCCATCGTTGATCTCCTTGAGCGCAGTGGGGGGCGACCCCCGTTTGTGTTGGTTGGCCTCAGATGGCGACGCCGGGCGCGAATGGCAACGCCCGGGGTGCTCTTGCCCTTGGGTTGCACGGATCTGTTACAGTTCCGTACCCATTCTTGTCGTGCTGTACCATGTCCCGTCGTCGCGTATCCAGGTCCCGCTCCCGTACCCGCTCATCCACGCCTTGGTCCTCGATCCTCGCCCGGTTCAGACGCCTCAGTGGCCGGGCGCGGACGCTGTTGCTCGCCACGGCTCTGGTGTTCGCCGTCTCGCTGCTGCCCCAGTCCTGGGTCGAGCGGTTGCCCGAACATGCCCGCGAGGCGGTGGCGATCACCGTCGACATCCGCGAGCTCGCCGTCGGCCTGGTCGCTGACGCCGGCAGCTGGGCCGGTGGGCTGGTGGCGGTGGTCGCCGGCTCGACCGCCGATCAGCTGCTCGCTCTCGTCGACCGTCTACCGGTAGAGCCGCCGGCCTGGTGGCCGGAGTCGGCGGCGGTGCCCGCGCCGCCGGCGCTCGACAGCCTGCCGCGGGTCGCCGGCAGCTTCTCGACCGCCAAGCGCTGGCTCTATGAGGACATCTATGCCGATCATCGCGAGACCTTCTACTGCGGCTGTCGCTATGACACCGAGGCCCAGGTCGAGCTCGGCAGTTGCGGGCTCGATGCCCTGGCCAGCAGTCGCCGGGCACGTCGGGTCGAGGCCGAGCACGTCTTCCCGGCGGCGCAGTTCGGCAACTTCCGCCAGTGCTGGCGCGAGCCCGAGCGCTTCGCCGAGTGTCGTACCAGCAGTGGCCGCCAGCTCTCCGGGCGGGCCTGCTGCGAGCGCATCGATCCGGTGTTCGAGGCCGCGCACAATGATCTCTACAACCTCTACCCGGCGGTGGGGCAGATCAACGGCGAGCGTTCGGACTTCAACTGGGGGATGGTCAGTGGCGGGGAGCGTTACGGCGCCTGCGAGATCCGCATCGACGCCGAGCACCGCCGGGTGGAGCCGCCGACGCGGGTGCGCGGCGATATCGCGCGTACCATGTTCTACATGCGCGATACCTACGGGTTGCGGCTGAGTCGTCAGGACGAGCAGCTCTATACCGCCTGGAACAACGCCGACCCGCCGGATGCCTGGGAGCGCGAGCGCTCGCGCCGGATCGCGCGCATCCAGGGGCGCGAGAACCCCTATATCACCAGCTATCGGCGGCTCTGACTCAGGCGCGCTCGACGCGATCGCGCCCGTTGCGCTTGGCGCGGTAGAGCGCCTCGTCGGCGCGCGCGAGGATACCGTCGGGGCCGTCGTCGTCGTGGCGGATCTGGGTGCAGCCGATGCTCACCCGCACGGTGATGAGCGCCTCCTTGTGCTCCACCCGCAGTGCGGCGACGTGACGTCTGAGCCGCTCGGCGAAATGACAGGCCGCGGTGAGATCACTGCCCGGCACCAGCACGGCGAATTCCTCGCCGCCGAGCCGCCCCGCGCAGTCGGTGCTGCGCAGCTCGGCGCGCAGCACCTCGGTGAAGGCGCGCAGCACCGCATCGCCGCCGCCGTGTCCGTGGTGGTCATTGATCCGCTTGAAGTGATCGAGATCGAGCATCAGGACCGCCGCCGGGGTTTCGTGACGGCGGATACGATCGAGTTCGCGCTGCAGTTCGGCGAAGAAACGCCGACGGTTGGGCAGGCCGGTGAGGTCGTCGGTCTCGGCGAGTTCGCGCAGTCGTTGCTCGAGACGCTTGCGCTCGGTCAGGTCGGTATTGGCGCCGGCGACCCGGATCGGGTGTTCGTCGGCATCGCGCTGGATGAAACCGCGCGAGAGCACGGGGACATAGTGACCGTCGCGGTGCAGCAGCCGGAACTCGACCGAGTAGGCGTTGGTGGTGCCGTTGAAGGCCTGATCGAAGACCTGCTGGACCCGTGCCTGGTCCTCGGGGTGGATCAGCAGCTGCCACAGATAGCGGTTGGTCTCCAGCGCCCCCTCGTCATAGCCGAGCATCTCCCACCAACGCGTCGAGTAGGACACCCGGTCGCTGCTCAGATCCCAGTCCCACCAGCCGTCCTCGGTACCGCGCAGCACCAGTGACAGACGCTCCTCGCTGATGCGTAGCGCCTCGCTGGCGCGGGTGCGCTCGATGGCGATGCTGGCGAGATTGGTGGCCAGCTCGATGCGTTCCAGATCCTCTCTGTCGGGCCCCTGAGGGTGGTCGTGATAGATGGCGAAGGTGCCGAGGATATGTCCGTCCGAGGCGCGGATCGGCTCCGACCAGCAGGCGGCGACCCCCGCCTGTCGCGCCAGCGCACGAAATGGCCGCCAGTAGGGGTGGGTGGCGATGTCCTCGACCACTACCCGCTCGCCGGTCGCCGCGGCGCTGCCGCAGGAGCCGATGCCTGGGCCGATCGCGAGCCCGTCGATCGCCCGGTTGTAATCGGGTGGCAGGCTCGGTGCCGCGGCGGTATAGAGACGTTTGCTGTCACGGTCGAGTTCGAGGATGCTGCAGCGCCCGGAACTCTCCTGTTCGAAGCCCTCGACGATGACCTCGAGCACCGCCCTGAGCGGGGCGCCGGCGACGAGTTGCTCGAGCACCCGGTTGCGCAGCCGCTCGCGCTGCTCGAGGCGGCGCTGTTCGGTGGTGTCGCGCCCGACCGACTGGATCTCGATCAGCTGTCCGCCGGCGTCGAAGATGGCCTGGTCGACCCACTGCACCCAGCGCCGCTCGCCGTCGGCGCGCACCACCCAGTGCTCGCTGATCATCGCCGGATTGTCGGCGTTGCAGCGGCTCATCATCGAGTCGACGAGGGCGTGTTCCTCCTGCGGCACCAGGGTCATGAAGCTTCTGCCGATCAACTCGGCACGGCTGTATCCGAAGAAGGTGCAGTAGGCCTCGTTGGCGAAGGTGATGGTGTTGTCCGGGAGGAAGCGACAGACCAGGTCGCTCTGTAATCCGACGATGGCGCGATAACGGGTCTCGCTCAACCGGAGGCGTTGCTCGCGGGTCTTGAGGTCGGTGATCTCGGTGATGATGAGATCCCAGTCCTCGCCGTTGGCGCCGGGGTGGGCGTTGAGCCGGATCCAGCGCAGCGCGCCGGCGCTGTCGCGGATACGACAATCCTGCTGCCAGGGCTGGCGCCCACCGCCCGCTCCGTCGAGCCGCTGCAGCAGGGCGGCGCGATCCTCGGTGATGACCGCCTCGATCCAGCGCGCGTCGCCATCCCGGCTCGGGGCGCTGGTGTCCGGTGGCGAGAGCCGGCAGAGCGTCCAGCGTCCGTCGGCGTCGACCGAGAGCCTCAGCCAGGCGCCGGCCGGCTGCATGCACTGCGCCTCGAGACTGTTGCTGCTGTCCGTGGCGGCAGGGCCGTGGTTGGTGCTGTCTGGTTCGCTGCTGTGGCCTGGGCGACGAGGCATGATGATCGCCTGGCGAGGGAGCGCACCGCGCGTTCGTCGTGTCCTCCGGATGACGGCGGGCGGTGCGTCTCGCGCATGACTGGAGGGCTTGGGTGGATGCTCTCAGGTTAGCCGGTCGCGAGGGCGATTCAAGCGACGCTGGTCGCCTCGGCGAAGCAGCGTTCGACCAGCGTCTCGATCTCGTCGGTCTGGCGCTCGAGGTCGGCGACCAGGGCGAACTGGACGCGCGCCTTGCGCAGGTTGTCGCCATGACGGCGCACGCGGAAGTAGCGGTCGCCCTGGAGGTGGTCGGTGAGGAAGCGTATCCCCAGCTCGAAGGGGACCAGCCGTAGCGCCTGCGGGATCAGTGCGCGCTCCTCGGCATCGAGCAGTCCGTCGGTCGCGGCGGCATAGCCGCCGAGGATGGCGGCGGCGAGGGCGAGGTCGAAGCGGGCGCTCGCGCCGCCCTCACCGGCGCGGTTGCAGCACGAGCGCAGACAGTCGCCGAGGTCGTGGTGGATCAGCCCGGGCTGGACGGTATCGAGGTCGATCAGCGCCACCACCCGGGTCGCATCGGTCGAGAACAGCAGGTTGTCGAGCTTGGGGTCGCCGTGGACGACGTGCTCGCCGATCCGCCCCTCGGCGCGGGCGGTGGCGAGCGTCGCGGCGAGCGGGGCGCGCTGCGCGACGAAGTCGAGCGACTCGGCGAGCGTCGGATCGTGTCGCGCCGTCGGGGTGTCGAGTCGTCGTAACCCGGCGAGGTAGGCCGGGGTGTCGTGGAAGCCGGGCAGGGCGGTCTGCAGCGGCAGTGGGGCGTGCCGGGCGAGGGTGCGATGGAAGCGCCCGAGCGCCTCGCCCACCGCCCTGGCCTGGGCGGGATGATCGAGTCGGGCAAGACTGCGGCTGGGGGCGATGAAGCGGGTCAGTCGCCAGCACGCGCCGCTGTCGTCGTGGAGGGCGAAGCCGCCGTCACGAGTTGGCAGGGGGGCCGGGATGTCGAGCCCGGGGGCGTCCCAGACCGCGGCGAGCGCGGCCTGGTTGGCGATCACCCGCGCCGGGTCGGGAAAGACCCGGGCATTGATCCGTTGCAGCACGTAACGCCGCTCATCGAGCCGCACCGCGAAGCTGTCGTTGATCAGACCGCCGCCGAGCGGGGTGATCGCGGCGCGGTCGGGATCGCCGGCGAGGGCGAAACCGGCGAGCAGCGCGTGCAGCCGCACCGGTTCAGTCGGCACGACGCACCTCGAGCACATCGGGGAGCTGGCGCAGCCTGACCAGCACCCGGCCGAGCTGCTCCTGGTCGCGGACCTCGATGGTGAAGCGCATCGAGGCGGTGTCGGTGGTGCGCTCGGAGTGGGTCTCGACACCGAGCACGTCGAGGTCGTCGTCGACGAACACCGAGGAGACGTCGCGCAACAGCCCCTTGCGATCGGCGGCGATCACCAGCAGGTCGACCGGGTAGCTGGCCTCGACCGGGGCATCGGCCCAGCGCACCGAGATCAGCCGTTCGGCCTCGTCCGGGGGCAGATGGCGGACGTTGCTGCAGTCGCGCCGGTGGATGGTGACGCCGCGACCGCGGGTGACGAAACCGATGATCGGGTCGTGCGGGACCGGTTTGCAGCACTGCGCCATCTGCGTCATCAGGTCATCGACGCCCTCGACCACCACCGCGCTGCTCGGCTCGCTGCGCTGGCGCTGGGGGTGATGACGCGGCTTGTGTTCGGACTCCTTGCTGTGCTCGGCGCGTGGCTCGCCGACCTGGCGCGCGACCTGGCCGACCGGCACGTCGCCGCGCCCGATGGCGGCCAGCAGATCCTCGCCGCGCTTGAAGTTGAAGCGCTCGGCGAGCGCCTCGAGCTGGGGCTTCTCGACGATCCCCAGACGGGCGATCTCGCGCTCGAGCAGGCCCCGGCCCTCGTGGGCGTGCTGCTCCAGGTCCTGTTGCTTAAACCACTGGCGCACCCGGTTGCGCGCGCGCGCCGTGGTCAGGTAGCCGTGGTGGGGGCTGAGCCAGTCGCGGCTGGGGGTGGCGTTCTTCTGGGTGAGGATCTCGACGGTGTCGCCGCTCTCGAGCCGCTGGTGCAGCGGCACGATGCGACCGTTGACGCGCGCCCCCCGGCAACGGTTGCCGACCTCGGAGTGGATGGCGTAGGCGAAGTCGAGCGGGGTCGCTCCCTTGGGCAGCTCGATGACCTTGGCGTGCGGGGTGAGCACATAGATGTGCACCGGCTCGAACTCCTGGCGGAAGTGTTCGAGCACCTCGCCGGGGTCCTCCAGCTCGCCCTTGAGTTCGAGCCAGTTGCGCATCCATACCAGGCGACGCTGGAAGGCCGCGTCGTGGCCCTTGGCCTCCTTGTAGGCCCAGTGCGCGGCGACGCCGAACTCGGCGTGGCGATGCATCTCATAGGTGCGGATCTGCACCTCCAGCGACTTGTCGCCGGGGCCGATCACCGCGGTGTGCAACGACTGATACATGTTGCCCTTGGGGGTGGCGATGTAGTCGTCGAACTCCTTGGGGATGTGGCGCCAGAGCCCGTGGACGATACCGAGCGCGGCATAGCAGTCGGCGACGGTCTCGACCATGATGCGCACCGCGCGCAGGTCGAAGATCTCCTCGATGTCGACGCCCTTGCGGCGCATCTTCTTCCAGATGCTGTAGATGTGCTTGGGCCGGCCGGTGATCTCGGCGCTGATGCCACTGTTGGCGAACTTCTCGCTGAGGACCTCCATCACCGAGGCGATGTAGTGCTCGCGCTCCTCGCGCCGCTCGGCCAGCAGCCGGGCGATGCGCTTGTACTCCTCGGGCTGGAGATAGCGCAGGCTGAGGTCCTCGAGCTCCCACTTGAGCTGCCACACCCCGAGGCGGTTGGCCAGCGGTGCATAGACGCGCTCGGTGTCGCGCGCAATGCGGGTGCGACGGCGGATCTCGAGGTCCTTGATCGCGCGCATCAGATGCACCCGCTCGGCGAGCACCACCAGCACCACGCGCACGTCCTCGGCGATGCCGAGCAGCAGGCGGCGCAGGTTCTCCTCGTGCTGCGACTGGTCCTTGGCGGCGATGATGGCATCGACATTGGCCAGCTGCCCGATCCGCGACAGGTCGTCGACCATGCGCGCGACATTGGCGCCGAAGCGTTGCTCGATGTCGGCGAGGCTGGTGGCCTGCGCCTCCAGGCTGCCGTTGAGCAGCGCCGCCACCAGGGTCTCGTCGTCCATCTCCAGGCCGACCAGGATGTCGGCGGTGGAGAGCAGGTGACGCACCCGGGTCTCGCCGGTCTCGATGCGCTGATCGCCGTGGATGCGGGTGAGCATCGCGCAGGCGCCGGCGACGGCCTCGAGGCCGGCGGGCTGATAGCGCCCCTCGAGGCTCTCGAGCCAGTGGCGGATCGCGTGTTCGTCGTCGCCGCGGTCGGCGGGCAGGTTGTAGGTGGGTCTGACCATCGTCTTCGGTTGTCGTCTTCCGTCGTCTTGCAGTGTCAGTCCAGGACGTGGCTCACCAGTCCGTCGGCGAGCTTGGGTTCGAACCATGTGGACTTGGGCGGCATCACCGCGCCGGCGTCGGCGACGGCGAGCAGCGATGCCATGGGAGTGGGGTGAAGGGCGAGCGCGAGCGCCATCTCGCCGCTGTCGACGCGTTGCTGCAGCCCGTCGAGTCCGCGGATGCCGCCGACGAAGTCGATGCGCGGATCGCGGCGCGGGTCGTCGATGCCGAGCAGTGGCTCGATCAGGTGTTGCTGGAGCAGGCTGACATCGAGGCTGGCGACCGGGTCGTCGGCAGGGATCAGCCCGGGGTCGAGTCTCAGCCGATACCAGTGTCCGGCGAGATAGAGCCCGAACTCGCCGGGGCGTGCGGGCGCGATCGGGGTGTCCGCCGGGTCGACGGCGAAGCGCTCGGCGATGGCCGCGAGCAGCGTCTCCGGGCTGTGGCCGTTGAGATCGCGCACCACCCGGTTGTAGTCGAGGATGCGCAGCTGATCGTGGGGGAAGATCACCGCGAGGAAGGACTCGTGCGCGCCGCCCGGCGCGGTGCCGGCCTCGCGGCGGGCTGCGGCCACCCGCGAGGCGGCCGCCGAGCGGTGATGGCCGTCGGCGACGTAGAGCACGTCGATCGCGGCGAAGGCGGCGTCGATTGCGGCCACCTGCGCTGGTTCGCCGAGCCGCCACAGCTCGTGGCGCACGCCGTCGGCGGCGGTGACGTCGACCTCGGGTGGCTGCTCGGTGGTCGCGGCGAGCAGGCCGTCGACCGCGGCCTGGGCGCGGTAGGCGAGGAACACCGGACCGGTCTGGGCGTCGAGCGCCTCGATCTGGCGCACCCGGTCGTCCTCCTTGGCCGGGCGGGTGAACTCGTGGCGCTTGATCCGACCGTCGTCATAGGCCGCCACCGAGGCGGCGGCGACCAGTCCGGTCTGGCGGTGTCCGTCCATGGTCAGCCGGTAGACGTAGTAGCTCGGGCTCGGGTCGCGTCGCAGCACCCCGGCCGCGAGCATGTGCTCGAGGTTGGCGCGAGCCTGGGCATAGACGCTCGGGTCATGGGGATCGGTGCCCTCCGGCAGGTCGACCTCGGCACGCGAGATGTGCAGGAAGCTCCAGGGGCGCTCGCGTACCAGCTCGCGTGCCTCTGCGACGTTGATGACGTCATAGGGCGGGGCGATGACGGCCTCGGCACGATCGGGTGCCGGACGCAGGCCGGTGAAGGGCTTGATCAGGGGCATGGGTGCTCTCGCTGTTGGATGGTCCGGGGGATGATGGCCTCGTCAGCGGCTCGGCGGCGCGTAGAGGATGCCGCCGTCGCGCCAGAGCGCGTTGAGGCCGCGCCTGATCCCGAGCGGCGAGTGAGCGCCAAGGTTACGCTCGAACAGCTCGGCATAGTTGCCGACCTGGACGATGATGCGCTGGCGCCAGCCCGGTGTCAGACCGAGTCGGGCGCCGAGCCGGGCATCGTCTTCCGGTGACGGCATGGTCGGGGGCAGCTCCGTCGTGGGCGTGATGAGGCTGTGGCTGTCGATGCCTTGCTCCTCGGCATCGATCAGCACGAACAGCGTCCAGCGCACGATGTCGAACCAGCGTCGATCGTCGTCGCGTACCGCCGGCGAGAGCGGCTCCTTGGAGATCACCTCGGGGAGAATGCGATGCCCGCTGTTGCCCTGTGGCAGCATCGAGCGTATCGCGAACAGCTGCGACTGGTCGGTGCTCAAGACCTCGCACTGGTGATCCTGATAGGCCTGGGTGGCGCTGCGGCTATCGGCGCTGATGACGAGCCGCGCGCGCATCCGGTGGCGCGCGAGATAGCCCTTGATATTGCCCGGCCCCGTGCCCCCGGCAATCACGCAGATCGACTGATCGTCGAGTTCGAGGGCGCTGTGGACGGGGCTGTCGTCATGGACCATGAAGCCCTGACCGTCGTGATAAAGGATGCCGACGAAGGTGATGCCGGGCTCGGTATCGCGCGTCAGGGTCCAGGTGGTGTTGCGCGCCAACAGGTCGAACTCGCCGTCGCGCAGGCGTGCGAGACGGTCGTTCGGCGAGGTGGCGACGAAGCGCACGCGCCGGGCATCGCCGAGCGTGGCGGCGGCCACCGCGCGACAGAAGTCGACGTCGAGTCCGTGCCAGTGGCCGTCGGCGTCGCGGTACGACAGCCCTGGTACATCCTGATTGACCCCGCAGCTTAGCTCGCCGCGTGCGCGGACCTCGTCGAGGGTGTCGGCGCTCCCCGGGGCGAGGATGGTGGCGAGGATCAGGCCGATGAGCCATTGCTGTCGAATCCGCATCGCAAGTCTCCGCTGGACGGTCGCTCGGAGGAGGTCTTCAGCGTCCGGACCGACGATCGCCTGGGCGTCCGGAGCGGGTCGCTGTATCCGCTTGCGGCGAGCCTGACGGCGCTGGCCGTTGTCGACGCGTCGCCGAGCAGGCCATCACCACCGGGTGCGAGCCGTCTGGTGGCTGAGTGTGGGCGTGGACGGCGATCTTCGGGCGGTGGCCAGCGACCACCGGGCAGGGTGGCGCGGATCGGTCCATGTCTTCAGCAAGCAGCCACGCCGATGCCATGGGTTGGGGGCCTCTCGTTGTCTGGCATCCGCATCCTTTCTCCGGTCTGGATGTGACCGACTATCTTTTCAGTATCGTCCTCGCGGCGCAATGCCCAGGGCTCGCCCGAGGCTGTTTGCAGCCTAGCGACGAAGAACCACTGTTCAGGTTTTGTCCAACCTTTGAGAATCTCCTCGGCACCCTGTCATCTCGCGATGGAGCGACTTGGGTTGCCCTTGGTTGATTTGTTCAAGTGACTGTTTTTAAAAAATAAAAAATCAGTTATCAGCTTCGCCTATGGTTGTTATCGAAAGATACGATCCCTAATTAACCGCTCGGATCTTGTCCCTATGCCGATGCTTGCCTAGAGTCTGATTGAACTTTTGTCGTGCTCCTGTCTCCAAATCCGCGGCAAAAGTGCTGGCATATTCCTTAGCGTACTGCTAGGATAATTATCCAAGCTTACAACTCAGGTATTGGACTATGGCGAAGGATCTCACTCTCGTGCCTACTGGCACCATCGATGCCTACATCAGCGCCGCGTACCAGATCCCAGTCCTGACCGCAGAGGAAGAGCGCTCCCTGGCCGTGCGGCTGCGCGATCATGGGGATGCCCATGCCGCCAAGCGGTTGGTGACCTCGCACCTGCGCTTCGTGATCCGCATCGCTCGCGGCTATCTCGGCTACGGTCTGCCGTTGCCCGACCTGATCCAGGAGGGGACCGTGGGCCTGATGAAGGCGGTGCGTCGCTTCGAGCCCGACATGGGGGTGCGTCTGGTCTCCTTCGCGGTGCACTGGATCCGCGCCGAGATCCACGAGTACATCCTGCGCAACTGGCGCATCGTCAAGGTCGCCACCACCAAGGCTCAGCGCAAGCTGTTCTTCAACCTGCGTAGTGCCAAGAAGCGTCTGGGCTGGTTCACCCGTCAGGAGGTCGAGGACGTGGCCGCCGATCTCGGGGTCAAGCCGGAGACGGTGTTGCAGATGGAGTCGCGTCTGGCCAACCAGGACCTGTCGTTCGACGGTCTCGACGACGATGACGACGACGCCCCCTCGGCGCCCTCGACCTATCTGCCCGACAACAGCATGGAGCCGGGCCGGTTGCTCGAACGCGAGGACTCCGAGCGCAATCAACGCGAGCGTCTCTATGCCGCACTCCAGGGACTCGATGAGCGCAGCAAGACCATCCTGCGCGAGCGCTGGCTCTCCGAGCGCAAGCAGACCCTGCACGAGCTGGCCGAACAGTTCGGCGTCTCGGCCGAGCGCATCCGCCAGATCGAGAAGAACGCGATGAAGAAGCTGCGCTTGCAGTTGGAGATATGATGAGCCCGGGCGCGCTGGATGCGCGCAGCCCTCACCGAGGCCCGCCAAGTGCGGGCCTTTTTCATGGTGGGGAGAACGAAAAAGGCCCCGTCGACGGACATCGACGGGGCCTTTCGAAGATGGTGCCCAGGGACAGAATCGAACTGCCGACACGGGGATTTTCAATCCCCTGCTCTACCAACTGAGCTACCTGGGCAGGTAGTTCGTGTGCAAGCATGCTGCTTGGCTTGAGCGCAGTATTAAACCAACGGAATTTTGGTCCGTCAAGTCTTTTTCAAGCTCTCAGCCGCCAGCCGCCAGCCGCCAGCCGCCAGCGGATTGAACCGCAAAGCCGCGAAGGACGCGAAGAAGGAAAGAGCTTCCGGCGATCAGCCTCCAGCTGCCAGTGGCTGTCTGCCTTCGAGTGTTGGCACGCCACCCAGTGTGCCGACAGTGAATGGAGCGTGGCGCTATCGTCGAGGGCGTCCCTCCACTGGCGGCTGGCCGCTGGTGGCTGGCAGCTTGAATCACTTCGCGTCCTTCGCGGCTTTGCGGTTCAATCTCCTGGTCGCTGGTCGCTGGTCGCTGGTCGCTGGTCGCTGGTCGCTGGTCGCTGGTCGCTGGTCGCTGGTCGCTCAACTGCCTGGCGGCACGTACCCCTCGGGCAGTTCGGCGCCGTCGCCGAAGAAGAAGTGTTCCATCTGGGTCTCGAGGAAGCGGCGGGCCTTGGGGTCCATCGGGCTCAGTCGGTTCTCGTTGATCAGCATGGTCTGGTGACGCAGCCACTCCTGCCAGGCCTGTTTCGAGACCTGTTCGAAGATGCGTGCGCCGAGCGGGCCCGGGTAGGGTTGGCGATCGAGTCCCTCGGCCTCCTGGCCGAGTCTCACGCAGTGCACGGTACGGCTCATGCTTGGCTCCTGTTGCTGCGGGTGCCGGAGGGCGCGTCGTTCAGTCTTGGTCGAGGATGCTCGCCACCGGCGCCGGCAGGCCGAGCGTGGCGCGCTCCTCGGGACCGACCCAGCGGCGATCGGCCTCGTTCACGGTCGTGGCCGGGGCCGACAGCCGGAGCTGCACGACCTCGATCTCCAGCACGAAGTGAGTAAAGGTGTGACGGCGTCCACGCAGGGTTTCAACCGTGTCGGGGGTGCTGTTGAAGCGCGCCAGGCACCAATCTGCCGGGTCGTGCCCGGGGTCGGTCTCGGGCAGGCTCCAGAGCCCGCCCCAGATACCGCTCGCGGGACGGCGCTCGAGCAGGACGGCGCCGGTGTCGTCGCGGACCACCAGCATCCGGGTGCGGCGTTCGGGCAGCGTGCGCCGCGGGCGCGGGGCCGGCAGCTCGCGCTGGCGCCCCTGGTGCAGGGCCTGACAGCGCGCGGCGAGTGGGCAGCGCGCGCAGTCCGGGGTGGCACGGGTACAGCGGGTGGCGCCGAGGTCCATCATCGCCTGGTTGTAGGCGCCGGTGCGCTGGTGCGGGGTGCAGCGCTCGCTGAGTTGCCACAGCCGCTTGAGCACCGCGCTCTGTCCCGACCAGCCGTCGACGGCGAAGCAGCGCGCCAGCACCCGCTTGACGTTGCCGTCGAGGATCGGATGGGGCTGGCTGTCGGCGAGCGAGAGGATGGCGCCGGCGGTGGAGCGACCGATGCCGGGGAGCGCCTCGACCGCCGCCAGGGTGTCGGGGAAGCGCCCGCCGTGGCTCTCGACGACGGTGCGCGCGGCGCGGTGCAGGTTGCGCGCGCGGGCGTAGTAGCCGAGCCCGGACCACAGCGACAGCACCTCGTCGAGCGGGGCTGCGGCCAGGCTCGACAGGTCCGGAAAGCGCGTCATGAAGCGCGCGAAGTAGGGGATCACCACCGCCACCTGGGTCTGCTGCAGCATGATCTCCGAGACCCACACCCGGTAGCGGGTCGGCTCGTGCTGCCAGGGCAGGTCCTTGCGTCCGTGCCGGTCGAACCAGTCGAGCACGGCGGCGGCGAAATCGGCGGGTGACCAGGGGGCGGGCGGCTCGCTGGCGAAGAGGTCGGGTGTACTCATTCGGGGTAGGGGGTCGCGCAGTTCCAACACAGGGCGAATCCGGCCTCGACCTGCTCGCCGCAGTGCGGGCAGGTCCAGGCCGGGGTCGGGTGGCCGCCGAGTCCCTCGCGCAGGAAACGCGCGAGTACGGCCTCGGCACGCTCACGATCGTCGTCGTCGATGAGCCAGAGGATCGGATGGATGTCGAGCGGCAGCTCGCCCGCGGCACCGGCAAGGGCGTCGCCGAGGATGACGGTACGGATCAGATGGCGATCGAGCAGATCGTGGAGGAGCTGTGCCTCGATGCGGTCGCCTGCTTGATAGAGTGGACGCATAGAGGACTGGGGAGTGGAGCGGGTGATGGGAATCGAACCCACGTCATCAGCTTGGGAAGCTGAGGTTCTACCATTGAACTACACCCGCATTCGTCCCGATTGTATGCGTTCAGCCCCGCTCAGGCAAGCTCCGAGTCCTTGTACATGTGCTCGATGGCGTCCTGGTAGCGCTCGATCACCTTGTTGCGCTTGACCTTGAGGGTCGGTGTGAGCAACCCGTTCTCGATGGTCCAGGGCTCCAGGGTCAGGGTGACGCGCCGGATCTTGGCGTAGCCCGGGAAGTCGCGCAGCGCCGTGCGGATACGCTTGACCGCCTCCTTGTGCAGCTTGGCGTTGGCGAGGCTCGTCGGGTCCTCGGGATCGAGTCCGAGTTCGAGCGCGAGCCCCGGCCAGAGATCGGGGTTGAGCACCAGCAGCGCGCTGAGATAGGACTGCCCCTCGCCGAGTACCACCACCTGATCGAACAGCGGGTCGAGCGCGATGGCCAGTTCCATGTCGCCGGGCGGCACCTTCTCGCCGTTGGAGAGCACCAGGATGTCCTTGATGCGCCCGGTGATATGGATGTGGTTGTCCTCGATGCGCGCCTGGTCGCCGGTGTGCAGCCAGCCGTCCTGGGCGAGCATCTTGGCGGTGGCGGCGTGGTTGTTCCAGTAGCCGAGCATGGTGTTGTCGCCGCGCACCAGCAGCTCGTTCTCCGGGCCGATGCGCACCTGCAGCCCGCGCAGCGGCACGCCGACGCTCGCCGGAATGTTCGACTGCAGGGTGTTGAAGCTGATCACCGGGCTGGTCTCGGTGAGGCCGTAGCCCTGCAGCAGCGGCACGCCGAGACCGATGAAGGTGCGCGCGACCTCGGTCGACAGCGGTGCCCCGCCGCTGACGGTGGCGCGCAGCCGACCGCCGAGTCGCTGCTGGACCGGGAGCGCGACCTTGCGTCGCAGCAGCGGCCAGACGAGCAGCCAGGGGTGCCAGCCGGCGCGGCCCTGCTCGTGCTCGAAGGCGCGCCAACCGGCGGCCACCGCGGCATTGAACAGCCAGCGTACCGGCTTGGGCCGCTTGTCGAGCTGATCGAGGATGCGCTGATAGACGCGCTCGAACACCCGCGGCACGGCGATCATCGCCGTCGGGCGGATGGTCTGCAGGTCCTCGGCGAGCTGGCCGATCGAGCGCGCATAGGCCACCCGTGAGCCGGCCATCATCGGCAGATAGTAGCTGCCGGTGCGTTCGAGCATGTGCGAGAGCGGCAGGAAGGAGAGGAAGACGTCCTCGCCGTAGACATCGATCTGGGTCAGCGCGCCGTGGGCGTTGCTGAGGATGTTGCGGTGGCTGAGCATCACCCCCTTGGGACGACCCGTGGTGCCCGAGGTGTAGACGATGGTCGCCAGCGCGTCGGGATCCCCCTCGCGCGGGGTCGGCGCCGGGGCCGTGGCCGGCAGCCAGTCCTCGGCGACCACCACGCGGGGGTCGGCCGCGGCGCAGGCGCGCGAGGCCTCGCTCGCCTCCAGCAACACCACCCGCAGCGGCCAGGGCGAGTCGCCGATGGCCTCGGCCAGACGACGCCAGCGACCGAGATCCTGCACCAGCAGCACCTTGACCGCGGCATCGTTGAGGATGTAGGTGGCGTTGTCGGCGCGGTCGTCGGTGTAGAGCGGGACCGTGACCAGACCGAGTCCGAGCGCGGCCTGGTCGAACATCACCCACTCGGGACAGTTGCGCAGCAGGATCGCGACCCGGTCGCCGGGCTCGAGCTGCTCGTCGGCGAGCGCCTGACGCCAGCGCGCCGTCGCCTCACCGACCTCGGCCCAGGTCAGATCCTTCCACCCGCTGGCGCGCTCGAAATGGGTGTAAGCGACGCGCTGTGGTGAGCGTGCTACCCGTTGCAGGAAGAGCCCGTCCAGGGTTCTTGCTCGGTCGATCGGGATCAAATCCTCGGACCATCGGCTCACGAAACTGCCCTCTCCGCCGTGTTGCTGTCTGGATCGGACGGTCTGGCGTCGACCGTCCGTCTGGATGCGCTCGAGCCCGTGGACCGATCGGTGCGTGCGAGCGGTCGGCATCGCTGCCGCCCCTTGGGGCGGAGCTGCTCGACCCGAGCCGGGCTACGGTATAAAGGCCGTCACCGATTTGCAATCTTTCCGCGCCCCTGATCGTCTCGTCTCGCCGCCTGATTACGCCATACTTGGGGCGGGCTGCGGCGAGGTCATGTGTTGGGAGTTGTTGAAAGGTCAACTGCGCCGCAAATATAATAAAATTCTAATATTTTGACGATTCCGACTCCCCATGCGTACCATCCGATTGATTGCGGCGCTCGCCGCACTCGCCCCCGGCCTGCTCCAGGCCGCCGATAGCCCCTCTCTCGAGACCGCGGTCGCCGAATACCGCACGCTGCCGCGCGAGTATCGTCTCGACGGCATCGTCGAGGCGGTCAACCGCACCACGGTCTCGGCCCAGACCCAGGGTCGGGTCGAGGAGATCACCTTCGACGTCGACGACTATGTCGAGCAGAACAGCGTGGTCGCCCGTATCAAGGACACCGAACATCGCGCCAAGGTCGCCCAGGCCGCCGCCGACCTCAAGTCCGCCTCGGCGCGGCTGCTGCAGGCGCGCGAGGAGTTCGAGCGCATCCAGGGCCTCTATGCGCGCAAGAACGTCTCCGACTCGGCGATGGACAAGGCCACCGCCGATCTCGCCGCCGCCCAGGCCGAGCTCGACTCGGCCACCGCGCGGCTCGAGCAGGCCCAGGAGCAGCTCGACTACACCCAGATCCGCGCCCCCTATTCGGGCATCGTCACCCACCGTCACGTCGAGATCGGCGAGACCCTGTCGCCGGGACAGCCGGTGATGACCGGCATCTCGCTCGACCAGCTGCGGGTGATCGTCGACGTGCCGCAGAGCGCGATCGCCTCGGTGCGTCGCGAGCCGCAGGCCCGCGTCTATCTGCCCGACGGCGAACGGGTCGAGACCGATCGCATCACCGTCTTCCCCTTCGCCGACCTCGGCTCCAATACCTTCAAGGTGCGTATCGAGCTGCCCGAGGGCACGCCGTCGCTGTTCCCCGGCATGTTCGTCAAGACCGGTTTCGTGGTCGGGGTGAAGGACGAGCTGGTGGTGCCGCGCGCGGCGGTGGCGCGTCGCTCCGAGGTCACCGGGGTCTATGTGGTGACCGCCGACGATCACCTGATCCTGCGCCAGATCCGGCTCGGTCGCGAGCTCGACGACGTGGTGGTGGTGCTCGCCGGGCTGAACGCCGGCGAGCGCGTCGCCCTCGATCCGATCGCCGCCGGGGTTGCGATCAAGGCCCAGGCCGAGGCACGACGTGCGGCCGTGGAGGCCGACCATGACTGAGCCGGCGCGACAGGGGCTCGCGGGCGCCATCGCCGCGCGCTTCCAGAACAGCGAGATCACCCCGCTGCTCGCGTTGCTCGGGCTGCTGCTCGGGCTGTTCGCGATCCTGGTGACCCCGCGCGAGGAAGAACCGCAGATCGACGTCACCTTCGCCGACGTCTTCATCCCCTATCCCGGTGCCTCGGCCAGCGAGATCGAGCACCTGGTCTCGGGTCCGGCCGAGCAGGTGCTCGCCGAGATCCAGGGCATCGAGCACATCTACTCGGTCTCGCGCCCCGGCATGGCGGTGCTCACCGTCCAGTACGAGGTCGGCGAGGACAACACCGACGCGGTGGTGCGGTTGTTCAGCAAGGTGCTGTCGAACCAGGACTGGCTGCCGCAGAACCTCGGCGTCGGCAGCGCGATCGTCAAGCCCAAGGGCATCGACGACGTGCCCATCCTCACCGCCACCCTGTGGTCGGACGACCCCGCCGTCGGCGCCTTCGAACTCGGCCAGGTGGCGCATGCCATCGAGCAGGAGATCAAGCGCGTCCCCGGCACCCGCGACGTCTACACCGTCGGCGCCGCCGATCAGGTGGTGCGGGTGCTGCTCGACCCGCAGGCGCTGGCCGGCTACGACATCGATCTCGACGACCTGCGCCGCTCGCTGCAGGCCGGCAACACCACCAGGGACAACCTCACGGTGACCGCCGACAACCGCGAGCTGCTGGTGCAGGCCGGCACCTTCCTCACCAGCCCGCAGGAGATCGCCGATCTGGTGGTCGGGCTGCACGCCGGGCGTCCGGTCTATCTGCGCGATGTCGCCCGGGTCGAACTCGGGCCGCAGCAGCCGACCACCTCGGTGCGTATGGGCGCCGCTCTCGGCGCCACGCACACCGGGCTGGAGCTGGCCGGCAGCGTGCCGGCGGTGACCATCGCGGTGGCCAAGCTCCCCGGCATCAATGCCGTCGACGTCGCCGGGCGGGTGACCGAGCGGCTCGAGCAGCTGCGCGGCATCTTCATCCCCGACGGGGTGGAGTTCACCATCACCCGCGACTATGGCCAGACCGCCGACTACAAGGCCAAGAAGCTGATCACCAAGCTGATCTTCGCCACCAGCTCGGTGATCCTGCTGGTGTGGCTGACCATCGGTTGGCGCGAGGCGGTGATCGTCGGCGCGGCGGTGATCGTCACCCTGGCGCTGACCCTGTTCGCCTCGCTCGCCTGGGGCTTCACCCTCAACCGGGTGTCGCTGTTCGCGCTGATCTTCTCGATCGGTATCCTCGTCGACGACGCCATCGTGGTGGTCGAGAACATCCACCGTCACATGGCGCTGCACGTCAGCGGCACGCGCCGACGCCTGCTCGAGCTGATCCCGGGCGCGGTCGACGAGGTCGGCGGACCGACCATCCTCGCCACCTTCACGGTGATCGCGGCGCTGCTGCCGATGGCCTTCGTCAGCGGCCTGATGGGCCCCTACATGAGCCCGATCCCGATCAATGCCTCGATGGGCATGCTGATCTCGCTGGTGGTGGCCTTCGTCTTTACCCCGTGGATGACCAACGCCATGCTCGCGCGTCATTACGACGCCGACCCGCAGGCCGCGGCCGGTCATCAGGAGGAGGGCGCGGCTGGCGCTCGACTGGCGCGCTTCTTCACCTGGATCATGACGCCCTTCCTCGAGGGCCGGCGCGGCTGGCGCAACCGCTGGTTCCTGCTGTTCGGCATCTTTGCGCTGATCGCCGCCTCGGTGAGCCTCGCGGTCAACCGCACCGTGATCCTCAAGATGCTGCCCTTCGACAACAAGAGCGAGTTCCAGGTGGTGCTCGACATGCCCGAGGGTACCAGTCTCGAGCACACCGCCCAGGTACTCGCGGAGATGGGCGACTATCTCTCCGGGGTCGAGGAGGTCACCGACTTCCAGTCCTACGCCGGCACCGCTGCGCCGATCAACTTCAACGGTCTGGTGCGTCAGTACTATCTGCGCGAGGGCGCGCATCTCGGTGATCTGCAGGTCAACCTGGTCGATGTGCACCATCGTGATCGCCAGAGCCACGAGATCGCGCTGGCGTTGCGCCCGCCGCTGCAGGAGATCGCCGAACGTCACGGCGGAGTGGCCAAGATCGTCGAGATCCCGCCCGGTCCGCCGGTGCTCTCGCCGCTGGTCGCCGAGGTCTACGGGCTCGACTATGCCGGTCAGATCAAGACCGCGCGGGCGGTGCGGGCGCTGTTCGAGTCGACCCCGGGCGTCGTCGACGTCGACGACTCGGTCGAGTACCCGGCCACCAAGCTGGTGGTGGTGGTCGATCGCGCCAAGGCCGCGCGGCTCGGGGTGGCGCAATCGAGCATCGCCCAGGCGCTGGCGAGCGTGCTCGACGGCGACGACATGAGCTATCTGCACGGCGCCGGGGTCAAGTACGCGGTGCCGATCCGCGTCGAGTACAGCGAGGCCGACAAGGCCGACGTCGAGCAGGTGCTGGCGCTGCGGGTGCGTGCAGAGAGTGGGGCGCTGGTGCCGCTCTCGGAGATCGTCGAGGTGGTCGAGACCGAGCGCGAGCACAGCATCTACCACAAGGATCTGCTGCCCGTGGTCTATGTCACCTCGGACGTCGCCGGGGCCACCGACAGCCCGCTCTACGGCATGTTCGCCATCTCCGCGGTCCTCGATGAAGAGCTTGGGCTCGAGCAGTGGTTCCTGCAGCAGCCGGACAACCCCTACGAGTACAGCCTCAAGTGGGACGGCGAGTGGCAGATCACCTATGAGACCTTCCGCGACATGGGCGCGGCCTATGGCGTCGGCCTGATCCTGATCTATCTGCTGGTGGTGGCGCAGTTCCGCAGCTATCTGGTGCCGCTGGTGATCATGGCGCCGATCCCGCTGACCATCATCGGGATCATGCCCGGGCACGCCCTGCTCGGCGCCCAGTTCACCGCCACCTCGATGATCGGCATGATCGCCCTGGCCGGCATCATCGTGCGCAACTCCATCCTGCTGGTCGACTTCATCAACCAACAGGTGCGCGAGGGCAAGGCGTTCGCCACCGCGGTGATCGACTCGGCGGTGGTCCGTGCCCGACCGATCGCGCTCACCGCGGTCGCGGCGATGGCCGGCGCGGCCTTCATCCTCGACGACCCGATCTTCTCCGGGCTGGGGGTGTCGCTGCTGTTCGGCCTGTTCGTCTCCACCGTCCTCACCCTGGTGGTGATCCCGGTGGTCTACTACGGCGTGATGCACAAGCGCGTCGAGTGGATCCGCCGCGCCACCGGCTGATCGTCCCGCCAATCGCCGGTACGTCGGTTGGGTTGCCAGGGCGGCAACCCAACCCTCGTCGGCGCAGAAGACCGAACAGCTAAAGACTGAACCGCAAAGGCGCCAAGCGCGCAAAGTTTTGCCGGTTGGGTTGCCCGTGCGTCTATTGCTCTATCGCTGTCCGGTGTTGGGTTGCCGATGGCAACCCAACCTACGTCCGGACCTGAGTTGTCAGCTCCCAGCCGCCAGCTCCGGTGGCTGACGGCTGGAGGCACTCCTCTCCTTCGCGTCCTTGGCCCCTTCGCGGTTCATCTCCCCGACGCGCTACCCCCCCGTTACCGGCGGGAAGAGCCCGATCTCGTCGCCGTCGCTGATCTCGGTCTCGGCGCGGGCGAGGGTGTGGTTGCGCGCCATCATCAGCCGCGGGGTGGCCTCGAGCGCCTCGCGCCAGGGGCTGCCGCGCGCGCTCAGGTGCGTGACCAGCGCGCCCAGGGTGTCGACCCCGGCGGGGAGTTCGATGTGTTCCTCGTCGCGACCGATGCGCTCGCGCAGGCTGGCGAAGTAGCGGACGTGGATCATCGCGCCCTCAGTGCAACAGCTCGGTGAAGGGGATGAACTCGACCGGGTCGCCCGGGGCGATCGCCACCCCGGGGGCGAGGTCGATCAGTCCGTCGGCCCACACCAGCGAGCGCAGCGAGGCCGAGGAGCGGCTGGCGAAGACCTCGACCCGGGGTTGTCCGCTGTCGTCCTCGACCAGCCGGGCGCGGTGGAACTCGCGACGCTTGTCCGGGCGCGGCCAGGCGAAGGCGGCGGGCAGGCGTCGCCGACGCGGCGCGAGGTCGCCGCCGACGCCCTGCATCCGCAGCACCAGCGGGCGCACCAGCAGCGCACAGGTGACGAACAGCGAGACCGGGTTGCCGGGGCTGCCGAAAAACGGGGTGTCGCCGATCCGCCCGAAGGCTACCGGCTTGCCCGGGCGGATCGCCACCTGGTGCAGCGCGAGCGTGCCGATGCGCTCGACGGCCGGGCGTACATGATCCTCCTCGCCGACCGAGACCCCGCCGCTGGCGATCACCAGGTCGGCCGCGTCGGCGCCGCGGGCGAGCGTCGCGCAGGTCGCCTCCAGGTCATCGGGAATGCGCCCGAGATCGATCACCTCACAGCCGAGCGCGGTGAGCATCGCCCCCAGGGTGAGACGGTTGGAGTCGTAGATCTGGCCGGGGCCGAGCGGGGCGCCGGGCGCGACCAGCTCGTCGCCGCTGGCGCAGATCGCCACCCGTAGCCGGGGCCGCACCATGAGTTCGGCCAACCCCAGACTGGCGGCGAGCCCGAGGTGCTGAGGGCCGAGCCGGGTGCCGGCGGCGATCACCTCGGTGCCGGCGGTGAAATCCTCGCCGGCGCGGCGGATGTTGCCGCCCGCCTTGCACTCGGGCGGGATGCGCACCCGCTCGCCGTCGCGCTCGCACTGCTCCTGCATCACCACGGTGTCGGCGCCCTCGGGCACCGGGGCGCCGGTGAAGATCCGCGCCGCGCTGCCCGGCGCGAGCGGCGCGCCGACCGTGCCGGCGGTGATGCGCTGGCCGATCGGCAGCCAGCCGTCTGCGGCGGCGGCGAGGTCGGCATGGCGCAGCGCATAGCCGTCCATCGCGCTGTGGTCCCAGTGCGGGACCGCCAGCGGGCTGCGCAGCGGTGCGGCGAGCACCCGACCGAGCGCGGCGGCGAGCGCCACCGGCTCGCTGGTGCTGGGTGTCGGCGCCTGTTCGAGCAGCCGCGCGAGCGCGGCGTCGAGTGACAGGGCGCGGGGAGAGGCGGGACAACTGGCGGACATCGCGGACCTCAACGTTCGTGGAGACGTGGCAGCAGCTGGGCGAAGTTGCAGGGGCGGGTGCGGCGATCGAGCTGGGGGGCGAGGATGCGCTCCCAGGCGGTGCGACAGGCCCCGGTCGAGCCCGGCAGGCAGAACAGGAAGGTGGCGTTGGCCAGCCCGGCGAAGGCGCGCGACTGCAGCGTGGAGGGGCCGATCTCGGCGAGCGAGTAGTGACGGAACAGCTCGCCGAAGCCCTCGATCTCCTTGTCGAGCAGTGGGCGCAGCGCCTCCGGGGTGCTGTCGCGGCCGGTCACCCCGGTGCCGCCGGTGCTGATCACGACATCGACGGTGGGGTCGGCGATCCACTGCGAGACCTGGGCGCGCAGTCGGTAGATGTCGTCGGCGACGACACAGCGCGTCACCACCTGGTGCCCGGCCGTGCGCGCGGCCTCCTCGAGCAGCGCCCCCGAGGTGTCGCTGGCGAGGTCGCGACTGTCGGAGACGGTCATCAGCGCGATGCGCAGTGGCAGGAACTCGGGCGATCCGGTCGTCTGGGACATGCGGCAAGACTCCCTGCGGGCTCAGTGATCCGAGACGGGCGTGTACACGCCACGCGTCGAACCATCATCGCCGCCCGCTGCGGGGCTGGCAAGGGGGGGGGCAGCTACCAGCCGCCAGCCGCCAGCTACCAGCCGTCAGCTACCAGCCGCCAGCCGCCGGGGCTGATGGCTGGGCGCTGGCGGCTGGATGCTGATTCGAACCGCAAAGACGCCAAGCGCGCGAAGCAAGGATGTTTCGGCTGGGTGGCCGCTTCAGGCAATCGAGCGTCGTTTGCGCCAGCCGTCAGCCGTCAGCCGCCAGTCGTCAGCCACCAGCCGCCAGTGAGGCGCGGCGGTCCGCTGCCGCTCATGGTCGCTACCCGCGGACGCCCGCTGGGGAGCGTCGCTTGAATCAGCCGCCAGCCGTCAGCTCCCAGCCACCGGTCTCGATGGCTGGCGGCTGGTATCTGGCCGCTGGCGGCTTAGGTCACTCTGGCCGCTGCGGTCAAAAGAGCTTGGGCACCAGCAGCAGGGCCCAGATCACCACGCACAGGGTGATGCTGGAGAACACCGCCGCCGAGGCGATGTCCTTGGCGCGTCCCGAGAGTTCGTGGCGCTCCGTGCCGATGCGGTCGACGTTGGCCTCGATCGCCGAGTTGAGCAGCTCGACGATCGGCACCACCAGCAGGCTGCCGACGAGCAGGGCGCGCTCGACCGGGGTCTCGCCGAGCCACAGCCCGAGCGGGACCAGCGGGATCAGCAGAAACAGCTCCTGGCGGAACGCCTCCTCCAGCTCGTAGCAGGCGCGGAAGCCCTTCATCGAGTAGCCGAAGGCGCGTACCACCCGGCGCCAGCCGAGGTTGCCGCCGTTATTGGCCATCGCCGCCCCCGTCGGCCTGCTGCGGGGTCCAGGCGAGGTCGAGTTGGCGCGCCGCGCGCACGTCGTCGAGACGGCGCCGCGGCATGGTGTAGGGCGCGCCCTTGAGCTTCTCCGGGTCCTCCTGGGCCTCGCGGCGGATCGCGATCATCGCCTCGACGAAGCCGTCGAGCGACTCCTGGGTCTCGGTCTCGGTCGGCTCGATCAGCAGGCACTCGGGCACCAGCAGCGGGAAGTAGGTGGTCGGGGCGTGGAAGCCGTAGTCGAGCAGCCGTTTGGCGAAGTCCATCGCGGTGACGCCGTACTCCTTGGCCTCGCGCTTGAGGGTGACGATGAACTCGTGGCTGGCGCGCCGCTCCGGGTAGGCCAGCTCGAAGCCCGCCTGCTGCAGCCGCGCCATCAGATAGTTGGCGTTGAGGGTGGCGAAGTCGGCCACCCGCGCCATGCCCTCGCGCCCGAGCATCCGCGCGTAGACATAGGCGCGCAGCAGGATGCCCATGTTGCCGCCGAAGGCGGTCATGCGACCGATGGTCTCGGGGCGGTCGGCCTCGGTCAGCCAGCGGTAGTCGTCGCCCTCGCGCTCGACCAGCGGCACCGGCAGATAGGGCGCGACCCGCGCCGAGACGCCCACCGGACCCGCGCCCGGACCACCGCCGCCGTGCGGGGTGGAGAAGGTCTTGTGCAGGTTCATGTGGATGACGTCGAAGCCCATGTCGCCCGGACGCACCTTACCGAGGATGGCGTTGAGGTTGGCGCCGTCGTAGTAGAGCAGGCCGCCGGCGTCGTGGACGATGCGGGCGATCTCCTCGATGTTGCGATCGAACACCCCGACGGTGCTCGGGTTGGTGAGCATGATGCCCGCCGTCTGCGGTCCCACCGCCGCGCGCAGCGCCTCGACGTCGACGTCGCCGTCGGGGCCGGTGGGGATCTCGCGCGCCTGGTAGCCGCACATCACCGCCGAGGCCGGGTTGGTGCCGTGGGCGGCATCGGGGATCAGCATCTCGGTACGGGCGTGATCGCCGCGCGCGAGGTGATAGGCGCGGATCATCGCCACCCCGGTCAGCTCGCCCTGGGCGCCGGCGGCGGGCGCCAGCGACACCGCGCTCATCCCGGTCACCGCCTTGAGGATCTCCTGCAGGTCGTGGAGACAGGCCAGCACCCCCTGACCGTGCTCGACCGGCGCCAGCGGGTGACGCTCGGCGAAGCCGGGCAGCGCGGCCAGGCTGTTGCACACCCGCGGGTTGTATTTCATGGTGCAGGAGCCGAGCGGGTAGAAGTGGGTGTCGATCGAGAAGTTCTGCTGCGACAGCCGGGTGTAGTGACGCACCACCTGCAGCTCGGAGACCTCGGGCAGCCGCGGACGCGCGCGGCGGCGCAGCGCCTGCGGGATGTCGCTCGGCTCTGGGGTGTGGCTCGGGGCCAGGACGTTGGCGCGGCGTCCGGGGCGGGATTGGTCGTGGATCAGCATGGCGATAGGGTCCGTCGGGTGGTGCGGCCCGCGCGGGCGGGCCCGGGAGCTGGGACCGCGCCGCGTCTCGGCGGCGCGGCACGGGTCGGTTCAGAGCGCGGCGAGGGCGGCCGCGTAGTCGGGTTCCTCGGTGATCTCGGGGACCAGCTGGCAATGAACCACCCGGTCCGCGGCGTCGAGCACCACCACTGCGCGGGCACAGATCCCGGCCAGCGGACCGTCGGCGATCAGCACCCCGTAGTCGCGCGCGAACGCCTGCGAGCGCATCAGCGACAGCGGGATCACGTTGTCGATGCCCTCGGCGCCGCAGAAGCGGCCCATGGCGAACGGCAGGTCGGCCGAGATCACCAGCGCCACGGCGTCGTCACGCTCGGCCATGGCGGCGTTGAAGCGCTGGGTGGAGAGCGCGCACACCGGGGTGTCGAGGCTGGGGACGATGTTGAGCAGCTTCTTCTTCCCGGCGAAGTCGGCCAGGGTGCGATCGTTGAGGTCCTTGTCGACCAGGGTGAAGTCGGGGGCCTGCTGCCCGACGGCGGGCAGGGTGCCGGTGAGGGTGACGGGCGAGCCTTGCAGTGCGGTCTGTGCCATGGGTGATGTCTCCGCTGCGGTTGGAAGCCGTGGCCGGGCGTTCAGCCGGCCTCGAGGATCTCGGCGAGGGCGCTGGCGTAGCGACGCATCTCTTCCTCGCTGCGCTGCTCGGTGGCGCACACCAGCAGCGCGTCGTCGAGTTCGGGATAGTCGGCGCCGAGGGCGAAGCCGCCGAGCAGGTCGGCCTCGGCGGCGAGCCGTCCGAGCACCTCGCGCGGCGCGCGCGGCAGGCGCAGCGCCTGTTCGTGGAAGATTGCGCCGGTGAACGCCGGCTCGACCCCGGGGAGGGCGCAGAGCCGCTCGACAAGCCCCAGGGTGTTGGCGTGACAGGCACGCGCGACCTGCTCCAGCCCCTCGGCGCCGAGCAGCGCCAGGTGGATGGTCGCGGCGGTCACCATCAGCCCCTGGTTGGTGCAGATGTTGGAGGTCGCCTTGCTGCGGCGGATGTGTTGCTCGCGCGCCTGCAGGGTGAGGGTGAAACCGGGCTTGCCGTCGGCATCGAGGGTGCGCCCGACGATCCGTCCCGGCAGCTGGCGCACCAGCGCCTGCTTGCAGCAGAGGAAGCCGGCGTAGGGACCGCCCGAGGACAGCGGCATGCCGAACGGCTGGGCCTCGCCGCAGGCGATGTCGGCGCCCGCAGCGCCCCACTCGCCGGGGGGGGTGAGCAGCGCCAGGGCCAGCGGGTTGACCACCGCCACGGCCAGGGCGCCCTGCTCGTGGGCCCAGTCGGTGAGGGCGTCGACCGTCTCGAGCACGCCGAAGAAGTTGGGCTGGTTGATCACCACCGCCGCCACGCCCTGGTCGCCGGCGAGCGCGGTGCAGCGCTCCACCGGGGTCTGGCCGCCGGCGGCGTCGAAGTCGACCTCGACGAGCTCCAGCCCCTGCGGCTCGACGATGGTGCGTACCGTGCTCCGGTACAGCGGGTGCAGCGCGCGCGGGATCAGCACGCGCCTGGACTTGCAGCGACGGTTGGCGCGCACCGCCATCAGCAGCGCCTCGGCGAGCGCGGTGGCGCCGTCGTAGAGCGAGGTGTTGGAGGCGTCCAGCGCGGTGAGCGCGGTCATCATCGACTGGAATTCGTAGAGCACCTGCAGCGTGCCCTGGCTGGCCTCGGCCTGGTAGGGGGTGTAGGCGCTGTAGTACTCGCCACGGGTGGCGATCTGCCACACCGCCGCCGGGATGTAGTGATCATAGGCGCCGGCGCCGATGAAGCAGGCCGGCTGCTCGTCGGTCTGGGCGCGCAGGCGCATCAGCCGGGTGATCTCCTGCTCCGAGAGCGCGGGCGGGATCTCGGCGCGCTCGCCGCTGCGCAGCGCCGCGGGGATCTCGTCGAACAGCGACTCGATCGAGGGGGCCCCGATGGCCTGGAGCATCGCGGCGACGTCGTCGTCGGTGTGGGGGATGAAGGGCATGATCTGGATTCCGGGGCCCGCGGCGCGGGCGCGTCTGCCTTGAACGGGACCAGCGCGCGCCGCGCGCGCCGGGCGAGGTGCCGGCCCCGATCGGGGCCGGTGGCTGGGCTCAGTCCTCTTCCTCGAGCACCTTGGCGTAGGCCGCGGCGTCGAGCAGGGCGTCGAGCGCAGCGGCGTCGCTCGGCGCGAGACGGAAGATCCAGCCCTCGGCGTGCGCGCTGGCGTTGATCAGCTCGGGGGCGTCGCCGAGCGCCTCGTTGGCCTCGACCACCTCGCCGGCGAGCGGGGCGTAGATGTCGGAGGCGGCCTTCACCGACTCGACCACGGCGCAGGCCTCTGCGGCGGCGACCTGGCGTCCGACCTCGGGGGTCTCGACGAAGACGATGTCGCCGAGCGCCTCCTGGGCGTGATCGGTGATGCCGACGGTGACGGTGCCGTCGCCGTTGTCGCGCACCCACTCGTGGCTCTTGGTGTATTTCAGATCGGCGGGGATGTCGCTCATTGGGGGTTCTCCGTTGCGGTCTGCACGCAGACGCTCGATGTCATGGCTGCCGGGAGAGACCCGGCAGGTTCGGATAGGGGTCGGGGTTCAGGCGAGGTCGATCAATGCCTTGCCGTGACGCGCGAAGGGCGGTTTGACCACGCGCGCGGGGACGGCCTTGTCGCGGATCAGCACCGCGCAGCGCTCGCCGATCGTCGGGGCGACGCGCGCCAGCGCGATCGAGCCGCCGAGGGTGGGGGCGAAGCCGCCGGAGGTGATCTCACCGGCGACCTCGCCGTCGATCAGCACCTGCTGGTGGCCGCGCAGCACGCCGCGCCCCTCCAGCACCAGACCGACGAAGCGGCGCAGTCCGCCGCGCTCGCGCTGCGCGCTGAGCGCGGCGCGACCGATGAAATCGCGCTCGGTCGGCTCCCAGGCGACGGTCCAGCCGAGCCCGGCCTCGAGCGGGCCGGTCTCCTCGTCCATGTCCTGACCGTAGAGGTTCATCCCCGCCTCGAGACGCAGGGTGTCGCGCGCGCCCAGGCCGCAGGGCTGTACCCCGGCCTGCTCCAGCGCCTGCCACAGCGTGGCGGCCTCGGTGGCCGGGAGCATGATCTCGAAGCCGTCCTCGCCGGTATAGCCGGTGCGCCCGACGAACCAGTCCTCGTGTTCGGTGGCGAAGAAGGGGGCGAGCGCCTGTGCCTGCTCGGCCAGCGGCGCGGCGAGCAGCGGGAGGGTCTTGGTGCGGGCCTCGGGGCCCTGCACGGCGATCATCGCCAGGTCCTCGCGCGGCCGGATGTCGACCGCGAAGCCGGCGCGTTGTTGCGCCATCCAGTCGAGGTCCTTGGCGGCGGTGGCGGCGTTGACCACCAGGCGATAGCGCTCGGGGCCGCGCAGATAGACGATGAGATCGTCGATCACCCCGCCCTCGGGGTTGAGCATGCAGCTGTAGAGGGCCTTGCCGGGCTGGGTGAGACGGGCGACGTCATTGGCGAGCAGGTGGCGGAGGAAGTCGCGCGCCTGTACACCCTCGATGTCGACCGGACGCATGTGGGAGACGTCGAACATGCCCGCGGCGCGGCGCACCGCGTGGTGCTCCTCGAGCTGGGAGCCGTAGTGCAGCGGCATGTCCCAGCCGCCGAAGGGGACGATGCGCGCGCCCAGACGCACGTGCTCTGCAAACAGGGGGGTACGTGATCCCATTCGACTCTCCGCTAGACTGTTCGGGGTGCCGCGCGCGCGGCCATGATAACGACGCCGCGGGTCAGTTCGACCCACGGCATCGCCCCTCTGTCTTAGACCTGAGAGTTTGCTGACGGTGACCGGGTGGTTCCGCCGCTGCCCCGTCGGTGGGCCGCGCCTGTGGCGGCCACTCTCCAGAGTCGGTCCTCGTTCCCGCAGTCCTTTTGCCTGAGCGATTCCGGGCGATGTTGCGCCTTCGGCGCCGGCGAAGCTGCCGGTCTCTCCCGCGGGACATGACACGAGCGGCCACTATAAGCGCGCCCCCGGTCGATTTCCAGCCCCGCGCGCGGGCTCGCACCCGCGCGCGCCTTGGTGGTTCAGCCCTGCTGGTCCTCGCGTCCGACCGGGTTGCGGCGGAAGCTGGTGGCGCCGCACTCGGCGCAGGGCGGGATGCGACCGGCCTTGACGAAGTGGGTCTCGGCGCCGCACTTGTCGCACACCAGGGTGCCGGGGCCGGTGATCTCGCCGGCCTGGTAGAGGCTCATCCGGCGCGCCGTCTCGGCGATCTGGGCGAGCTGCAGCCGGGTCTGGTCGGCGACCTGGCTGAAGGCCTCGAACAGCCGTCGCTCCATCAGCTCCAGATCGAAGCGCCACCAGTCGCGGATGTCCTGGCCGGTCTCGGCGACGAAGCCGGCGGCGTCCTCGATGTCGCGACGGATGTAGTCGGCGACGCGCTGCGCCTCCTCGCGGCTGAGTTCGCCGAGTTCGACCAGGTTGTCGCGGGTCTTGTCGAGCACCTCGCGCAACCGCGGTGCCGTCTCGTTCTGCGCCTGCTCGATCGCCTCGTGGGCGTCCTCGAGCATGCGCTCGTAGGCGCGCACCAGCCGGTCGTCCTTCGGGTTCCTGTCTTGATCGCTCATGATCTGTCTCTCCAGTGGTCCACCGGACCATCTTGGGCCGGCATCGGCCCGGGGCGAAGACAGCGGGCATCGGGCGACACCCGGTGTGGATCGCGTCGACTCCAGCATAGCAAAAGGGCGCTAGCGGGACTCGGCGGGCGGGATCTTGAACCGCAAAGATACCGTCTTTCCCGTCAAGCCGCGGAAGCGTAATCGGGCTGGTAGGGACGACGGTTCTTGAACACGCCGAAGCAGATGTGGGCGAGTTTCCGCATGGCGGCGCCGAGGGCGACCATCTTGGGCTTGCCGCGCGCCAGGAGGCGTTCGTAGAGGTCCTTGACGTGAGGGTTGTAGCGAATGGCGGTGACGGCGGCCATGTAGAGGGTGGCGCGTGCATGCGCAGGCCCGGCCTTGGAGAGTCTGGCGCGCCCCTGCACGGAGGTGCCCGACTGTCGCTCGACGGGCACGAGCCCGAGGTAGGCGGCGAACTGTTGGGCCGAGGTGAAGGGACGGCTTTGCAGCAGCGCCACGAAGCGCTGAGCGACCTTGAGGCCGACGGCGGGGATCGAGGTGAGGAGGTCGACGTCCTCGCGTAGCTGAGGATGGCCGTCGAGGTGGTCGTCGATCTGTTGCTGGAGCTTGGCGAGGGCAGCCTCGAGGAAGGCGATGCTCTCGCGCACCGAGTCGCGCACCAGCGCCGGGGTGTGGGTCGCCTCGACCTTCTCCAGGCGGTTGCGCTCGCGGCGCAGGTCCTCGATGAGGGCGCGCTGACGGGCCAGCAGCGCCCGCAGGAAGCGCACCTCGGGCGAGGGCGGCGTCCAGGGCGCGGGCTTGAGGAGCGCGCCGAAGCGCGCCAGCACCTTGGCATCGACCGCGTCGGTCTTGGTGCGCACCGCCAGACCGCGAGCGAAGTCCCGGGCCTGGGCCGGGTTGACGATCGAGACCGTCAGGCCACGCCCGTGGAGCAGCTCGGCGGCCGTCTCGTGGTAAGGGCCGGTGGCCTCCAACACCACATGGACCGCCTCCGGCCTCGCCCCCTGACGCCCCAGCCAGTCGATCAGCGCCTCCACCCCCGCGGCGGTATTGGGCACCGTCTTGGTCTTGAGCTTAACCCGCTCCTGCTCGCTCAGCTCCAGCGCGGTGTGCAGCTTCGCCTTCGAGACATCGATTCCGAGAGACATCATCGTCGTCCACTCCTTGATCCTGGGCCAGTCCTCATACCCACTCGCCTTGTCCATGCAGGGTTCGCCCCTTGGATACCGTTCAGTGTCGAGACTGGCATGAGAAGAGAGATCGAGGGCTGAATCTTTGCGGCAAGGTCCAGGCCTTCAGTCGCAATCGAGCTGCCTCAATCTCGCGCGGTGGGAGCTAACCACCACGGGGTGGCAAGATACAAGGCGCCAAGAGCGCGAAGATGAAGAAAGGCTTCCAGCTGCCAGCCTCCAGTGAGGGGGGCTGGCTTGTCTCGTCGCGTCGCGGTTGACCGCACACCGATACTGGAGGCTGTTCGCTGAAGGCTGTCGCTCTCTTCGCGTCCTTTGGGTCTTTGCGGTTCAATCTCTCGATCGCCGGCCACCGACGGCTGCCTCCCCCCGGTCGCCGTGCATCGTCGAGCTGGGTTATGCTTTCGTCATCATTCCAACCCCAGTTGTCACAAGACCGAAGACCCATGCAGACCGATTACGATCCGTGCGCCGTCGAGGCCGCGGCCCAGCGCTATTGGGAAGAGCACCAGTCCTTCAAGGCCGTCGAGGACAGCTCGCGCGAGAAGTTCTACTGCCTGTCCATGTTCCCCTATCCCTCGGGGCGGCTGCACATGGGGCACGTGCGCAACTACACCATCGGCGACGTGATCGCGCGCTACCAGCGCATGCTCGGCAAGAACGTGCTCCAGCCGATGGGCTGGGACGCCTTCGGCCTGCCGGCGGAGAACGCCGCGATCACCCACGGCATCCCGCCGTCGCAGTGGACGCGCTCGAACATCGCCTACATGAAGGACCAGCTCAAGAAGCTCGGTTTCGGCTACGACTGGGACCGTGAGCTGGCCACCTGCGACCCCGACTACTACCGCTGGGAGCAGTGGCTGTTCACCCGGCTGATCGACAAGGGGCTGGCCTATCGCGCCAAGGCGATGGTCAACTGGGACCCGATCGACCAGACCGTGCTCGCCAACGAGCAGGTGATCGACGGGCGCGGCTGGCGCTCCGGCGCGCCGATCGAGAAGCGCGAGATCACCCAGTGGTGCGTGCGCATCACCGACTACGCCCAGGAGCTGCTCGACGCGCTCGACGGTCTCGACGGCTGGCCGGAGCGGGTGCGCACCATGCAGCGCAACTGGATCGGGCGCTCCGAGGGTGTGCACATGACCTTCGGTGTGGCCGACAGCGACGAGACGCTGGGCATCTACACCACCCGCCCCGACACCGTGATGGGCGTGACCTATGTCGCCGTCGCCGCCGAGCACCCGCTGGCGCGTCGCGCCGCCGAGACCGATCCGGCGCTCGCCGCCTTCATCGAGGAATGTCGCCAGGGCGGGATCTCCGAGGCCGAGATCGAGACCATGGAGAAGAAGGGATATCCCCTCGGCATCGACGCCATCCATCCGATCACCGGCGAGCCGGTGCCGATCTACGCCGCCAACTTCGTGCTCATCGGCTACGGCACCGGCGCGGTGATGGCCGTCCCCGCGCACGATCAGCGCGACTGGGAGTTCGCCGAGCGTTACGGCATCGCCAAGCGCGCGGTGATCCGCCCGGCCGATGCCGAGAGCTGCGACATCAGCGCCGCGGCCTTCACCGACAAGGGCGTGCTGTTCAACTCCGGCGCGTTCGACGGACTGACCTCCGAGCAGGCCTTCGACGCCATCGCCACCTGGCTCAGCGAGCAGGGCAAGGGCGAGCGCACCGTCAACTTCCGTCTGCGCGACTGGGGCGTGTCGCGCCAGCGCTACTGGGGCTGTCCGCTGCCGGTGGTCAACGGCGCCGACGGCGAGGCGCGTCCCGAGACCGAGCTGCCGGTGCGTCTGCCCGAGGACGTGGTGGTCGACGGCTCGGGCTCGCCGCTCAAGCGCATGCCCGAGTTCTCCGAGCTCGGCAACGGCGAGACCCGCGAGACCGACACCTTCGATACCTTCTTCGAGTCGAGCTGGTACTACGCCCGTTACTGCTCGCCGGACTGCGACACCGCCATGCTCGACGAGCGCGCCAAGTACTGGCTGCCGGTCGATCAGTACATCGGCGGCATCGAGCACGCGGTGCTGCACCTGCTCTATGCCCGCTTCTTCCACAAGCTGATGCGCGACGAGGGCCTGGTCGACTGCGACGAGCCCTTCACCAAGCTGCTCACCCAGGGCATGGTGGTGGCCGAGACCTGGTATCGCGAGGACGCCGACGGGCGCAAGCAGTGGTTCAATCCCGCCGAGGTCGTGCCGGTGCGCGACGACAAGGGTCGGGTGATCTCGGCGGTGCTCGAGGCCGACGGCGAGCCGGTCATCTATGGCGGCATCGAGAAGATGTCGAAGTCGAAGAACAACGGCGTCGATCCGCAGAGCCTGACCGAGCGCTACGGCGCCGACACGGTGCGGCTCTACACCATGTTCACCTCGCCGCCGGACCAGTCGCTGGAGTGGAACGACGAGGGCGTCGAGGGCGCCTTCCGCTTCATCAAGCGGCTGTGGACCCTGGGCACCGGCGAGGCCGAGACGATCCGCGCCGGCGCTGCGCCGGCCGACCTCGACGAGGCGGCCAAGGCCGCGCGTCTGGAGATCCACGGCGCACTCAAGAAGGCCCTGTTCGACTATCAGCGCAACCAGTTCAACACCGTGGTGTCGGGCTGCATGAGCATGGTCAACACCCTCTACCGGCTGGAGTCGGCGGCGCGGGCGCAGGTGCTGCGCGAGGGCGTGAGCATCGTGCTGCGGCTACTCGGCCCGATCGCGCCGCACGTCACCCATCATCTGTGGCGCGAACTCGGCTTCGGCGACGACATCCTCGCCGCCCCCTGGCCCGAGGTCGACGAGTCGGCGCTGGTGCAGGACAGCATCGAGTACGTGGTGCAGGTCAACGGCAAGGTGCGCGCCAAGATCAAGGTCGCGGCCGACGCCGACAAGGCGACGATCGAGGCCGCGGCGCTGGCCGACGAGCACGCGCGCAAGTTCATCGGCGACAAGACCATCCGCAAGGTGATCGTGGTACCGAAGAAGCTGGTCAACATCGTCGCCTGAGGCGTGGCCCTCGCCGGGGCCGGGTTCCGGCGAGGGCCGGCGCGATAGAGGAGAGACGGAGTGAGCAACGAATGAGTCGATCGATGCCCGGTGGCCGGGGTCCATGGATGGTGCTGCTGACGGCGGTGCTGCTGGCGCTCGCCGGCTGTGGCTTCCAGTTGCGCGGCAGCGTCGAGATCCCGCCGACGCTCAACCCGCTCTATATCCAGGCCGATGCCGGTTCGCCGGTGCGGCGCGCCCTGCTCGATCTGCTCGCGGGCAGCGACGTCGAGGTGACCCGCAACGCCACCGAGGCGCGGATGGTGCTGCGCATCCTTGCCGAGACCAGCTCCTCGCGGGTCGCCGCGGTCGATATCAACGGCAAGACCCTGGCCTACGAGCTGCACTACATGGTGCAGTTCGACGCCCTCGGCGAGGCCGGGGTGCAGCTGGTCGCGCCGCAGGGTCTGGATCTGGTGCGCACCTTCGACAACCCCGATGTCGAGGTCCTCGGCAAGCGGCTCGAGCAGGACCTGATCTTTGAGGACTTCGCCATCGAGGCCGCCGATCGTATCCTCACCCGGTTGCGGGTGGCGCTGCGCTGATCTCGCGTGACCTCCGCCGCGCGCCGTGCCCCGAGCCGGTGCGCGGTCTCCCCTTGTCCCGGACCCCTGGTAAATCATGCGTCTGCGTTTCAATCAACTCCAGGCCCAGCTCGCGCGCGGACTCGCGCCGGTCTATCTGCTCTGCGGCGAGGAGCCCTTCCAGCTCGACGAGGCCGCGCGGCTGATCCGTGCCGCGGCGCGCAAGGCCGGGTTCGCCGAGCGCGAGGTGCTCGACCAGGACGGCGGCTTCGACTGGAACGCGCTCGGCGCGGCGGCCGATGCGCTGTCGCTGTTCTCCACCCGCAAGCTCATCGAGCTGCGTCTGGGTGGCGCGCGCATCGGCAAGGAGGGCGGCGCGGCGGTGCGTGAGTACTGCGCCCGCCCCTGTGCCGACAACCTGTTGCTGATCCTCGCCCCCGGGCTCGAGCGCAAGGAGCTGAAGGCGCGCTGGGTCGGTGCGGTCGAGGAATGCGGTGCGGTGCTGCAGGTCTGGCCGCTGAAGGGGCGCGAGCTGGAGCAGTGGGTCGAGCAGCGGTTGCGCGCGGCCGGTTTCGCACCCGCGAGCGGCGTTGCCGCGCTGCTTGCCGAGCGCGCCGAGGGTAACCTGCTGGCCGCCTCCCAGGAGATCGAGAAGCTGCGCCTGCTCGGCGAGCCGGGCCCGCTCGGGCTCGACGACCTGCTCGGCACCCTTGCCGACAGCGCCCGTTTCGACCTCTTCGCCCTCACCGACGCCGCGCTCGCCGGCGATCGCGCCCGGGTGCAGCGGATCATCGCGGTGCTGCGCGCCGAGGGCAGCGCCGAGAGCCTGGTGCTGTGGGTACTGGCGCGTGAGCTGCGGATGCTCGCCGAGGCCGCCGAGGCCGTCGCCCGGCACCAGTCGCCGGCGACGGTGCTGGCCGCCCACCGGGTGCCCAGGCCGCGGGTGCCGGTGGTCGAGCGCGCGTTGCGCGGACGCTCGTCGGGTCAGCTCCACGGTCTGTTGCGGCGCTGCGCCGAGGCCGATCTGGCGATCAAGGGGCTTGCTCCGGGCGATCCCTGGCAGCGGCTGGCCGCGATCGCCGACGATCTCGCCCGGGGCGACGCGCACTGAACGCCTTTTCCATCCATCGAAGGTCATCGACATGAGCGAATCCAGCATCCACGACATCGACGCCTACATGAGTGATCTCGGCGTGCGCGCCCGCGCCGCCGCCCGTGCCCTGGCGCGTGCCACCACCGCCGAGAAGAACCGCGCCCTGCTCGCCATCGCTGCGCGGCTCGATGCCGCGCGCGACCAGCTCGCCGCGGCCAACCGTCGCGACCTCGAGGCCGGTGCCGCCAAGGGGCTCGATGCCGCGCTGCTCGATCGGCTCGAACTGACCCCGGCGCGGATCGACGCGATGATCGAGGGGCTGCGCCAGATCGCCGCGCTGCCCGACCCGGTCGGCGCCATCAGCGACCTCGACTATCGTCCCTCCGGCATCCAGGTCGGGCGCATGCGGGTGCCGCTCGGCGTGGTCGGGATCATCTACGAGTCGCGTCCAAACGTCACCGCCGACGCCGCCGCGCTCTGTCTCAAGTCGGGCAACGCCACGGTGTTGCGCGGCGGCTCCGAGGCCTTCGCCTCCAACCAGGCGATCGCCGGCTGCATCCACGCCGGGCTGGAGGAGGCCGGGCTGCCGGCCGACGCGGTGCAGGTGATCGCCACCACCGACCGCGCCGCGGTCGGGGCGATGATCACCATGCCCGAGTCGATCGACGTCATCATCCCGCGCGGTGGCCGCGGGCTGATCGAGCGCATCAGCCGCGAGGCGCGGGTGCCGGTGATCAAGCACCTCGACGGCATCTGTCACGTCTACATCGACGCCCACGCCGATCTCGACAAGGCCTTCGCCATCGCGCTCAACGCCAAGACCCAGCGTTACGGCACCTGCAACACCATGGAGACCCTGCTGGTCGACGCCGCCGTCGCCGGGCAGATCCTGCCGCGCCTGGGCGCGGCCTTCGCCGAGCACGGGGTGGAGCTGCGCGGTTGCGCGCGCACCCGCGAGCAGCTGCCCGCGGCGCTGCCCGCCAGCGAGGCCGACTGGGATACCGAATATCTGGCGCCGATCCTCTCGATCCGGGTGGTCGACGGTCTCGACGCGGCGATGGACCACATCGCCCGGCACAGCTCGGCGCACACCGAGTCGATCGTCACCGAGGACTACGCCCGCGCGCGTCGCTTCCTTCGCGAGGTCGACTCCAGCTCGGTGATGGTCAACGCCTCGACCCGCTTCGCCGACGGTTTCGAGTACGGGCTCGGCGCCGAGATCGGTATCAGCACCGACAAGTTCCACGCCCGTGGCCCGGTCGGGCTGGAGGGCCTGACCTCGCTCAAGTTCGTGGTGCTCGGCGACGGCCAGGTGCGCGGCTGAACGGCGCGACCGGGCGATCGATCGGCTGAGCGGACACGACGAGGCCGCCCCGGTGGACCGGGGCGGCCTCGTGTCGTCAGGGCCTCAGTTGTAGGGGTTGGCCCGGTTGATGAAGTCCTGATAGGCGTCGGTGTTGATGGTGCTCGGCGGCAGCTGGGTGGCGAACCAGGTGAAGTTGTAGGGGCTGGTGTAGGCCCCTTCGGGGACCTCGACCACGCCGCCGAAGACCGAGCAGCCGCAGAGTGCGGTGGTCTTGTAATAGGCGATGTCCGGCGCCGTGCCGAAGACGTTGCAGCCGGTCTCGATACCGGGGATACACTCGTCGACCGTCTCGTTGCGACAACTCAGGCCAGTGCTGCAGCTTGCGCTGTCGACCGGGACGTAGCAGCTGTTGCCGTTGCTCGGGTCACAGGGACCACAGCTTGCGCCAAAGCCACCGGCGGCGGCGCCGGAAACCAGGTTGTAGGCGAGACAGGGGGCGGTGAACAGCCGCTTGTGACTGACCAGGATGAAGTAATAGCCGGGCTGGTCGAAGCCGAGCTGGAAGGTCTCGGGGTCGACGGTATCGCCGTCCGAGTTGGTGTTCTTGGTGTTGAACGACAGCAGTGGGACCACCGAGGTGCGCGGGACGCCAGCCTCGATCTGGCTGGCGGTGGCCATGTCGTAGACCTCCATCTGCCAGTCGCCGACGCCGCAGCCCTCGCGCTCGCAGAAGGTCACCGAGATCAGCTCGTTGCCCTGACTGTAATAGACGAACCAGTCGCTCTCGCCCTGGCCCCAGGTATAGCTGGCGTCCTCGTCGTCGCCGCCCGGCGGCAGCGCGGTGTTGAAGGTCAGGTTGACCACGCCGTACATGGTGACGCTGGTGGCCAGCGGATCGGAGATGCTCGGGGCGTCGTTGGGCTCGGTCTCGACGTCGTGGAAGCCGACCACATAGTTCGGGGTGTCGAGTCCCGAGTCCTGCAGCGAGACGGCGAGCTGGTAGGCGCTGTAGACCTTGGCGCTGTCGTAGGGCTGTACCACCACGTAGTAGCTGCCGACCAGCCCGAGGGTGGCGCGGTAGACGATGGTGTCGCCGGCGGTGCCGCCGGAGCCGGTCACTCCGGTGTCGAATTCGGCGAAGATGTTGCCGGCGGCATCGCGGATGGTCACCTTCCAGCCCGAGGGATCGGCCGATCCGGGGGTGGAGAAGTTGACGATGATGTTCTGGTTGGGACTGGTGGTCTGGGTGTAGTACCAGTCCTGGTCCTGCGGGCCGTAGCTCTGGCCCCAGAAATTGGCGTTGAGCTGGAGCGGGTCGGCGCTCACCAGGTTGTCGTTGGGCTCGGTCTCGCCGAAGCTCGGTGCGGGCAGGCAGGAGGAGAGGCTGATGCCGCAACTGCCGGGGTCCGAGTAGCAGGACGAGACGCCGGCCTCGAAGCCGCTGCCGTAGGCCTCGTCGCTCGCCGTGCCGCAGTTGTCCGGATAGCCGCCGAGTGAGTCGGCGACGACGTGCAACGGCGCCAGCAGGCCGAGTGCGAGCAGAAGGGAGTGGATGGCTTTCATGACATATGGTCTTCCTGGTGACACGGGTCGGGGAGGCGGCAGGCCGCCGGCTGCCGACATCCGGGTGGTCTCGATCCTCGGTGGAGTGTAGCCGAACGATCCTCGGCGGCAAAAGTCGTGCCTTGGCGTGCGCGCTCTGGCGGGGGGAAGATGGCGACAAAGGCCGCGCTTTCTGCTAGCGTTCGATCCATGTATCGATCACCCACCGATCTGGACAGGAGACCTTGCAACAGGCCCGTTTCGCCGCTCGCCATCGTCCGTCAGTGACCGTCCCGGTCCACGCGCGCGCCCCGCTCGGGGTCGGTCGCGTCCGCCCTCGAGTCATCGTCGTCGCCCTGGCGTCAGGACCGCGGCAGCGATGATCGGCGTCTTCGGTGGTACCTTCGATCCGGTCCACTTCGGCCATCTTCGACCCGCACTGGAGTGTCTGCAGGGACTGGATCTGGAGCAGCTGCGCTTCATCCCGCTCAAGGTTCCGGTGCATCGGCCCCAGCCCTGCGCCTCGCCGGCCGCCCGGTTGGCGATGCTGGAGGCGGCCATTGCCGACGAGCCGAGGTTCATGGTCGATGCGCGCGAGCTCGAGCGTCCCGGACGCTCCTACTCCTACGACACCCTGGCCTCGCTGCGCGCCGAGCTCGGCGCGCAGCGGCCGTTGTGTCTGCTGGTCGGCGCCGATGCCTTCGCCGCCTTCCTGCGCTGGCACCGGCCACAGGAGATCCTGGAGCTGGCGCACCTGGTGGTGATGCGTCGTCCCGGTCACCGGGCGCTGGTCGATCCCGAGCTGGAGGCGCTGTACGCGCGTCGCGGCAGCGACACGCGCGCCGAACTCGCGCGCGCGCCGGGTGGGCGCATCCTCTTCCAGGAGGTCACCCAGATCGATATCTCGGCGACCCGTATCCGGCGGTTGCTCGCCACCGGGCAGAGCCCGCGCTACCTGCTGCCCGAGCCGGTGCGCGCCTATATCGCGCGCACCGGCGTCTATGACGGTTGCGGCATGGGCGAGCTGCCCGCCTGAGTCAGTCTTTTTCCGCGGGATGGGGCGTTCCCCGTCCGACAAGGCCGTGCCAGGGATGGCGCGGCGCCGGCGATCACGCTTGCAACGTCGTCGACCGGCCAGGGCCAGGAGGGCAGGCGTCGCGATGATCGCGACCTGTCGTGACCGGTGCACAGGCACCCCAAACATTCTCAAAGCAGAGGAGATCGCATGCAGCTCGAGCAACTTCGGGAACTGGTCGTGGAGACCCTGAACGACATGAAGGCCAATGACATCGAGGTCATCGACGTGCGCGGCAAGACCGCCGTCACCGACTTCATGATCATCGCCTCCGGCACATCGGATCGTCACGTCAAGGCGATCGCCGAGACCGTTGCCTTCCGCGCCAAGGACGCCGGCGAGGCGCCGCTCGGCACCGAGGGCGTGGCCGAGGGCGAGTGGGCCCTGGTCGACCTCAACGGCATCGTGCTCCACGTCATGCTGCCAAAGGTCCGCGACTTCTACAGCCTCGAGCGGCTGTGGTCGGCCCCCGCCGTGGTTCCCCAGACCGCCGCCCAGCACTCCTGAGCGGGCGCGGTCGTGTGCGTTCCCCGTCTCCCCGCCCGTGCCCGACGCATGGGCGGGGGCTGAGGCCTCAGCCGCGCAGCTGTTCGAGGAACTTGCGCATCAGCACCACCAGCTCGTCGGCCTCGGCGCGCCTCTCCCACATCGCCAGCAGCTGCTTGCGCCTGGCCTCCATCACCTCCGGCGGGTTGGACAGATAGCCCATCGACCACCCCTGGAACATCCGCTGCTTGATCGGGGCGACGCCGATCAGCACGCTGTCGTAGTGACGACGATCGTCGAGGATACGGCCATAGAGCCGGAACACCGCCTCCTGCGGTCCTTCCAGCACCTGGATGAAGTGGCCGCCACCGGCGCAGAGGATGCCGGAGATCCTCTGCTCCTTGTTGTGCCGATTCGACTGTTCGAGGATCTGTTTGAGTTCGGCCTCGCCGACCCCCTGGCTGGTGCGGCTGACATAGAGGATGCGTGAGAGATGCTCCATCGTGCCTGTCCTTGAGGGCTAGGTGCCCTGCGATCTGTGCGGATGACCATCATGGGCGATGCCCATGGTTATGGCATGGGTTGGGGCGATGCGGGGTGCTGCCAAGCGGGCTGGCGGAACGATGGGAGGCGTCGTGCCGGCCCCCGGGCGCGTCGATCGATGACCGCGCCCGGGGTGGCGGATGATTATTCCTCGCGCATCGAACGCGCCAGGGCATCCTTGAGCGGGCGCAGCAGATAGTCGAGGAAGGTGCGCTCGCCGGTGACGATCATCGCCTCGGCGGGCATGCCCGGCAGCAGCTTGAGGTCGCCGAGACGCTGGCTCTGGTCCTCGGGGATCTCGATGCGGGCGAGGAAGTAGGGATGGCCGTTCTGCTCGTCGATCAGGCGGTCGCCCGAGACCGTGACCACCTGCCCGGTGAGGGTCGGGGTGGTGCGGAAGTTGAAGGCGGTGAAGCGGACCTGTGCCTCCAGCCCCGGGAACACCTTGTCGATGTCCTGCGGCGTGACCTGGGCGTCGATCACCAGCAGGTCATTGTCGGGGACGATGTCCATCACCCGCTCGCCGGGCGAGATCACCGCGCCGAGGGTGTGCACCTGCAGCCCCACCACCTTGCCCGAGACCGGCGCGCGGATCTGGGTGCGGCGCACCCGGTCGGCGAGCGCGCGGTGGCGCTGCTGGGCGTCGAACAGGCGCTCCTGCGCCGAGCTCAGCTCGGTGACCACGTCGCGCAGGAACTCGCGCCACGCCTGGTCGATCTGCAGCTGGGTCTCGTCGATCTGCAGCGTGGCGCTGGCGCGCTGCGAGCGCACCGCGGCGAGATCGCCCTCGACCTCGGCCTGATCGCGCTCGAGCGCGAGCATCCGCACCTTGTCGCCCATGCCGTCCTTGTAGAGTGCGCGCAGCCCCTTGAGCTCGTCCTCGTAGAGCGCCATGCGCTTCTCGAACTTGCGCTCCTGCTCGGAGAACCCGTTGACCTGCTCACGCAGCTGCTCGATGCGCTGCTCCATCACCCCGACGCGGCCATCGAGGTCGTCGCGGCGGGCGATGAAGACCTGATGCTGGGTCTCCATGAACTCCTGCAGCCGGGAGTCGTGCTCGGCCTGCTCGATCAGCTCTTCGGGGAAGGCGATCGCCTCGTTGCGATCGCGCTCGGCCTGCAGTCGCGCCTCGAGCGCGAGCAGGGCGCCGAGCTCGCTGCGTACCGCTTCGAGCTGGGAGGAGAACTGGGTGTCGTCGAGCCGCACCAGCAGGTCGCCGGCCTCGACCAGATCGCCCTCGGTGATCAGCAGTTCGCTGACGATGCCGCCCTCGAGGTGCTGCACCGCCTGACGGTAGGACTCCACCGTCACCACGCCCGGCGCCACCGCGGCGCTGTCGAGCATCGCCATCGCCGACCAGCTCCCGAAGCCGCCGAACATCACGAGAATGACACTGATGCCGAACCAGCGTATGCGCTGATCCTGGATGCTGGCCTGCGGGGCCTGGGTGGTCGAATCGGATGCTTGCGACACGTCGGGTCACCTGTCAGTGGGAGGGTGGGGTAGAGCGGGGCATGGCGCGGGCGGCTGCCCGCGCCGGTCGTTTCTCGGATCAGGCGCTGGCGCTGGAGGCCGCGTCCAGCGACGCGGGCTGGACCGAGCGTGGCTTGAGCACGCGCGAGAGCACCTCCAGGCGCGGACCATAGGCCTCGATGCGGCCGTCCTTGATCACCAGTACCTTGTCGACCGCCTTGAGCACGCTCGGGCGATGCGAGATCAGTACCACGGTGGCGTGGGTGGCGCGCAGGTTGTCGATCGCCTCGAGCAGCGCCGCCTCGCCGCGGTCGTCGAGGTTGGAGTTGGGCTCGTCGAGGATCACCAGCTTGGGGTTCTTGTAGAGCGCGCGGGCGAGCCCGATGCGCTGGCGCTGACCGCCGGAGAGCATCACGCCGCCGCCGCCGAGCCGGGTGTCGTAGCCGTTGGGCAGTTGCGCGATCAGCTCGTGCACCCCGGCGCGTTGCGCCGCGGCCACCACCTCGGTGTCCTCGATCTCGCCGAAGCGGGCGATGTTCTCGGCCACGGTGCCGTCGAACAGCTCGACGTCCTGCGGCAGATAGCCGATGTGCGGACCGAGCTCGTCACGGTTGTAGAGCGCCAGATCGGCGCCGTCGAGCCGCACCGCGCCCGAGGCCAGGGGCCAGATGCCGAGCATCACCCGCGCCAGGGTCGACTTGCCCGCCGCCGAGGGGCCGATCATGCCGACCACGTCGCCGGCGGCGATCTCCAGCGAGATACCGCGCAGCACCGGCTTGCGCGCGCCGGGGGGCGCGGCCACCACGCCCTCGAGCTGGAGCGCGCCGGTCGGCGCCGGCAGGCTGATGTGACGGCTGCCCGGCGGGATCTCGGTGAGCAGCTTCTGCAGCCGGCCATAGCTGGCGCGGGCGTTCACGAAGCCCTTCCAGGAGCCGATCATCTGATCGACCGGGGCCAGCGCGCGGCCCATCATGATCGAGGCGGCGATCATCACGCCGGGGGTGATCGACTGCTGGATCGCCAGCCAGGCGCCGGCGCCGAGGATCAGCGACTGCAGGAACATGCGGAAGGACTTGCTGGTGGCCATCAGCAGCGCCGCCTCCTCGCTCGCGCGCGCCTGCCAGCCGATGGTCTGGGCGTGGTGGTCGTGCCAGCGCTGCTGGATCTGCGGGCGCATGCCCAGCGCCTCGATCACCTCGACGTTGCGCAGCTTGGCGTTGAGCACGTGCTGCTCGCGGATTGCCTGGTTGGAGGCGGCCATCAGCGGCTTGCGGGTGCGGAACTCGTTGAGGAAGGCCAGCGCGATGAGGATCAGCGCGCCGCCGAGCGCGATCACCCCGAGCAGCGGGTGGAACATGAAGATGACCACCATGTAGACCGGGATCCAGGGCGCATCGAAGAAGCCGAACAGCCCGTTGCCGGTCATGAACTGGCGAAAGCCGCCGAGATCGCTGATCGGCTGGGCGCTGCCCTGGCCGGGCTGGCGCGCGGCGACATCCATGGTGGCGTCGAACACCCGCTGGCTGAGCACCCCGTCGAGCCGGGCGCCGACGCGGATCAGCACCATCGAGCGCACCCATTCGAGCAGCCCCATGGTGAGCATCAGGAAGGCGACCAGCACGGTCAGCGCCATCAGCGTCGAGACGCTCGACGAGGCCAGCACCCGGTCGTAGATCTGCAGCATGTACAGCGGCGGGACCAGCATCAGCAAGTTAATGAACAGGCTGAAGAAACCGGCACCGTAGAAGGAGCTGCGGCAGATCGCCATTGCTTCCTTGAGGGTCTTCGCGGGCTGCAGTTCGGCCATGGGGATTCCTCGATTGATCAACGGGCAATTTTAGCACAGGGCGTGCCTCGCCCGTGTCCGCGCCACCGCGGCGGGGACCTGCCGGGCGGCGCGCGATCTTCTTGTCGGGTCAAGCGGTTGGCGGTGTCGGGATCAGCGTGTCAGCGCGTCCCAGTCGAACTCGAAGCTCTCCTCCTCGGGCTGGTCGAGCATCGCCCGCGCCTGCCTGGCCGCGGCCTCGTCGTGTTGGGCGTGGGCCTTGGCGAGCAGGCCGAGTCGTTGCAGGTGCTGCATCGAGAGCAGCTGGCAGTAGGCCATCGACAGCGCGCCGCTGGCGCGCAGTCCGGCGAGGGTCTCGGCGTCGAGCTGATTGAGCGCGGCCTCGTCGATACGCAACAGCCCCTCGATCTCGCGCTCACCCTCGTCGCCCTGGACCTTGATCGGCCAGGGCGCGATCACCCCGGCCTCGGCCAGCGCGGCGCAGGCGCGTGCGGTGGTCTGGCGGTTGGTCTCGACCTGCTGGAGGAACTCGAGCACCTTGGTGATCGCCGCCGAGGGCTTGCCCTCGTCGTCGAACAGCGCTTCGTCCTCGGGGTCATCGGTGAGCAGGCCGCTGTCCTCGTCGATGCACAGCACCAGCTGGTCGCCCTCGGTGCGCACCAGGCGGAAGGGGTAGCCGCGCAGCGCCGCCGGGATGTAGCCGCCGCCGACCCAGCGGCCCTCCTGGGTCACGCACAGGTTGCGGCCGGGGGCGAGCCCCAGCACCGCGCTCAGCGCGAAGCCCTCGCCCTGGCGCACGAAGGCCAGCGGCAGGCTCATGGTCGCCTTGGGCAGCTCGGCGGCCACCACATCGACCAGCGCCGCGCCCCGGGCGAAGGCATAGGAGTCATAGCGTTTCCAGCGCCGAGCGGCGTGGCGCTCGCGTGACAAGGCAGCGATCTTGGGCATGGATTCGACCTCGGATGAAGATGGGGGCTGGGTGGCGCGTGGCCGAGGGCGCGGCTGGAGCGGGGATCGGGCGCGCCGATCCCGGGCGTCGCCGACCGGCGCGTCGGTCCTGGCGCACGGGCGTTCGAGTCAGGCGATCATGATAACGCGGATGGCGCGATCGCTGCAGGTCGGCGCGACGGCGCGGCCTCAGCCCCACCAGTCGTCGTCGACGATGATGCGCGTGGCGCTCAGCTGGGTGACGCCGGCGCCGAAGTCGGCGCCGACCGGGTTGAAGACATCGAGAAAGAAGGTCTCGGCCTCTTCCGGGGTGGTGTCGCCGATCACCTCGACGGCGATCACCGCCTGATCCTCGCCGGGATAGAGCACCAGGGTCTCGCTCACCGGCAGATAGTCCTGGCCGGCGACCGCGGTGCCGTCGCGGGTGGCGTAGTCGACGCTCAGCCAGGCCTCGGGGCCGCTGCGGGTGCCGTTGAACTCCAGCAGGAAATAGGCGTGACTGGTACCGCTGTCGCCCTCCTGGACCAGCGGCGAGACCTCGGTCGCGTTGCTCGGCGCGTCGGTGTAATTGGCGCGCAGGCTCAGGTCGATCCATTGCTGATAGTGGCTCACCCGCTGCCAGGAGGCGATCTCGCCGAAGCTGCTGTTGACCTGGTTGTCGACATCGGGCTGGGTGAGCCAGGTGTTGATGCTGGCGGTATAGCTGGCGATCCCGGCGACGCGCCCGTCGACGAAGGCCGGTCCGCCGCTGTCGCCGGGCGAGATCAGCCCCTCGTTCACGCCGATGCCGAGATGGTCGAGATCGAGCAGCTGACCGAGCGCGTCGTGTCGGCTGCTGCCGTCGTCGAAGTCGGCGATCAGCTGGGTGCCGCTGGCCGGCTCCCAAGTGAGGATGCGACCGAAGCGCGCGTCCAGGGTCTCGATCCCGGCATCGAAGGTGTTGAACGCCATCAGTCGCAACGACTCGCCGGAATAGGAATCGATGGTCCCGTTCGCGCCGGTGCCGGGGGTGCCGTAGCCGACCAGGGTCAACACCTGCCCGATCTCGTCGGGGCTGCGATAGAGGCCGTAGCGCTCGGCCGTGACCGGGGCCGACTGGTCGAGCCAGACCAACGCCAGATCGTGGTTGCCGTTGACCGGGTCGTAGTCGGGGTGGAGCGTCACCCGGCTCGCCGTCAGCGTCTCGCTGCCGGCGGTGGTCTCGAAGGTGACGCTGGCCGAGGTCACGCCGGGATCGAACAGGTGCGCGGCGGTGAGCACCGCCTGCCCGTCGGATAACAGTACGCCGGTGCCGTAATAGCCGCCGGCGCTGACCTTGACCACGCCGTCGTAGCCGAGGCCGGGGACGGCTCGATGAGTGGAATCGTTCGCGCGGGTGACGGTGCTGACCATGGCGGGGCTTCGCTACGGGGATGAATGGACGATATGACCACGCGCGCTCGCGCCTGGTTCATCTCGGGAGTGTAGCTCGGTCGCCGTCTTCGGTGGCCGGATCGTGCGCGACGCCCCGCAACTCGGGGCGCCGTCGCAGGCGCGGGCTGTCGTCAGATGACGTGGAAGTTGTAGGTGGTCAGGTTGGCGACGTCGGCCTGGGTGATGTCGACCACGCCCAGCAGGGTGACCTCGGTGCCGCTGCCGTCGTTGGCGCCATTGCTGTCGTAGTACAGCTCCGTCTGGATGGTGCTGGTGTTGTAGGCGACCACCACGGCGCCGCCGGTGACCCCGCTCTGGTTGGCCAGCATGGTCTCGATATCCGCGATCCCTGTGATGGTGTTGGTGGCGACGATGACATTGCCCGTCACCTGATCGGCGCTGCTGATGTCGCCCTTGGCGAAGGTCTCGGTGTCCGTGCCGCTGAGGTCGAGATTGGCGTTGTCATCGAAGGCCAGCACATCGCCACCGTCACCGACATCGAACCCGGTGATGGTGTTGCCGCCATCGGCGGTGTGGTCGAACAGCACGGAGAAGGTGCCGGTGCCGAAGGCGATGGTGTCGGTGCCGGTCGAGGCGTCAACGATCACGCTCGCGTTCGTCGTGGTGACGTTGGTCAGCGTGATGGTGTCGTCGCCCGAGGTCGTGGCCAGTTGCAGATAGTCGGTGGTGGTGTCGGTGCCGGTCAGCGAGAAGCTCCGGCCGCTGATGTCGGCCGCCTGCCCCTGCCCCTGCATCTGGTGTGTGGTGTCGATGGTGAGGGCGTCGATCTTGGCGAGACCCTGAGCGACCGCGGTCAGCTCCGCGGATGTCATCCCGCTGTCGCTGGCGGTGTTGACGTTGACCGTGGCAGCGTCGGCCGTCTTGGCGCCGAGCAGGTTGCCGATGTCGGTCTCGTCGAGCTCGGTGGTGGAGAGCGCCAGGGTGCCGGTGATGCCGTTGGTGGCGACCTTGGCGATGTTGGTGGATACCGCCGCGAGGTCGGTGCCGTCCATGTTGGTGGCGGTGACCTGCGCGTCCGTGGCCTTGCCGAGCAGGTTGCCGATCACGGTGGCGCTCTGGGTGTCGGTCAGGGTCAGGTTGGTGATGGTGTCGACCTTGGCGATGCCGGTGTTGACCGCACCGAGTTCGGCACCGGTCATGCTGGTGGCATTGACGTTGACCGTGGCGGCATCGGCCGTCTGGGTGCCGAGCAGGTTGTCGATATTAGTCTCGTCGAGCCCGGTGGTGGAGAGCGCCAGGGTGCCGGTGATGCCGTCGGTGGCGACCTTGGCGATGTTGGTGGATACCGCCGCGAGGTCGGTGCCGTCCATGTTGGTGGCGGTGACCTGCGCGTCCGTGGCCTTGCCGAGCAGGTTGCCGATCTCGGTGGCGCTCTGGGTGTCGGTCAGGGTCAGGTTGGTGATGGCGTCGACCTTGGCGATGCCGGTGTTGACCGCATCGAGTTCGGCACCGGTCATGCTGGTGGCATCAATGTTGACCGTGGCGGCGTCGGCCGTCTGGGTGCCGAGCAGGTTGTCGATGTCGGTCTCGTCGAGCTCGGTGGTGGAGAGCGCCAGGGTGCCGGTGATGCCGTCGGTGGCGACCTTGGCGATGTTGGTGGATACCGCCGCGAGGTCGGTGCCGTCCATGTTGGTGGCGGTGACCTGCGCGTCTGTGGCCTTGCCGAGCAGGTTGCCGATCTCGGTGGCGCTCTGGGTGTCGGTCAGGGTCAGGTTGCTGAGTCCGTCGGCGACGAGCTTGGCAGCATTGTCCGACAGCGCCGTGAGCTGCGCCGTGGTGGCGCCGCTGGCGTCGACCTTGGTGGCGCCAGCGGCGAGTTTGGCAGCCAGGCCGGTCACGGCGAAGGTGGCCGCGCTCATCGTCAGCGGCTCCGGGATGCCGGCGGCGGCGAGGTCGGTGAGGTCGGGCTTGGTGCTGGCCTCGTGACCATCGCGGGTGAAGGTCAGTGCGCCTGCGTTCTCGGTGACGGTGATGTCACCGGTCGCCGATCCCGCGAAGGTCAGGGTGATGTTGGGCGAGGTGCCGCTCTCGGTGACGCTGAACGTCGGGGTCGATGGCGTGCCGCCACCGCTGCCCGACTCGTCTGGCGTTTCCGGCGAGCTGGGTTGTTCGAAGGTGTCGGGCAGCTCGATGTCGTCCGGGACCTCGACGCCCTGGGGGACCTGTAGCCTGACGCCCTCGGTGGGGATGAAGTCGACCGGGATCGGGGTGTCGGCGGCAGGTGTCCAGCCCTCGGGCGGGGTGAACGCGGGCAGGAAGGGCGCGACCTCGTTGACCCGCGCGAGCGCGGCCGCGGCGTTGCCGGAGGCCACCGCGGCCTGGAATTCGGGGTCGTTGGCGAAGTCCGCGAGATTCAGACCGTTGCCGAGATCACGCCCTTCCGCGAAGCCGTAGGTGAACAGGTGCTCGGCGATGCCGATCTGTCCGGCCTCGGCCTGCGCCAGCACATCGGGGTTGGCCCGGGCATAGGCCTGCAGATCGATGCCGGGGGCGGGGGCGCGAAGCTCGCCGTTGCCCTGGCCGTGGTCGAAGAAGTGCGCGAAGGGTGTCAGCGTGCCCGCCGTCACGGCGCTGTCGACATCCGGGTTCTGCTCCAGATAGAAGGCTGGATCGAACAGCGGCGAGGGTTGGCGCTGTTCCTGCGCGCCGTAGGTGACGAAATGGTCGTAAGCGGTGGTGCTGCCATTGGCGACCGCCTCGGCAACATCCGGGTTCTGCTGCAGATAGAAGTCGAGATCGACGAAGGCGTTGGGGTTGCGTCCCTCGAAACGTCCGTATTGCTCGAAATGTTCCTCAGCGGTGAAGGTGCCGGCCTGTACGCTCGCCGCGACATCCGGGTTGTTGCGCAAGTAAAAGTCTTCGTCGAAAAACCTAACCATCTGCGATCTCTCCATCGTGCGCGTCATCGTGCGCACCGGGGTTCGGGACAATCCTCCCCGCCGTGATGGTCGGGGAGGAGATCGAGCCGTCCGGACTCGAGGACCGATACGCCGCTGTCGACCAACCCCTGTCGATCGGGGCGGTCACAAAGGCGCAAATGCCGGAGCCAGTCGAACACGTCCGATGACGGATGTCGATCGATGGGGAATGACTGTGGACGATTTCTTGTCGTCCTGAGGTGCTGTTCGCTGTTTCGGGCGCGTGTTGGACACGCAAGGGCGAGTGCGCGGTGCGATCTCGCCGGGGAAGGGGGTGATGTCGTTTCAGCATCCGCGCATGGGTAACTGGGTGTCCCTTTCTACTCGAGCCTTCCGTTAACTGGGTGTCCCTTTCTTCTTTCCAGCAGGGTTTTCGTACAAAACGTAGCCCCTCCTAGCCCGGTAAGTGGGTGTCCTTTTCAGGAGCGATTCGGCCCGAGGATATGGCGCATCGCATCGAGATGGCGCCGTACCTTGCCCGGCGCGGTCGGCGGGCGCGTGGTGCGGTCGGGGTCGCGCGGGGGCTCGGGTGACGGTGGGGGAGGGGGCGAGGCCGGTCGTCCGCGCTGGTGCAGCTCGGAGAGATAGCCCTCGAGCCGGGACGGGGTGAACAGCGTCGATGGGCGCAGATAACGCGCCTGCTCGGTGCGGCCCCACTGGGCGGTCTTCAGGTCGACCACGGCGCACAGCGTCTCCGGGGCGTGTCGTCGCAGCGCGCGGCGCAGGATGCGGTAGGTCGCGGTGCCCGGCGCGTCGGGGAAGCAGGCGTTGGCCGCGCGGTTGAGGTGGGCGACGACCCGCGCGATGGCGGCGTCATCGACGGGACGCGGCTCGGCCTGCTGTCTGGGCGCAGGGTTGGGCGCGCGCAGCGGCGCGAGCCGGGGTGGGTCGCGCCGCAGGATCGCCCGATAACGATTCGCCCGTCTGGCATCGCCGCGCTCGACCTGCAGCAGCTGTAGCTCGACCATGCGGCGGATGGCGCGCTTGACCGAGCTGTAGGAGGTGTTCGACACCCGCGCGAGCGTACGCAGCGACGGCCAGGCGACGCCGGAGTGCGAATTGATGTGCAGCGACAGACTGGTGGCGATGCGGCTGGCGGTATGGCTCAGCCTCGGCTCGGACAGCACGCGGCGCTGCCAGGCCAGGATCTCCACCGGCGAGGTGGCGAACTGAATGGACATTCGGCAATCTCCAGCATACGGAAACGGAGACCACCGACTGGATTGAGAGGGATCGCGAACGGGCAGTACGGCACACGCCAGCCCCTGGGGGACTTTGCTAGAATACCGCCGGCCACTGGTGCGCTCGACTCTTGTGCAGTCGGGGCTTTACGCGGTCAGGTGCGCCAACACCCCCGCGACGGTGGCCATCCTACCCTCGCCCAGTCCGGCTTGTCGAGCCTCCCCATCTCCGCGCCAACCCTTGGCGTCTCCCGCATTCGCCGTATCTCCGCCCGTTCATCGTCCCACCCCGAGGGGGCCACGGGGGAGCGATCATTCGTGCCTTCGGATTCGTCCGTTCAGGGGCCAGCCTGACCCCAGGGGTTGGGGCGCGTTGGACCCAGGGTGGGTTCAGGCTGGGCCCACGAAACGACCCCGGCTGATGGGCGATCGATATGTCAGGCCGTGGCGGCGGCAGCCGTGAAGAACTGCTTGGCGCGTCGCACGCCTCGCAGATAGCGACACTCCCGCTGTGCGGCGAGCGCCGTCATTCGTTCAGGCGCACCGATCGCCGCGCCGAAACCCTTGAGCAGGAAACCCGCGTGCTCGACGAAGCGCTCCGGCGCGATGCCGAGTCGGGCGAGGATGTCGGGCAACTCCGCCGGGATCGCGCCACGCTTGCGTGGATGCAGGGCGCGCCCGAGCGAGTCGACCAGGATCAGGTAATTGTCGAAGGTGAAGGGGATGGTGGCGGGGCATTCGGCGGGGTTGCCGAATGGCATCAGTGGGGCAAGTGGCAGACGGTTGAGGGCGACTTCCCAGAGTTCAGCGCGACGTGCGTCTGCCGTGGGCTCCGTGTCTTCGGTCTCTGGCGGCGTCGATGCTGTCGCTGGGGTGGGCGGTGGATGCGATGAGCCTTGCCGGGGCTGTGGTGCCGCTTCTGCTTCATCCCCATCCCCTTGCAAGTCGGCGATCCGCGCCGCAATCCCGGTGTGCGCGCTCGCCTCCGGCGTCTCCGCGATCCCGGCGCGGATCGGGTTGAGATCGACATAGGCCATCACCGCCAGCAGCGCCGTCTCGTCGAGGATCGCCTGCGAACGAAAGCGTCCCTCCCAGAACCGCCCGCGCACCCCGTCCTCCCGATTCGCCGCCCGCGCGATCGATTCGTTCAACACCCGCATGAACCACGAGAGATCCACCAGCCGCGCCCGATAGGTCGCGACCAGCTCCGCGACACCATCCAGCTCCGCCTCGGTCATCCCCGCCCGCGTCGCAGGCGACAGGAACCGCTCGACCACCACCGGCCCCCGGAACAGACATCGCCAGCGCCGTAACACCTCCTCATCCGACCACTGAGAAGCACGCTCCGCATCGAGCCGCACCACCAGATGCACGTGATTACTCATCACCGCATAGGCCGCGACATCGATCGCGAACACCCCGGCGAGCTGACGCAACCGCAACTCCACCCAGCCGCGCCGATGCTCGAAGCTCCGTCCGGTCAACCGATCGAAGCCACAGAGATAGGCCCGCCGCACGCAGCGCGTGACGAGGTGGTACCAAGGCGTATCAGAGAGTGAGACGAGCGAGGCGCGGGGACGAGTCATGAGGTCTCTCCGCGAGGGGTGATGAAAGGAAGGTAGGAGAGGCGGGGAGGGAAGTCAAAGGTAAGTGGGTGTCCTTTTCTTCCGCCGCGAGGGGTGATGAAGGGAAGGTAGGAGAGGTGGGGAAGGAAGTCAAAGGTAAGTGGGTGTCCTTTTCTTCCTCTCAAGCCACAGAGATAGGCCCGCCGTACGCAGCGCGTGACGAGGTGGTACCAAGGCGTATCAGAGAGTGAGACGAGCGAGGCGCGGGGACGAGTCATGAGGTCTCTCCGCGAGGGGTGATGAAGGGAAGGTAGGAGAGGTGGGGAAGGAAGTCAAAGGTAAGTGGGTGTCCTTTTCTTCCTGGGTGTCCTTTTCTTTTTGCTTTTCTTTTTGCGTTTGCAAAAAAAACGCCCCCGGTTTTCCGAGGGCGGTTTTTAATCAAGCATCAAGCGTTAGTGCAGACGTTGGGTTGCCGTTGGCAACCCAACCTAAGCCGCTTAGGAGAGGGGTTAAGCGAAGGTGAAGTCGGCCAAGACGGGAATAGTGCCACCAGTTAGGCCGGTCAACTCAATGGCCAAGTCGCCGTCATTGAAGCTGCCGTTCTGGTCGGCGTCGACATAGACCCAGGTGTCGGCGGTGTCGTCAACAATTACGACCGCTCGCTGGTCACCACCCGCACCGAAGAAGTTCTCGGCCTTGCCTGCTGCTATTTCGCCGGTAGCCGCGTTAATGTCAGCTGCGGCACCAGTCTTGAGCGACGAAGTAAGCACGCCGCTGAAGCCAAAGGCCGAAAGATCAATCTTGTCTTCAGTAGTGACGAAGTTGGCGATGGTGTCAAACTGGTTGGCACCGCTGATCACGCCAGTATTGGATTCACCCGCGCCAGAATAGACCAGGTGCTCTGTTTCGGCACCACCAGCAGTCAATGTAATAGCATCACCACCTGCGGCACCGGTGATGATGAAGTCACCGCCTGCAGTGGTAGAGCCAGTCAAGTCCAGCGTGTCATTTCCCGAACCCAGCTTAAAGGCTACACCGTTAGTTGCAGTGAAAGCAGTGCCGCCAGCGGTGGTTGCAGAAACGCTCTGGGTTGCTTCAGAAGCATCAAACAAGACCAACGATTGAGCGTTCAGGTCCGTAATGGTCAGGCCAGCGTTGCCGTTGGCAACGTTGATGGTCAGTGCTTCATCGGCGGTCAGGTCGCTGATGGTATGTGTCACAGCGCCAGTCGCAGTGGCCTTGTCAGCTGTCAGCGTTACAGTCTCGATATCATTGATATCCAGAGTGCTGCCAGTGGTGATGGCGGTAGCGCCTTTAACCAGAACATCAATAGTGTCGTTAGGGCTGCCTGCGCCAGCATCTTTGACGTTGATGTTCAGGGTGTTACCGAGAGCCGCGTTAATTTCAACGCCGGCACCCTTCGCCAAGTTATTAACGGTAACAGCATTGCCTGCTACAGTTGCAGCACCCACCTTGAGTGTAGTAATGCCGTCCAGCTTGGAGACATCAAAAGCTGCCGCTGTACCACCAGCTCCACGGATATCCAAAGTCTCGAAGCCGGACACAGACAGGTTGTTAACCAGCGTGGCACCAGCGTTGACGCCAATGATGTCAGTACCTTCACCACCTTCCAGAGTGTCGTTGGTGGTCAAGGAATTGCCGAGATAGAAGGTGTCGTCGCCAGTACCGCCTGTGGCTGTGACATTACCTGTGGCGGACAGATCGAAGCTGACACCACCCGTGTTGCTAGACGCATCAACTGTAGCCACGGTCGCCGCCAGAGCTGCAGTGACAGTAAGGGAGCCTTCACCGCTTGCGTTAACGGTCGTGGTTGCGTTGAGAGCGGCACCACCAGTATCACGCAGGTTCGTGATCACCGAGGCGCCAGTTGCAGAGAAGTTGAGCGTCTCGAACTCATTCGCCGCAGTCATGCCGCCAACGTCCAAGTTGGTGATCGTTGCACCATCCAGAGCAATCGACAGAGCATCGGCGTTTCCGGCTGCAAGGCTGTCTTTGAAGCCCACGTTGTAGGTGCTAGCCCCAGTGATCTCGCCTTTGACGCCAACCGCGGCAGCTTCCTGTACGTTGGTGACAGTCACGCCAGTAGTATCAGTCGAGCGGTCGTTCCAGATTTCCGTAACGCCGGTCGCGTTTACCATATTGACAGTCGTACCACCAGCAGTTGTCGCGCCTTGAATAAAGACCTGCTCGACGCTCGTCATGTTCGGCGTGACGCTAACGGCTGCTGTACCATCGGAGAAGAAGTTCAGACGGTCGGTGCCGCCTCCACCGTTGATGACGTCTGCAGCACCGAGAGTGTTAGCGCCGGCAGCCGAACCTGCGCCACCGATGACGGTGTCGTCGCCATTGGTGCCTTGAATGTTATCGATTGCCGTAGTCAGCGTGAACGTCTCCCCACTCGTCGGCGTCTCAGACCCACCCGAGGCACGCCCCTCAGCCGCACCATAGAGCACGAAGTGCTGGTAACCACTGGTGAAGGTGCCGGCGTCGACGGCGGCCTGGACATCAGGGTTGTCCGCGAGGTAGGTGGCCTCGTTGAAGGTGTCGGCGCCGGGCTGACGGCCCTCGGTGGCACCGTACATCTCGAAGTGCTCCAGCGCGCTGGAGAAGACGCCGGCCTGCACGGCGGCGAGCACGTCCGGGTTCTGGGTGTAGTAGCCGGTCGGCTCGAAGTAGGGGTTGGGCTGGCGACCCTCGGCCTCGCCGTAAAGGGTGTAGTGCTGCTCGGCACTGGTGAAGACACCCTGGAGGACGGCCTGAAGGACGTCGGGGTTCTGCTGCAGATAGTATTCTTGAACGAAGGTCTGGAGAGCCATGAGTTTTAGTCCTTTACGGTGGGATGTTAGGGTGGTGGGTGAGCCCGAAACTCGGCTAGGCTAACGCAGCCTGACGCTATCAGCAACTCACGCCATGGCGCAAGCACTCGGCCGTCGAGTTGCTGTACCAGAGCGGTTCAGCGCGGGCGGTGGCGCCGACAGGCTTTGGGGCGCCCGACTCCGCTGTGCCGACCTGTACCAGGAACTCATCTTGGTGTCCCCAAAAAGCAACATTGGATACGAGCACTGCTAAATTCTACTCAAGTTTTCCCATAAAACAAGCCTGAAAGTGCGCGACTGACACTATATTGAAACGTGTCTCTTTTTAGCATCACCTCGGGACGACCGCTGGTGGTGTGCAAGATTGTCCCGCCCGCCCCGGATCGCTACACTGAATCCCTTGACTTGCCCTGGCGTGTCCCGCGCGGCCCGCCGTCACCCGCTCACCCGACCTCCCAAAGCTGCCGATGGACTCTCCGTATTCCGATCTATCCACCACCGCGCCGTCGGCCCTGCCGGCGAGTTTGTGGCGCAACCGGGGGCTGGTCCTCCAGTTGGTCCGGCGCGACATCAGCAGTCGCTATCGCGGCTCGTGGCTGGGGCTGGCCTGGTCGGTGCTCAACCCGGTGCTGATGCTGCTGGTCTACAGCTTCGTGTTCTCGGTGGTGTTCAAGGCGCGTTGGGGCGGTCCGGTGGAGGACGGGCATGCGGCCTTCGGTCTGGTGCTGTTCGCCGGGCTGATCGTGCATGCGCTGTTCTCCGAGGTGGCCAATCGCGCGCCGCGGCTGATCCTGGACAATGTCAGTTATGTGAAGCGTGTGGTGTTTCCGCTGGAGGTGCTGCCCTGGGTGGCGCTGGGCTCGGCGCTCTTCCACATGGGCATCAGTCTGGTGGTGCTGCTGGCGGGGCAGTGGCTGCTGACGCAGTCGCTGCCCTGGACCGCGCTGCTGTTGCCGGTGGTGGTCGCTCCGCTGTTGCTGGTGACGCTCGGGTGCGGCTGGTTCCTGGCCGCGACCGGGGTCTATCTGCGCGACATCGGGCAGAGCATCGGTCTGCTGACTACGGTGATGCTGTTTCTGTCGCCGACCTTCTATCCGCTCTCGGCGCTGCCCGAGCTGGGGCAGACGCTGCTGTATCTCAACCCGCTCACGCTGGTGATCGAGGAGAGCCGGCGGGTGTTGCTGTTCGGTCAGTTGCCGCACTGGGGCGGTCTGCTGGTCTATTCGGTCATCAGCGTGATGGTGGCCTGGGGCGGTTTCTGGTGGTTCCAGCGGGCGCGCCGAGGGTTTGCCGATGTCGTCTGAGTCGATGATGATCCGTGCCGAGGGGCTGGGTAAGTGCTATCGGGTGTACGAGCGCCCGGAGGACCGGCTCAAGCAGTCGGTTGTGGCGCGCTGGCGCGGGCTGCGGGGGCAGCCGCCGCCGCAGTATTATCGCGAGTTCTGGGCGCTGCGCGAGGTGTCGCTGGAGCTGCGCCGGGGGGAGACGCTCGGGGTCATCGGGCGCAACGGCTCGGGCAAGTCGACGCTGCTGCAGATGCTCTGCGGTACCCTGGCGCCGACCACCGGGCGGGTGGAGACCGGGGGGCGGATCGCCGCGCTGCTGGAGCTGGGCGCGGGGTTCAACCCGGAGTTCACCGGGCGCGAGAACGTGTATCTCAACGGCAGCGTGCTGGGGCTGACGCAGGCGGAGGTCGACGCGCGTTTCGAGCGCATCGCCGCTTTCGCCGATATCGGCGCCTTCATCGACCAGCCGGTGAAGACCTATTCGAGCGGGATGTACGTTCGTCTGGCCTTTGCGGTGGCGGTGAACGTCGATGCCGACGTGCTGGTGGTCGACGAGGCCCTGGCCGTCGGCGACATGTATTTCCAGGCCAAGTGCATGGCGCACATCCAGCGGTTGATCGACGACGGGGTCAGCCTGCTGTTCGTCAGCCACGATGTGGGCGCGGTCAAGTCGGTGTGCCAGCGCGCGCTCTATCTCGACCGGGGGCAGCCGGTGGCGCTGGGCGAGACCGCCGGGGTGGTGGAGGCCTATTACAGCGCACGCGTACAGGCGGAGCGCGCCGCCAGACCGGCGCCGGAGGCCGCCTCGCCCGAGCTGCCCGCGCAGGATCTGTTCGATCCCGCGGATCTCGAGGCGCAGGCCGAGTTCGCGCGGCGCGCGGCCTTTCAGCGCATCCGCAACGGTCAGGCGGAGTTTCTCGATGTGCGGCTGACGGACCTCGACGGTCAGCCGCTGGAGTGCGTCGAGTTCGGCCAGACGGTGGTGCTGCGCATGCTGTTTCGCGCCAATCAGGCGATCGCGCTGGCCGGCATGGCCTACCATGTGCGCGATCGCACGGGGTATGACATCATCTACTCCGACACCGAGATCGAGTCGCGCCCCATCACCGATCTGCGCGCCGGCCAGGTGGTGCAGACGGATTGGCGCTTTACCGTGCGCTTGCGCGAGGGGGATTACTCGATCGCCGCGATGCTGTCGATCCCGGAGAATCTCGAGATCGCTCAGGTCGATGTGTGTGACTTCGTGCCCATCGCGCTGGCGTTCAAGGTGGTGCGGGGGGAGACCCTGCCGCTGCATGCCGCCTGTCACTGGCAGAACGAGGTGGCACACCGCACGCTCGAGGGCGAGGCTTAGGGGCGCTGTCCGGGGCTGTCGCCGCGACCGCGCGTCGGTCGCCGCGGCCCCGCTTGCCGACGGCCTCTGGTGCGCGCCCGCAGCGTCTGCGAGACATCGGGATCTCTCCGTTAACCTCTGCTGATCGGCACTCATGTCCTCCTCCAGACCCCTCTATGTGACGCAACCCGCCCTTCCGCCGCTGCGGGAGTTCATGCCCTATCTGGAGCAGATCTGGGATGCGCGGATGCTGACCAACGCAGGTCCCTTCCACGCGCGCTTCGAGGCCGCGCTGGGCGAGTACCTGGGGGTCGAGCATCTGGCGCTGTTCGCCAACGGCACGCTGGCGCTGATCACGGCCCTGCAGGCGCTGCGCATCACCGGGGAGGTGATCACCACGCCTTACTCGTTCGTGGCGACGGCGCACTCGCTGTTGTGGAACGGGATCAAGCCGGTGTTCGTCGATGTCGATCCGGTGACGCTGAACCTGGACCCGGCGCGCATTGAGGCGGCGATCACGCCGCAGACCACGGCGATCCTGGCGGTGCACGTCTATGGCCATCCGTGCGATCTGGATGCGATCGAGCGCATCGCCGACACCTACAACCTGAGGGTGATCTATGATGCCGCGCATGCCTTCGGGGCCAGGGTGGGGGGGCGCAGTCTGGTGGATCATGGCGACCTGTCGGTGTTGAGCTTCCACGCCACCAAGGTCTTCAACACCTTCGAGGGCGGGGCGATCATCTGCCCGGACGCGCGCACCAAGCAGCGTATCGATCGGCTGAAGAATTTCGGCTTCGTCGACGAGGTGACGGTGGTGGCCCCCGGCATCAACGGCAAGATGAACGAGTTCTGCGCGGCACTCGGCCTGTTGCAGCTCGAGCACGTCGATGCCGCGCTGGCGCGTCGCGCGGAGCTGGCGCGGATCTATCGCGCGGCCATCGACGAGATCCCCGGACTGCGCTGTCACCCGGACCCGGTGCCGGAGGGGGCGAATCATGCCTATTTCCCGATCATGGTGGAGTCGGCGTACCCCATCGATCGCGATGCCCTGTACCAGCGCTTCAAGGCGCGAGACATCCATGCCCGGCGTTATTTCTATCCGCTGATCTCGGCGTTCCCGATGTACCGGGGGCTGCCATCGGCGCAGCCCGACCTGTTGCCGAACGCGGTGCGCGCGGCCGAACAGGTGCTCTGTCTGCCGCTCTACCCGGATCTCGAGGCGGAGGATCAGGCGCGCGTGATCGCGGTCTTGCGGGAGGCCGGCGATGGCGATGCTTGAGCGTGCCGAGGTCGAGGCGCTGGGGTTCGCCGGCGTCGGTCGTGACGTCGAGATCTCCGAGCGTGCGGTGTTCTATGGCGCATCGCGCATCACCCTGGGCGATGCGGTGCGCATCGATGACTTCTGCGTGGTGTCGGCGGGTGCCGGAGGCATCGCGATCGGCAGCCATGTGCATCTTGCCGTCGGCTGTACCCTGATCGGCGCGGCGCGGATCAGTCTGGAGGACTTCAGCGGTCTGTCCTCGCGGGTGTCGGTGTATTCGAGCAGCGATGATTACTCCGGCGCCGCGCTGACCAATCCGACGGTGCCCGATTGCTATCGGGCCGTTGCCCACGGCGAGGTGAGGCTCGGACGGCATGCGATCGTCGGTGCCGGGAGCGTGATCCTGCCCGGGGTGACGCTGGAGGAGGGCGTGGCGGTCGGCGCGCTCAGTCTGGTCACCAAGCGCTGCGCGGCGTTCGGCGTCTATGCCGGTCGCCCGGCGCGGCGCGTCAAGGAGCGCTCGCGCGAGCTGCTGCGACTGGAGGCGGCGTTGCTTGGCGAGGACGCGCCGCGATAGGACATGGAGTCCTGGCCGCCGCGGGCAGGATAGGCAGGCCTTGGCGCCGAGTACAGAGATGGATCGATCATGAGTAGTCCACGAGTCAGCGTTGTTGTCGCTGCATATAACCATGCCGCCTTTGTGCGTGAATGCATCGAGAGCGTGCAGGCCCAGACCTTCACCGATTGGGAGCTGGTCGTCACCGACGACGGCTCCCATGACGGTACCGCCGATATCCTCCGCGAGCTTGCCGCCTCGGATCGACGCATCCGCTTTCACGGCTTTGCCGTCAATCAGGGGGCCTGCATCGCGGTCAACGATGCCATCGCGCGGGCGCGCGGCGAGTTCGTCGCCGTGCTCAACTCCGATGATCGCTGGCGAGCGGACAAGCTGGCGCTTCAGGTGGCGTTTCTCGAGCGCCACCCCGAGTGCGGCGCGGTGTTTGCCAAGCCGCGCCTGATCGACGAACGCGGCGCGCCCTTCACCGACGCGGGACACAAGGACTATCTGATCTTCGAGGAGGCGAACCGTTCTCGTCAGGCATGGCTGGATCACTTCTTTCATGCCGGAAACTGTCTGTGTCACCCCTCGGTCCTGATCCGGCGCTCATGCTACGACCATGTCGGCTGTTATGACCCGCGTCTGGCCCAGTTGCCCGATCTGGACATGTGGGTGCGGCTCTGCGCGCATTACGAGATCCATATCCTCGACGCGCAGCTGGTCGACTTCCGCATCCTCGACGGCGAGCGCAATGCCAGCGCCGCGCGTCCCGAGGTGCTTGCTCGCGAGCCCTGGGAGCGGTTGCAGGTCTTGCGTCACTATCTGACCGACGGTCTCGACGGTCATGTGTCTCCGCTGCCGCATCCGGCGCAGCCGCAAGACGAGCCGTCGCCGCGCCTGCGCCTGGCCTGGACCGCCCTGGCGATCGGGACGCCGGCTCATCGCGCGCTGGCCCTGGAGATCCTTCATCGGGCGCTTGCGCCCGGCGAGCCCGTGGCCGCGGGCGCCCCGGAACTCTCCGCGTATCTGCGTCTCACCGGCGAGACGGATCTCTTCTGGCAGCGCCATGTTGCCATCTGCCACCAGCTCCAGCGCGACGTCGAGACGCTGCAGGATGTTGTCGCACGTCAGCGCGCCGAGCTGGCGTCGGTCAACCAGGCGCTCGACCTGAGCCAGTCGCGACATGCCTCGGCCGAGGCCGCACTGCGGGACATCCAGTCCTCCCGATCCTGGACCATGACCGCACCGCTGCGCCGGCTGGTGCGGCGGGTGAGCGGCTTGCGGCGAAAGGGGGATGAGTGATGATGACTGCCGTTTTCAACAGAGAGGAATCATGAGCAAGACCCCATCTGTCAGTGTCGTGATTCCGGCCTACCGTCATCAGGCGTTCATCGCCGAGGCCATCGACAGTGTGCTGCGGCAGAGCTTCGATGACCTCGAGCTGATCGTCATCGATGACGGCTCGCCGGATGACACGGCGGCGGTTGCCGAGCGTGCCCTGGCCAATGATCCGCGCGCCCGGCTGCTGCGCCAGGACAACGCCGGTTCGCATGCGACGATCAACCGCGGGCTGTCGATGGCCCGCGGGGAGTGGGTCGCCATCCTGAATTCCGACGACCGCTATCACCCGGATCGTCTCGAGCGTCTGCTCGCGGTGGCGGGGGAGGGGTACGACTTCCTGGTCAGCGATTTGCGCCTGATCGACCAGGACGGGGGCGTCGTGAGCGACCCCGGGCACTGGTTCAATACGATGATCGAAGGGTTCCGTCAGTACGCGAGGGCCGATGGCCCCGTGGCCGGCTTGCTGTACGGCAACTATACGGCCTCGACCTCCAACTTCTTTTTCAGGCGCGCGCTGCTGGATCGCATCGGCGGTCTCAGGGAGTATCGCTATGTCGTCGACTGGGAGTTCGCGCTGCGGGCCGCGCTCGAGGCGCCGGAGCGATTCACCTATCTGATCGACGAGCCCCTGTTCGATTATCGCCTTCACGGCGCCAATACGATTTTGTCGGGCGCGCTGCGCGGTGGCGCGGAGATCGAGCGCATGCAGCGAGGGATACTCCGCGAGCGCTTCGGTGTCCCGCGCGCGCTGCTGGCAGCCATGCACCGCAATCATCGCCATCTGCGTCGCCATTGGCGGGAGCTGGGTGAGCAACGCGTCGAGCGCTTCGTGCGCGATCGCGAGGCTGACGTGGCCCTGCTGCGTGATGCGCTCGACCTGGAGTCGAGCACTCGCCAGCAAGAAGTGGCCTTGCTGAAGGCCAAACTGGCAGAGCGCGAGACGGCCCTGGCCGCGCACAAGGCGGAGTTGGCCGCCATTCATGCCAGCCGTAGTTGGCGTTATACGAGGATTCTGCGTAAAAAATGAAATCATCGCCTCACTGCTTTACCAGCATTACGAGCAACTATCTGCCGAAGGCTCGCGTGCTGGCTTCGTCGATCAAGCGGGTCTGCCCCGATGCTGGTTTCCACTTGATGCTCAGCGACACGCCGCCCAGCGGTTTCGATCTGGCGGCGGAGCCGTTCGATAGTGTGCTGCAGATCGAGGATCTGCCGGTCGCCGATGTCAATGCCTGGGTGTTCAAGCACAGCGTGGTGGAGCTTTGCACCGCAGTGAAAGGCCTGGCGGCACAGGAGATCGCACGACGGCATGATGCGGCGCAGGTCTTCTATTTCGACCCCGACATGGTTGTTTTCGGTGGTCTGGATGAACTCAGCGGCAAGCTTGCCGGGCACAGCGTCGCCCTGACGCCTCACCTGACCGCCCCGGAGGAGGATCTGCAGGGGATTCTCGACAACGAGATCAGTGCCCTGAAGCACGGGATCTACAATCTGGGGTTCGTCGGCGTCAACACCGCCAGCAGCGAGGGACGGCGTTTTCTCGACTGGTGGGCGGCGCGGCTGGTGGACTTCTGTTATGACGATATCCCCAACGGACTGTTCACCGATCAGCGGTGGGTCGATCTGGCGCCCGGCTTCTTCGAGGACGTGCTGATCCTGCGTGATCCTCAATACAATGTCGCAACCTGGAACATCAGCCACCGACAGGCAACGGGGTCGATCGAGGACGGCATCGAGATCAATGGCCAGCCCTTGAGCTTCTATCACTTCTCCGGGTTCGACAGCGGCGCCCAGGAGGCCATGCTGAAGCGTTACGGGAAATCCAGCCCGGTGCTCTTCAAGCTGCGCGACTGGTATATCGAGGAGTGTCGCAAGAACGGTCAGGACGCGCTCGGCAAGCTGCCGTGCAAGTTTGCCTGCTACAGCAACGGGGAGACGATCACCAAGCTGCAGAGGATCGTCTATCGCAACCGTCAGGATCTGCAGGACGCCTTCCCCGATCCATTCGACACCTCAGACCTCCATCAGTCCTATTACGACTGGTTCCGTGTCAATGGTCCGGCACCAACGGACTTCGACGAGCTTCCCGCCGAGGCGCTGCGGGCACAGTTGAGCGAGGCGCTCGATGAGCTGCGTCGCATCAAGCATTCACGTAGCTGGAAGCTGGCCCGTCTGGTGAGTCGAGGTGCCCGGTTGCTCCGGCGCTGATGCTACCGTGGAACGCGTGCTTTGCTTTGATGGGGGCCCTGCGACAACAGGCTTGACGGTGCGGGATGACTGTCTGGTCGAGAGCCTGCGCCTGCTGTTGTCGAATACTGCCTACGCGACCGGGATTCGACTCTATCTGCCTGGGTTTAGCCGGGGGATGAGCGAGCGGGAAGAGCAGGCGTTTTGCAGCGAGCTTTCCAGCCGGGTCGGCCTGGATCTCGCGCGCGATGATCGCATCGAGATCCACCCGCAGGTCAGCAACGGTCTCTCCGACATCCTGAGCACGCTGCCGGCCTCGGTCAGCGAGGTGATGGTTGTCGGCGCCGGCTTCCTGGTGCCGCCCGGGTGGGATACGCGGCTGCGTTCCATCGCCAAGGACGACGCCCTGATCGGCTGCATTTCTCCGCTTTGCATGGGGGTGCCGCCCCTCGATGACGGCGCTGGTCTCTCCGCGCGTGGATCGAGTTCAACGGGCGCGGTCGATGCGGCCGCCATGACCGCGTGGCTGGACAACGACCGGCTGGTTGCGGCGCTCGGCGCAACGCAACACCTACAGCTTCCCATCCTGTTCCCCCAGTGCTGTTACTTGACCGCGCAAGGGCTGTCCGCTCTACGGGCGGCAGACAGGGACCTGGACCCGGTCGTTTGTCTCGAGCGCGCCGGTCTCGTCAGCTTGGTCGCGCTGAATTTGCTGACTGCCAAACAGCGAGGCCTGGGTGAGTCAAGCGCGCTCTCGGCCTACATCGAGTCTGCGTCGAAATCCAGCAAGCTGCTCGGATGGCTGCGTACCAGGCTTGACGAGGGGCATGCGCCAGCCATCGATTCCGCAGCCGTCCGTTCATCGCAGCCGGTTCAGCTGCATATCGCTCATAGCTGGGGGGGCGGGCTCGGTCACTGGGTGGATGATTTCATCGCGGGTGATTCGAGTCGAGTCAACCTGGTCTTGAAGTCGATCGGGTCCTGGGGTGAGTTCGGGCAGCGTCTCGAGCTTTACAGCAGCTACAGTGCGATGCCGCCGCTCCGTGTCTGGTCACTGACCACGCCAATCACGGAGACGGCACTGGCCAACCTGGATTATCGCGCCGTCCTGCGCGAGATCCTCTCGGAGTATCAGGTCCAGGGCGTTATCGTCTCTTCGCTGATCGGTCACTCGCTCGATGTCTTTCGCACCGGCCTCCCGACCTTGCTGGTTGCTCATGACCATTATCCTTTCTGTATCGCGCTGTATTCCCGGTTCAACGATGTCTGCGCCAGCTGTGATGGCGAAAGGCTTCGGGCGTGCATGAAGGATAATCCTGGCCATCAATTCTTTACCAGTCGCGCCCCGGAGGACTGGGAGGCGTTGCGTGCAGCCTTTGTCGGGGTCTTGCAGGACAACCCCGTCACGCTGGTCACGCCGGTCCGTTCCGTGCTCGAGCGATGGCGTACCCAGATGCCTCAGCTCGAGTCCCTGCCTGCCCATGTCATTCCGCACGGCTTGGGGTTGTCGCCCAGCCCATCGCTCGCGGGAGAGGATGCGGGGCGGTTGCGTGTTGTGATTCCGGGAAAACTGAGTGAGGCGAAGGGCTTGAAGCTGCTCGAGCAGGTCCTGCCTGCCTTGGCTCGGTTTGCGGACATCTATCTGATCGGCTGTGGTGTCAGCGGCCATGTGTTCTCCAGCATTCCCGGCGTTCATCTCGTCGAGCACTATGCCCGGGGAGAGATTCAGGCCGAGCTTTCCGCCTTGCGCCCGCATGTCGGCTTGCTCTGTTCTCTGGTCCCGGAAACCTTTTCCTACACGCTTGGCGAGCTGCAGCACTATGGCATACCTGTCGTTGCCACCCGAGTGGGGAGTTTTGTCGATCGCATCGATCATGGTGAAACCGGTTTTCTGTGTGACCTGGATGCCGGGGCGGTTGTCGAACTGATGCGCGCTCTCGATGACGACAGGGAGGGTCTCTCCAGGGTGCGTGGCCGGCTCGAACAGACTCCGCCGCGCACCCTGGACGGGATGGTGGCGGATTACCACAGGCTCCTTCCGGTGGCGCCGGTGGCAAGAGGACAGGTCCTGTTCGAGGCGGGGCCCAGACAACTGGCAAAAGAAGCCATCTACATCAACCCTCAGTCGACCTATAAAATGGCCGCGTATGCCTTTTTCAAGTATTCGCTCATCAAGGTCGCGAGCAGTCCGAGACTACCGTCGTGGTTGAAGAGCGGGCTCGGGAAGACCTTGCGGCTTTTGAAAAGGCTCAAGGGCTCGTGTGAGCGTTGACGGCCATGCCTCTTGTTGGGAAGTGAAGATCCTTTCGCTTTTCGAATATTCATGATTTGTGCTTCCTGCTTTTCAGGCAGGGGGCAGGTTGTTTTTGATGGAAAAAGAAAAGCGTCCAAGTAAAGATTCTGGCTGTCATCCCGCATATCGTCCAGATATCGACGGGCTCCGGGCTGTCGCCGTTCTTTTTGTCGTTCTTTTTCACGCCTTTCCCAGCCATTTGAGGGGTGGCTTCGTTGGCGTTGACGTTTTCTTTGTGATCTCCGGCTTTCTTATCTCCTCGATCATATTCAAGAGCGTTGATGCCGGTGCTTTCAGTCTGTCCGATTTCTATGGCAGGCGGGTGAAGCGGATCTTTCCGGCGCTTTTCCTGGTGCTGCTCTCGAGTTATCTCTTTGGCTGGTATTTCTTGCTGGAGAACGAGTACGAGCAGCTGGGCAAGCATATTGCCTCTGGTGCTGCCTTTATCTCCAACATCGTTCTGTTTACGGAGTCGGGATATTTCGATAGTGCCGCCGAACTAAAGCCCTTGCTGCACTTGTGGAGCCTGGGTGTCGAGGAACAGTTCTATATCTTCTGGCCCCTGCTGGTCATGCTGGCATGGCGAAAGGGGTTAAGCCTTGCCTGGCTGATCGTTGGCGTGCTTGTCGTGTCTTTCTCTCTCGGTATCGTCACGACAAAAAACAACGAGGAAGCCGCTTTTTACCTTCCGCTGACCCGCTTTTGGGAGCTGCTTGCCGGGAGCCTGCTGGCCTGGCTGAAATTGTATGCCGAGCCGGTCAGCAATGCCGTCGAGACGGGCAAGGGCAAGGCATTTCTAAACAAGGCCAATGTTTTTTCCTTGGTTGGCGTGCTGTTTTTGATCGTTGCCGTAACACAAATCAACGAACGATCCGAGTTTCCGGGTTATTGGGCGCTGTTCCCTGTGCTTGGCGCCGTCTTGATAATCGCTGCCGGGCCTCAGGCATGGGTCAACGAGAAAGTGCTTTCAAGCCGACTCTTCGTGTGGGTCGGCCTGATCAGCTATCCGCTTTATCTGTGGCATTGGCCGATCCTTTCCTTCGGTTATATCCTCGAGGACGGCTCGCCTGCCGTGGCGACCCGGCTGCTCGGTGTCGCCGGGGCCTTCCTGTTGGCATGGTTGACCTACCAGTTCGTCGAGAAAAGGGTTCGCTCCAGGGTCGGTGGAAAGAAGATCCTGGTGCTGGTGTTCGCCATGTCGGGCATTGGCCTGGTTGGGCTTGCCACCTACCTGGGTAACGGGTTTGGATTCAGGCTGAATTCCAATCTTGCGATGGATGAGCAGGCGATAAAGCAGGAGCGGGAGCAGTATTGGTCGGAGATTTCGGGCAGCGGTTTCCGTGACGATGCGACGAATATACTGATCTTCGGGGATAGTCAGGCATTCGATATCTACAAGGCATTGGCGAACGACGATCGTTTTGGTCTGAAGATCTATCAGACCAGCTTTGAGTGCGCCGCCTTCATGATGCCGAAGTGGGGGGCTGAAAAGAACGCGGAGTCGTGTCGTCAGAACTTTGCGACGATGATCTCTTCGCCGGAGATACAGGACGCTGAAATCTTTGTCTATGCCGCTCACTGGCAAATGGCCGGCGAGCCGGAAGATGCGGAAGCATTCTATCGCCAGGCCGTCGCGGAAATAAAGGCTCTGAATCCTGAGATAAAGGTTGTCTTTTTCGGTCCGAAGCCATTGATCGGAGAGACATGGCTATCCATCAATGCGATCACCAAGGGGCAAAGATCGTTGCCCTTGATGAACGCATCGCTCAACGAGAAGAGATGGTTGAGACCGGAAGAAACGGATTATGCAAGGAGCATGGCAGGTCGTCTGGGTGTCGACTTTATCGACACCGAAGAGGTTTTCTGTGCTGGCGGATGTCCATTCTATGAAAACAACAAGTTTTCGTATTTTGACCAACTGCACTGGACTGAGTTTGGCGCTTCGCTGTTCATGACCAAGCTCAAGGCCCGCGGCGAGTTCCAGTCTCTTGTCCAGTAAGGGGTTTTCGTCCTGCGTCTGTTTGGCGATCCTTGTTTCTGACGGGGGGCTCGATCGCACAGGTTTGAAGCCCAGGGCGTTGATTGCAGCCAGCGGCGCCGGTGCGCTCGCCCGATGCTCAAGGGTCTCTTCGCTCAAGGGTCTCTTTCGGGGCTGTGCCCGGTGGCGGCATGGCGTGGCTGGCGTGGGGCGACACCTTGCCCAAGGGCCTGGAGCGGTTGCACCTCCGGTAACCCGAGACCGGGGGATCGGGCGGGAGACCTGGATGATCGACTCGATGCCGGTCCGTGCCATGCGCCTCGGCGCTGGCGGCGGACAAGAAGAGGGCGTAAGCGCCGCTGCGGCTGGCTGCCTGCGGACGTTTCGCAAATCCCGCGATCGCAACGCCACCGAGCGCCCGTTGGCAGGACTCAAGCCCTGTCGACGACCTGCCAGCCGTTACGACAAGTCGGCCCCCCGTTTTTCGGCGAGATTGAGGCTTGTTGGCATCCGCAGACGTCTCGGGCGCGAGGTTTTGCACGGAAGGTAAGACTGGAGACTCGCGGGCGCAGCCGATACCATGTCGTCTCAGCGTCCCCGCGACCGTCGCCCGACCCAGCCGATACGTCCACGCGCTGTCCTGACTACTCCCCTGTATTCTTTAGGGTTTTCCAATTTCTTCCACATCCCCGATCATTGCACTATGGATCGATTTTCCTTACCCATTGCCCGTATCGGCATCATCGGTGGTGGCCAGCTCGGCCGCATGATGGCCAAGGCCGCCAAGCGGATCGGCTGCACCTGCGTGGTGCTCGATCCGCAGCCGGGTTCGCCCGCGGCGCAGATCGCCGGTCAGCAGATCGTCGGTCACTATCATGATCCGGCCAAGCTGCGCGAGCTGGCCGATGCCTGCGACGTGCTCACCTTCGACATCGAGGACATCGGCACCGAGACCCTGGTCGAACTCGAGCAGGAGGGGCATGCGATCTATCCGGCGCCGGGGGTGCTGGCGCTGATCCAGGACAAGCTCACCCAGAAGCAGGCGCTGGAGGCGGCGGGGATTCCCACCGCGCCCTTCGTGCCGATGCCCGAGCCCACGCCCGAGGCCTTCGCCGCTTTCGGCTATCCGCTGGTGCAGAAGGCGCGACGCGGTGGTTACGACGGGCGCGGGGTGTCGATCATCAAGCGTCCGGAGGACTTCGACCGTCACCTGCCGGTGCCCTCGCTGGTCGAGCGCTTCGTGCCGGCGCGCAAGGAGGTCGCGGTGCTGGTGGCGCGTGGTCGCGACGGCGCCTGCCGTTGCTACCCGCCGGTGGAGATGTGCTTCCGCGCCGGCGAGAACGTGCTCGACATGCTGCTCGCCCCGGCGGCGATCGACGACAGCGAGGCCGAGGCGGCGCGCGCCCTGGCGGTGCGCACGGTCGAGGCGCTCGGCGGCGTCGGGGTGTTCGGTGTCGAGATGTTCCTCGCCGAGGACGGCTCGCTGCTGGTCAACGAGGTGGCGCCGCGCACCCACAACTCCGGCCATCACACCATCGAGGCCTGCGTCACCGACCAGTTCGAGCAGCATCTGCGCGCGGTGGTGGGGCTGCCGCTCGGCTCGACCGACCAGCTGGTGCCGGCGGCGATGATCAATCTGCTCGGCGCGCCCGGCTATCGTGGCCGGCCGGTGATCCGGGGGATGGCCGAGGCCCTCGCCATCCCGGGCGTGTGCGTGCACCTCTACGGCAAGGCCACCACCTCGCCGTTTCGCAAGATGGGCCATGTCACCGTGCTCGATACCGACATCGAACAGGCGCGCGAGAAGGCGCTGCGGGTACGCGAGCTGATCGAGATCACCGGGGAGGAGCAGGCATGAGCCAGGTTCAGGAACGCGCGCGCGCGCGAGTCGGCATCATCATGGGCAGCGATTCGGACCTGCCGGTGATGCAGGAGGCGGCCAACAGCCTGGCCGGTCTCGGCATCCCCTACGAGATGACCATCGTCTCGGCCCACCGCACCCCGCGTCGGCTCTACGAGTACGCCGAGCAGGCCGTCGCGCGCGGGCTGCAGGTGATCATCGCCGGTGCCGGCGGCGCGGCACACCTGCCGGGCATGGCCGCCTCGCTGACGCCGTTGCCGGTGATCGGGGTGCCGGTGAAGACCTCGACCCTGTCGGGCGAGGACTCGCTGCTGTCGATCGTGCAGATGCCCGCCGGGGTGCCGGTGGCGACGGTGGCGATCAACGGGGCGAAGAACGCGGGGCTGCTCGCGGCGCAGATCCTCGGCGCGTCCGACCCCGAGATCCGCGAGCGGGTGGCGCAGTACAAGCGCGACCTGGAGAAGCTGGTGATGGACAAGGTCGCCCAGCTCGAGGCCGGCGCCTGAGTCGCGACCTGCCTCTCGCCCCGGGCGCGCCGCGCGGCGCGCCCGTCACGATCCCGTCTCCTTCCGGCGCCGCATCCACGCGGCGCCGTCTTCGTCCGCTCAGGGCTCGAGGTCGTCGAGCCTGATCTCGATATAGGCCTCGTCGCGCAGCTGGCGCAGCCACTGCTCGATCGCCTCCTCGGCCTTGCGCTGTTGCAGCGCCTCGCGTGCCTTGATGCGCATCGCACCCTCGGCCGAGTCCTGGGTGCGGCGCTCCAGCACCTGCACCAGATGCCAGCCGAAGGGGCTCTGGAAGGGGGTGCTGAGCTGCTCCGGCCCGAGCCTGTCCATCACCTCCTCGAAGGCCGGCACGGTGTCGCCGGGATTGACCCAGCCGAGGTCGCCGCCGCGCAGCGCCGAGCCGGTGTCGTCGGAGTTGGCGCGGGCGAGCAGGGCGAAGTCGTCGCCGCCGAGGATGCGCTGGCGCAGCACCGAGAGACGGCGCTTGGCGTCGGCGTCGGAGACCAGCTCGTTGGTGCGGATGAGGATGTGGCGCACATGGGTCTGCTGCAGGTTGCCCGGCTTGGCGCCCTCGATCTGGCTGAGCTTGATGATGTGATAGCCGCTGGAGCTGCGGATCGGGTCGCTGATCTCGCCCTCGTTGAGGGTCAGCGCCAGGTCGGCGACCAGGGTCGGGGTGGCGCCGATCTCGAACCAGCCGAGGTCGCCGCCCTGCAGCGCGTTGCGCCCGTCGGAGTCGCGTGCCGCGAGTGCCGCGAAGTCGGCGCCGCCGCGTAGCTTGACCACCAGTTGCTTGGCCTTGCGTTCGGCCCGTGCGACCTGCTCGGCGTCGGGCTGCTCGGGCAGGGCGATGAGGATGTGTTGGAGACGCACCCGCTCGCGCTCGATCAGCAGGCTCGACTCGCGCTCGAGGAAGCGGTCGATCTCCTGGTCGGTGATGCGGATCTTGCTCACCACCTCCTGGTTCTGCAGTCGGCTGGTGAGGATCTGGTCGCGGGTGTCCTCGCGGAAGTCGGCAAAGTCGATGCCGCCGGTCTCGAGCGTGGCCTGCAGCTCGGCGATGGTGAGACCGTTGCGCGCGGCGATGTCGCCGAGCGCCTCGTTGAGGGTGGCCTCGTCGACCTCGATGCCGAGCGCGCGGGCCTGCTGGCGCTGCAGCCGCTTGAGGATCAGGCGATCGAGCACCTGTTTCTCGAGCTGCGGACGCGGCGGCGCGGCGGTGCCGGCGCGCTGCATCTGCGGCAGCACCAGTTCGATCTCGCGCTCGACCTCGCTCTGCACGATGACGTCGTCGTTGACCACGGCGACGATGGCGTCGAGCGCCTCGACCGCGGCGGTGGCGGGCGTCGCGCCGAGCGCGAGCGCCAGGGCGAGCGCGAGGCCGCCGAGCAGGCCGGCCCAGGGGGCGGGCCGGTTAGTCCGTGTGGTACCCATAGATTCCTCTTTCCAGGAGCTTGTCGATCGGGTTGCCGAATGAACCGAGACCGGCAAGCTCCAGTTGCAACATGACGCTGGTGCTGCCGTCGCGCTCGGAGCTGGTCTTGAGGTGCTGTCCGAGCAGGCGCAGGCGCCAGCAGCAACGTCCGTACTCGATGCCGGCGAAGGCCTCGATGGTCTCGTCGTTGAGCATCGAGTAGAGCCAGCGCCCGACCAGCCGGGTGCGGTCGCCGAGCGGGAGCTGGAAGGAGAGGTCGGCGTCCTCGTAGCGTTCGGATCCGGTCTGGTTGCCGAGGTTGTAGCGATAGCTGAGGTTGACCAGACGGTTCGGTTCGGGGGCGTAGCGCAGCTGCAGCACCCGCTTCTCCCACGGGTCCTCGGTCTCGTTGGGGTTCCACTGCACGCTCGCCCGTGCGCTCCAGTCCTGGCTGAGCCGGGCGGCGAACTCGCCGGCGACCGAGGAGCTGACGTCCTCCTCGGCCTCGTCGCCGTAGAGTCGCACGCGGCGCGAGTCGAAGTAGTAGATCTGGCCGATGCTGGCGCGGAACAGTTCGCGCCCGCTGTCGTCGGCGATGGTGCGCGAGGTCAGGCCGAGGGTGAGACGGTTCTCGTCGCCGATGCGGTCGTAGCCGGTGAAGCGGTTGGCGCGGAACAGGCTGGCGAAGCTGAAGTCGAGCGCGGTGGTGTCGAAGCGCGGGGTGTCCGACTGGTCCTCGTAGGCGGTGAGCAGGTAGTAGATGCGCGGCTCCAGGGTCTGCAGCGCACTGCTGCCGAACCAGTTGGTCTCGCGCTCGAAGACCAGCTTGCCGTCGAGATCGAAGCTGGGGATGAGGTGCGAGGGGCGCTCGGGCAGGCCGTCCTGCTGGTCCTGCAGCTCGTAGCCGGTGTAGTAGACCCGTGCCTGGGGGATGAGGTAGCCGAAGCTGCGGCGTATCGGGATGCGCACCGAGGGCACCGCCACCAGGCGGCTGCCGTGGACGGCGTTGCTGTGGTCGAAGTAGTCGTACTGGCCCTGGAAGCGGTACTCGAGCAGGCCGTTCCAGCGCTGCGGGTCGAGTTCGAGTTCGAGGTGCGGGAGCTGGCCGTAGGGACGGTTCTCGGGGGTGATGCTGGTGTCGACGGTCTGGAACTGCTGCAACCGGATCAGGGTGCGCCAGCCCTCGCCGGTATAGCCGAAGTCGGCACGCTGCGAGAGGTTGCGCAGGCTGGTGACATCGAGCCGGTTGCCGAAGTCCTCCAGGTACTGGTCGTCGGAGGCCGAGGCGTAGTCGATCGAGCTGTACCAGCCGGCGTAGTAGCCGTTCTGCAGCACGCGCAGCGCGCCGCGCACCCCTTCCTCGGGGTTCTTGCGGTCCTCGGGCAGCAGCTCGGCGTTGATCTCGATCTGCTGGTGGGGCGAGAGATAGCGGAACTGGCCGCCGAGCATCAGCCCGCGGGTGCTCATGTAGCGCGGCATCAGGGTCGCGTCCATGTTGGGCGCGATGTTCCAGTAGTAGGGGATGGTGATATCGGTGCCGGTCTCGCTCGACGAGCCGAACGAGGGGATCAGCAGGCCGCTGCGCCGCCGATCGTCGATCGGGAAGCGCAGATAGGGGGTATAGAGCACCGGCACGTCGGCCACCCGCAGCCGCGCGTTGCGCGCCACGCCCATGCCGCTGTCGCGGTCGAGCTCCAGGGTGGAGGCGCGGATCGACCAGTCGTCGTTGCCGGGCGCGCAGGTGGTGTAGACGATGTCCTCGTAGCGACTCCGCGCCGGGTCGAGCAGCTCGGCGCGGGTGGCGCTGCCGCGCAGGTTGGCGCTGCCGGAGAGACGGTAGCGGGCGTGCTCGATCTCGCCGGTCTGGGTGTCGAGGTTGTAGTCGGCACGATCGCCCTGGAGACGCAGCCCGCGATAGTCGAGGAAGACGTCGCCGCTGGCCTCGGTCTGGCCGCTGGCGCTCGCGTAGGTGGCGCGGTCGGCCTCGAGACGCTGGCCCGGGCGGGTGATCTCGACGGTGCCGCGCAGTTCGATGCGCTCGCCCCGACGGTCGTAGTCGACCCGGTCGGCGACGATGTCGATGGGGGTGGTGTCGTCCTCGTTGCCGAGGATGGAGACGTTGGCGCCCTTGCGCGGGCCGCACTGATCCCACTCCAGCCCCCGGTGCAGATAATCGACGCTGGCGCGCGCCGCGCCGGGCTGCGGGACGGGCTCCTCGGGCTCGGCCGGGAGGCTGTCATCGGGGGCGAGCGGGCTGAGCGCGACCAGGTCGGGCAGACGGATCGCCGAGAGCATGGCGCGCAGCGTCGCCAGGGTGCCGCCATCGCTGGATTCGGACTCCGGGCAGTCCTGGGTGCAGTTCGCCGCGCCCGGCGCGGAGACGGCGAGCAGGGTCGCCAGCAGTGAGGCGCGCACGCCCTGTTTGAAGTCGACCATGGTCGCCATGCGTCTGACGGGCTGGTTGGTGAGCGGGTGGACGGATCCGGTTGGAGGCTGCAACGATGTCATATCTGGGCCATACCATCAATCGCGATCATGCCCCGTCGAACGGCGAGCTGGGCCGTCCCGGAGCCGATCCCGGCGTTGCGCGCACGCGCTGGTGGCTGGATCATTGCGCCTCCCTCTGTGTTTTCACCGACAACCCACCGGAGTTCCCCCTTGGCCGACCGCGACGCAGCGCTCCACGCCTGGCTCGATCAGGTGCTCGAAGGGGCGCCCTTCCTGCTCACCTCGGCCTCGGCCGACGCGAGCTTCAGGCGCTATCTGCGGGTCCATCTCGACGATCGTACCCTGATCGCGATGGACGCCCCGCCCGAGCACGAGGACTGTGGCCGTTTCGCGCGCCTGGCGCGACGGTTGCGCGAGGCCGGGCTCAATGCGCCCGGGGTGCACGCCGCGGCGATCGAGCAGGGTTTCCTGCTGCTCGACGACCTCGGTGAGCGGCCCTATCTGCAGGTGCTCGACGAGACCAACGCCGACCGGCTCTATGGTGAGGCGATGGACGCGCTGCTGACGCTGCAGACGGCGGTGGCGACCGACGACCTGCCGCGCTACGACGCCGCCTTCCTCGGACGCGAGCTGGGGCTGTTCCGCGACTGGTTCCTCGAACGCCATCTCGGGCGCGCGCCCGACGCGGCGACCACGGCGCTGCTCGATGCGCTCGACCGGGTGCTGATCGACAGCGCGCTCGAACAGCCGCAGGTCTGCGTGCATCGCGACTATCACTCGCGCAACCTGATGTGGCTGGCCGCCGACAACCCCGGCGTCCTCGATTTCCAGGACGCGGTGCTGGGGCCGCTGACCTATGACCTGGTGTCGCTGCTGCGCGACGCCTATATCAGCTGGCCGGAGGCGCGCGTCGAGGGTTGGGCGCTCGACTTCCGCCGGCACGCGCTGGCGCGCGGCGTCCTCCCGGTGGCGAGCGCCGGCGGTCGCGACCCGGCGCAGTTCCTGCGCTGGTTCGACCTCATGGGGGTGCAGCGTCACCTCAAGGTGTGCGGGATCTTCGCCCGGCTCGCGCTGCGCGACGGCAAGCGGCAGTATCTCGACGACCTGCCACGGGTGCTCGACGCGCTGCGCACGGTCGCCGCGCGCCATCCCGAGCTGGCCGGGCTGGCGCGGTTGCTCGACGGGCTCTGAGTCGCGCCGGGCGCGGGCCCGGCGCGCTGGCCGAGCGCTCAGTCGTCCGCGCGCTCGCGGGCGATGGCGCGGTGGCCGATGTCGCGACGGCAGAAGCAGTCGTCCCAGCAGATCTGGTCGACCCCGGCATAGGCGGCGGCCTGGGCCGCCGAGACGTTCTCGCCGATGGCGGTGACGCAGAGCACGCGCCCGCCGCTGGTGCGCACCTGCTCGCCCTCGCGCGTGGTCCCGGCATGGAACACCTTGGCGCCGGTGGCCGCGGCGGCCTCCAGACCGAGGATCTCCTTGCCCTTCTCGTAGCCGTCCGGATAACCGCCGGCGGCCATCACCACGCCGAGCGCGGGGTTGGGGTTCCAGGCGGCCTCGATCCGGTCGAGCCGACCCTCGAGCGCGGCCTGACACAGCGCGATCAGGTCGGAGTCGAGACGCATCAGCAGCGGCTGGGTCTCGGGGTCGCCGAGACGGCAGTTGAACTCCAGCACCTTGGGGGTGCCGTGCTCGTCGATCATCAGCCCGGCGTAGAGGAAACCGGTGTAGGGCGTGCCCTCGGCGGCGAGCCCGGCGACGGTCGGCTCCATCACCTCGCGCATGATGCGGGCGTGGATCTCGGGGGTGACGATCGGTGCCGGCGAGTAGGCGCCCATGCCGCCGGTGTTGGGACCGCGGTCGCCGTCGTCGCGCGCCTTGTGGTCCTGCGAGGTGGCGAAGGGGAGGATGTGCTCGCCGTCGACCATGGCGATGAAGCTCGCCTCCTCGCCGCGCAGGAACTCCTCGATCACCACCCGCGCCCCGGCGCTGCCGAAGCGCCCGGCGTCGAGCATGTCGCGCACCGCGGCCTCGGCGGTGGCCAGATCATCGGCGAGGATCACGCCCTTGCCGGCGGCCAGGCCGTCGGCCTTGACCACGATCGGCGCGCCGATCTCGCGCAGATAGGCGAGCGCCGGCTCGATCTCGGTGAACACGCCGTAGGCGGCGGTGGGGATCTGGTGACGGGCGAGGAAGTCCTTGGTGAAGGCCTTGGAGCCCTCCAGCTGGGCGGCGTCGCGGCGCGGGCCGAAGCAGGCCAGCCCGGCCTCGGCGAAGGCGTCGACCACGCCGGCGACCAGCGGCGCCTCGGGGCCGACGATGGTCAGGCCGATCTGCTGGGCGCGGGCGAAGTCGACCAGCGCGGCGATGTCCTCGGCGGCGATCGCCACGTTCTCGATCTTGGGTTCGAGCGCGGTGCCGCCGTTGCCGGGGGCGACGTAGACGCGTTCGGCGAGCGGGGACTGGGCGGCCTTCCAGGCCAGCGCGTGTTCGCGCCCGCCGCCACCGATGATGAGGATCTTCATGGGGTTGCTCCAGACGCGGCCGCTGGCCGCGCGATTGGCTGTGTGGGTTGGGTTCGGTTCGCGGCTCAGCCGAGCGAGATCAGCCCGCGTCGACTCGACTGGATGAAGCGCACGATGTGCTCGGTCTCGGGGCCGGGGTGCTCGCGCTCGGCGCGCACCAGCGCCTCGGCCAGACGCAGCCCGGAGCGGAACACCAGCCGGTAGACCGCCTTGATGCGACTGCGCTGCGCCTGATCGAAGCCGCCGCGGCGCAGCCCGACCACGTTGAGCCCGACGAAGCGGGCGCGGTGGCCATCGGCGAGGGCGTAGGGCGGCACGTCCTGCGACACCCCGGTGACCCCGGCGATCATCGCGTAGGCGCCGATACGGGCGAACTGGTGGACCGCCACCTGGCCGGAGACGAAGCAGTGGTCCTCGACGGTGACATGACCGGCGAGGGTGGCGCCGTTGGCGAGGATGTTGTGATCACCGACCTGGGCGTCGTGTCCGGCGTGGGAGAAGGCCATCCAGAAGTTGTGGTCGCCGATGCGGGTGCCCTGCTCGGACTTGATCCCGCAGCTGATGTTGACCCCTTCCTTGAAGTGGTTGTGGTCGCCGATCACCAGCGGGGTGGCGCGCTCCGGGGTGAAGCTCAGGTCCTGCGGCTCGGCACCGAGGGTGACGCCGTGACAGACGCGGTTGTGCGCGCCCATGCGGGTGTTGCCGTAGATGCGCGCGCAACTCTCGATACGGCACTCGGGACCGATCACGGCGCCGGACTCGACGATCGAGTAGGGGCCGATGGTGACGCTGGGGTCGATCTCGGCCCCGTCCTCGATGATGGCGGTGGGGTGGATGCGCATGGTTCGAATCCGCTGCTCCGATGCAGATGGAACCGCAAAGGCGCAAAGGACGCCAAGGCTCTTCTCCGGGAGCGGCCTGTTGCCGCCCCCGGTGTCGGGATGCGCCCAGGGCCTCCCTCAAGATCGCTTTGCGTGCTTCGCGTCTTTGCGGTTCAGATTGATGCGCCGGCCTAGTGGCGGAAGTGGCGCATCCCGGTGAACACCATGGCCATGCCGTGCTCGTTGGCGGCGGCGATGGTCTCCTCGTCGCGCATCGAGCCGCCGGGCTGGATGACGGCGGTGATGCCGGCCTCGGCGGCCTGGTCGATGCCGTCGCGGAAGGGGAAGAAGGCGTCGGAGGCCATCACCGATCCGGCGACCTGGAGGTTGGCGTGCTCGGCCTTGATCGCGGCGATGCGCGCGGAGTTGACGCGGCTCATCTGGCCGGCACCGACGCCGATGGTCATGCCGTCGCGACCGTAGACGATGGCGTTGGACTTGACGAACTTGGCCACCCGCCAGGCGAACAGCAGGTCGGTGAGTTCCTGCTCGCTGGGCTCGCGGGTGGTGACGGTGCGCAGCGCGTCGTGGAGCGCGAGGTCGGCGTCCTGCACCAGCAGGCCGCCGTTGACGCGCTTGTAGTCGAGCCGGGCGCCGGGCTGGGCCGACCACTCGCCGCAGACGAGCAGACGCACGTTCTTCTTGGCGGCGACGGCCACCGCGGCCTCGGGGGCGACGCTCGGGGCGATGATCACCTCGACGAACTGACGCTCGACGATCAGCTTCGCGGTCTCGGCGTCGAGTTCGCGGTTGAAGGCGATGATGCCGCCGAAGGCCGACTCGGGGTCGGTCGAGAAGGCGCGCTCGTAGGCCTCGCGGATGTTCGCGCCGATGGCCACGCCGCAGGGGTTGGCGTGCTTGACGATGACGCAGGCCGGGGCCTCGTCGAACTGCTTGACGCACTCGAGCGCGGCGTCGGTGTCGGCGATGTTGTTGAACGACAGCGCCTTGCCCTGGAGCTGGTGGGCGGTGCTGATGCCGGCCTCGGCGCGCTGGTGCTCGACATAGAAGGCGGCGTTCTGGTGCGGGTTCTCGCCGTAGCGCATCGACTGGTGACGCACCAGCTGCAGCGAGAGGGTGCGCGGCAGGGCCACCGGGGCCTCCTCGCCTTCGCTCCGGGCCTCGGCGCGGGCGCCGAGATAGTTGGCGATGGCGCCGTCGTAGCGGGCGGTGTGCTCGAAGGCCTTGGCGGCGAGGTCGAAGCGGGTGGTGTCGCTTACCCCGCCGTGCTCGGCCAGCTCGGCGCCGACGCGGGCGTAGTCGGCGGCGTCGACCACCACGGTGACGTTGGCGTGGTTCTTGGCCGCTGCGCGCAGCAGGGTCGGGCCGCCGATGTCGATGTTCTCGATCGCCGTCGGCAGGTCGCAGTCGGGACGCGCCACGGTCTGCTCGAAGGGATAGAGGTTGACCACCACCAGATCGATCGGCTTGATCCCGTTCTCGCGCATCACCCGGTCATCGGTGCCGCGACGACCGAGGATGCCGCCGTGGATGTTCGGGTGCAGGGTCTTGACGCGCCCGGCCATCATCTCGGGGAAGCCGGTGTAGTCGGAGACCTCGGTGACGGCGATGTTCTGCTCGGTGAGCAGTCGCGCGGTGCCGCCGGTGGAGAGGATTTCGACGCCTCTGGCCGCCAGCTCCCGGGCGAAGTCGACCAGGCCGGTCTTGTCGGAAACGCTGATCAAGGCGCGATTGATGGGTTGCATCTGGTGTAGGTCCGGATCGGTTGGTTGGTACTGGATGGATGCTGATCGATTCCCCGCGGGGAATCAATCGGTCGGCGTCGCGGTCGACGCCGGCGGGGGTGCGCTCAACGCTCGCGCTCGACCCCGTAGTCGTTCAGCCGCTTGCGCAGGGTGGTGCGGGTCATGCCGAGCATGCGCGAGGCCTGGCTGAGATTGCCGCCGGTGTGCTGGAGCACGGTCTCGAACAGCGGACGCTCGACCTCCTCCATCACCAGGGCGTAGAGATCATGCACGTCATGGTCGCCCATGTTGTCGAGATAGGCGCGCAGGGCGAGGCGCACGCACTTGTTCAGCGGGTCGGAGTGGTTGGCGTCCGTCACCCGGAGCCCCGTCGAGTTCGGCTCCGATGCGTTGCCTGCAGCCTCTGTCTTCATGCTGCGTCTGTCTCCGTGTCGGGGCATTGATCGAAGAACGCGAGCACCTGCGCGAGTTGTTGCGCCGGCGTCTCGGTCCGGTTGATTTGGTCTCTAAAGCGCGCCGCACCGGGGAGGTGGCGGCTGTACCATGCGATGTGCTTGCGCGCGATGCGCACCCCGCCGTGGTCGCCGTAGAACTGGTAGAGCTGCTCGAGGTGTTCGCGCAGGAGGTCCCTGATCCAGGTTCGGGGGGGCGGGGCCGGGTCGGACGTGTCGCCCGTGGCCAGTGCGGTGGCGATGTCGCGGAAGATCCAGGGGCGTCCCTGGGCCGCGCGCCCGATCATGATAGCATCGGCGCCGGTGTAGTCCAGAACCGCGCGCGCCGAGCGCGCGTCGCCGATGTCGCCGTTGGCGATCAGGGTGATCGGCACCTGCTCGCGGATGGCGCGGATGGTGTCGTACTCGGCCGGCGCGGCGTAGCCGCAGGCGCGGGTGCGCCCGTGCACGGTGAGTGCGGCGATGCCGCTCTCGTGCGCGATGCGGGCGATGTGCGGGGCGTTGCGCGCCTCCGGCGCCCAGCCGGTGCGGATCTTGAGCGTGACCGGTACTTCCACCGCCGCCACCACCGCCTCGAGGATCGCCGCCACCAGCGACTCGTCGCGCAACAGCGCCGAGCCGGCGGCGACCTTGCACACCTTCTTCGCCGGGCAGCCCATGTTGATGTCGATGATGTCGGCGCCGTGGGCGACGTTGATCCGCGCCGCCTCGGCCATGGCCGCGGGGTCGGCGCCGAGGATCTGCGCCGAGACCGGTCCGTGCTCGTCGCCGAAGTCGAGTCGGCGCACCGACTTGCGGGTGCCCCACAGCGCGGTGTTGGCCGAGATCATCTCCGAGACCGCGAGCCCCGCGCCGAGACGGCGGCAGAGGGTGCGGAAGGGGCGATCGGTGATGCCGGCCATCGGCGCCAGCACCAGATTGTTCTCCAGTCGGTGCGGGCCGATCCGGAAGGGGCGGGCGCTCATGTCGAGCGGCGTCCGCTGATCCGTACCCAGTCCTCGCGCTGACAGGTGGGATCGAGCGCGATCGTCTCGGCATAGGCCGCACGCACCGTCTCGGCCTGCTCGGCGAGCACGCCGGAGAGCACCAGCGCGCCGCCGTCGCCAACCGCTGCGATCAGCCGCGGGGCCAGCTCGACCAGCGGGCCGGCGAGGATGTTGGCCAGCACGATGTCGGCCTCGCCCTCGGGCTGGGCGTCGGGCAGATGGCACTCGATGCGCTCGGCCACGTCGTTGGCCGCGGCGTTGTCACGGGTGGCCTGGAGCGCCTGGGGGTCGTGGTCGACGGCGACGGCGCGCGCGGCGCCGAGCTTGAGTGCGGCGATGGCGAGGATGCCCGAGCCGCAGCCGTAGTCGAGCACCGTCTTGCCGGCGAGGTCGGCGCCGTCGAGCCACTCCAGACAGAGCGCGGTGGTGGCGTGGTGCCCGGTGCCGAAGGCCAGCCCCGGGTCGAGCGCGACGATGACCGCGTCAGCGGCCTCGGGCGACTGGCCGTGCGGACAGACCCACAACCGTTGACCGAAGCGGGTGGGTTTGAAGGTGTCGAGCCAGACGCGCTCCCAGACCTGATCCTCCAGCCGCTCGACCACGGGCGGGACCGGCAGACGGGTGCCGAGGTCGCCAACGAGCGCGGCGACCAGCGCGCGGCTGGCGGCATCGTCCTCGAACAGCGCGGTGGTCGTCACCTCGGTCCACAGCGGGGTCTCGCCCGGCCCCGGCTCGAGCTGCGGCTCGTCGCCGGCATCGCCGAAGGTCACCGACAGCGCGCCGGCCTCCTCCAGCTCGATGGCGAGCCGTTCGGCCTGTTCGCGGGGGGCATCGAATCTGAGCTGAAGCCAGGGCATGGGGCGAGCGTCCTCTGAAACAAACCTGAAATCATAGCATCCGCGCGCGAGGCTGGGGCGGGTGGCGATCAGCTTCCAGCCGCCAGCCGCCAGCCGCCAGCCGCCAGCCACCAGCCACCAGCCACCAGCCACCAGCCACCAGCCACCAGCCACCAGCCACCAGCCACCAGCCGCCAGCCGCCAGCCGCCAGCCACCAGCCACCAGCCACTTGCTGCCAGCGTCGTAGGATGGGCAAAGCGCAGCGTGCCCATCGAGGCGCACGCAGGCGCCGGGCACGCTGCGCTTTGCCCGGCCTACGGGACGGGTCGCTGTTGGCCGGGAATCGACCGTCATCCACGCCCAAAAACCCTTCGTGTCCTTGGTGTCTTGGCGGTTTGGACCAGCCACCAGCTGTCAGCCGCCAGCCGCCGGGAGATTGAACCGCCAAGATACCGTCTTGCCCGTCAATCGCTGATCATGCACACCAGCCTTCCCGACTGGAGGCTGGAAGCCGATCGCTGGAAGCTGGTTCGAACCGCCAAGACACAAAGGACGCGAAGAAAGCGATCAGCCTTCAGCAAACAGTCTCCAGTGTCGGTGTGCGATCAACCGCGACGCGACGAGACACCCCAGCCCCTCACTGGAGGCTGGCAGCTGGAAGCCTTTCTTCATCTTCGCGCGCTTGGCGGTTCACAATCTGACTGGAGGCTGGAGGCTGGAGGCTGGAGGCTGGAGGCTGGAGGCTGGAGGCTGGAGGCTGGAGGCTGGAGGCTGGAGCGAGCGGGGCGGGCGGCTGCCCGCCCCGGTGGCTCAGAGGCCGAGCATCTTCTCGAGATAGTGGATGTTGGGTCCACCGGCGAGGAAGGCGCCGTCGCGCATGATGGTGCGCTGGAGTTTGATGTTGGTGTCGATGCCGTCGATGATGGTCTCGCGCAGCGCGCTGCACATGCGTGCGATGGCGGCGTCGCGATCCTCACCGTGGGTGATCAGCTTGCCGATCATCGAGTCGTAGTAACAGGGCACCGTGTAGCCGGAATAGATGTGCGTCTCCAGCCGTACGCCGGGGCCGCCGGGGGCGTGGAACTCGGTGATCTTGCCCGGGCTGGGCATGAAGGTCTCGGAGTTCTCGGCGTTGATCCGGCACTCGATGGCGTGTCCGCGGATCTCGATGTCCTCCTGACGGTAGCGCAGCGGTTCGCCGGCGGCGATCAGGATCTGCTCCTTGATGATGTCGATGCCGGTGACCATCTCGGTGACCGGGTGCTCGACCTGGACGCGGGTGTTCATCTCGATGAAGTAGAACTGCCCGTTCTCGTAGAGGAACTCGAAGGTGCCGGCGCCACGGTAGCCGATGGTGCGGCAGGCCTCGGCGCAGCGCTCGCCGATGGTGCGGCGCTGCTCCTCGGTGATGCCGGGGGCCGGGGCCTCCTCGACCACCTTCTGGTGGCGGCGCTGCATCGAGCAGTCGCGTTCACCGAGATGGATGGCGTTGCCCATCTGGTCGGCGAGCACCTGGAACTCGATGTGACGCGGGTTCTCCAGGTACTTCTCCATGTAGACCATGTCGTTGCCGAAGGCCGCGGCGGCCTCGGCCTTGGTCAGCGAGATGGCGTTGAGCAGGGTGGCCTCGGAGTGCACCACGCGCATGCCGCGTCCGCCGCCGCCGCCCGATGCCTTGATGATCACCGGGTAGCCGATCTCGCGCGCCAGCTCCAGGGTGCGCTTCTTGTTGTCGTCGAGCGGGCCGCCCGAGCCGGGGACGCAGGGCACGCCGGCGGCCTTCATCGCCTCGATCGCCGAGACCTTGTCGCCCATCAGGCGGATGGTCTCGGGGCGCGGGCCGATGAAGATGAACCCGGAGTGTTCGACGCGCTCGGCGAAGTCGGCGTTCTCCGAGAGGAAGCCGTAGCCGGGGTGGATGGCGACGGTGTCGGTCACCTCGGCGGCGCTGATCAGCGCCGGGATGTTGAGGTAGCTCTGCTGGGACGACGCCGGGCCGATGCACACGGCCTCGTCGGCCAGCAGCACGTGTTTGAGGTCGCGGTCGGCCTCGGAGTGTACCGCGACGGTCTTGATGCCGAGCTCGCGGCAGGCGCGCAGCACCCGGAGCGCGATCTCGCCGCGGTTCGCGATCAGAACCTTCTCGATCATTGCAGCCATGATTGCAGTGTCTTCTGTAGCGGTTGCCAGGCTGCGCCACCGAGGTGGCGCAGGGTCGACGCTCGCGTGAGGGGGCGTCCCTTCACTCGATCACTCGATCACGAACAGCGGCTGGTTGTATTCGACCGGCTGACCGTTCTCCACCAGGATGCGCTTGATGGTGCCCGCCTGCTCGCACTCGATCTGGTTGAGGATCTTCATCGCCTCGATGATGCACAGGGTCTCGCCGGTCTTGACCGACTGGCCTTCCTCGACGAAGGACTTGGCGCCCGGCGCCGGGGCGCGGTAGAAGGTGCCGACCATCGGCGAGCGCACGACCTCGCCCTGGAGTTCGAGCGGGGCCTCGTCATCGCCCTCGTCGGCGCTGCTCGCGGCAACGCTCGCCGCAGGTGCGGCCGGGGCCGGCGCCGCGGCTTGCTGCGGGGTGTAGACCGGCATGGCGGTGCTGCCGTGGCGGCTGATGCGCACGGATTCCTCGCCCTCGTGGATCTCGATCTCGGCGACGTCGGATTGCTCCAACAGCTCGATCAGCTTCTTAACCTTGCGGATGTCCATGGTCAGTGTTTCTCGTTCGTGTGGTCTTGCGCCACGCGGGTGAGCGCAGCGCGCAGCGCCAGTGCGTATCCCTCGGCCCCGAGCCCGCAGATCACTCCCTCCGCGATGTCGGAGAAGTAGGAGTGGGCGCGAAACGGCTCGCGGGCGTGCACGTTCGACAGGTGCACCTCGATGAAGGGGATCGCGACCCCCAGCAGCGCATCGCGCAGGGCGACGCTGGTGTGGGTGAAGGCGGCCGGATTGATGATGATGAAGCGCACGTTCTCGTGTGCCGCGCGGTGGACTGCGTCGACCAGGACGTGCTCGGCGTTGCTCTGCAGGAAGGCGAGGTCGTGTCCCGCCCGTGCAGCCATCTGCTGGAGCTCGCGCTCGATGTCGGCCAGCGTGGTGCTGCCGTAGTGCGCGGGCTCGCGGGTTCCGAGGAGGTTGAGATTGGGTCCGTTCAGGACCAGGATCGCGGCCATGTCGCCAGCTGCCTCGCCGAAGGTTGCAACGGTTTCGGATCCACTATTTCGGCTTTGAATAGTAGTGAACCGCTGCGAATTGTCCGTATTTTACGGGATGATGTCCAGCTGGTTCGGCGAATTCACGCCCCCTCAGCGGGCGCTCGCGGGGTCGTCGGCGAGTCGGGCGGCGAGTTGCTCGAATTGTGCCTGATCGAGTGCCCCGGTGTGGCTGAAGATGCGTCGGCCACGGGCGTCGAAGGCGACGGTGAAGGGTAGCCCCTCGACGCGGTTGCCGAGGCGCCGGGCGAGGTCGATGGCCTCGAGATCGGCGAGCAGCACGGTGAGATCGAGCGGGTGTTCGGCGAGGAAGGCGCGGGTCGTCTCCGGGCGGTCGACGGCGATCGCCACCACCCGTATCCCGGTCTCGGCGTGGGTGCGGGCGAACTGCTCGAGCAACGGCAGCTCGGTGGCGCAGGGCGGGCACCACACCGCCCAGAAATTGAGGATCAGCGGGCGGCCGGCCCAGGCGTTGCTCGTGTGTTCGCGTCCGCCGAGGTCGGGGAGGCGGAAGTCCGGTAGCTGGTCGAGCGTGCCGCCGCGCAGCCCGGCGTGACGGTCGCGGTCGGCGCCCTGGTCGAGCCAGCGCTGACCGAGGACCGCCGCGCCGATGCTGATGCCGCCGGCCAACGCGGTGACCAGCACCACCTTGGCCGGGCTCATGGTGCGGCCCGGCGCAGGTGATCGGCGAAGGCCTCGGCGGGGGTGAAGCCGACCAGGCGGAAGCCGGTGCGCTCGGCGCCGTCGGCGCCGAAGAACAGCATCGCCGGCGGTCCGGGGATGCCGAAGCGTCCCTGCATCAGCGCCTGATCGGCGGCGTCGTTGGCGGTGACGTCGGCCTGCAGCAGCACGAAGCGGTCGAGCTCTGCGATCACCGCGGGGTCGCTGAAGGTGTAGCGCTCCATCTCCTTGCAGGCGACGCACCAGTCGGCATAGAAGTCGAGCATCACCGGGCGGCCCTGGGCGCTGGCGGCGGCCAGTTCGCGGTCGAGATCGGCGACCGTCTTGACCCGGGTGAACTCGGCATGGGCCGCCTCGCCGCCGCCGCCGATGCCGAGCCCGCGCAGCGGCTGCAGGGTGTCCTTGCCGCCGGCGGCGGCGCCGATCAGCATCAGGCCGCCATAGACCAGCAGCGCCACCCCGAGCCCCTTCCACAGCTTGCGCCAGCCGCCGCTCTCGTGGCCGAGCGGGCTGAGCGCGCCGAGATAGACCGCCGAGCAGATCAGCAGCAGGCCCCACAGCAGCATCGCCACCGCCGCCGGGATCACCCGCTCGATCAGGCTGATGGCGACGGCGAGCAGGGCGACGCCGAACACCGCCTTGACCGCCTCCATCCAGGCCCCGGCGCGGGGCAGCAGCTTGCCCGCCGAGGTGCCGATGACGATCAGCGGCGCGCCCATGCCGAGGCTCAGCGCGAACAGCGCAACGCCGCCGAGCAGCGCATCGCCGGTCTGGCTGATGTAGATGAGCGCGCCGAACAGCGGCGGGGCGACGCAGGGACCGACGATCAGCGCCGAGAGCAGGCCCATGATCGCCACCCCGGCGAGGGTGCCGCCCTGCTGGCGGTTGCTGAGTGCGGCCAGGCGTGATTGCAGGCTGGCCGGCAGCTGGAGGTCGTAGAAGCCGAACATCGACAGCGCCAGGGCGACGAACACCAGGGCGAAGGCGCCGAGGATCCAGGGGTCCTGGAAGGCGGCCTGGAGGTTGGCGCCGAACAGCCCGGCGAGCACCCCGGCGACGGTGTAGGTCAACGCCATTGCCAGCACGTAGACCAGCGACAGCACGAAGGCGCGGCGGGTGGTGATGCCGGCACCCTGGCCGGCGATGATCCCGGAGAGGATGGGGATCATCGGGAACACGCAGGGGGTGAAGGCGAGCAGCAGACCGAGGCCGAAGAACAGCGCCACGCTGGTCCACAGGCTGGCGTTGGCCAGGGTCGAGGCCAGCCGGTCCTGCTCGGAGACCGGCGCCGCGCTCGGCGCGGGCGCAGCCGGCGCCGGCGCGACGGCGAGGGGTGCGGCGCTGCCGCCGGCGGGGAGGGCGAGCGCCACAGTGCGGGTCTGCGGCGGGTAGCAGATGCCACGCTCGGCGCAGCCCTGGTAGCCGACCACCAGGGTGGTGTCGAGTGCCTCGGTGGTGGCGCGGCGCAGGCTCAGGTCGAGGGTGAGACGGTCGTGATAGACGGCGACGTCGCCGATGCTGCCGTCGGGCAGCACCGAGTCGTGCTTGATCTCGCCCGGCGGCAGCGCCGGCTGCTCGAGCGCGAGCCGGTCGTCGTCGAGCGCGACCTCGACCAGATCGCGATAGAGATAGGTGCCGGGGGCGATCTCCCAGTGCAGTCGCACCCGTTCGGGGCCGAGCACCTCGACCTGGAGGTCGAAGGCCTGGTCGACGGTGAGGATCTCCTCGTCGTCGAGGCCGAGGGCGCGGCTGATGCCGGCGCCGGCATCGAGTCCGGGCAGCGGGATCGCCGGGGCCGGTGGGGCGAGCGGCGGCGCGGGCAGGCGTATCTGGACGCGCTGGCGGTGCGGCGGGTAGCAGAGTCCGGCGTCGGCGCAGCCCTGTGAGGTGGTCTCCAGGGTGAGCACCTCGGGGGCCGCGGCGGAGCGCGTCACGGGCAGGGTGATCTCGACCGTGTCGCGATAGATGCCGACCTCGCCGAAGAACTCGTCCTGCTTGATCTCGGGCTCGGGCAGTACCGGCTCACCGAGGGTGATGCCGGCGGTGTCGGTGGTGAAGGCGAACTTGGCGGCGTAGAGATAGTAGCCCTCGGCGATGCGCCAGCGCACCTTCAGGGTGTCGGCGTCGATGGCCTCGGCGCTGGGCTGGAAGGCTTGATCCGGGAGCAGGAAGTCGTCGCGGGCCTGGGCCGCGAGTCCCGGGAGCAGCAGCGCGAGCAGCACGAGCAGCGGCAGGTGACGTGACAGGTGAGCGAGGCGGGACATCAGCGGTGCGCTCCTGTGGCGGTGTCGATCCAGTTCAGATAGTCGGCGAGCCCCTCGGTGATGGGGACGGCGATCGCCTCCGGGGTCTCGTAGGGGTGGAGTTCGGCGAGTCGGTCGATGAGCGCCCGGCTGCGCTCGGCGCTGGTCTTGATCAGCAGCAGGACCTCGCGCTCGCGCGCGATCTCGCCCGCCCAGCGATAGATCGAGGTCAGGCCGGGGACCAGATTGACGCAGGCGGCCAGCTCCTCCTCGACCAGCTGCTCGGCGAGCCGGGTCGCCTGGGCGACATCGGGACAGGTGCACAGCAACAGGTGATGGCGGGGGTCCGGGTGCATGCTCTGGGTCTCCTTGCGGGTATGGCCTGATCCTTCTTGGTGCGCCGCGTCCGCCGATGGTTCACGCCGGGGTGTTGCGGCATCCTGAGTGGCGCCGGCGCGTGCTGTCAATATGGCTTCCAGCCGCCAGCCGCCAGCCGCCAGCCGCCAGCCGCCAGCGGTCAGTCGTCAGCCGCCAGTCGCCAGCGGGATTGAACCGCTAAGACGCGAAGGGAACGAAGGGAGAAGAGAGAAAGGGAGCCAGCCTTCAGCAAACAGCCTCCAGTGTCGGTGTGCGGTCGACCGCGACGCGACGAGATAACCCAGCCCCTCACAGGAGGCTGGCAGCTGGAAGCCTTCCTTCACCTTCGCGCTCTTGGCGTCTTGGCGGTTCGATCTTCTGGCGGCTGGTCGCCGGTTCCATTCGGGGCGTGCGATGCACTATGCTGCAGGGCATGGCTATGCTGCCGTCCTTCCTCCAGTCGCCTCCCCGATACCTGGTCGCGGGAGGGCCGATATGCCCGCTGCCCGGTTGGCGCGGGCGCTCGCCGGTCCCGGTCCCCGGGATCCTGGTCTTCCACCCTGATCGAGACTAACGCCGTGCTGCTTTTTCTTGTGCTCTTCATCGGGCTGCCGCTGATCGAGATCTATCTGCTGATCGAGGTCGGTTCCGAGATCGGCGCCCTGTCGACCATCATGCTGTCGATCCTCACCGCGGTGATCGGGACCTGGCTGGTCCGTCACCAGGGCTTCGGCGTGCTGCTGCGGGTCCGCGAGCTGAGCGACCGCGGCGAGGTGCCCGCGCTCGAGATGATGGACGGCGCCCTGTTGCTGGTCGCCGGACTCTTCCTGCTGCTGCCCGGATTCCTCACCGACGTGGTCGGCTTCCTGCTGCTGGTGCCGCCGCTGCGCCGGGCGCTGGTGTTGCGCTACGTGCGCGGGATCTCGGTGACCACGGTGCAGGGGCAGGACCCCTTCTGTTCGCCCGACGAACCCCGCGTCATCGAGGGTGACTACCGTCGCGAGGACTGATCCGCGCCCCTCTCGCGCATCGTCACGGCTCCGGTCGTGACGATGCCGCCCGCCGCTCGCCGCCCGCCTCTCCGCCGCCACCCCCAGCCCTTGCTCCGGCGTTGTGGTCTCTGCCTTCCGCAGTCGAGATCGCCCCGTCATCGGACCCTTGACAGCATGGATTTTGTCTCTACTATTAGCACTCGTTTCAGGTGAGTGCTAACAGACCTCCGGTCACCACCGCTGTGGCGCTCTAGATACAGATAGATCCACTTCTCAACCGTTACGAGGAGCCCTTGAATGAACATCCGTCCCTTGCATGATCGCGTCGTTGTCCGTCGCATGGAGGAAGAGCGCACCACCGCCGCCGGTATCGTGATCCCGGACTCGGCCACCGAGAAGCCGATCCAGGGCGAGGTGGTCGCTGTCGGCAACGGCAAGATCCTCGACAACGGTGAGGCCCGTGGCCTCGACGTCAAGGTCGGCGACCGTGTGCTGTTCGGCAAGTACTCCGGCACCGAGGTCAAGCTCGACGGCCAGGAGTTCCTGGTGATGCGCGAGGACGACATCATGGGTGTCGTCGAGGGTTGAGCCGAGCGCTCCCCCGCATCCATTCCGATACGACCAGAATTCATACTCGAGGAAGCTAGACAATGACTGCAAAAGACGTGAAGTTCGGTGGTGACGCCCGCGCCCGCATGATGGAGGGCGTCAACGTCCTCGCCGACGCGGTCAAGGTGACCCTGGGTCCGAAGGGCCGCAACGTGGTGCTGGAGAAGTCCTTCGGCGCACCGACCGTCACCAAGGACGGCGTCTCCGTGGCCAAGGAGATCGAGCTCACCGACAAGTTCCAGAACATGGGCGCGCAGATGGTGAAGGAGGTTGCCTCGCAGACCTCCGACATCGCCGGTGACGGCACCACCACCGCGACCGTGCTCGCTCAGGCGATGGTCCGCGAGGGTCTGAAGGCGGTTGCCGCCGGCATGAACCCGATGGACCTCAAGCGCGGCATGGACAAGGCCGTCGAGGCCGCCACCGCCGAGCTGCGTAACCTCTCCAAGCCCTGCACCGAGAACAAGTCGATCGCCCAGGTCGGCACCATCTCGGCCAACTCCGACGAGTCGATCGGCAAGATCATCGCCGAGGCGATGGAGAAGGTCGGCAAGGAAGGCGTCATCACCGTCGAGGACGGCACCTCGCTGAGCAACGAGCTCGACGTCGTCGAGGGCATGCAGTTCGACCGCGGCTACCTCTCGCCCTACTTCATCAACAACCAGCAGAGCCAGAGCGCCGAGCTGGACGACCCCTACATCCTGCTGTTCGACAAGAAGATCTCGAACATCCGTGATCTGCTCCCCGTGCTCGAGGCCGTCGCCAAGGCCGGCAAGCCGCTGCTGATCATCGCCGAGGACGTCGAGGGCGAGGCGCTGGCCACCCTGGTGGTCAACACCATCCGCGGCATCGTCAAGGTCTGCGCCGTCAAGGCCCCGGGCTTCGGTGATCGTCGCAAGGCCATGCTGCAGGATATCGCCATCCTCACCGGCGCCACCGTGATCGCCGAAGAGGTCGGTCTGTCGCTGGAAAAGGCCACCCTCAACGAGCTGGGCACCGCCAAGAAGGTCCAGGTCGGCAAGGACGAGACCACCATCATCGACGGCGCCGGCGCCGAGATCGACATCAAGAACCGTTGCGAGCAGATCCGCGCGCAGGTCGAGGAGACCTCCTCGGACTACGACCGCGAGAAGCTCCAGGAGCGTCTGGCGAAGCTCGCCGGTGGTGTGGCCGTGATCAAGGTCGGTGCCGCCACCGAGATGGAGATGAAGGAGAAGAAGGCACGCGTCGAGGACGCGCTGCACGCCACCCGCGCCGCCGTCGAGGAGGGCATCGTCCCCGGTGGTGGTACCGCGCTGGTGCGCGCTCTGACCGCGATCAAGGATCTCTCCGACGACAACCACGATCGCAACGTCGGCATCCAGATCGCCCGTCGCTCGATGGAAGAGCCGCTGCGTCAGATCGTCGCCAACGCCGGTGAGGAGCCGTCGGTGATCCTCAACAAGGTCGCCGAGGGCGAGGGCAACTTCGGCTACAACGCCGCCAACGGCGAGTACGGCGACATGGTCGAGATGGGTATCCTCGACCCGACCAAGGTCACCCGCTCGGCGCTGCAGAACGCCGCCTCCGTGGCCGGTCTGATGATCACCACCGAGGCGATGGTCGCCGATGAGCCGAAGGACGACGCTCCGGGCGCACCTGACATGGGCGGCATGGGCGGCATGGGCGGCATGGGCATGATGTAAGCCCGGCGCGCTCGTCGCACCATAAGAAAGGCCCCGCTTCGGCGGGGCCTTTTTCGTTTGGGGCTAAGGGAAGCGTTCAGCTACCAGCTACCAGCTACCAGCTACCAGCTACCAGCCGTCAGCCGTCAGCCGTCAGCCGTCAGCCGTCAGCCGTCAGCCACCGGAAGGTTGAACCGCAAAGCCGCGAAGAACGCGAAGGTGAGTTGGGTTTTTTCTCCTTACTTCTCCTGCGGCTCGGCAAGCCAAGATTGCTGAATGGCAGTGATCAAGTAGCCAGAGCGCATGTAATCCACTGACGACTGGCTGCTTTCGAGATCCTTTGCGTACTTTGCGGCTTTGCGGTTCAACATCCTGGCCGCTGGCCGCTGGCCGCTGGCCGCTGGCCGCTGGCCGCTGGCCGCTGGCCGCTCGCTCCCGTCATGCGGCGTATAATCGATCGAATCCGCATTCGTGAAGGTTTCCGCGATGTCCGTGCCCGCTTTCCCTCGCCTGTCGATGGTGCTCGTCCGCGTCGTGTGGGGGCGGGGCTGATGGGTGAGGTGGGGGAGGCGGTCTGCGCCGGGGTGCGGCTGGTCGCGACCGCGGCGGGCGATCTGCTCGCCCGGATCGAGACGCCGCTGGCCGAGGCGCTGGTGTCGGTCCGTCGGGCCCAGGTGCTCGCCTACCGACCGCGCGGTTGCGCCGAGGACCTGCTGTTCGTCGGCAGTCGCGCCGCCTTCCGTCCCGGGCGCGAGCGCATGGGCGGGGTCCCGCTGTGCTGGCCCTGGTTCGGGGTCGACCCGGACGGCGGTCCGATCCACGGCTTCGCCCGCACCGCCGACTGGCGGCTACTCGACTGCGCGCCCCAGTCCGATGGGGCGGTGCGGCTGCGTCTGGTGCCGGAGTCCGGGGCCCTCGCCGCCTGGCCGCACCCCTGCGCGCTGTTGCTGGAGATTCGCGTCGGGGCGACCCTGGGGCTGACGCTGGAGACCCGTAACGAGGCCGATCACCCCTGGACGCTCACCCAGGGGCTGCACACCTATCTGCGCGTCGGCGCGTCCGACCGGGTTCGCTTGCACGGGCTCGACGGTCGGTGTTATCTGGACAAGGCACGGGGCGCGCCGGTTGCGCCATGTCGGCAGCAAGGTCCGGTGAGCGCCGGCGGCGAGGAGGTCAATCGTATCTATCTCGACGCCCCCGGTCCGCTGTGGCTCGACGACCCGGTGCTGGGGCGACGCATCCGGGTGCGCGCGCGCGGCAGCCGTACCTGGGTGGTGTGGAACCCGGGCGCGACCGAGATCCACCGTTTTGCCGACGACCTCGCGCCCGAGGACGCGCGCCGCTTCCTCTGCGTGGAGACGGTCAACACCGCCTCCGAGACCCTCAACCTGGCGCCGGGCGCGGCAAGCCGCATCGGTGCCGACTACCAGATCGAGACCCTGTAGCGCCGATGAACCAACCGATGAGCACCGAACCCGTCACCGAGAGTCACTGGCAGGACTGGCTGGCCTGGGCCGCCGAGACGGGTGTCGAGGTGCCCGATACCCCCGTCTTCGCGCGCGCCCGCGCCGCGGTGTGGGACGGCAGCGAGTTCGTCGCGCTGGAGGTACAGCGTCACCCCGAGATGTTCGCCGAGCTGCTGGCCAGCGGCGATCTCTTCCGCGCCTATGGCCCGGGGGATCTCGATCGCGCGCTGACCCGGGCGCTCGCCGAGGTCGACGACGAGCAGGCGCTGGCGCGCGCGCTGCGGCTGTTCCGGCGCCGCGAGCAGGTGCGCATCGTGTGGCGTGATCTCAGCGGCGAGGGCGCGCTCGAGGAGGTGCTCGAGGACCTCTCGGAACTGGCCGACTGCTGTATCCGTCAGGCGCTCGGCAAGCTCCAGGACTGGACCCGCGCCGAACTCGGCGTGCCCTGCGATGCCGAGGGGCGCGCCCTGGAGATGGTGGTGCTGGCGATGGGCAAGCTCGGTGCGCGCGAGCTCAATCTCAGCTCCGACATCGATCTCATCTTCGCCTTCCCCGAGCGCGGCGAGGTGCGCGACGGGCCGCGCGCGCTCAGCAACGAGCAGTTCTTCACCCGGCTCGGTCAGCGTCTGGTGCAGGCGCTCGGCCAGCAGACGGTCGACGGCTTCGTGTTCCGCGTCGACACCCGGCTGCGTCCCTTCGGTGAGTCGGGGCCGCTGGCGATGTGCTTCGATGCCATGGAGGACTACTACCAGTCGCAGGCGCGCGAGTGGGAGCGCTACGCGATGATCAAGGCGCGCGCGGTGTGCGGTGACGCCGAGGACATCGCCCAGCTCGAGGCGATGCTGCGGCCCTTCGTCTACCGGCGCTATCTCGATTTCGGCGCGATCGAGTCGCTGCGCGAACTCAAGCGGCTGATCGCCAAGGAGCTGTATCGGCGCGGCATGGACGCCAACATCAAGCTCGGTCCCGGCGGCATCCGCGAGATCGAGTTCATCGGTCAGGCCTTCCAGCTGGTGCGCGGCGGGCGCGATGCGGAGTTGCAGATCCGTCCGATCCGCGAGGTGCTGGCGCTGTTGGGTGAGCGCGAGCTGCTGCCGCCCGAGGCGGTGCGCGAACTCGATGACGCCTATTGTTTCCTGCGCCGGGTCGAGAACCGGCTGCAGGCCTGGCGCGATCGCCAGACCCACACCCTGCCCGAGGACGAGGCGGCGCGCGAGCGGATGGCGCGCGCGATGGGCTTCGCCGACTGGGCGAGCTTCGCCCCGGTGCTCGCCGCGCACCGCGAACGGGTGCAGCACCACTTCGACGAGGTGTTCGCGCCGCCGAGCGGCGAGGACGAGCCGGCCGACCACGAGCACGAGGATGAGCTGGCGGCGCTGTGGCGTGGTGAGTACGAGCGCGAGCAGGCGCTTGCGCTGCTCGCCGAGTCCGGCTTCGCCAGCCCCGAGTCGGCGCTGGTGCACATCGATGCCTTCCGCGACACCATCGAGCGCAAGGTGAGCCGCCGCGGCAGCGAGCGTCTGGCGCAGCTGATGCCGCTGGCGCTGCCGATCGTCGCCGCCAGCGAACACGCCGATCTCGCCCTCGAGCGGGTGCTGCGCCTGCTCGAGGCGGTGGCGCGGCGCACCTCCTATCTGGCGATGCTGGTCGAGCACCCCTGCATCCTCTCGCAGCTGGCGCGACTGGCGGGGATGAGTCCCTGGTTCACCGACCGGCTGTCGCGTCAGCCGCTGCTGCTCGACGAGATGATCGACCCGCGCCGGCTCTATGACCCGCTGCGCCGCGAGGGACTCGACGAGGAACTCGACGTGTTGCTCGGTCCGGTCGACCCCGAGGACCTCGAGCAGCAGATGGAGCGGCTGCGTCAGTTCGCCCAGGGCAACATGCTGCGGGTGGCGGCGGCCGATCTCACCGGGGTGATCCCGCTGATGGTGGTCAGCGATTATCTCACCGAGATCGCCGAGGCCACGGTGACGCGGGTGCTCGAGCTGACCCTGACGCACCTGCAGGCGCGTCATGGTCGTCCCACCGCGATCCCCGGCGAGGGTTCGGGGTTCCTGGTGCTCGGCTACGGCAAGCTCGGCGGCATCGAGCTCGGCTACGGCTCCGACCTCGATCTGGTCTTCGTCCATGCCAGCGACTCGATGACGGCGATGACCGACGGCGAGCGCGAGATCAGCAACGAGCAGTTCTACGCCCGTCTCGGTCAGCGGATGATCCACATGCTGACCACCCGCACCCCCTCGGGAACGCTCTACGAGGTCGACATGCGGCTGCGCCCGGACGGCGGCAAGGGGATGCTGGTGCGCTCGATCGGCGCCTTCGCCGCCTATCAGGACAAGGACGCCTGGACCTGGGAGCATCAGGCGCTGGTGCGCGCCCGTCCGGTCGCCGGCGACCCCGAGCTGGCACGTCGCTTCGCCGAGGTGCGCCGCGGGATCCTCTGTCGTCGCCGCGATCCCGAGCAGCTGCGTCGCGACGTGCGCGAGATGCGCGCCAAGATGCGCGCCAACCTCGATCGCAGCGGCGACGGGCGCTTTGATCTCAAGCAAGGTCCTGGTGGTATTGCCGATATCGAGTTTATGGTTCAATACGCTGTACTGCGCTGGGCTGCCGATCACCCGGAGCTCGCCGACTGGACCGACAACGTCCGCCTGCTCGATACCCTGGCACGCATCGACCTGCTGCCGGGAGACACCGCTGAGAACCTCGCCGAGGCCTACAAGGTCTTACGTGCCGCCTATCATCGCAGCGCCCTGCAGGAACAGCCCAAGACCATCGCCGACGACCAGTTGCTGGCCGAGCGCGCGCGGGTCCGGGCGCTGTGGTGCGAGCTGATGGAGGAGTGCGGCTAGCGGCTGCCCACGCATTCCAGACCCCTCCCACCGTGACCCCGGCGCGACCGGATGGCGGGCGGGTGTCTGTGTCCGGTCCCGATGTGGGCCGGGGATCGGTCGGCGTCTCCGGCGCCGGCCTGTCGAGCGGTCCGTCGCGCCCCGAGCGGGCGGCGGAACCGATCGTTTCGGGCGCGCCTCGGTTCCGTCGCCGGGCGCAGGACCGACAGACGCGCCAGTCAATGGGGTGTCGAGACGACCCGGCCTGGCCGGGTATCGCCGCGCACATGTTATCTGGGGTCCGCCTTGCGCGGACCGATCGGGGCCCCCGGGCCCTCATTATGGTGACCGGACCCGAGCCTGGGCCCGGGAGATACGGAGCAGAATATGACGACGATGGCGGACCGCGACGGTCTGATCTGGCTGGATGGTGAGATGGTGCCCTGGCGCGAGGCCCAGACCCACGTACTGACCCATACCCTGCACTACGGCATGGGGGTCTTCGAGGGCGTTCGCGCCTATCAGACCGATCGGGGCGCGGCCATCTTCCGGCTCCAGGAACATACCGACCGGCTGTTCAACTCGGCGCACATCCTCGGCATGGACATGCCCTGGGATCGTGACACCCTCAACGCGGCGCAGTGCGCGGTGGTGCGCGAGAACGGTCTCGACTCGGCCTATCTGCGCCCGATGTGCTTCTACGGCCCGGAGGGCATGGGCCTGCGCGCCGACAACCTCAAGCTGCATTGCGTGGTCGCCGCCTGGTCCTGGGGTTCCTACCTGGGCGAGGAGAACATGCGCAACGGCATCCGCGTGAAGTTCTCCTCCTTCACCCGCCATCACGTCAACATCACCATGTGCCGCGCCAAGGCCAACGGCAACTACATGAACTCGATGCTGGCGCTGCAGGAGGCGCAGCGCGACGGCTATGACGAGGCGCTGCTGCTCGACGCCTCGGGCTATGTGATGGAAGGCAGCGGCGAGAACGTCTTCATCGTCCGCGACGGCGTGCTCTACACCCCGGACCTGACCTCGGCGCTCGACGGCATCACCCGTCGCACCGTGATCGCCCTGGCCAAGGAATTCGGCATCGAGGTGGTGGAGAAGCGCATCACCCGCGATGAGGTCTATATTGCCGACGAGGCCTTCTTCACCGGCACCGCCGCCGAGGTCACCCCGATCCGCGAGGTCGACGGCCGGGCGATCGGTGCCGGCACCCGCGGACCGATCACCGAGCGGCTGCAGTCGGCCTATTTCGACCTGGTCCACGGTCGCGACGCGGCCCGCGCCGAGTGGCTGACCCTGGTCTGAGTGCGACTCGCGCCGTGTCCGTCGAGGGCACGGCGCCCACGATCACGGAGGTTCGATCCATGGCCAATCCCGCTACCCGTCAACCCCAGCAAGAGGCGCCGATCGCGGTCACGCGCGCGGAACTGCCGCTCGCCTGTCCGCGACCGGAGACCCCGGTATGGGACCTCCATCCGCGGGTCTATCTGCCGATTGCCGATGCCCCGGACGGTCGCGTCACCTGCCCCTACTGCGGCGCCAGCTATCAGCTCGTCGATTGATCCCGCGCCCCGCCCGCAATCTGCGGGCGGGGTGTTTTGGGGTCAGCGCGCGGCCCGCTTCTCGCGCCGCTTCAGCCACACCTCCAGTCCCTGGGCATTGAGCCCGATATCGACCGCGAGCAGCTCGCGCAGCCGGGGCTCGTCGAGGGCGACGCCGTGCGCGCGCGCGCCGGCGATGAGCCAATCGGCGACCGCCCGGTTCAGGCGCTCGCCGCGCTGCGGGTCGTCGCGTCCCTCCTCGGCCAGCGCCAGATCGGCCAGCGCGCGGATGCTCTCGCGCAGCATCCCGACCAGCTCGGCGGGGCGATCGACACGACCATAGTGGGTCAGGTACATCGCCTTGGGTTCGAGCGCCATCAGCTGGTCGAGGGTCTCGAACCAGGACTCGGGGTCGAAGGCGACCGGGGTGGTCGGCGCAAACAGCCAGGGGCCGGCCTCGGTGTCGAGTTCGCGGTAGGAGATGCCGAAGGTATCGCCGGTGAAGATCCCCTGGGTGAGCGAGTCGAGGATGCAGCCGTGGTGGTTGGCGTGTCCCGGGGTGTCGAGGAAGGTCAGGGTGCGCGTGCCGAGCTGGAAGGTCTGGCCGTGCTCGGCGGCGATCACGCGTGACTCGGGCACCGGGCGCAGGGTGCCGTAGTCGCTGGCGAAGCCCTCCTCGCCGTAGACTGCGGTGGCGCCGGCGATCAGCCGCTCGGGGTCGATCAGGTGAGGGGCGCCGCGTGGGTGCACCACCAGCCGCGCCTCGGGACAGGCGGCCATCAGCGAGCCGCTGCCGCCGGCATGATCGAGATGGACGTGGGTGGGGATGACATAGTCGACGTCTGCCGGGGTCTGCCCCAGCTCGGCGATGACCTCGAGCAGCGCCGGCACGGTGTGATCGGTGCCGGTGTCGATGAAGGCGAGACGATCGTTCGAGCGGACCAGATAGCAGGCGGCCAGTCCGTGGCGATAGAGGCCGGTCTCGATGCAGTAGACATCCTCGGCGACCTGTTGGAAGGGGGCGTGCGACATGGGCTCTCCGTTCCTTATCCTGACAAGGGTTCAGCGGCCCGAGTCTAACGGCTTCGTCGGTTGGCAGCCACCAGCGACCAGCCGCCAGCCGCCAGCCACCAGTCGTCAGTCGTTTGAACCGCAAAGCCGCAAAGAACGCGATGGTGAGTTGTGCTGTGGTGTCCTCTTGCCGTTTGACCTCACGACCTGTGCGTGTCCGTTATCGATTGAGCACTGACGACAGGCCGCTTTCGAGATCCTTGGCGCGCTTTGTGACTTTGCGGTTCAACGTCCTGGCCGCCAGCCGCCAGCCGCCAGCCGCCAGCCGCCAGCGAATTGAACCGCAAAGCCGCGAAGAGCGCGAAGATTCAAGTTTCGGGCGATCGGCCTTCAGTCGCCAGCGGGTGTGCGCTTTCGACCACGGCACCGCCCGCTGTCAGCCGTGGCGCACGATCCAGGCATCGATCGTTGAGTGCAGCGCCGCTGGCGGCTGAAGGCTGGTCGCTGGAGGCTTTTCTCCCTTCGCGCCCTTTGCGTCTTGGCTGTTCAATCTTTTGGCCGCTGGCCGCTGGCCGCTGGCCGCCTTGCGCCGGGGCTCATTGCAGGGCCTCGGTGATGGCGCTCCTGAGTTGTTCGCGGGTGAAGGGCTTGGGTAGCGTCGCCCGCACGCCCATGAGTTCGGCCGACTCCAGGTTGAACTCCAGGCTGATGGCGCGCCGTCCCCCGGAGATGGCGATGACCGGTATGGTGTTGCCTCGCCTGTTCTGCTCCATGATGAGTTCGATGCCATCCATTTCCGGCATCAGGATGTCGGTGATGATGAGCTGCGGACGATCGTGCTCGATGTGCTCGAGTGCCTCTTTGCCGTTGCTGACGGCGCTGACCTCGTAGCCCTCGCGACGCACCATCTCCACGAGCATGGTGCGAAAGAGGTCGTCGTCGTCGACGATCAGGATCTTGGTCATGGCGCTTCTCCTGTGGCGGTGGGCGGCGCGGTGGTATCGGGGTGGGAAAGGCGAGGTAGATCGATGAGAAAGCGGGTGCCGCTGCCGAGGGTGCTTTCGACCTCGATCGTTCCCTGTAGCTTGGTGACCAGTCCGTGCACGACCGATAGCCCCAGTCCGCTGCCCTTGCCGGGTGCCTTGGTGGTGAAGAAGGGGTCGAAGACCCGCTCCAGGGTCTCGCCGTTCATGCCCTCACCATCGTCCTCGACCCTGAGTCTGATCATTGCGCCGGCCGCGGTGGCGATGGGCTGGATGGTGACCTGGATATTGCCCGGTCGGTCGCCGATGGCGTCGGCGGCATTGATGCAAAGATTCATCACGATCTGCTGCAGCTGGCTCGGCTCGGCCAGGACCCAGGCGTCCCGGTCGGGCGGCGCGAATGCGAGCTGGATGGTCGCCGGTAGCGAGACACGCAGTAGCTTGAGCGTTTCCTCGGTCAGTGAGACCAGTTCGACGGCGCTCGGGGTGTCGGCCATCGCCCGTGCGAAGGTGAGCATGCGGGCGATCAGGTCGCGCGCGCGGAAACTTGCCTGCTGGATGTGTGCAAGGTGATGGCGGCCTGCCGAGTCGGCGGGGAGTTCGTCACCGAGCAACTCGCTGAAGCCGAGGATGGCCCCGAGGATGTTGTTGAAATCGTGGGCGATACCGGCGGCCAGGGTGCCGATCGCCTCCAGACGACGCGATTGCTCGAGACGGGCGTTCACGATGGCCTCGGCGCGGCGTTCGAGCTGCTCGCGCAAAGCGAGGCTGTAGGCCATGTAGGCCTCCATCAGCGGCGCCGTGATCTGCCCGGCGACCTGGCTCAATGGCAGGTCGGGATGGTGGCGGGCGAGGTGGATGAGTGCCTCGTGATGGAGTTCTCCGACCTCCTCGAGTGGTACGGCGCGAGCGATCAGGGTGCGCCCGAGATCGGCCGCCTCGGCCAGCGCCGCCTCCGAGACCAGTGGGTCCTCGGCGAAGACGGCACGGCGTAACAACTCGGTGTAGCGCTGACCGAGTTCCCCGGTGTGTTGTGGTGCTCTGGGTTCAGGCATGGCGATAGATGAGGATGCCGGCATCGTCGTGCCCGTCGGCCCAGCGCTCGATGAGCTGCTCGGCGAGACGGTCCGAGACCGTGGCATCGTCGAGGCCGCTGAGGACCTCGGCGCTCTCCTGGATCCCGTCGGTGAACAGGGTCAGCCAGTCGCCGGCGGTGATGGTGAACGACTCGGCGCGCAGATCCCTGTAGCCCGCGCCGACGATGCCTCGGGAGCTGCTCAGGCGTCTGATGAGGCCGCTGCGGGCGATGACGCTGCGGATGTTGCCGACGGCGGCATGGCGGAGTCGGTCGAGCTGGGGGTGGATGTCGACGATGGCGAGCGCGGCGCCGCGCGTGTCCCGCAGGGCCTGATCGCAGGCGAGGAAGATCTCCTCGAGGTGATGCTCGGGCATGGCCGCGACCTGGGCGATGGCCGCGCTGGCCGCGATCTCGGCCTCGTGTCCGTGGCCCAGACCGTCGGCAAGCGCCAGGCGCAGCCGATCGGGTCGTGTCCACCAGCCGAGTTGATCGCCACAGTGCAGCTCGTCCGGGTGTGAACGCAGCGCCTGACCGACGGACGGCTGGGGGGGCGGAGGGTTCAGCGCCATTTGACCGCTCTGACCCGGGTACCGTGGCCCGGCACGGAGTCGATGTCGCAAAGATCCATCAGCCGCTCGACACCCGGCAGGCCGCAGCCGAGACCGCCGGCGGTGCTGTAGCCATCGGTCAGCGCAAGCCTGAGGTCGTCGATGCCCGGTCCGTGGTCCTCGGCCAGCAGCTCGATCCCGGCGCGCATGCCGGGGAGCGGGGCGACCTGTAGTTGGCCGCCGCCGGCATGGATCAGGAGGTTGGTCGCCAGCTCGGACGCGGCGGTGGCGAGCGAGTAGGCCGCGCTGCGGCTGAATGCCATGTGCTCGGCCAGGGCACGGACCACGCGGCAGACGGCCGCGACATCGGATTCGGTATCGATGCGCATGCTGGTGGCGACGATGCCGGGGCCGGGGTGCGCGGGCGCTGGAGGAGTGGGTCGGTCTTGATGCATGTCACCGCCTGGAGTCATGGTGAGGTGATCACAACGGCTTCTGCAGGGCGATGGTGATCCGGGTGAGCCCCGGTGCCGATTCGATGCCGAAGTCGTCGACCAGACGTCGTGTGCCGGGCAGGCCGGCACCGAGTCCGCCACTGGTGCTATAGCCGTCGGTGAGCGCCAGGGTGATGTCGGGGATCCCCGGGCCGTGGTCCTCGACCAGGACGCGGATGCGCCGGTATCCGGCGTCCGAGGTGTCGCTGATCTGGCAACTGCCCTCGCGGGCGTACTGGATGACGTTGCGGGTCAGCTCGGAGACGGCGGTGGCGAGCCGTGTCTGATCGGCCTTGCCGAAGCCGAGACGCTCGCACAGGGTCCGGGCGGCACGCCGTGCGGTGACGATATCCGTCGGCGTGCGGATCGGGATGAATTCGCTGGCAAAGGCCTCAGTCATCCTCGTCCTCGTCGATGTGAATGTCGCCACGTGTAGCGATACGACGGTTGAGGATCTCCAGACCCTGTTCGAGGTTGAACGCGCAGTTGGCGCCGAGCAGGTCGCGTCCCATCTCGATCAGCGTCATCGCCACGAACGGCTGAACGCCGCAGATCACCACCTCGGCGCCGAGGAGTCCGACCATGCAGGCGGTGTCGTTGATGACGCGCGCCATGTAGGAATCGACCACGTCCAGTGCGGTGATGTCGATCGCCACGCCGAGCGCCTCGATCTCGGCCACGCGTTCGACCAGGTCCGACTGGAATTGCATGGCGTCGTTGTCGGTCAGGTCGTCCTGGATGGAGACCAGCAGGATGCGTCCCAGTCGCAGGATCGGGATCTTCATGGGTGTCGATCCTCGATCGGGCCGATGCGCAGTCCGATCAGCTGCAGCGCCTCGGCGATGCCCGCGCGCAGCGTGGCGCGGCTGAGCACGTCGTCGAAGCGGATGCCGAGCTTGGTGAGGGTCTGCGCACCCTCCGGGCTGATGCCGGTCATGACGATGCGGGTGCCGAGCAGGCGCGCGGCGTCGATCGTCTTCATCAGGTGCTGGGCGACGCTGGTGTCGAGGATCGGCACGCCGGTGAGGTCGATGATGGTGACCCGTGCCTCGTGATGGGCGATCGCCTCCAGCAGTCGCTCGGTGACCTGGCGGGCGCGGATGGTGTCGATGACCCCGACCAGCGGCAGCAGCAGGATGCGGTTCCACAGTCGCAGCACCGGGGTCGAGAGCTCCAGTAGCGACAGGCTCTGTTGGGTGATGATCTGTTCGCGGACCTCGACGAAGGCGTCGAAGGTGCTGAGCGTCAGTCCATCGAAGACGCGGTCGAGCCACAGCAAACCGTCGACCTCCGGGGGCGTGCCGGAGGTGATCGAGCGGGCCGTGATCAGCCGCTTGAGCGCGAGTAGCATCGCGATCGTCTCGTTGGCGCTGCCGCCGTGGCGTGCCTGGTCGCTGACGAGCTGACGTAGATGATCCGTCAGTGGGTCCGTGGCGCCGAGGGTGAAGTCCTCGGAGGGTGATTGCTCAAGGGTATCGAGGATGCCGTCGAAGATGGTGCGCAGGTGATGTCCTGGGGGCGTTGGCGCTGTGCTGGTGAGCGAGGATGACGAGGGCAGCATTGCCCTGATTTGTTCCAACCAGGCCGTGAATAGCGTGTTGCGTTGGTCTTGTAAGAGGTGTCCGAGTGCGTTCGTCATGGTATCCGGGGCGTTTTGTCGGCGGCGCTATCTCGGCCTGGCAGTGTCGCGCGCGGGTTGGTTCTCTGGCGCCAGGGCCGGTTGCTAGAAGAGTTCTATCCGTGGCTCGCTCGGGTCCTCTGTCACGTGACTGGTCTGCGAGCGTGCATGGCTCGACTCGTTGCGCAGATACTCGTCGAACACCGCCCTGAGCTGGCTCGGCAGTTGTCTGGGATCGTCATCGGCGCCCACCAGGACACTGGCGCGGTGGTTGAGGGTGGTGCGGATGCGCTCCAGTCGTTGACCGGTGACGTCCTGGTATTGCAACAGCCCGAGGATGTCCGAGATCTGGTCGGCCAGGCTGGTGTTGTGATGGGTGATGACCGAGAACAGCACCTTGTAGAACTGGCGCATGTCCTCGTAGTTGTCGCGGAGACGATGGATCGATTCCACTGCCCGGCTCGCCTGCGCCAGCTGTTCCTCGGAGCCCTCGAGCAGGGTGAACTGGAGGTTTTTCTCGACGTTCTGGAGCGCGCGGTTGAGCCCGTCCTCGATGGTGTCGGCCGTTTCGGTGGCGTGGTCGGCCAGCGACTGTACCTCGCCGGCGACGACGGCGAAGCCGCGTCCGGCCTCGCCCGCCCGCGCCGCCTCGATGGCGGCGTTGAGCGCGAGGAGTCGCGTTTTCTTGCTGATCTGCTTGATCGAGCTGGTCAGTCCGCCGAGCTGGCGGATGTCGTTGAGGACCTTCTCGATGGCCTCCATGTCCGCCTGGATGCGCGTGGGTAGTTGTTGTACCAGGAGGGCGATCTCGGTGATGTCCTCGAGCCTGCCGGAGATGTCCTCTTCCATCGACTTGGCATTGCCCGTGGACTTCTTCAGATAGTCCAGCAGATGGGCCGCGTCGGCATTGAGCTTGGTGGTGCGCTCGATGACGTCGAGCGTGGAGGCCTCGGTCTCGGCGACCGTCTCGCCGAGCTGCTGCTCGATGGCCTGGTCCTGCTCGACCGTGAGCGCGCGCGCCTCCTTGTCCCCCTGTATCCGTTGCTGGCCCTGGCGAAACTCCTCGATCACCCGGTCCCAGGTCTGGCACAGGGCGCTGTTGACGCGGAAGCTGAAGCGAAAGAACACCAGTCCGGCGATGAAGTTGGTGCCGAGCACGGCGCCACCGAAGATCAGGGCATGGATGAGCGCGGCGTTGGAGCCGGCCGTTTGCAGCCCGAGGTTCAACCAGTCGTGCGTCAGGTACACCAGGATGGTGATGGCGAGGCTGCCGAGCAGGTTGATCCAGCCCATGGTGCGCCGCAACATGCGGGCCTGCGCCAGATTCGCATCGATCACCACTTGGTGTTGGTTGGTGATGGGCATCGTCTGAGGTCCTCAGGCCCCCGGCAGTACCTGTTTGATGACCTTGATCAGATCGGCCCCACCCACGGGCTTGACCAGCCAGCCGGTCGCGCCGAGCTTCTTGGCCTCGTCGCGCTTGGCCTGTTGGCTCTCGGTGGTGAGCGCAAGGATGGGGGTGAAGCGCATGCCGGGCAGGGCTCGCGCGTTGCGGATGAAGTCGATGCCGCCCATGTTGGGCATGTTGATGTCGGTGAGGATGAGGTCCGGCTTGATCCCGGACTTGAGCTTGGAGATCGCCTGGACGCCGTCGCCCGCGGTCTCCACGGTGAAGCCGGCGATCTCCAGGCTGGCCTTGAGGCTCATCACCATGGTTGCCGAATCGTCTACAACCAGTATCGTCTTGGACATGCTCTTGAACTCCTCATGGGGTCAGGGCCGCCTTGATCCACGCGGCCAGCGGCGCATGGCGTGGCCAGGCCGAGATCCTCGGCCGCGCGGCCATCAGGACCTGGAGGTTGGCGGCGTGCAGATGGGTGCAGGCGGATAGGTTGATCCGGCCACGTGGGTGTTTGATCAGCCAGTCGAGCAGGATCTCGGCGTCCTCGACCGTCATCTGTTCACTGACGACCGCGGTCACCTTCTTGAATTCGAGCGCCATCAGAGCAACTCCCTCGGGTTGAGCACCAGCAGCACCGAGCCGTCACCGAGCAGCGCGGAGCCGGCGTAGCCGCCCAGCCCGGCCAGGACCCCGCCGAGTGGCTTGAGGATGATGTCGACCGTTTCCCGACAGTCGTCGACGATGATGCCGAGATGGTCCGCGCCGATGCGGACCACCAGCACGGCGAACTCGTCGTCGTCGTTGGGGACCTGCTCGATGGTGAGCGCCAGCAGGTCGTTGAGCGTGACCAGTGGTACCAGGCGTCCGCGCAGCACCGTGGTGAGACGGCGCTTGATGGTGCGGATGTCGTTGCGCGCGACCCTGACGGTCTCTGCGACCCTGTCCATCGGCACGCCGAAGCGCTGCCCGGCCGACTCGATGATCATGACGTTGGTCACCGCCATCGAGAGCGGCAGCGAGAGTCGCAGCCGGGTGCCCTGGCCGAGCTGGCTGTGGAGCTCGACGGCGCCGTTGACGCAGGCGATGGCGTTGCGCACGACGTCCATGCCGACGCCCCGCCCGGACAGGTCCGAGACCTGCTCGGCGGTGGAGAAGCCCGCCGCGAACACCAGATTGATCGCCTCCTGGTCGGTCAGTCGTTCCAGCTCGGGCTCGCCGATGAGACCGCGCTCGTATGCCTTGCGCCGAATCCGATCCGGGTCGATGCCGCGGCCGTCGTCGCTGATCTCGATCACCACCCGGTCGGATTCCTGGCGGGCGGAGATGGTCAGCCGTCCTTCAGTCGGCTTGCCGGCGGCGCTGCGCTCGGCGGGGGACTCGAGTCCGTGGTCGAGACTGTTGCGGACGATGTGCACCAGCGGGTCGGCCAGGGCCTCGATGATGTTCTTGTCGGCCTCGGTCGACTCGCCCTCCATCACCAGCCGAACCTCCTTGCCGAGCTTGCGGGCGGTGTCGCGGACCAGGCGGGGGAAGCGTTGCAGCACGAAGGAGACGGGCATCATGCGAATCTGCATGATGGCGTCCTGCATCTCCTCGGCGATGCGGTTGATGATCCCGTACTGTGCCTTGATCTCGCGGGCCAGCTCGCGTGTTCCGAACACCTCTTCGGCGCGGTTGGCGAGATAGGGCAGGGCGTTCTTGGTGACCACCATCTCGCCGATCAGGTTCATCAGTCGGTCGACCTTGGCCTGATCGACCTTGAGGGTGTGGCCGGCCAGCCGGTCCTCGGCACGTCGTCCGAACTTGATCGGCTCCTGCGGTTCTTGCGCCTCCGGGGGAGGGGCGATGTCTTCGGCGGGGGCACCGGGCGGGGAGGCCGCGGTCGGGAGCTGGGTGTCGCCGCGACGCTGCTGCTCGTCGAGCCAATTCAGCAGAGGCTGTGAGGAGTGTGAGGCGTCGGCCGAGTGCAGTGCCTGCTCCAGTGCGTCGCGCTCCACCACCTGGCCGATGCTGGCGAAGGCCGCCTCCAGGGTGGTGGCGACGGCACGCAGTCGACCGCTCAGCCACGGCGGGTTGTCGGTCAGTCCGAGGATCTCGCGCTGTGCCTCCAGCACGACGTTGAAGGACCAGGTGGTCTCGGCATCGGGCGGTGGCTCGGATGAGGACGCGGAGGTCGGCGCTGGCGGTTGCAGCGGGATGATCCGTACCTGTTCGGGGATGTAGCGGAAGTGTTCGTGCAGCGCCTCGGCCGGGGTGTTCAGGATCGCCTCGAAGCGCAGGATGCAGCGATAGGCGTCGAGCTCGGCCAGGGGCGGCCAGTCCTCGCGGCTGCTCACCCGGCGCCAGCAGGGTTCGCCGAGCTGCAGGATCTGGTGGAAGGGGTCCTCGCCCTTGAAGAAGCACTCCTCCTCGGGCTCGTAGGTCAGCCAGCACAGTGGTTCGCCGGCCTCGAGGCGCTGGGTCAGCTCCTGCTGGATCCTGCTCGGGAGCGCCTCGAGCGGCAGCGCCGCGGGCGCGGGGTCAGGCGCTGGCGTGGCCGCTGGCTCGGTCTCGGCGGCGGTTGGTGTCGTGGCCTGGGCCGCGGCGAGCAGGCCCCGCAGCGCGTTGGCGAGCTCGAGTGCGTCGTTGGCGTGTCGCGCGGTGTTCGGTGGCGCCGACTCGGCACTGTCGCCGATCTCGTCGATCAGGGCGAGCACGAAGTCCATCGCCTCCAGCAGTCTGTCGGCCACCGGACGGTCGAAGGGGCGCCTGCCATCGCGTACCGCGTCCATCAGGTCCTCGGCGGCATGCAGGACGCGGGTCATCTCCGGCAGGTCGAACAGTCCGCTGTTGCCCTTGAGGGTGTGCACCAGGCGGAAGAGTTCGCCCATCAGGGCGCTGTCGTCGGGGGTGTCCTCGAGCTGGAGCAGGCGTTCACCGATGGTCTGGAGGATGTCTCGCCCCTCGGTGATGAATTGATCGAGCAGTGGGTTCATGACGGCGCTCCCCGGCCGTTCGATGTCATGCCGAGCAGCGTCAGGACGTGCGAGGCGAGCCGTTCGGGTCTGACCGGCTTGACGATATAGAGGTTGGCGCCGGACAGGAAGGCGAGCTTCTGGTCGTTGGCGCCGGCCTCGGTCGAGACCATGATCGCCGGCGCCTGTGGCATGTCCTTGCCGCGCAGCTCGCGCAGGAAGCCATAGCCGTCGAGCTTGGGCATGTTGATATCGACCAGATAGAGGTCGAAGTCACCCTCGGCCACCCGTTCCAATGCCTCGAGGCCGTTGACTGCCTCGGTCACCTCGAAGCCCAGCTCTTCCAGGATGCTGCGGTGATAGAGCCGCACCGTCGCGGCGTCATCGATGACCAGGATCCGCTTCATCGGGCCTCCCAGGGTTTCTGATAGACGATGGCCTCGGGGAACTTGCGTACCCGGAACAGCGATGAGATCCGACTCATCGATTCGGAGTGACCGAGACAGACGAAGCCGCCCGGATTGAGTGCGTCGTAGAAGGATTCCGCGGTCTGCTTGCGCGACAGATCGTCGAAATAGATCAGCAGGTTGCGACAGAAGATGATGTCGAAGTGACGGTGTCTGCGCATGTCCGCGGCGTCGCTGACGTTCACCCGGGTGAAGTCGACCGCCTCGCGCAGCTCCTGGTCGATCAGGTAGTGATCCCTGTCGCGCCTGAAGTACTTGGCCAGCAGCGACGGTGGCAGGTTCTGTATCGAGCGGTGGGTATAACGACCGCGCCTGGCCTGCGCGAGGATCTCGGTGTCGATGTCGGAGGAGACGATCTCGATGTCCCAGTCGTCGAGCCGTGGCCAGTGTTCGAGCAGATAGATGGCGATGCCATAGGGCTCCTCGCCCGACGAGGAGGGCACCGACCAGATCCGCAGCGCACGTTGTTGCCTCGTGTGCGTGACGATCTCCTCCAGCATCGAGTCGACCAGACAGCGGAACTGGTACTCCTCGCGGAAGAAGTAGGTCTCGTTGACCGTCATCGCGTTGATCAGCGTCTGCAGTTCCTCGCCCGATGCCTGGAAGCGCACCATGGTGAAGTAGGCGCGAAAGCTCTCCGAGTCGGTGGCATCCATCCGTTCGAGCAGACGCTTGTCGACGAAGTAACGCTTGCTGTCCTCGAACAGCATGCCGGTCTTGCGGTAGAAGAACTCCCGGAACTTGCGGAAATCTTCGTCGCTGATCATGCGCGCCTGTGTCATCCGGGGTCAGCCTTGTGCAATGCGTTTCAGCGCCAGATCGGCGGCGAACTGGATATAGGGTTCGTCGACGAAACGGGCCTTGAGCGCGTGCAGGGTCGGCACCGCGCGCTCGGAGCCGACCTCGCCGAGCAGGTCGACCGCAGTGGCGCAGACGTTGACGTGCGGATCCTCGGCGATGACCCGGATGAGCCATTCCTCGACGCGGGGGTGGCGCAGCGATTCGAGCACGTCGACGGCAAAGATGCGCACGTCCGGGTCGTCATCCTTCAGTAGCTGTTCCATGACCGGCGCGACCTCGTCGGGGAGCTGCTTCATCGCTTCGATGGCGGCGTTGCGCAGCATGGCGTCCTCGCTGCGCAGACACTCGGTGAGGCCGGCGACCGCGATCTCGTCGCCGAGTCGGGTCAGTGTCGTCAGGATCACCTGGCTGACGCTCGGCTCGGTCTCGATTCCGAGCCGCTCGACCAGGGCGCGTGACGCGTCCGGGTGATCGGCCAGGTCGCGTGCCGCCCAGCGCCGTGCGAGCGGATCGGCCGCCTCGAGTGCGCTCAGCAGCCCTGGGAGATCGCGCGCCAGGCGGCGCTCGTCATCGCTGGATGGCGCTGCCGGAGCAGGTTTCTTGAGTGCCATGCCATCGTGCTCCTCGGTTGGTCTGGGGGGCGTGTCCGAGGTGGGTGCCGGGGCTCCGACCTCCCGTCGTCACGCGATGTCGCTCGCGGGGGTGGTGTCGTGACGGCGCCGATGATCGTCATCGGCTCAGCGCTCCACCCAGATCTGCAGCTGGTCGGCGATGCGCTCGACCGGCAACACCAGGCTCGCGCCACCGCGCGAGATGAGTTCGGCCGGCATGCCGAATACCACTGCGCTCTCTTCCGATTCGGCGATGGTGCGGGCGCCGCGCTGCTTGAGCTCGGTGAATGCCTGGGCGCCGTCGTGTCCCATGCCGGTCAGCATCACCGCGATGACCCGGGTCGGGTCGCAGTGCTCGAGCATCGAGCGCCCCAGCAGTTCGACCGACGGGTGCCAGAGCTTGGTCGGGTCCTCGGGGCGTGCCAGCGCCGTCAATCTGCCGCCGCGTCGTGCCAGGATCATGTCGGCGCCGCCCTTGCCGATATAGATGTTGCCGGCGGCGACCGCGGTGGGGCGATTGACCTCGGAGACGGCGAGCTGGCAGAGCAGGTTCATGCGTTCGGCGAAGGGGAGGGTGAAGCTTGGCGGCATGTGCTGCGCCACCAGGACCGGCCAGGGAAAGTCGGCGGGGAGTCGGGGGAGGATGTCCTCGAGGGTGCGTGGACCGCCGGTCGAGACCCCGATCACCACGACACCGCTGCCGCTGGCCGGTGTGTCGTCGGGCGCAGCCCTGGTCGGTTCGGTTCGGGGACGTTGCGGGCGTGACGGGGTGTCGCCACGGATACGTGCGGCCAGCCCGCGGGCGGTACGGATGCGTGCGCGTGCCGCCGCGCGCACCTTGGCGACGATCTCGGACTCGATCTCGACCATCGACAGCGAGATGGTGCCGCCGGGCTTGGGGATATAGTCCACGGCGCCGAGGTTGAGTGCCTCGAAGGTGGCGATGGCCCCCTTCTCGGTCAGCGAGGAGACCATCACCACCGGTACCGGTCGCTCGGCCATCAGCAGCGACAGTGCGGTCAGGCCGTCCATCTCCGGCATGTTGATGTCGAGTGTGACGACATCCGGGGCGAAGTCGATGTTCTCGGCGACCGCCTCTTGACCGTTGCGGGCGACGCGGATCTCGAAATCGCCCTCGGCCAGGAAGAGTGCCTTGAGTTGGCGGCGCATCAGCGCCGAGTCGTCGACAATCAACAGCTTGATCACGTGAGCTCCTGGTCGATGGGCCTGTGCCGCGACGTCCTAGGCGGACGTTTCGGCTAGCTCTTCCAGCTCGGCGCGTTGCTCCTTGGCGATCAGCTGGGAGGGTTCTATCAGTTGGATCATACGCTTCTGACCCTCCAGATTGGCCACCCGCGCGATCAATCTGGCCTGCTCGCTGGAGAGCTGTGGCGCTGGCTCGATCGCCGTCCTCGGGATCTTGAGCACCTCGGCCACGGAGTCGACGATGAAGCCGGTACGTACGCCATCGAGCAGGAACACCATGATACGCTGTCGGTCGTTACGTGCCACCGTCGCCAGACCGAAGCGGCGGCGCTGGTCAATCACCGGCAGTACCGAGCCGCGCAGGTTGATGACTCCTTCGACGAAGTCTGGCGCCTTGGGGACGTGGGTGAGTTCGTCGGGGAGACGGACGATCTCCTGTATGCTTTCGATGGGGACGCCGAACTCCTCCTTGTCGAGCCGGAACACCACCATCTGTTCCTCATCGTCGTCCTGCTCGTCGTCCTCGATGTCGTCACCGCTCCGGTTGTCGTAGTCGATGTCTTCCACGCTGCTCAAGGCCTCCCGGATCGATGAGTGACGAAAGAGTCTGTCTGTCGAGATGATGGAGACCAGACGCTGCCCTTCATCGAGCCGGCAGATCTGTTCGATGTCCGACAGGTCATCATGCTGCGCCAGCAGTTTGGGCATGGCGTCGACCGCCGACCAGGGGACGCGCAGCACCTCGTTGACGCTGTCCATCGCCAGGCCCACGGCGCACTCGCCGAGCTGCACCACCAGGATGCGGCTGTGTTCGTCGGCGGTGCGTGGCGGCAGACCGAACAGACAACGCAGAGAGACCAGGGGCAGCAAGCGGTTGCGCAGTGTCATCAGCCCGATCACGTGAGGCTCGGTGCGCGGGATCTGTACCGCCTGTTCGGGGAACTGGACGATCTCCTGCACGTTCTCGATCGGGATGGCGTATTCCTGTTCGGCGACCTCGAAGCTGACCAGCTGGAGTTCGTCTGCGTCCTCTTCCTCCTCCTCCTCGACATCCCTCGTCTCGGCCAGCGCCGCGGCGCCATGCCGCGCCAGGGTGGTGATCGCGCTGAACTCTTTTTCGATCAGGCGCTTGAAGTCAAGTTCCATCACCATGGGGAAGCCGCCGACATCCTTGATCAGTCCGCAGAGCAGGTCGGTCTTGACCGTTGCCGCCAGCGATCCAACCTCCTCGATACACGAGGGCTCGACCCCGACCACACTGCTGACGCGATCGACAACGAACCCCAGTGGCTGACCGAGATCGATCACCAGAGCGCGGGTGGCGTCGTCATCGTCGCGCTCCTCGAGGCCGAACAGACGGCGCAGGTTGATGATGGGCAAGACCTTGCCGCGCAGATTGGCCAGGCCCTCCAGGGTGGGGGGCGCGAGCGGTACCCGAACCACCTCGGGCACCCGGATGATCTCCTGCACCGGCGCCATGTCGACGGCGAAGACCTCGCTGCCACACACGAAGATGACGAACTGACGCAGGTCGTGCTCCTGCCCCTCTGTGGCCACATCCTCGCCGCTCGGCGCGGCGGGGGGTGACGATTTGACCAGGTCTTGGGTCATGACTGTCTCCCGCGTAACCGCGATGGGCCTCAAGCGCTCTGCAGCTCGTCGGCCAGCGAGGCGATCTCCTCGATGGCTGCCGCCAGCTCCTCCGCCCCCTGTGATTGCTGGCGTGCCGCGGCCGCAGCCTCGGTCGAGGCCTTCTCGGCCTCCTGGGCTGCCGATGCGATCTGATCGACTCCGACCTTGACCTGTGCGATGGCGGCGGAGATCTCGCTGGCCGCGGCCTCGATCTCCGTCGATGAGCGGCTGACCTCGGCGATATCGGTCTCGATGGTCTCCAGTCCCGTGGTGATCGACTTGGCCTTTTCCGCCTCGCTGATCGCCGCCGAGATGATCTCCTCCAGGTCGCGTCCGACGACACCGATCTGGTCCTGCACCGCCTTCACCAGGTCCTTGATGCGATCGGCGTTCTCCGCCGAGTCGTGAGCGAGGTTGCGGATGTCGGTGGCGACGACCACGAACCCCTTGCCGAACTCCCCGGCGCGTGCGGCCTCGATCGAGCCGTTGACCGCCAGCATGTTGGTCTGGATGGAGACGGTGGTGATGGCGTCGACGATCTTGTCGATGCGCCGCGAGACCAGTTCCAGGTCCTTGATCTGGCGCAGGCTCAGGCGCGATGACTCGACCGAGTCCGCGACGCCGGCGATGAGCGCGTCGATGCTGCTCTTGTTGTTGGTCAGCAACTCGCTGATGGCGCCGACCCTCTCGCCGGATGCGCGCGAGCGTTGCAGCGAGTCGTCGACGCCCTTCTCGATCTGAGTGATCGCCGTTGCCGATTCCTCGGTGGCCGAGGCCTGTACCTGGGTGCTCTTACGGATCTGCTCGACGGCGGCCATGATCTGGGTGCCGGAGCGGTTGATCTCCTGTACCGCCGACGAGAGCTGTTCGGCGGCCGAGGCCACCTCCTCGGCGCTCTTGGTGATGTCGGTGGAGTTCTTGAGGTCTTCGGCCAGCTCGGAGAGGTTCTGCGCGGCCTGCTCGCACTCGGCCAGCGCCTGGGTCTGTTCGGCGACGGTCTTGGCCGACTCCTCCGAGGCCGCCGACTGTTCCTCGGCCGCCGCTGCGATCTCCTCGGCGCCCTTCAGTGCCTGACCCGCAGCAGTGTTGGATTGTTGGGCGCTGGCGGCGATCTCCTGGACCGCGCGGGTGATCTCGACTGCGTCGGCGCGAATCTGCTCGAGCTGCGAGTTGACCGCCCGACCGTTCTCGACCTCGCCCTGTACCTTGGTGGCCGAGTCGTTGATGCCGTCGGAGATGACCTTGACCTCGGATTGGATCTGGCCGACCAGATCCTGGATCTGCTTGGCGCTCTTCTCCGATGTCTCGGCGAGCGTGCGGACCTCGTCGGCAACCACGGCGAACCCCTTGCCATGCTTGCCGGCGCGCGCCGCCTCGATGGCGGCGTTGAGTGCGAGCAGGTTGGTCTGGTCGGCGATGCGGGCGACGGCCTTGACGATGTCGCCGATGTTGGCCGCCTGCTGCTCCAGCTCGGCGACCATCCTGACCGACTCGCCCTGGCGTTGGGCGGCCACCCCGACGTTGGTGATCATGCCGGTGACGTCCGCGCTGACCTTGGTGATCAGCGTCTGCGAGGCCTCGACCTTGGTCTGCGACAGACTGGCGTTGTCGAGTTGGCGGTCGAGTGCCGCGCTGACCTGCTTGAAGGCCGCCAATGATTCCTGCGCCGCTCCGGACGCCTCCTCGGCACCGGTGGCGATCTGGTCGGAGGAGCGCTTGAGCTCTTCGGCCGCGGAGGCTGCCTCGTTGATCCCGGACGAGAGCTGGGCGGTCGCCGAGGCGACGCGTTCGGCGGCCTGCTGCTGCTTCGCCAGGGTGCGCGCGCGCCTGCGCTGTGCCTCTGCCTCGCGGGCGGTTGCCGCGTTGGTGCGTGTCTCGCCGGTCGATTGGGGGCGGGGTGTGCTAGGGGTCTTCACGAGTGCCATGACGGTTTCCTGCGCGATGTGACGAGTATGAACAGGTCAACCGGGATGCCGCCTCGTGGATGAGGTGCCGCGCAACGAGGCAATGCCGCCCTTTGGCCTAATGGATCGGGTCTGCTGACTGTGGGTGGTCTGGTGCTGACTGCCTCCGACGCAGTGTGGGCGGTAGCCCCTCAATGGGGTTGGATTCATACTTAAGAGTTTAGGACACTTGTGGCGGATTGGGCGCTTGACGCCCCAGTGGACAAGACCATTGGTGGTTCCGGGGCACACCCCTCGGTCTCGCCCATGCGCTCGCCAATGGCTTGATCGTGCAGGGGATTCGGCCGGCCGCTGAAAGCCCTTCTCTACCCGTCGCGTCCTTTTCGACGTTGCAGTTCAATCCCCTGGCCGCTGGCGTTGCGGTTCGCGCTTCCGCCACCAGCTATCGGGGGTCGATCCAGCGCGGAGGAATGCCCGCATGCAGCCGTCCACCTCGTCCGAGTCCGCCGTTCGTCCGCCGCCCGGGGTCAACCGGGTCGCCCCGGGTCAGCCCTTGCAGTGGCTGCGCGCCGGTTGGCGTGATCTGCGCGCCGCCCCCGGCTACAGCCTGCGCTACGGTGCCGGGATCGTGCTGATCAGCCTGGCGATCACCGTGCCGCTGGCGCTCGGGCGCCTCGCCTTCCTGGTGCCCTTCCTGCTCGCCGCCTTCTATCTGGTCGCGCCGCTGTTGGCCATCGGGCTCTACCAGATGAGCGCGCACCTCGAGGCCGGTGAGTCGCTCGAACGCTGTCAGGCGCTCGAGGCCTTTCGTCGTAACCAGGGGCAGCTGGGCATCGCCACCGGTTTCCTGCTGATGATCCTGCAGCTGTGGATCCTCGCCACCGTGTTCCTGTTCATCATGCTGTTCACCGATCCGTTGCCGAGCTGGGAGCGCTTCGTCGCCGTGGTCTTCCTCTCCGGGGATCATCTCGGGCTGGTGGCGGTGCTGGTCGGGGTGGGGGCGGTGTTCGCGGCCGCGGCCTTCTGCATCGCTGCGGTGACGGTGCCGATGCTGATCGACCGTCCGGTCGATGCCTTCACCGCGGCGCGCACCAGCTTCGCCGCGGTGCGGGTCAACTGGGCGCCGATGCTGCTGTGGGCGGGGTTGATCGTGGTGATCGTCGGGCTCGGCCTGGCGAGTCTGCTGCTCGGGCTGTTCGTCACCGTACCGCTGCTCGGGCACGCCACCTGGCACGCCTATCGTGACCTGGTGCCGCGCGACTGAGCCGGGTGCTCAGTCGGGGTCGAAGCGGTAGTCGAGCAGCTCGATGTCGCGGGCGAAGTGGCGCGCCACCAGCTCGGCGGTGTCGTCGTCGTAGTAGCTGCGGTAGTCGCGCTTGCGATCGGTCGCCTTGCGCGCGTGAGGGAGAGCCGGCTGGGTGATGCCGATGCGCGCGCAGACGGTGGCGAAGTCGTCGTGGAGCTGTTCGTAGCGACCGATGAAGTCGACGATGACCTCGCCGTGGAGGTCGACCAGATAGTCGCTCTGGCGGGTGATCGAGGTGTCGACGTGGTACTGGTAGGGGCGCTCGGGGTCGAGCTTCCAGCGCAGGAAGTCGGCGAACTCCTGGTGGCCGCCGAGATAGTGCGGGCGCTCGCGACGGATGTGATGGAAGGAGCTGACCTGCAGGTCCCAGGGGTTGCGCACGAAGGCGAACTTGAACAGCGAGTCGTAGAAGGGCCGCGGCAGCAGCTCCTGGGCGAGCACCGCCTTGGCATGACGCGGCAGCTTGGTGCCGATGCGATGACCGCTGAGATGGCTCATGCGGCTGCACAGGAACATCGGGTAGTACCAGGGGTCGCGCCAGCGCAGCCCCTGGAGTGCGGCGCGCACGCTGGTGCCGCCGGTCTTGGCAATGTGGACGAAGAGAAAGCGATAGCGAGGCGAGAGCAGCATGAGGGTCTCTGGGGCTGTGGAGCGGTTCCGGCGCGGGCGGCGCGCGGCGCCGGTGTTCTATCCCCGGCTTCAGCGCCGGCGCTTGGCGCGTGGATGCGCCTGGTCGTAGACCTGCGCGAGGTGCTGGAAGTCGAGGTGGGTGTAGATCTGGGTGGTGCCGATGTCGGCGTGGCCGAGCAGCTCCTGGACGGCGCGCAGATCGGCCGAGGACTCCAGCAGGTGGGTGGCGAAGCTGTGGCGCAGCATGTGCGGATGCAGCCCCTGGGCCAGCCCCTGGACCTGGGCCCACTGTGTCAGCCGTGCCTGGACGGTGCGCGGGTGGATGCGGGTGCCGCGCAGGCTGACGAACAGCGCCGGCTCCTCGGGCGCGGCGACAAAGGGACGCAGCAGTCGCCACTGGCGCAGCGCCTCGCGCGCCTTGCGCCCGACCGGTACGCGCCGGGTCTTGGCGCCCTTGCCGACGACCTCGAGCTCATCGACATCGAGCGGCACCTCGGCGAGATCCAGCGCGACCAGCTCGGCGAGGCGCAGCCCGGCGGAGTAGAAGAGCTCGATCATCGCCCCGTCGCGGATCTCCAGCACCTCCTCGCGGGGACGGTCGAGTACCGCGCAGAGCTGATCGGCCTCGAGCGTCCTGGGCAGCTTGCGCGGGGTCTTGGGGGCGCGGATGTCGAGCGCGGGGCTGGCGGTGACCAGCTCCTCGCGCAGCAACCAGCGATAGAAGGCGCGCAGGCTGGAGAGTTCGCGCTGCAGGGTGCGCCCGCCGATGCCCTCGCGATGACGCGCGCCGATATAGCGCTGCACCGTCTCGCCGTCGATGGTCTCGATCGTCACCTCGGCGTGGGCCTGCAGCCAGGCGAGGAGACGCTCGAGGTCGCGGCGATAGTTGGCGACGGTCAGCGGCGCCAGCCGACGCTCGTGGGCGAGGTGGTCGAGAAAGCGCGCGAGCAGTTGGGCTGAGGTCTCGCCGGCCATGCGCGACTCAGTCCCGTCCGCAGCGTTCGATGGTGACCGCGCTCAGCTTGTGGGCGATGATCTCGCCGAGCCGGTCGAGCAGGTCGGTGCCGAGCTCGGGGCGGAAGCGCTCGGGGTCGCTGCTGCCGATGGCGAGTACGCCGGAGCGCTCCGCGGTGCGGATGGGGACCAGGGCGGCGGTACGCACGCTCGCCGCGGCCTCGCCGAACAGTACCTCGGCCTTGTCGGCGTCGAGTGGCCCACAGAGCGCGTGTTTGCGTGCAAGGAAGTCCTTGAAGGCGGCGGTGAGCGGGTCTGGTGCGGCGGTCTCGGGGTCGAGCGGGAACAGCTTGAGGGTGACGGCGTCGGCGCGGAATTCCTGCAGTAGGGTCTCGCGCGTCTCCTCGCACAGCCGGTCGGGATCGTTGATCGCGATCAGCCGCAGCACCAGCGCGTGCAATCGGGTCGACAGCGACTCGTACTCGCGGGCGCGGGCGATGAGCTGGCCGAGACGCTGGCGCTCGGTATCGAGCTCCTGGCGCAGCGCCCGCACCTGGCGCTCGATCAGCGAGACGGCGTCGCCGGTGGGATGCGGGATCCGCAGCGTGATGAGGATCTCCGGGTGGTGCTCGAAGAAGTCGGGATGGCGCTGCAGATAGGCGGCGACCGTGGCCTCCAGCGCCTCGTCCCTGGTCTCGGGCTGCTCTGCCTGTGTGATCACGATTGACCCCTCATAGAACGATCTCCCCGTGGAACACTGATTCGGCAGGCCCGGTCATCCAGACGACGTCATCCGGGCTGCGCCAGTCGATTATAAGCCCTCCGCCCGGCAGGTCGACGCGTACGCGCTCATCGAGCAGACCGCGTAGCCGCCCACTGACCACCGCGGCGCAGGCACCGGTGCCGCAGGCCAGGGTCTCGCCGGCGCCGCGCTCGTGCACCCGCAGACGGATTGCGTCGCCGGCGAGCCGTTGCATGAAGCCGACATTGACCCGCTGCGGGAAGCGCGGGTGATGCTCGATCGCCGGCCCGAGGCGCGCCACCGGCGCGGTCTCGACGTCCTCGACCAGCAGCACCGCGTGCGGGTTGCCCATGGAGACGGCGCCGATCTGGTGGTGCTCGCCGGCGACCTCAAGGTCGTAGAGCGGCGCCTCGTGCTCGGCCTGGAAGGGGATCTCGACCGGCGCCAGCCGCGGCCGACCCATGTTGACCCGGACCTGGCCGTCGGCCTCGAGATGGAGCCGGATCGCCCCGGCGGCGGTGCCGACCGGGATCTCGTCGTGCTCGGTCAGCCCCTGCTCGCGCACGAAGCGGGCGAAGCAGCGCGCACCGTTGCCGCACTGCTCGACCTCGGAGCCGTCGGCGTTGAAGATCCGGTAGTGGAACTCGGTGCCCGGCAGCCGTGGCGGCTCGACCAGCAGGATCTGGTCGCAGCCGACGCCGAAGCGCCGATCGGCGAGCCGGCGCAACCGCTCGGGGTCGAGCGCGATGCGTTGGCGCACCGCGTCGAACACCACGAAGTCGTTGCCGAGCCCGTGCATCTTGGTGAAGCGGACCTTCATCGATTCGATCTCCTGCATGTCGCCGTCGGGCTCATCCCGGCACGCGTCCCCAGATCGCCAGATGCCGGTCGCTGACCACGCCGACCTCCAGCCCCTCGAGCCCGGCCTCGGCGAGCTGCTCGACCACCTCGCGCGGCTCGTAGGCGGCGAACAGCGAGTTGCGGAAGTCGCTGCGCAGCACCTCGGGTGCATTGGCGACATAGGTCTCGACCAGCGCCTCGGCCCAGCCCGCCGAGGGCGGGCGCAGCAGGTCCATCACCAGCACCAGGGCGTCGGGGTTGGCGTGCGCGCGCACCGTCCGCCACAGCACCTGGGGATCGTGGAGATGATGGAGCAGGCTGTTGGAGAGGATCAGGTCGTAACGGCGGTCTGCGAGCCGGCTCGAGGGCAGACGGTCGTGCACCAGCTGCCAGCGGCCGTCGAGATCGGCGGCGTCCTCGAGGGTGGCGCGGGCCCGTTCGAGCATGGTCGCGGCCCCGTCGAGCGCGTCGCAGTGCAGCCGCGGATAGGTACGCAGCAGGCGCAACACGATGTCGGCCGGGCCGCAGCCGAGGTCGAGCGCCGCCGAGCCCGGCAATCCGCCCCGCGCCTGACGGGCGAGGAGACGCATGAACAGGCTGTTGGAGTCGGAGAAGTCGGCCTCGGCATAGGCTTGCGCCTGCTCCTCGGTGTCCATCAACTCGGGCTCGGGGCGACGCTTCACGGCAGTCTCCGTTCCCCCGCGAACAGCGACTCGATCGACTCGCGCTCGCGCACCAGGTGGGCCTGATCGCCGTCGACCATGACCTCGGCGGCGCGGGGCCGGCTGTTGTAGTTCGAGCTCATGGTGAAGCCGTAGGCGCCGCTGCCGCGCACCGCCAGCAGATCATCGGGGCGGATGGCGAGCTGGCGCGACTTGCCGAGGAAGTCGCCGGTCTCGCACACCGGGCCGACGAGGTCGTAGCGCTGGGTCTCGAGCGTGGGGTCGAGGTGGACCGGGACGATCTCCTGCTCGGCCTGATAGAGCGCCGGGCGCAGCAGGTCGTTCATGGCGCCGTCGACGATGGCGAAGTGACGCGCCTCGGTCGGCTTGAGGTACTCGACGCGGGTGAGCAGCACGCCGGCGTTGCCGGCGATGGCGCGCCCAGGCTCGATGAGGATCTCGTAGGGCTTGCCGGCGAGGCGGTGACGGATGGCGGCGGCATAGGCGGCCGGATCGGGCGGCAGCTCGTCGCGATAGCGGATGCCGAGCCCGCCGCCGAGATCGAGGTGTTCGATGGCGATACCGGCCTCGGCGAGACGGTCGGCGAGGGCGAGCACCCGGTCGAGGGCGTCGATGAAGGGGGCGAGGTCGGTGAGCTGCGAGCCGATGTGGCAGTCGATGCCGGTGACCCGCAGGTTGGGCCGCGCGGCGGCGTCGCGATAGACCGCCTCGGCGGTGCGGATGTCGATGCCGAACTTGTTCTCGCGCAGTCCGGTGGAGATGTAGGGATGGGTGCGGGCGTCGACGTCGGGGTTGACCCGCAGCGACACCGGGGCGATCACGCCGAGTTCGCCGGCGACCTGATCGAGCCGGTCGAGTTCGGCCTCGGACTCGAGGTTGAAGCAGCGGATGCCGACCTCGAGGGCGCGACGCATCTCGTCGGCGCGCTTGCCGACCCCGGAGAAGACCACCCGCGACGGATCGCCGCCGGCGGCGAGCACGCGTTCGAGTTCGCCCACCGAGACGATGTCGAAGCCCGAGCCGAGCCGCGCCAGGGTGTCGAGCACGGCGAGGTTGGAGTTGGCCTTGACGGCGAAGCAGACCAGGTGCGGATGCTCGCCGAAGGCGCGGTCGAAGGCGTGCCAGTGACGCTCCAGGGTCGCCCTGGAGTAGATGTAGCACGGGGTGCCGAAGCGTTCGGCCATCTCGGTGAGGGGGACGGACTCGGCGTGGAGCAGGTCGTCTCGATAGTTGAAGTGATCCATGCGGCGTCGATGTGGTGCTCGGCTAGGGCTGATCGGCGGCGGGGACGGCGGCGTCGGTGACGTCGGGCAGGTCTCCGTCGGTGGCGGCTGGCGTTGCCGGCTCCGGCTCGGGCAAATAGAGCGGGCCCTTCTGGCCGCATGCACCGAGCATGCTGACGGTCCCGAGCACCAGGATGATGGCGATGAACAGATAACGGGCCCAGCAGAGCATTGGAGCGTCTCACGCGAAAAGGGGTTGAGTCGGGCCTCTAGTATACATTCCAGCGCCCGCGACGCGGGTCAGCGCGCGCGCCGCCGTGCCGCCAGGGTCAGCCCCTGGCTGGCCTGCTTGGCGAAGTGCTGGAAGTCCTCGAACAATGGCTCGGTGAGGGCGCGCGCGCTGCTGGCGCGATCGGCGTAGAGCAGCCCGATGCCCTGTCCGGCGATCTCGATCGGGGCGATCATGAAGGGGGTGCGGCCGAGCGCCTGGATCACCGTGGCCGGTACATCGGCGAGCGCCTCGCCACGGATGCAGCGTGCCTGCTGGCGCTCGATGACCGTGAACAGCAGATGGTTCTGACCCGGCAGGCGGGTGAACTGGAAGCGGGCGAGCAATCGCTCGGATTCGCTGCCGAGCGTGTATCTGGCCTTGAGGGTACGCTTGTCCGGGGTGATCAGGGCGAACACCACCCGATCCATGCCGACGCCGCGGTGGATGCCCTCGAGCGCCAGGGTCATCACCTGGTTGAGGCTGGCCGTGCCGCTCTCGATCAGCGTCGAGAGCTCGCGCAGCACGCGCAGCTGGAGCTGGGCGTCGGGTTCGGGGGCGGTGCTCTCGGCGTCTGTCGTCGTCGCCGCCGCCGCTGCTGTCTCGGTGGCTGTCTCGGGCGTCGGCTGGTCTGACGTCTCCTGCTGTTGCGGGATGTGCGGGGCAGCGATCTGGGCACCGATGACGGCGGCCACCTCGGCCGCCTCGCTGGCATTGTGCTGCAGCATCTTGTGGGTCTCGCCGATCGCCAGGTCGATCATCTTGGCTGCGCGCTTGACCAGTTTCTCCATCGGCTCGGTATGCCAGCCGCCGTCCTCGGCGCAGAGCGCGATCTGCTGACCGAGCACCACGGTCTGGACCCGCTCGTCGAGCACGCTGGGGGTGACGATCGCCTCGCGCACCAGCTCGTTGAGGTTCCATACCTTTGCCAGCTGGCCGCTGAGCTGGTTGAGACGAAAGCCGAGGATGCGCTCCTGGGCGCGCTCGGGGAGGGTGGTGGGCTGCTGGCGGTAGAGCTGGTCGAGCGCCTCGGCCTGCTCGCCGCCGAAGCACCAGAAGGCCAGCTCGCCGATGCGGTGGAGCAGGGCGGCGATGAAGACCTCCTCGGGGGCCTTGTCCTCGCGCGCGGTGGCGATCGAACGGGCCTGGATCGCCGCGTGGAGGGCGCGCGCCAGTTCGCGCGCGACACGCTCGCGGGTCGCCCCCTCGATGGTGTCGTCGACCAGGGTCGCGGCCAGGCACATGTTGCTCACGGCATTGAAGCCGAGCACCACCACGGCGCGGTTGACCGTGGTCAGGCTGTGGCCCGTGCTGGCGCCGGCCGGGTTGTAATGGACGGAGTTGGCGAGCTTGAGGATGCGGGTGGTGAGCGAGGGATCCTGCATGATCACCTGGGCCAGGGCGGCGGCGGGCGCCAGTTCGTCCTCGGAGACACGCAACACCTGATGTACGGTGTTGTTGAAGATCGGCATCTCGTGATGCTGGATCAACTCGACCCATTCGGCCAGACGGCGTTTCTGCGGGGTGCGTTGCGTGTTCAAGGCAGGCTCCTGGCGGGATGGCTGCTGCGTGCTGGCCCAGGTGCGTCCGGTTGATGCGGTGCTGAAAGAGGAGGGCAGTTTACCGGTTTTCCGGTGGACGGCGTATCTGCGGCACGCCCCGTGTCCGTGCGCCCGTCCGATTCGGCCTCGTATCAAGCGGCGCTGCACTAGCCTTGTCCGGATCATCATGAGGGCGAACCGGGGACGAGAAAATGCTCTTGCGACCGCTGCTGCTGGCCGTCTTGCTCGTGCCGGCCTCCGCTCTTGCCACGACCGACGCATGGCCCGTCGGCTGCACGCCCGGTGCGCCGATCGGTGAGCGTGGTGGCGAGGCGCCCCCGGCGCTGACCCTGGCCGGGGTCTATCGGCGGGGCCTGCCCGTCGCCGATTATTGGGTCAGCGAGAAGCTCGACGGGGTGCGCGCCTACTGGGACGGGCGGCGTCTGGTCAGTCGCGGCGGTCGGGCGATCGTCGCGCCGGCGCAGTTCACCGCCGGCTGGCCGCGACTCGCGCTCGATGGTGAGCTGTGGATGGGGCGGGGGACCTTCGACCGGCTGTCCGGGATCGTGCGTCGTCAACGGCCCGACCCGGACGCGTGGCGCGCGGTGCGTTACATGGTGTTCGACCTGCCCGGGTGCGGGCTTGATTTCGATGGCCGCTTGGCTGCACTGCGCCAGCTCTTCGCCGTGCCGCAGCCGGCGTCGCTGCAGCTGATCGAGCAGTGGCGCGGCCGCGATCATGCGCACTTGATGATGCGGTTGCGTCGGGTGGTTGCCGCCGGGGGCGAGGGGCTGATGCTGCACCGCGCCGCTGCGCCCTATCGGGCGGGGCGCGGCGATGATCTGCTCAAGCTCAAGCCCTATCTCGACGCCGAGGCGCGGGTGATCGCCCACCTGCCCGGCAAGGGGCGGCTGCGCGGGATGGTCGGGGCGCTGCTGGTGGAGGATGCCGAGGGGCGGCGCTTTCGTCTCGGTAGCGGTCTGAGCGATGCCGAACGGCAGGCGCCGCCGCCGATCGGCAGCTGGGTGACCTTCAGGTATCAGGGCTACACCGGTAACGGCATTCCGCGCTTTGCGCGTTATCTGCGGGTGCGGACGGCGGAGGAGTGAGGGGGGCTGGGGCGCGTCCCTGCGCCATCGCAGGCTAGCGCAGTGTGCGCAGGATCGCCGCCTCGATCTGGCGGGCATGGGGGTGTTCGCGATCGGCGCCGTGCGGGTGCACGGTCTCGAGTTCGCTCCAGGTCTGCAGACGCGGCTGGCGCTCGGGTGCCTGCTCGAGCGGCTGGCGCCGTGGGTCGAGGAAGGTGTCGCGAGGGTCTGGGATACGCATGGCTGAGTCCTCGTTCGCGTCGGTTGGTAGCTTGTTGTTAAGGGTGGGGGTGGTGGACACCAGACCAAGGGCCCACCCCCCCCGGGGGTCACAGTGCCCGACAGTCCTCCAGCATCACCGCTGTCCGGGTGCGCCCGGAGCGCGAGCCCTCGGCCTCCATCGCCTTGATGACCTCGATGCCGTCGACGACCTGGCCGAAGACCACGTGCTTGCCGTCGAGCCAGGGGGTGGGAGCGACGGTGATGAAGAACTGCGAGCCGTTGGTGTCGGGGCCGGCATTGGCCATCGACAGCATGCCGGGGCGGTCGTGACGCCGTTCGAAGTTCTCGTCGGGGAAGCGCTCGCCATAGATCGAGCGGCCACCGGTGCCGTTGCCGTTGGTGAAGTCGCCGCCCTGGATCATGAAGCCGGGGATGATGCGGTGGAAGGGGATGCCGGCGTAGGCGAGGTCGTCCCCGCGCTCACCGGTGCAGAGCGCGCGAAAGTTCTCCGCGGTCTTCGGGGTGGTGTCGGCGAACAGCTCCAGGGTGACGGTGCCGGCCGGCTCGCCGCCGATGGAGACGTCCATCGCGACACGGGGATTGGCCGCCAGCGCGGAGGTGGCGATGGTGGCGAGCGCCACCGCGGCGAATGAGGTCAGGGATCTGGACATGCGGGCTCCTGGATGATCGCGGTTGCACGGGTCCGGCAAGTCGAGCGGCCGCTCCGTCACCTCTAAAGCTTAAGGTCGGCGTGGAGCGGGCGGCGCGATGCAGGTCACGCCGCGACCCGTCTGGGCTCGCCCCATTGTGGTGCCACTCGACGGTTAGGTGCAATCGGCGGAGTCAGCTATCAGCCGTCTTCAGTCTCCAGCCGCCAGCCGCCAGCCATCAGCCATTAGCCGCCAGCCACCAGCCATCAGCCACCAGTCGCCAGCCATCAGCTACCAGCCACCAGCCATCAGCCGCCAGCCGTCAGCCGCCAGCCAGCGATCAGCGACCAGCAAAGGCGGGGCGCGACGCCTCGCTTCCGCGACGGTGGTCGAGGACGACCGCCCACTGGAGGCTGATGGCTGGCGGCTGGAGACTAAAGGCGACTGATGATGACTCGTGCCGGATCCGGGGTCTGTGCGATGATCGTGGCAGTCCCATTCGTCATCAGCTGGAGCAGGTATGTCGACGCTCGAACTCACTCCCTATCCCGACAACAGCGCCGAGGCGCTGCTGCGGGTGATCACCCTCTTCATCGTCAGCGACGGCGAGGTCGCCGACGGTGAGCTGGAGATCCTCGACGATCTCGGGGTGTTCGAGACCCTGGGCGTCGACCACAACCGTTTCGCCGAGGTCTTCGATGCCTATTGCGACGACCTGATCGCCCATGCCGGCACCGCGCGCTATGTCGGGTTGAACGACCCGGAGTGGATCGACGCGGTGCTCGCCCCGGTCACCGAGGTCTCGCGACGGCGTCTGCTCGCGCGAGTCCTGCTGCTGGTGGCGCGCGCCGACGGCCATTTCGCCGACAGCGAGCTGGCGATCTATCGGCGCATCCTCGAGCGCTGGGAGATCGATCTCGACTCGCTTGCCGAGGCCGACTGAACCGTCTCACCAGGCCTCGATGATCAGCAGTGCGGCGATCGCCCAGAGCGCGCCGCGCAGCCAGTTGCGGTAGCTCGTCCCACCATGACGGCGCCGCACCCGGATGCCGATCCACAGCGCCAGCAGCACCGCCGGGAGCAGCACCAGCGCCAGACCGAGCACCGCGGGGTCGAGCGCATCGCGACTGGCGAAGCCGAGTACCTGGCCGCTCTTGCTGGTGATGAAGCTGAGGTTGAAGGTTGCGACCATCAGCACCGGGTTCATCCGGGTGTAGAGGGCGAAGGCCACCACCACCGGGGCGAAGATGTTGATCAGCCCTGCCAGCAGACCCATGCTCAGTCCGAGCAGTGCCAGCGCCCAGTGCGGCACCTGGCGCTCCGGGCCGCTGCCCTGACGGCGCTCGAGCAGCAGGAAGGCGACCAGCACCAGCGCCAGCAGGATCTGGAAGGGCTGCGGGTCGATGCTGAGCAGCAACTGGGTGCCGATCAGACTGCCGATCATGGTGCTCACCGGGAGCGGCCAGAAACGGCGCAGCGCCTCGCGCCAGTGTCGCTCGTGGGCGATGCTCACCAGGTTGATGAGGATGGTCGGGATCAGGGTCAGCAGGATCGCCATGCGCAGGTCCATCACCAGCGCCAGCAGCGGGGTGGCGAGCAACGGGAAGCCGAAGCCGAGGGCGCCGTGGGCGAAGGCGGCGACGGTGAGGATGACGAGGGTGGCGAGATCGGTCAGGGAGAGGATGGCCGGATCCTCCTGCAAGGCGGATTCAAGCCCTCCAGCATAGCCGAGATCGCCTGCGTGGGCGTGCTCGAGATGCGGCCGAGGCCGCCGGAGGTGGGTCATGGGGGGGATGGCGAGATACGGGCGCTGGCTGCTCGGCCTGCTCTTGCTGCTCGGGCTCGGCGCGACGCCGGCGCGCGAGATCGATCTGGTGGTGATCCATGCCACCGGCGGTCCGGGCTGCAAGGCGGGGCGGCTGTGGCACTCCGGGGGCGGTACGCTCGAGTCCAACCGGCGTCATTTCGCCCGCAACCCGGGCATCAGCTATCACTATCTGATCGGTCGCGACGGCACCACGGTGACGGGGACGCCGGTGGCCGAGGTCGCCCATCACGCCCGCGGTCACAACGCCCGCTCGGTCGGCATCGAGCTGGTCAACGACGGCGATGGTCGCGACCCCTTTCCCGAGGTCCAGATCCAGGCGCTGATCGCGCTGCTGCGCCCACTGCTCGTCGCCCATGACCTGACCCCGGCGCAGATACGTGGTCATGGCGAACTCGATACCCGCAGCTTCGTCTGCGGCGGGCGGCGCTACAAGTCGAAGGTCGATCCCGGCGGCGCCTATCCGGGGTTCGCGGGCAATTTCCCCTGGTCCCGGGTGCGCGAGACGCTGATGCGCTGAGTCGGCCTCAGAGTCCGTGAGCGTTGCCGGCGAGGCGCTGTAGCTCGTCGTCCGAGGGGGTCCAGCAGGCGATCCGGTCGCGTCCGGCCTGCTTGGCGGCGTAGAGCTTGCGATCGGCGCATTCGAGCAGGGTCGAGACCCTGGTCCTGAATCCACCGACGAGTTCGGCGACGCCGATGCTGATGGTCAGCGAGAGCGCTCCCTGGTCGGTCTCGATCGGGGTGTCGGCGATGCACTGACGCAACCGCTCGGCGGTCTCGCTGGCGGTGCTGAGGTCGGTCTCGGGGAGCAGCGCGGCGAACTCCTCGCCGCCGTAGCGACAGAGGATGTCGCTGTGGCGCAGGTTGAGCTTGAGTTCGCTGGCGATAGTCTGCAGCACCTGATCGCCGATGAGGTGGCCGTGACGGTCGTTGATCGACTTGAAGTGATCGATGTCGATCATCAGCGCGCTGGTCGGCGTGCGCTTGCGCGCCGCCTGGGCCAGGCTCTGCTCGGCCAGCGACCAGAACTGACGGCGGTTGAACAAGCCGGTCAGAGGGTCGGAGATGGCCAGTTGCTCGAGGGTGCGCTCGAGCTGTTTCTGCTCGGTGATGTCGCGTGAATAGAGCGCCAGCTGCGAGACCTGACGGTGCGCGTTGCAGACCGGGTAGAGGGTGTGGTCGAACCAGCGGTCGCGATATTGCTCCTGGAAGCGGATCGGCTCGGCGCTGGCGATCACCTTCCTGAGCTGACGGTGCAGGTTGGCGGCGACCTCGGTCGGGAGCCGCGCGAACAGGCTGCTGCCGATCAGCTGTTGGCGGTCGCAGCGCAGCTGGCGCGCGGTCATGTCGTTGCAGGCGATCAGCTTGCCGGTGGCGTCCATCAGCAGCATCGAGTCCTCGGGGGTATCGAGCAGCGCGCGCAGTGTCGCCTGATGGTCGCGCAGTGCTTGTTCGGCGCGCTTGTAGGCCGAGATGTCGGTGATGAAGCCCTCGAGGGTGAACAGTTCGCCGTGATCGGACCACAGTCCCCAGCCGCGCTCCCAGGCCCAGCGGATCTCGCCGTCGATGTGGTTGATGCGGTACTCGACCTCGAAGGTGCGTTGCTCGCCGAGCGCCAGCTGGACCTGATCCCACACCCGGCTGCGATCCTCGGGGTGGATCAGGTCTGAGTAGATGACCCGCGAGCGCATCAGCGCCTCGGGGGGGTGGCCGGTGAGCGCCAGGCAGCCGGCGCTGACGTAGTCCATGGTCCAGTTGCTGTCGTTCTGGCAGCGGTAGGCCATGCCGGGGAAGTTATCGAGCAGGGCGGCGGTGTCGGGGCCGCGCGTCCTGTGCTGCGCTCGTTCGAGTTCGTTGATACGGCGCTTCAGCGCGGCGTTCTCGATACGCAGTTGCTCGCTGTCGGGGCCGGGGGGATGCATTGACCACTGCCTCCGCGAGATGCCGCAGTCGGGGTGCGGCTTGACCGATATGGATAGAGATGCTGCGCGATGGCCCGGGACGAGGCCCGCTCGACCGATGGCGAGATTCGGCGCCAGTGGGTCGTGCACGGGAGCGCTCTCTAATAAGCATGGCCCAGTGCGGGTGGCACGCCAAGTGGGACGGGGGGCGGCGGGGGGTGGAGAGAGGGGCGCGGGGTGGCCTCGGCCACCCCGCTCGGGGCGCGCCCCGGCGGGGGCGCGCGACCGGGGTCAGATCATGAACAGGTCCATGAACTGGTGCACCGGGGTCTGCATCAGCTGCTGCTCGTCCTGGCAGAGGTCGTAGATGCGCTGTGCCTGACCCTTGGGGAAGCGGGTCTTGAGTGCGGCGAGGAACTTCGCCTCGAGCACCGGGATGCCCTCGGCGCGACGACGACGGTGACCGATCGGGTACTCGACCTCGACCAGCTCGGTGCTGCTGCCGTCCTTGAAGAAGACCTGCACGGCGTTGGCGATCGAGCGCTTCTCGGGATCGAGGTACTCGGCGGTGTAACGCGGATCCTCGCGCACCACCATCTTCTCACGCAGCGCATCGATGCGCGGATCGGCGGCGACGCCGTCCTCGTAGTCGGCGGCGGTGAGACGACCGTGGATCAGCGGCACGGCGACCATGTACTGCAGGCAGTGGTCGCGGTCGGCCGGGTTGTAGAGCGGGCCGTCCTTGCTGATGATGCGGATCGCCGACTCCTGGGTGACCAGCTCGATGCGCTCGATCTCGTCGATGCGGTCCTTGACCTGGTCGTGCAGGCGCATCGCGCACTCGACCGCGGTCTGGGCGTGGAACTCGGCAGGGAAGCTGATCTTGAACAGGATGTTCTCCATCACATAGCTGCCGTAGTCGCGCTGGAAGGCGAACTTGTTGCCCTTGAACAGCACGTCGTAGAAGCCCCAGGTCGGCGCGCTCAGCACCGAGGGCAGGCCCATCTCGCCACGATCGACCATCATCGCCAGACGCACCGCGCGCGAGCTGGCATCGCCCGCCGCCCACGACTTGCGCGAGCCGGTGTTGGGGGCGTGACGGTAGGTGCGCAGCGCCTGGCCGTCGACCCAGGCCTGCGACAGGGTGTCGATGACCTGGTCGCGATCGGCGCCGAGCATCAGCGCCGAGACCGCCGCCGAGGCCACCTTGACCAGCAGCACGTGGTCGAGACCGACGCGGTTGAAGCTGTTCTCGAGGGCGAGCACGCCCTGGATCTCGTGTGCCTTGACCATGTACTGCAGCACGTCGCCCACGGTCAGGGGCGCGGCGCCGTCGGCCACCGCCTTGCGCGAGAGATAGTCACCGAGACCGAGGATGGCGCCGAGGTTGTCGGAGGGGTGGCCCCACTCGGCGGCGAGCCAGGTGTCGTTGAAGTCGAGCCAGCGGACCATGGCGCCGATGTCCCAGGCGGCCTTGACCGGGTCGAGCTGGAAGGCGGTGCCGGGCACGCGCGAACCGTTGGGCACGGTGGTGCCGGGGACGATGGCGCCGAGGTGCTTGGTGCACTCGGGGTACTGCAGCGCGAGCATGGCGCAGCCGAGCGAGTCCATCAGGCAGTGACGGGCGGTGGTGATGGCCTCGGCCGAGTCGATCTCGGTGTTGCAGACGTAGTCGGCGATGGCGACCAGTTCCTGGTCCGGATCGGGGCGAACGTTGGCGTCGGCGATATGTGCGCTCATTTGAATGAGGTCTCCAGTGGGTTGGGAATGCGGTGGCTTGCAGCCGCCGGCCACCAGCTCCAGCCTCGAGCTGGTAGCTGGTAGCTGGTAGCTGGTAGCTGGTAGCTGGTAGCTGGTAGCTGGTAGCTGGCTCAGCGCTGCTTGATCGGCAGCCAGTTGAGGTCCTCGGGACCGACATAGTTGGCGCTCGGGCGGATGATCTTGCCGTCCTGGCGCTGCTCGATGACGTGCGCCACCCAGCCGGTGGTCCGCGAGATCACGAAGAAGGGGGTGAACATCGCGGTGGGCACGCCCATCTGCGCGTAGGACACGGCCGAGAACCAGTCGAGGTTGGGGAACATCTTCTTGAGGTCCCACATCACCGTCTCCAGACGCTCGGCGACCTGGAACATGCGCATGTCGCCATTGCCCTCGGCGAGACGCTTGGCCACGGCCTTGATCACCTTGTTGCGCGGATCGGCGATGGTGTAGACCGGGTGGCCGAAGCCGATGATGATCTCCTTGCGTGCGACCCGCTCGGTGATGTCGGCCTCGGCCTCGTCGGCGGTGGCGTAGCGGTTCTGGATGTCGCAGGCGACCTCGTTGGCACCGCCGTGCTTGGGACCGCGCAGCGCGCCGATGGCGCCGGTGATCGCCGAGTAGATATCGGAGTTGGTGCCGGCGACCACGCGCGAGGTGAAGGTCGAGGCGTTGAACTCGTGCTCGGCGTAGAGGATCAGCGAGGTGTGCATCGCGTGCACCCACTCGTCCGAGGGGGTCTCGCCGTGGAGCAGGTGGAGCAGGTGACCGCCGATCGAATCATCGTCGGTCTCGACCTCGATGCGCCGCCCGTTGTGCGAGAAGTGGTACCAGTACATCAGCATCGAGCCGAAGCTGGCGAGCAGCCGGTCGCCGATGTCGCGTGCGCCGGCCACCGACATGTCGTCCTTCTCCGGCTCGAGGGTGCCGAGCACCGAGCAGCCGGTACGCATCACGTCCATCGGGTGGGCCGAGGGCGGCAGCTGCTCGAGCGCGGTCTTGAGCGCCGCGGGCAGGCCGCGCAGGCTCTTGAGCTTGCGCTTGTAGGCGGCCAGCTCGGCGTGGTTGGGCAGACGCCCGTGGATGAGCAGGTAGGCGATCTCCTCGAACTCGGCCTGGTCGGCGAAGTCGAGGATGTCGTAGCCACGGTAGTGCAGGTCGTTGCCGGTGCGGCCAACGGTGCAGATGGCGGTGTTGCCCGCGGCGGTGCCGGACAGGGCGACGGACTTCTTCGGCTTGGGCAGCTGGGTCTGCGAGGTCTCGGCCATGGTTCTCTCCTCGGATCGGGTTGGCCCCGGACGCGGCGCGTGCGACGGGGCGGGAGACGCTGGCCGAGGCGTGGCCGGGCGTCTCCTGCGTCAGGGATTTACTCGGGTTTGTTCTGCTCGAACAGGGCGTCGAGCTTCTGCTCGAAGGCGTGGTAGCCGAGGTAATCGTAGAGCTCCATGCGGGTCTGCATGGTGTCGATGACGCCGGCCTGGGTGCCCTCGTTGCGGATCGCCTGGTAGACGTTGAGCGCGGCCTTGTTCATGGCGCGGAAGGCCGACAGCGGGTAGAGCACCATGGAGACGCCGACCTCGGCGAGCTCGGTGGTCTTGAACAGCGGGGTGGCGCCGAACTCGGTGATGTTGGCGAGCACCGGGACGTTGACCGCGGCGGTGAACTGACGGTACTGCTCGAGTTCGGTCATCGCCTCGGGGAAGATCATGTCGGCGCCGGCCTCGACACAGGCCACGGCGCGCTCGATGGCGGCGTCCATGCCCTCGACGGCGAGCGCGTCGGTGCGCGCCATGATCACGAAGTCGTCACGGCGTGCGTCGACCGCGGCCTTGATGCGGTCGACCATCTCGGCCTGCGAGACGATCGCCTTGCCCGGACGGTGACCGCAGCGCTTGGCCGCGACCTGGTCCTCGATGTGGCAACCGGCGGCGCCGGCCTGGTTGAGCAGGCGCACGGTGCGGGCGATGTTGAAGGCGCCGCCCCAGCCGGTGTCGGCGTCGACCAGCAGCGGGGTCTGGGTGGCGTCGGTGATGCGGCGCACGTCCTCGAGGACGTTATCGAGGCTGGTCATGCCCAGGTCGGGCAGGCCGTAGGAGCCCGCGGCGACACCGCCGCCGGAGAGATAGATGGCGCGGTAGCCGGTGCGCTCGGCCATCATCGCGTGATAGGCGTTGATTGCGCCGATGATCTGCAGGGGGTTCTCTTCCTGGACCGCGAGTCGCAGTCGTGCGCCGGCCGTCATGGTGTCGCTCATGGTGTTGGGTCTCCTTGAACCGCCCGGACGCGTGCGGCGTCCGTGACTGTGGTGATTTCGATGCGCGGACCCGCCCCGCGGTCGTCGTCCGCGCTATGGGACGAGGCGCCGGGCGATGGCCTCGCGCGAGGCGCGGATGTGGCGACGCATCAGCCACTCCGCCAGCTCGCCGTCCCGCGCCGCGATGGCGTCGACGACGAGTTCGTGCTCCTTGAGCGCGTCCCGCGCCCGCTCGCTCCGCATCCCGAACTGGCAGCGATACATCCGCGCCAGGTGGTAGAGGTCGTTGCAGAGGATGTCGACCAGTCGGCGGTTGCCGCCGCCCTGGACGATGCGGAAGTGGAAATCCAGATCGCCCTCCTCCTGGAAGTAGGTCTGCCAGTCGTCGCGGGCGATGTCGCCGCGATGATGCGCCAGCAGCGCCTTGAGCTCCTCGATCGCGCCCTCCGGCATGCGCTCGGCGGCGATCCGCGCGGCCATGCCCTCGAGCGCCTCGCGCACGTCGTAGATCTCGAGCAGCTGGTCGCTGTTGAGCTGGATCACCCGGGCGCCGACGTTGGCGCGGCGCTCGACCAGCTTGATCGACTCAAGCCGACGCAGCGCCTCGCGCAGCGGCCCGCGGCTGATCCCGTAGCGGGCGGCGAGCACCGGCTCGCTGATCTTGCTGCCCGCGGGGATGCCGCCCTCGACGATCGCCTGACGCATCTGGTCGAAGATGCGATCGGCGATGGTGGAGCTGGGCTCGGTTGAGGCGTTGGAGGCCTTTGTCATTTGGATTGTCGACACTTCAACAGAATGACAGCGAAGATAGCGTGTTTTTTATCGATGTCAATCCTGATTGTCGACAATGCTGCGGATTGAGCAGGCTGATAGTCGATCTTGTCGGGGGTGTTGGGGAGGGGTGGACGGAGGAGCTGGGGCGTGGGGTGCGCCGCCCGGTGGGGCGGGCGGCGCACGCGACCGTCCGTGCGGACGGTCGTCGCGGGGGGGTCAGTCGTGACGGCCGTAGCCGATGGCGCTGAGCGAGCTGGTGATCTCGTCGAGGATCGAGGGGTCGTCGATGGTCGCCGGCTGCTTGTAGGTGGTGCCGTCGGCGATCGCCTTCATGGTGCCGCGCAGGATCTTGCCCGAGCGGGTCTTGGGCAGACGCTCGACCACGGCAACGGTCTTGAACGCCGCGACCGGACCGATCTGTTCGCGCACCAGCTTGACCAACTCCTTCTTGATCGTGTCGTGATCGCGCTCGACCCCGGACTTGAGCACCACCAGGCCGAGCGGCAGCTCGCCCTTGAGCTCGTCGGCGGCGCCGATCACCGCGCACTCGGCGACGTCCGGGTGCGAGGCGAGCACGCCCTCCATCGCGCCGGTCGAGAGCCGGTGACCGGCGACGTTGATGATGTCGTCGATACGGCTCATCACGAAGACGTAGCCGTCCTCGTCGAGATAGCCGGCGTCGCCGGTGAGGTAGTAGCCCGGCTCGGCCGAGAGGTAGGACTGGACGTAGCGGGTGTCGTTGCCCCACAGGGTCGACAGACAGCCGGGCGGCAGCGGCAGCTTCACCATGATGCGGCCGATGTTGCCCGGTTTGACCGGCTCGCCCTCGTCGTCGAGTACCTGGATGTCGTAGCCGGGGACGGCACAGGTCGGCGAGCCGGCCTTGACCGGGAGCTGCTCGATGCCGATGCAGTTGGCCGCGATCGCCCAACCGGTCTCGGTCTGCCACCAGTGGTCGATCACCGGGCGCTTGAGGATGTCCTCGGCCCAGTGCAGGGTGTCGGGGTCGCAACGCTCGCCGGCGAGGAACAGCGCGCTCAGCGAGCTGGTGTCGTAGCGCCCGAGATGCTCGGCCTTGGGGTCGGCGCCCTTGATCGCGCGGAAGGCGGTCGGCGCGGTGAACAGCACCTTGACCTTGTGCTCCTCGATCACCCGCCAGAAGGCGCCGGCATCCGGGGTGCCGACCGGCTTGCCCTCGTAGACCACGGTGGTGCAGCCGCGCAGCAGCGGGGCGTAGACGATGTAGGAGTGACCCACCACCCAGCCGACGTCGGAGGCGGCCCAGAACACCTCGCCGGGCTGGACGTCGTAGATGTTGCCCATGCTCCAGGCCAGCGCTACGGCGTGACCGCCGTTGTCGCGCACCACGCCCTTGGGCTGGCCGGTGGTGCCGGAGGTGTAGAGGATGTAGAGCGGGTCGGTGGCGGCCACCGAGACGCAATCGGCCGGCTCGGCGGCGTCGAGCGCCTCGGCCCAGCCGAGGTCGCGACCCTCGACCAGGGTGCCGGGCTCCTCGGGGCGCTGCAGCACGAGGCAGTGCTCGGGCTTGTGGGTGGAGAGTTCGATCGCCTCGTCGAGCAGCGGCTTGTAGTGCACCACGCGGTTGGGCTCGATGCCGCAGGAGGCGGCGACGATCATCTTCGGCTTGGCGTCATCGATGCGGGTGGCCAGCTCGTGCGAGGAGAAGCCGCCGAACACCACCGAGTGGATGGCGCCGATGCGCGCGCAGCCGAGCATGGCGATCAGCGCCTCGGCCACCATCGGCATGTAGATGATCACCCGGTCGCCCTTGGTCACGCCCTGCGCCTGCAGCGCGCCGGCCATCTTCGCGACCTGCTGCTGCAGCTCGGCGTAGGTGATCACCCGCTTGCTGCCGGTCACCGGGCTGTCGTGGATGATCGCCGCCTGGTCGCCGCGACCGGCGATCACATGACGGTCCACCGCGTTGTAGCAGGTGTTCATCATCGCGCCACTGAACCAGCGGTAGAAGGGCTTGTTGGCGTCGTCGAGCACCTTGTCCCACGGCTTGTCCCAGTCGATGAGGCTGGCCGCCTCCGCCCAGAAGGCCTCGGGGTCTTTCATCGAATGCTTGTAGACGCTCTGATAGTCCATCGCTCTATCCTCTGTGTTGAGATCTGGGCCTCCACTACATCGATGGAAGGCCTCGTGGAACTCGATGCGTGGCGACATTAGTGCCGTGTAAACGAATTTGCAATCATTCCGTCAATGACTGCAGGTCGCGCCCGAGAGGCTGTCGAGGTCGTTGATGAGTGAATTAGCAAAGCGAATATTTCGTATAGGGCGAAGGGGGTTGATCTCTGTTCTGGACCCGGTTATATCGCGCGCGAAAGCCTGTACGATGAATTTATATTGCTGTTTTTATGGCGATTTTTTAAGACTTTCGGTGGCTGCTGAATTGTCGTGAGCGGCGGCGGTGATGATTCGTGCCGTGACCGTCCGGCATGTCACCCTGAGTGGATTGAGGTGTGTGCGTCGGCGCTGGGCTCGAGGGCGTGTTTCATTCGCCTGGAGGCCGGTCTTTTCGAGGCGCTGTCGGCGGATCGTGTTGATGGCCGGGAAGGGAGGTCTGTCGCGGTGTTTTCGTTTCGTGTCCGCGTCGCGCTTCGTTCGGTGCGCGCGGTTGCGTTGCGTGTGCGTGTGGCGGTCGCGGCAGTTGCCGGGGCGCGGTGGCTCGGCTGCCGGTGTCGGGTGGGGTTTGGCGGTGAGAAGACCCGGACGGGCGGGGCCCGTCCGGGTGAGGGGGCGGTCGCCCCGGGTCAGCCGGCGATCTCGGCGAACACCTCGGCGGCGGCGTCGAGGGTGGCCTGGATCTCGGCCTCGCCGTGCTTGATCGAGACGAAGCCGGCCTCGAAGGCCGAGGGCGCGAGATAGACGCCGCGCTCGAGCATGCCGTGGAAGAAGGCCTTGAAGTGCTCCTGGTTGCAGGCGGTCGCCTGGTCGAAGCCGGTGACCGGTTCGGCGCTGAAGAACAGGCCGAACATGGCGCCCGCCTGGTTGGTGGTGAAGGGCACCCCGGCGGCGGCGGCGCGCTCGCGCAGGCCGGCGAGCAGCTCGCTGGTGGTGGCGGTGAGACGGTCGTAGAAGCCCGGCTCGCTGATCAGCTCGAGGGTCTTGAGGCCCGCGGCCATGGCGATCGGATTACCCGAGAGGGTGCCGGCCTGGTAGACCGGGCCGACCGGGGAGACGTGCTCCATGATCTCGCGCTTGCCGCCGAAGGCGCCGACCGGCATGCCGCCGCCGATGACCTTGCCGAGGGTGGTGAGGTCGGGGGTGACGCCGAAGTGACCCTGGGCGCCGCCGAGTGAGACGCGGAAGCCGCTCATCACCTCGTCGAAGATCAGCACCGCGCCGTGCTCGGTGCAGACCTCGCGCAGACCCTCGAGGAAGCCCGGCAGCGGCGGGATGCAGTTCATGTTGCCGGCGACCGGCTCGACGATGATGCAGGCGATCTCGGAGCCGATCTCGGCGAAGGTCTCGCGCACCGCCGCGATGTCGTTGTAGGGCAGGGTGATGGTCAGCTCGGCGAGTGCGGCGGGGACGCCGGGGGAGTTGGGCTCACCGAAGGTCAGGGCGCCGGAGCCGGCCTTGACCAGCAGCGAGTCGACGTGACCGTGGTAGCAGCCCTCGAACTTCACCACCTTGTCGCGACCGGTGTAGCCGCGCGCCAGGCGCAGCGCGCTCATCGTCGCCTCGGTGCCGGAGCTGACCATGCGCACCATCTCCATGCTCGGCACCAGCTCGCAGACGGTGTCGGCCATCTGGGTCTCGACCTCGGTCGGGGCGCCGAAGGACAGGCCCTTGCGCATCCGCTCCTCGACCGCGCCGAGCACCTCGGGGTGGGCGTGGCCGAGGATCATCGGGCCCCAGGAGCCGACATAGTCGACATAGCGCTTGCCGTCGGCGTCGTAGGCGTAGGCGCCCTCGGCGCGCTCGAAGAACACCGGGTCGCCACCGACGCCTCGGAACGCGCGCACCGGCGAGTTGACGCCGCCGGGGATGTGGCGCTGCGCGGCTTCGAAGAGTTCATGGGATCGGCTCATCAGGATGACTCCTTGGGGAACAGTGAGGTGTAGGCGCGGGCCGCGACGGCGACATCGGGCGCCGCGAAGACTCCGCTGACGACGGCGAGCATGTCCGCTCCCGCTGCGATCAGCAAACCGCCATTTTGTGGCGTGATCCCACCGATCGCAACTCGCGGCAGCGGGATCTCGCGCCGTGCGGCGTCGAGCAGTTCGGGGGTGGCGCGTACCGCCGCGGGCTTGGTCGGCGAGGCGAAGAAGCTGCCGAAGGCGACATAGCTCGCGCCCGCCGCCGCCGCCCGGCGGGCGCGCTCGAGCGCGTCGTAGCAGGAGACGCCGATGATCGCCCCCTCGCCGAGCAAGGCGCGCGCGTCGCGCGGGTCGCCGTCGTCGCGCCCGAGATGGACGCCATCGGCGTGGATGCGTGCGGCGAGCGCGAGGTCGTCGTTGATGATCAGTCGCGCGCCGCCGGCGCGGCAGCAGTCGAGCAGGGCGCGGGCCTGCTGCTCGCGCGCCCGCGCATCCGTCCCCTTGTCGCGAAACTGGATCAGCCGCGCACCGCCGGCGATGGCCTCGGCCACGCGCTCGGTGAGCGGGCGCGGGTGCGGGGCGGTGGGGGTGATGGCATAGAGCCCGTGCAACGCCTGGCTCATGGGTGCGACTGTGCGTAGAAGCGGTTGGGGGTGAGCTGGCAGCGCCCGGTGCGGAAGGCCTGATCGAGTGCGTTCCAGGTGTACTCCTGGGCCGCGGTCACCGCATCGACCATCGACTCGCCCCTGGCCAGGCGCACGGCGATGGCACTCGCCAGGGTGCAGCCGGAGCCGTGGTATTCGCCGGGGAGGCGTGGCCAGTCCCACTGGTGACGCGCGCCGCTGCGACCGTAGAGACGATTGGTGACATGCTCGGTGGTGTCGTGGGTGCCGGTGATCAACACCCAGCGCGCACCGCTGCCGAGCAGCCGTTCGGCGCATCGCGCCGGGTCCTGGAGGTCGGTGAGGGTGCGCGCCTCGGGCAGGTTGGGGGTCACCAGGGTGCTGCGTGCGATCAGGTTATGGCGCAGCTGGTTGAGCACCGCGGCGTCGGCGACACGCTGGCCGGTCCCCGAGGCGAGCACCGGGTCGAGCACCAGCGGCAGCTCGGGGTGCTCGTCGGCGAGGGTGGAGATCACGCGGACCGCGCGCGAGCTGCCGAGCAGCCCGACCTTGATCGCGCGCGGCGCGCTGTCGGCGATCAGGGTGCGGCACTGGGCCTCGAGCTGCTCGGCCGGCTGGGCGTGGATGGCGCGCACGCCGCAGGTGTCCTGGTCGGTCAGCGCGCTGATCGCGCTCACCGCGAAGCCGCCGTGCGCGGCGATCGTTTCGGCATCGGCCATGATGCCGGCGCCGCCGCTCGGGTCGTGGCCGCCGATACAGAGCACCACCGCCCGCTCAGGGCTGTCATTGATCATTCGAGATATCTCCGCGAGAGGCCCGGTGTCGATGCGCCGGGCGTGATGACGACGATTGCCCGGCGAATCTGCGCCCGGCGGCGATCAGGGGCATGATCAGCCGCCGATCGATGGTGATCGCGAGCGCGTCGCGGGCACGGTCCCGAACCCGTCGGGACGGTCGTCGACGTTGAAAACCGCGGGGTCTCCCCCGATTGTGTCTGGCAGTATTTAACCGCGCGTGCTGGCCGGGTGTCGACACCATGGCCGCTCGGTGTGCGGAGTAGCCTGAGGTCGTACACCCCGATGAAGACCTATCTCTGTATTGTCTGTGGACTGATCTACGACGAGGCCGAGGGCTGGCCCGAGGACGGCATCCCGCCCGGCACCCGCTGGGCCGATGTCCCGGCCGACTGGCGCTGCCCCGAGTGCGGCGCCGGCAAGGAGGATTTCGAGATGGTCGAGGTGTGAGGATCGCGTCCTGATCGAAGGGGTTGGATCAAGTTGGGGTCACTTGGCCGCATTCTCGGCTACACTCCTTGGCATGGAAGTCCTCACCCGCCCATCGCCCGTCTCCGAAGCGCCCTGCGGCGAGCTCGTCTCGCTGGTGCGCCGTTACTGCAGCCTGATCGAGTCATCGACCCGTGGTCGGCTGCACTGGCTGCCCGAGTTGGCGGTGCTGCTGCCCAGGCTGCATGCGCTCATCGCCCCGTTGAGCGCGGCTGGACTGGGTGCCGGTCACGTGCCGCCGGTCGATCTCGATGCCCGCTTCGAGCTCTTCTCCCATCTGCGCCGATTGCTCGCCGATCTTGACGGTTACTGGCTCGAGTTCGATCTCGCGAGTGAGGGGCGCGAGGCCATGTCCGGCAGCCTCGCCGATGACCTGACCGACATTTACTGCGAACTCAAGGCCGGACTCTGTGCCTACGACGAGGACCCGGAGTGGGCGTTGGCGGCCTGGTGCGCGGGTTATGAGCTGCACTGGTCGCGTCATCTGCTCGACGCCGAGCGTCATCTCTCCATGCTGATCGCCGACGGTCGGCTCTGAGCGGGGCCCCCGATCGCTTGAGGCCGGGCGCGCTTGCTGGATGCCCCTGAGTGCTTTTGCTATGCTCAAGAACTATTTTTCCGTTTTCTGAAGAAGAGGTTCGCCCCACATGTCCGCAGCGCTCACCGACGCGGAGCTGACCCTGACGGCACCGGCCCAGGCGAAGATGCAGGAGTTGTTCTCACAGGTCGACGCGACCGTGCAGGGGGTTCGCGTGTTCGCCTCGCCCGGCGGTTGCAGCGGCGTCAGCTTCGGCATGACCTTCACCGATGCCATCAACGACAACGATGGCGTGCTCGAGTGCGACGGCTTCAAGGTCGTGGTCGACGATGGCACGCTGGAGTATCTTCGCGGCGTCGAGATCGACTTCTCCGATGATGGCGAAGGCACCGCGACCTTCGTCTTCAACAACCTCCCCCAGGTCCAGGGCGGTGGTTGCTCCAGCTGTGGTTCCGGCAGCGGTTGCAGCTGATCCCGTCCCGGATCCGCTGGTGCCGGCCCCGCCCGGCACTCGCGAGGCCGCCTTCCGGCGGCCTTTGCGCCGAACCCGTCAGGCGAGCACCCCCCGGGTGCGTCACCAGTCCGTCGGTCGCGCTGCCGCGATCGGCGTGACGCCGATCCCCGCGCGTTCCGTCCTCGCCCGATCATCGATGCGGCGAGGTCCGGTGTCCCCGGTCGTCGTCCTTCCCGCCGTCGGGCCGGATCGATGGCGTGGGTCACCGCCCGCTGTCCTCTATAAGGATTCTCGTCGTGCGCGGCCCCTCGCTGGTCCGTGCATGGAGGCTTGAGCATGTTTAAGGTTGGAATCGTTGGTGGTACCGGTTACACCGGTGCCGAGCTGCTGCGCATCCTGGCGCGTCACCCCGAGGTGGAGATCGCGGTCATCACCTCTCGCGGCGAGGCCGGGCTGCCGGTCGCCGAGCTCTTCCCCCATCTGCGCGGTCATGTCGACCTGTGCTTCAGCGCGCCCGATGCCGAGACCCTCGGCGGCTGCGATCTGGTGTTCTTCGCCACCCCCAACGGCACGGCGATGAAGCTGGTGCCGGAGCTGTTGGCGCGCGGGACCCGGGTGGTCGATCTCGCCGCCGACTTCCGCATCAAGGACATCGCCGAGTGGGAGCGTTGGTACGGTATGTCGCACGCCTGTCCCGAGCTGGTGGCCGAGGCCGTCTACGGTCTGCCCGAGGTCAACCGCGCGGCGATCCGCGAGGCGCGTCTGGTGGCCAATCCCGGCTGCTACCCGACGGCGGTGACGCTGGGTCTGCTGCCGCTGCTCGAGGCCGGTGTGGTCGATCCGTCGTGGCTGATCGCCGACGGCAAATCGGGGGTCAGCGGCGCCGGGCGCAAGGCCAACGTCGGTCAGCTGATGGCCGAGGTCGGCGAGAGCTTCAAGGCCTATGCCGCCGGTGGTCATCGCCATGGCCCGGAGATCACCCAGAACCTGAACGCCGCCGCCGCTTCGTCGGTCAACCTCACCTTCGTGCCCCATCTGGTGCCGATGGTGCGCGGTATCGAAGCGACGCTCTATGCCCGCGAACTCGAGCCCGGCCAGGATCTCGAGGCGATCTATGCGCGCCGCTATGCCGACGAGCCCTTCGTCGACCTGATGCCGGCCGGCTCGCACCCCGAGACCCGTACCGTGCGTGGCTCCAACCTGTGCCGTATCGCCGTCACCCGTCAGGGCGACTCGGGGGTGGTCGTGGTCCAGTCGGTGATCGACAACCTGGTCAAGGGCGCGGCCGGTCAGGCGGTGCAGAACATGAACCTGATGCTCGGGCTCGACGAGTCGCTCGGGCTCGATGCCCTGGCGCTGCTGCCCTGAGCCAATGACGAGCCGTGGCGAGCGCTCGGCCCGTGGGTTCGCGCTGCTGGCGTGTCTGTTCTTCATCGCGCTCGCCTGCGGCGTCGGTTACGAACTCGGTCGCATCCCGGCGCGCACCGAGCTCGGCCCGGAGCTGGCCAGGCTCGCGGTCGAGCGCGAGACGCTGGCCCGCGAACTCGATGCGGCGCGCCAGCAGGCGCTGATCCTCGAACGCGACCGGACGATCGAGCGCGAGACGGTGCGGGTGCTGCAGTCGCGCCTGGAGGCGGCACAGGATGCGCGGCTCGAGCAGGCGCGCGAACTCTCCTATCTCAAGCGTCTGCTGCAGGCCGGTGACAAGGGGGCGGTTCGCGCACACGATCTGCGGCTGTCGGCGCAATCGCAGCCGCGTCGCTATGGCTATGACTTCCTGCTCACCCAGCTCGTCGACGGGGTGGGGCAGGTCGAGGGGCGGGTGGTGCTGGTCATCGAGGGGGTGCGCGGCGATGAGCCGGCGCGGTTGCGACTCGATGAGCTGACTGCCGAGCCGGCGACGATCGGCATGGACTTCGAACACTATCAGCACTGCTCGGGCTGGTTCATGCTGCCCGAGGGCTTCGCCCCGCAGCTGGTGGTGATCCAGATCGAGCCGGATGGCGAGCGCCTGGCTGCGACCAGCGCCTCCTTCCCCTGGCCGCTGGAGCTGATCGACTGACCCGGCGCTGGGCGCTCGCTGCCGTGTCCGGCGCGTGGTTGAACCTGCTCCCGGCGGGACGCATCTCGGCAGACATCACCATCATCACGAGGATGTCCATGTCATGAGCGCCGATGCCGCTACCGATGCCCCACTGGTCTTCACCACGTCGGCCGCCTCGAAGGTGGCGGAGCTGATCGCCGAGGAGGGCAACCCGGGGCTGATGCTGCGCGTCTATATCCAGGGCGGCGGCTGTTCCGGCTTCCAGTATGGCTTCGCCTTCGAGGAGCGTACCGAGGACGGCGACACCGAGGTCGTCACCGACGGCGTCAAGCTGCTCGTCGATCCGATGAGCATGCAATATCTGATGGGGGCCGAGATCGACTATACCGAGGGGCTGCACGGCGCCCAGTTCGTGATCCGCAACCCCAATGCCTCAACCACCTGCGGCTGCGGGTCGTCGTTCTCGGCCTGAGTGCGGTCAGCGCGGGGCGGTCGTCGTCCCGCTCTGCGGGAGTTCGGTCAGCTCGGCCTGCAGCGGCGGCAGCTCCAGCGGGATGACGCGCGCGTCGGTGTCGACCGCCTGGGGCTGGCCCTGAGGCATGTGCTCGAACCACCAGTAGGCACCATAACCAGCGCCCCCGACCACCGTGAGCAACAGCAGGATCGGGAACACGCGTGGTCCGCGTCTGCGGCGGGGGCGAAGCGGGATATCGCTCTGCCTGAATTTGTAGTCGCGCATAATATCTTTTATTTACAATGATGTAGGGCTTTATTTTCGAGTCCTAGTGTAGTCCCAAAGAACGGCTTCTCACAAGGATGGGTGCGCCCGTGCCCGGTCGGTAGCGATTGCGCTTGAGTCCCCCTGGGTGGCGTCGTAGGCTCTTCTCTTTGCGCCTCAAGGGCGCGCCACAGCTGAGAAGACACGATAACGATGGAAGCACT